>ONFF01000022.1 GCA_900317055.1 uncultured Bacteroidales bacterium | reverse complement strand
TGCCTCTTCGGGGTCGCCGCCGCAAAAGGCACGCCCGCCGCCGCTTCGGATTGAAACCGTGCGCGGACTCCTGTCGGGCGGGTCGGCCGCGCTGGCGCGAACGGGGCGCAGGGTATCCCACTCTCGTATAGTCGTTTAGGCTCGGTTTTCTCATTCTTGCGTGAGTGTCACCGCCCCTTAGCCGCAGGCGCTTTTCCCCCTTACCTGCTGAGCCAACGCACATCCGTGCCGCCGTCACCCCCGACCACCACCCCAGAATTTGGAACAGGTCGCTCCGCTAAAGCTCCGCTCAGGCAACCACCATCAAACCCCACCAACCACCCTAAGTAGAACATTTGGAAAGCACAGTCGCTTCGTAAACTCCGCTCCTGTACCACCTCGTACCCCTCCAACCACCCTATTTTGACAATTCGGAAAGAAGGGCAGTCGCTTCGCTCCTAAGTGCCACCACTTACCCCACCTACCACCCTAAATAGAGAATTGAAGTAATGTTGCTTCGCAAAAATCGTCTCTTTTGTATTTATCAAAGAGAGTTTGATTTCTTTTTTGTATTTTTGCCTTTGTAAACTAAAGGTTGTGCCCGACACTTAGATAGGGAATTATTATGAAAACTAATACTTGTTTAAAACTGTTACTTGTTTGCTCAGTTTCACTTCTGTTTGGTTTGTTCAGTTGTACTACTACAGTCAACAAAAATCAACCAACGAACGAGACCACTACTGAAGAGCCTGTAGTGACAGAAACTCAAATAGACTCTATAGCTCTTGCATTACATGAGCTTGATAGCATAATGAACAGTGGTCAACTTGTTCATTTGGATGTGTACGAACTAGGTAAACTAAAAAGCGTCTCTGTAAGCGTTCAAAAAATCACTTCAGTTGACCATTCCTTAACATACATAAACTTCCGCAAAGATTGCGGAGGCGAGTATTATTATTCATGGGAAGATGCCAGACTATTAACAGAAGAGTGTCCGTACTTTTTGGATGCCATGAACGTCATTATTGAAAACAAAACACGTGAGGTTGACCATGAAGAACGATATGCCTATATCACCAAAGATAACATGAGACTGTTCTCTACGGCTAACCCAGGAAAGAAATGGAATATTGAACTCAGTGTCGATTATCGTAAACAAAACTCTACGGTTACCATGTCCGATAAAGAACTTGAAGAACTCAGAGACTTAATCATAAAGGGTCAGCAAAAAATCGAAGAGATTCAATAAGTCAGATTCTTTATCCAAATAACACACTCTCCGTGGGCAACTGCTTACGGGGAGTTTTTTATAGGATTTCCTGAAGCGTTAATTATCCCTTCTTGGGTACGGTGCTTAAAAAAGCCAAGCCCCTAAATAAACTACGCCCCGACAAATGCGGGTCTCCGTTTGCCGTTAGGGTACTTGCTTTTTTAACCACCTCGTTTTCTACCCAAAGCGCAATCGTCTCATTTCTTTTGAGTGTAGTAATGTTTTTTTCGCTTCAAACTACGCAAACCAGCGCAAAAGAATGCAAGCAATACCAGTATAACCTGCTGTAAATAAAAAGATTATACATTTGCGAAACAGATAACTAACCAAAATTACTAACCCCTAAAAAGATAAGAACAATGGGAAAGATTAAGCAAGGAATCCTCGGAGGATTCAGAGGTAAGGTCGGCACCGTCATCGGTGCATCGTGGAACGGCATCAGCTACATGCGTGGCCTCGCCCAGTCCCACAAGAACCCGAAGACCGCAGCGCAGACCAAGCAACGCGGCTTCTTCAGGGAAGTGCTGGACATCGCCGCCCAGTTCTCGGACGAACAGATGAAATTCTTGTTCCCTGAGGCTATCAGCGGCATGACCCGTCACAACGTCCTCGTCAAGCAGCTCACTGCTGTCGCCACCGTCGATGGCGACACCAAGAGCGTCGACTTGGGCAACATTAACTCTCTTGGCAACGCGCCGACGGATGACCTGCCAGAGGTCACCATCGCCGCAGCTGGCGAAAACCTGACCATCTCTTGGGAGGGTGCCAACGCCTTCCGTGCTGAGCACGGCGAGGAGTACCCCGTCATCTTCGTGGCCAATGTCACCAAGAAGAAAGTCTATCTGGTGCCTTCCACCGCCACCATCGGCACGACTGGTACCCAGTCGTTCAATGTCGGTCTGGCCGCCTACGGCGAAGCCGAAGACACCTTCTCGGGCTTCATGCTCGCCACTGGCTCCAAGATCGCTCTCGTCGGCTTCGGCACGATGTCCGTGACTAAGCGTCCTGCCAAACCCAAGAAACGCGACTAATCGCTTATCGGGTTGAATGTTGAAAAGCCGTCCAGTCGGGCGGCTTTTTTTGAAAACACCAAAATCGAAACGCAATGGGCAAAATAAAACAGGGCATACTTGGTGGATTTAGTGGCAAGGTCGGCACTGTGGTCGGCTCCTACTGGAATGGCATCTTCTACATGAAAGGCTTGCCTCAGTCCTACAAGAAAAGCAGGTCAGGCAACCAGAAAATGCAGCAGGGCTATTTCAAGGAGTTGGTCACTCTCTCGATGTCCCTCTCCAACGAGGATTTGGAATTCATCTATCCGAAGAAGCCCAAGGGCATGACTCGCAGAAATCTGCTCGTCCAGCAGTTGGCTTCCTATGCGGCTGTCATCGACAAGACCAGAACCGTCGACCTCGACAGCCTGACCACTCTCGGCAATTCCCCGACGACCGACCTTCCGGCGGTCTCGGTCAATGCCAATCGTTCCGACCTCCAAATCTTTTGGGAGGCCGTGACCTACTACCGCGACCAACACCCAGACGACTATCCCGTCATCTTGGTTGCCAACATCACGCAGCAGAGGCTGTTTCTCGTCACTTCTCCAGTGACGCTGAAAAGCACAGGCAAACAATCCTTCGAAGTCAATGTGAAGCCTTACGGCAATCCCCGCGACGAGTTCTCAGGTTTCATGTTTGTCACCAGCCAAAACCGTTCGCGTGTCAGTATCGGCACCTTGGGTGTCACCAAACGACCCGCACGGCCACCCAAAAAGAAAAAGGACATGGGAGTAGAGAAACAGCCCGAATCAGGTACTGACCCGCTCCCTACCAAGTCCCTACCAACTATACAAAATAAGCAACCGTAATACTAACCTTAATACTCTATAACCATGGGCAAAATAAAGCAAGGAATCTTAGGCGGATTCAAAGGAAAAGTTGGTACCGTTATTGGTGCCTCGTGGAATGGCATCGCCTATATGAAAGGCCTTCCACAATCGCAGAAAGACCCCAAGACCGCTGCACAGATGGCGCAGCGTAACTACTTCAGAGAGATTCAGGGGCTTGCTGGGCAGTTGACCACTGAGCAGCTTGCCTCGCTCTATCCATCCGTCACCAGTGGCAGAACCCGTCGCAACATGCTTGTCCATCAATTGGCAGCTGCCGCCGTCATTGTGGATGATGTCAAGACGGTTGACCTCTCCCTGATGGAGGGCATCGGCAGCGGTGAGCACATCGACTCACCAATGCTCGAAAGCGTGGTCACACTCACCAACGATGTGAAGGACTTCTACGCTGAGCCTTCCGCAGCAGAGCAGATCGGCAAACCAGCCGAAGCCAACTTCATCGTCGTGGCCTACAACCTCACCCAGAAGAAAATCGGCATCTTCAACACCGAAGAAACCGACCCTTCCATGGGTGTGACCGTTCCCGTTGGCAGTTGGGCAGAAGTCGGCGATGCCGTTCGCTTCTACCTCACTTATGCCGCCAAGGGTGAGAATGTCTATCTCCGTGGCTTCGGCTCGTTCATCATCAAGACAAGAGCCGAAAAGGTCGGTCGCAAAATCAACAAGGCGTAACGCCCTACGAACAGACAACGGCAGCAATCACGAAGGCATCCTGATGGGTGCCTTCTTTTTTTATCGTAGGGCGCGAAATACGCCCTCGTTGTCGGTTGTAGTGTTATTGTTAATCCGATGTCTGCCAAAGGTTGCGGAGGTCTGATTCCGCATCTTTTAGGAAGCTTATTAGCCGCAACCTTTGTCAGCCCTCGGCTAAATACTGGGTTGCACTCCCCCGCTCTATCGTTGTCGTTTTGTTCTGGCAATTGTAAAGATTCGGAGAGTTGCCTATCTGCCAAAGGCTGCGGGGTCGGCTCACACCTTTTTATATTAGCTTTCTGGCCGCAGCCTTCGTCAGCCAGTCAAGCGGTGCCCAACTCAAAAAAGAATGGATGATGATTGCAAGAATCTGAGAAAGTGTTATCTTTGCAGCAGATTTCCGCCATAGGAAATTGAATTGTCACTGCACCTTTGAATCAGCCAGATTTGAAGGTGCTTTTTTGACCCTTGAAAAAGTAGGAACAAAAGTAGGAAAGTTTTGCAAAAGAAAAACCCTAACTGATTGATAATCAATTAGGGTATCTATGTTTAGGGTGCCCCGAACAGGAGTCGAACCTGCACACCTCTCGATATACGCACCTGAAACGTACGCGTCTACCAATTCCGCCATCGGGGCTTGGAATCAGTGCCCAGGACAAGAGTCGAACTTGCATGCCGTAATCGGCACCACCCCCTCAAAGTGGCGTGTCTACCAATTTCACCACCTGGGCTTGAATTAACTCAGTCATATGCTACACATGTGACTTCGTTGAATCTTTCGATTTCGGCTGCAAAGATACAACTTTTTTCAATGCTGCAACCGTTTCAAGAAATTTTTTGTAGTTTTTTTTCTTCGCATTACTTAATTTCTTATTTTTGAAGCGTTTAAAAACCTATCATTATGCTTACAGAAAAAGACCTTCAACAGCTTTCGGAAAGAAACATCAACGAAAATCAAGTAATACAGCAAGTTGCGCAGCTCAAACGCGGCACACAATATGTTCAACTGATGCGCCCTGCCACCCTTGGCGACGGCATCCTGCGTCTTGACGAAGAACAAGTTAGACAAATGACCGCCAGCTTTGAGGCCGACAAGGAATTCTACCAGTTCACGAAGTTTGTCCCTGCCTCGGGTGCTGCCTCGCGCATGTTCAAAGATCTCTTCGCCTTCATCGAGACCGCCGAAGAGACCAAGTTTACCGACATCTTTTTCGCCCACATACATAGCTTCGCTTTCTTTGATGACCTCAACGCTGCCGTCAAACGCCTCTATAGCAACAACATCGACACCTTATTAAAGGAAGGCCGTAAAGTTGATATTGTAAAAGCCCTTCTTTTGGAAGACGGCCTCAACTACGGCAAATTGCCAAAGGCCCTGTTGAAATTCCATCATTATGATGGTTTCAACCGTCTAGCTTTGGAAGAACATCTGGTGGAAGCGGCCCGTTATGCCACCGACAACGAAGGTGTTGCCAAATTGCATTTCACCGTCTCACCTGAACATGAAGAGCCGTTCAAGAAGACCGTCAGCGCGCTGAAAGCCGACTATGAGAAGAAATACGGTGTGCGCTACAACATCACCTATTCCTGCCAAAAACCTTCCACCGACACGGTAGCCATCGATGCCAGCGGTGAGTTGTTCCGCGAGGCCAACGGCAAGATTCTGTTCCGTCCGGGAGGCCACGGTGCCCTCATCGAAAACTTGAACGACCTCGGCGAGGAAATCGTCTTCATCAAGAACATCGACAACATCGTGCCCGAGACCAAGGCGCAGACCACCATCGTATATAAGAAGGTGTTGGCAGGTCTCCTACTCCACCTCCAGCAACGCTCGTTCGAGTATTTGGAAATGCTCGACCAGGGTGCGGTCTCTACCGACGAACTGAACGAAGCCATCCGTTTCGCCAAAGAGCAACTGATGATGGACATCCCAGACTTCGTAAACGACTACAACGATATTGAGAAGATCGACTACCTATACAACAAGCTCAACCGCCCGATGCGCATCTGTGGCATGGTGAAGAACGAAGGCGAGCCAGGAGGCGGTCCCTTCTGGGTGAAAAACATGGACGATGAGGTGTCGCTGCAAATCATTGAATCCTCGCAAATCAACCACAAAGACGAGGCTCAAGAAGCCATCTTCCAAGGCTCGACACACTTCAACCCCGTCGACCTCGTGTGCGGCTGCTGGAATTACAAAGGCGAGGCCTTCTGCCTGACCGACTATGTGGATGCCAACACAGGCTTCATCTCCAACAAGTCGAAGGACGGCCGTGAGTTGAAAGCCTTGGAGCTGCCCGGTCTCTGGAACGGCGCCATGGCCGACTGGATCACCATCTTTGTCGAAGTGCCCATCGAGACCTTCAACCCCGTGAAGACCGTGAACGATTTGCTGAAGCCGATGCATAGTTAATGTCACATTCGAAATTCTTTGATTTGTAAATGGCAAAAATCTTCATTTCATATAAAAGAGTTGACAAAGAAAAAGTCTTTCTTATTGTTGACAGGATCCAAAATGATTTGAATGAGACATGTTGGATGGACATCGATGAGATCGAAAGCGATGCTCAATTCGCAAGCGTAATAATAAATGCCATAGACGAAGCGAGCGTATTCCTTTTCATGTACTCAAAAGCCCATACAATCATAGACAATTATGCCACCGATTGGACTATAAGGGAATTGAATTATGCTCAGGAGAGGAAAAAACGCATTGTTTTTATAAACATTGACGATATCCCGTTATCCAATTGGTTCATTTTCATGTTTCCTCAAAAGCAACAAGTAAGAGCAAAAACCGAATCCGAAATAGAGAAACTGATAAGAGACCTCTCACATTGGTTAAAAATCAAGGAGGGGCAAACCATAAAGAGAGTAAATGAAGGGAAAGGCCCTTCTCCTCACACGACTCCGCAAAGTAGTGTTCGTCTATCCCAAAATAATGATGATAAAAATACACACCTGGATTACACTGTCTTGGGTGTCCCTTTTTCGATGATAAAAGTTACAGACAGGACCTTTTTGGGTGAAACTCCTGTAACCCAGTTGTTGTGGTGTGCGATTATGCAAGACAACCCATCGCGCTTCAAGGGAGAAAGCCATCCCGTAGACAGTGTATCATGGAATGACTGTCAACTCTTTATCAACCGAGTTAACAACTTGACAAAAATGCACTTCAGGCTTCCCACAGAAGATGAATGGGAATATGCTGCCCTAGGAGGTTCACAAAGTCGTAATTTCCTGTATAGCGGTAGCAATATTCTCGATGAAGTAGCTTGGAATCTTGAAAACAGCGAGAACACCACACATCCTGTAAAACAAAAAAAAGCAAATGAACTTGGGTTGTATGATATGAGTGGGAATGTATGGGAATGGTGCGAAGATGAAATAGAAGAATTCGTCGACATGAGCCAACTATTGGCAGGACAAATCCCTAGGATGTTCCGTATCTATAAAGGAGGTTGCTGGTGTGAAACAGAAAATTGCAAACCAACCGCACGTAAAGCAGGGCCTCCAAACTTCAAAAGCCATGGTGGATTAGGATTAAGACTTGCATTAACAAAGGATGATGTCGGGCTCAACAACTATCATTGCAAGTTAACTCTCTTGCATAAAGATTCTGTAGAATCAGCCCTTTTCAGCCCTAATGGCAAGCTAATCGCTTCTGCTTCGGACGATAACACGTTGTGTATTTGGGACGCTGAAAACGGAAATCATCTTACTAGATTAAAAGGGCATAATGATTTCGTCACATGTGTTGCGTTTAATTCTGATGGCAACTGTATTGTATCCGCTTCCGACGACGGAACGATTCGGACATGGGACGTGAAGTCTGGCTCTTGTTTGCAGATACTTATTGGGCATGAAGACAGCATTTGGTCAGCCTCTTTTAGCCCTGACGGCAAGATCATTGTTTCCGCCTCCGTTGATAATACAATACGCATTTGGAATTTAACTACTGGCAATTGCATAAAAACGTTGTATGGTCATGTAAGAGATGTGAATCATGCTTGTTTCAGCCCTGACGGTCAAAGTATCGTATCTGCGTCAGAAGACGGAACAATACGCATCTGGGATAGCAATCTTGGATCTTGCATGCAAGTCTTGTACGGACATAATGATGGCGTTTGGCATGCAAAATATAGCCTAGACGGAAAGCACATAGTATCTGCCTCTGCAGATTGTACAATTCGCATCTGGGATGCAAAGAATGGCAATTGTATAAAAGTGTTAGAAGGTCATGATGACGACGTGAACTCAGCATCTTTCAGCTCTGATGGAAAATATATTGTTTCGGCATCAGATGACAATACTATCCGTGTATGGGATGCACTAACAGGTAATTGTATTCAGATATTGAAAGGACATAACAATTTCGTCAACTCTGCCTTTTTTAGCCCTAATGACAAGCAAATAGTGTCTGCCTCTGACGACCATACCATTATAATTTGGGAAAAGAATTATTAAAACCTCATTAATAAACAATTAAACAATCAACATACCATGACACTCAACAAAGAAGAATTCAAGACGATGGTGATGCTTTATGCCGCCAACATCGATGGTAACATCAAATCGGAAGAAGTGAAAGTAATGCTCGAAAGGAGCGGATTCGATGCCGTTGAAAAAACGGAAAAGCTTTTCTCCAAGATGAGCGATGCCGAAGTCATTGCCTGCATCCGCGAGAACAAGCCTTTATACGCTGCCACCGAGGGTGACCGCATCGACCTCTTGGCAGATCTCTGCGCCGTCATCGAAGCTGATGAGAAGTGCACTATGATGGAGGAGCAGATGGTGAGGGCGATGAGGAGATTGCTGGAATAGAAAACAAGTTGATAGAATTATCAACTCCTGGAGATTAACGACGAGTGGATTCCAATCCAGTATCTAATCGATTTGGAAATGAAAAAACTAAGCGAAAAATGGATGTCCTCCGAACGAGGCATTACTCGGATTATGGGGGCGATGATCTACAAATGGTGGTGGCTGGTGACATTACTTTTTTTTGTTATGGCAGCATTGTCACTACTATCGCTCTATAATTGGCAAAAATGCCTCAATTCAGAGTCGCATCTGATCCGCATACATGACTTCATAGCAATGGCTATCAGAAGCAAGTGGTATAAGATTATCTTTCTGACTATTTCCGCATCACTTGTTTTTGGGGTATGCAACACTTTGACCAACATTTACACGCTACGCAAAAATGAAAACGGCATCACTTGGTGCCAAATATTCATTCTTCTTGGCATCGGCCTCTGGATTATTGGATTCATTTGGATCTTCGACATTCCAAAGAGCGACAAGAGCGCTACTGTGTTTGGTATTGTTGGCGCGCTACTGGCTTGGATATTCCAGGACAAAGTCAAAGGGGCGATTGCTTTTTTGCACCTTCGTTTACACCATCTGCTCAATATCGACGATTGGATTCAGGTACCCAAATACAATGTTGACGGTGAAGTGAAAAGGGTATCGCTGACCACCGTAACTATCTATAACTGGGACACAACGACCTCCACCATTCCCATCAGTGCATTGCATTCGGACCATTTTATCAACCTCCAAAACATGATGGAAGGGAAAACCTACGGACGGAGGATGTTCAAGTCTTTCATTTTGGACACGGGCTGGTTCCATGCTCTTTCCAAAGATGAGGCTGAACAGTTGAACAAGCAGTTTGATGGAGACGGGACCCATGCCTATTTGCCTGAGACAGAAATACACGAAGGTGCCCTCAACGCTCATCTTTACCGGATGTACCTATACCATTGGCTAATGAACCATCCGCACATTTCCCAACAACCGCGCCTTGTAGTGAGATGGTTGGAACAAGTGGAAAGCGGTATGCCCTTGCAAGTTTATGCCTTCCTCATCGACAGCAACCTTTCCTCCTTTGAGTGGCAACAGTCTCAGATTATCGAACATATCATAGAGTCACTCGACTGGTTTGGTCTAAGATTGTATCAGAGTCCATCCGCCTACGATGCCGGAAACTGCAATGTGTTCATGTCCGACAAACCTGCGAACTACAGAAAAGAAGCTGAGCAATGACAAAAGAGATAAAAAAAGAAACACCGTTTGAATATCTGACGCATAAGGATGGTAAAGCATTTTCACGCGAAACCATCAACCATTGGTATATCGCTCGTGCCTATGTTTTGGATAAGCTCAAAAACTTTGTTTTTGCGCCAAACGACTATGGGCATCTGCATGTGGTGGTGACTGATGATAGTCCCTTGATGCTAGCAGTGGTACGACAGGTGGCATTGTCAGCTCATTATGTCAATTATGTAGAATACGATGTTTACGGGAAACTCGTCTGCACCAACCGCACTGTCATCACTTTAGTGAGCCAAAACGAAAACATTGCAAGTGAATTGAAGAAGGAGGAGTATCTATGCAATCTGCTGGACTACTGCAAGTATTCGGTCAACGGGATGGAAGAAAACAAGGATTCGTATATTGACATCGAATTGCAGATTGTAAAAGTATTGTCGAAGAACGATATGCCAAACACAGTACTGATGACCGAAGAAGATGTACAGGCTTTCATCCAATCTAAAAAAGAGAACAATCTATATGAGATTGACACACGAAGCGCTGTCTTTGCCAGCAGAATGTACAATCTTGGCGATGTTATCGGCAACCTACCGGCCGAAGATATCCATTGTGCGAAACGGTACACTCAGGCATTGGGCAAATACCAACATGTCCAAATGTCAAAGAAAATAACCCCATTGATTGACGATGAAAAATGGAAGGGCAACTTGACCATGGTCAAGGAGAGCCTGTCGAATCTTTTCTGTGCTGATTGTTTCGAATCGAGAAACAAGGGAATCGAAAGATGGCAGGCAAAAGAGCAAAAGAAAAAAGCAAATGAGAGAGACAAGAAAAACAAGACAATTGAAGATGTGTGGGAAAAATTCAATGACGCCCTTTCGAGAAGCGAGCATGAACGTTGGGTGGTAGAGAAACTCATCATGGGCTATCGGCCTTATAGTGACCAAGAGCGTTTTCAATATGAAAGCCTTTTTGGAGAAGAGCGCAAGGCCTTCCGCAAAAAGCTGAAAAACAACGCTTCGGATCCTGCCCATGTCGACTTATGTTCTTATCATGACTTACGCCGTATCAGTCCTGATGATTTGAAATACGATAGTTTCTTGATGCTGGCCATTCCCAAGATATTGGAAAGGGTTAGGCACGCTATTTAAAGAACAAGAGCCAACCCAATGAACAACAAAGCACTTATAATCGGTTCCCACCCCATCCGCAAAAGCATCGTCAAGCAATACGAAGCCTTGGGCTGCGGCATTGAGATGGCTGACACTATAGAAAAGGCACAATGCAAAGACTATAACGAGCTTTGCATCTTGCCACAAAAGGAAACTGCCGACCACGAGGTCTTACAAGCCTTGGAAACATTTGCCATGGACTATCCCGAGGCTCCAGAAGGCCAATCCAAGCCCTTGTGTCACCTGCTGCTACACGACAAGGTGACGCTTTGGCTGCTGCAAACCCTCGACCTCTATCCCGAAATCCACAAGAAGTTTGAGCTGTATGCCTTTACGATGGAAGACCAATGGGCAAAGAACGTGCTTTGCGGACTTGGCAAAAGAGCTGTCTATCCGCCTTTGGATAGGGAAAAGATCGACACAGCATCGAACAAGACCGTGCATCTGGTCATCGCAGGCTTTAGCGACCTTGGCGAAAGCATGGCTCTCCATGCCGCCCTCATTGCCCACTTCCCCAACTATGTGCGCAACCAAACTCTCCGCACCCGCATTACCATTGTCGACAAAGCAATGACGGAAAAAAAAGACGCCTTCATCCAACGCTACTCCAACCTTTTCGAACACTCTTACTACCGCAACATCGACCTGAAACAACACAGCATGACACTATACCACGAGCCACTCTATCATTCCTCGCGAGAAGACTTCGTGGATGTGGAATGGGAATTCGTGGACGGCGACTTTTACGATCCATTGCTTCAACAGAAACTACAGCTTTGGGCTGACAACAAAGAACAGCTTCTGACCCTCGCTTTATGCGATACCGACCACAGCAGTAACTTCGACCGAGCCTTTGCCCTGCCCAAAAACTTCTATCAGAACGAAATAACCGTACTGGTCGCAACGGAAAGCTCAACCATGTTGGAGAAAGTTCGCAAAACCGATGGTTACCGCAACCTTTACCCTATCGGCATGGACAATTGTGGCTACGACATCCGCCTGCCTCTCTTACAAATGGCCAAACGGCTTAACTACTTCTACACATGCAGTTACGGCCAGGAAGGCACCCCTACCGACATGCCTGTCGAAAAAGTCGAGGCCACATGGCGCAAAGTGCAAACCTTTAGTATGCGCTACTCCAACATCTACAATGTGATGACCTTGGCCACGAAAATGCGTTCATTAGGTCATGAAGAAAAGGACTGGGACAAGTTCTATGCCCTAACACAAGATGAAATCGAAACGCTTTCGGCAGTGGAGCACAATCGTTGGAGTGTGGAGCGGCTGATTTTAGGCTTCCGCCCTCCCACCGACATGGAACGCGAGGAAATCCGCGAGAATATCGAAGCGTTCATTACAGCCAAAAAAACAGGGACCACTGCACCTGAACAAGACCTGAAGAACATCTACAAGAAGAAAAAAATCCATTACGACCTTTGCTCCTACCGCGAACTGCGCGAGGACAAGACCGGACAAAACGTCCAACTCTATGACTACGACCTTACTGCATGCATTCCGTTGATTGCCCAGTCTTTCAAAGAAGCCCAGCCATGACCAAGAAACCATACCGCTGCCATTTACCCAATATGTCGGCTAACCAGATTTTCCCTGAAGTAGGAAAGGATTACGACCGCGACATTCGTTTTTCGTTCAATGACCGTGACAACCTGACCCTCAGCCTCAGTTTCGCCATCTCTTCCTCATGGTACAACGAAGCCATCATATTGGCAAAAGATGTGGATTTAGGCGTTTTCAGTATTCAGATACCCATCACCAAGGAAAGCCTTACAGACAGCGTCTTTGTGTACAAAAAAGACATGGAAGGGATGCACCCGTTAACTTTTGCAGGCGATTGTTTCATTGTACCCCGATCCTATATGCCCCTTCCAGGAGGAAAGAGCCATTGGGGAACTGGGGAATTCAATGTTAAACTCAAAATGGTTGAAAAGTGCACTATCTCAGACAAGATGATAGAAGACTGGAAAAGGGACTATCGCTACTTGAAATGGATGAAGAGAGGCAAGAAAATGAAGGACTACTTCATCAGCATTTACAAGCAGGAAGGCAATTCAGTTATGCGAAGCCTTATCCAGAGCACATCAAAGTTCATTGTAGAAGAAGCAGGGGTGAGTAAGAATAACAATAAGAAATATAACAAGTGATTAAAAAAACATATCTTTGCCTCAAATTATGAGTTTCTAGTTTGGAACAATCGCATATAAAAGGCCTTAAAGCTTTGAAAACGACCAAAATCGACTAACTATGGCAAGAAAAAGCATCCTTATTTTGACCCTTCTTTTAGCCATGGTCTTATCAGCCTTCGCTGAGAATGTGACTGTGCAAACAGCACAGCGGGCTGCCGAGACATTTTTGAATTCCAAACGGCATAGTAACATGGATATCCATCTTGTTGACTTTGCTGAAAAGGAATCTTTTCCAAACATATACATTTTTGGCAACGAGCATTGTTTCGTCATCATCGCTGCTGACAATGCCGTGCATCCCGTTTTGGGTTATTCAACCGAGGGAGGATTTGGAACGGAAACAATGCTCGGAAACATATACGAATGGTTGAAGGCATACGACGAAGAAGTTGCATTTGTGACGGAAAGCAGACTGGAAGCTGATGATGAAATCTATTCAGAATGGAACAACCTGTTGAACGGCATTGGTTTACCTACTAAATCCAGAAACAGTGTCAATCCGCTCATTAGAACAAAGTGGTATCAAAACGCACCTTTCAACAATCTTTGTCCAGCCGCCCCAACAGGACCAGACGGTCATTGCTATTCGGGTTGCGTTGCCACAGCAATGGCTCAAGTCATGAACTATTGGGAATACCCCATCAAGGGCAATGGGACGCATTCGTATACGCCCTACCACCATCCTCAATATGGCAGCCAGTATGTCGATTTTGGCAATACCACATACGATTGGGACAACATGAAAAACTATTATTCAAGAGGATACACTGATGCAGAGGCTTTGGCTGTAGCCACATTGATGTATCATTGTGGCGTGTCCGTAAATACTGACTATGCCTCCTCCGGGAGTGCTGGCAAACTCCAGTCTTCCGTATACGCATTGTCCCACTACTTTAATTACTCCTCAAATATAGTATACAGAAGAAAGTCCATTGACACCACGATTTATTATTCTGATTCTCTTTGGATTGAAATGCTTAAGCAAGAACTGGATCTTGAACGCCCCATCCTATATAGAGGTCTTAGAGAAACGGAAAACATCGGGCATGCATTTGTTTGCGATGGGTACGACGAAAACGATTACTTCCACTTCAATTGGGGCTGGGCGGGAAAAAGTGACGGATACTTTTTGATTGGGGCTTTGAACCCACAAAGAAACTGCATGGAAAACTCAAACCACAGGGCATATGACAGAAACAACGGTGCCATATTCAATTGCTATCCCCAAACACCCAATATCAATCCTCCCGCTGAAATCAACTCCGTGGTAAGCGAGAGAAATGTCACCACCACTTGGAGTAGCGTTAGCGATGCTGCCTATTATAAACTCTATCGAGATGGCGACTTGATTGCCAACAACTTGCACACCACAAGCTATACTGACAGCAATGTCACATACGGCATTCATTCCTATTATGTGAAAAGCGTGAAATCAGATGGCACCATGTCCTTAAAATCCAGTACCGTGGTCGCAGATGTCCATTTTCCAGGTCCAAGTCCAGACAGCCTCGAAGCTTCGGTGAATGGGGACAATGTCAGCCTATCATGGCAAGTTCCAACCCCTGAAAACGCAATTTTACAATATGGCACTGGAAATGCAATATACAATTTTGGATATGAAGGAGGAACCTATTGGGCACACCGCTACCCTACAACGACATTGAGTAGTTATGCAGGAATGGCTATTGAGAAAATTGCATTTTATTCCTGTAACGCAGGCAGCTATACTATATCCATCTATAAAGGCGACATCGCCCATCCCACCGAGTTGGTGCATCAGCAAAGCTATAATGCTACCGCTGGAAGCTGGCAGGATGTCGTATTTCCTACACCTATCGTCATTGACTACACCAAAGACCTTTGGGTCGTTTTCTATTCCGAGACAAGTAATCCTGCTTCTTATTGTCCTTATTCAAGCACTGGTGTTGAAGATGCCTCATTGTATTCACAGACTGGACAACTATGGGAAGTCACTACTGATCGGTCATGGCTTATCAAAACATACATTACCGATGGCACATACACCTATAGACTCTATCGTGACGGCAATGCTATAGCCACCGACATAAGCGGCTGCACATATACAAACAGCAACGTACCTGTTGGTTTTTATAATTACCATCTTACCACTAACTATTTCAACGGAGAATCCGACCCCTCGAACACAATCCGCATACGGGTCGGGAATCCTCCTTGCACGGTGTCCGCAACTGCCAATCCAAGCAATAGCGGAACCATCAGCGGAGACGGCACTTACAACTACGGTAGCACTTGTACCTTGTTAGCCAGCCCTTCAACAGGTTACGATTTCATTAAATGGACCAAAAACGGAACACAGGTATCGACCAATGCCGACTATACCTTCACTGTGACGGAAGAAGCGTCCGCCTATGTGGCTCACTTCCAACTGCAAAGCTTTAACATTACTGCCACGGCCAACCCGAGCAATGGCGGTACAGTCAAC
The DNA here is from genome assembly GCA_900317055.1 of uncultured Bacteroidales bacterium. Taxonomy (GTDB): domain Bacteria; phylum Bacteroidota; class Bacteroidia; order Bacteroidales; family F082; genus Limimorpha. Next base: position 39,798 of record ONFF01000022.1, on the reverse strand, counting down.
GGTAACGGAACTTACACCTACAGTAGCACTTGCACCTTGACGGCAACACCGATTACGGGCTACGACTTCATCAAATGGACCAAGAACGGAACGCAGGTCTCGACCGACCCCATCTATTCCTTCATAGTGACAGAAGCAGCATCCTATGTGGCGCACTTCCAATTGCAAAGCTTTAACATTACTGCCACGGCCAATCCGAGCAATGGCGGAACTATCAACGGTGGCGGTATGCACAATTATGGCAGCATATGCACCTTGACGGCAACACCTGCCACAGGCTATGATTTCATCAAATGGACCAAGAATGGAACACAGGTCTCCACCAACTCCAGCTATTCTTTCACTGTGACGGAGGCCGCAAGCTACGTAGCCCATTTCCAGCTAAGAAGCTTCACTATCAATGCCACAGCCAGTCCTAATAACAGCGGTACAATCTCTGGAAACGGAACATACAATTATGGACAAACCTGTACTTTGACTGCAACGCCAAATCCCGGGTATACTTTCCTACGCTGGACGAAGGACGGAACTCAAGTATCAACCAACTCCAGTTATTCTTTCACCGTGATGGAATCGGCTAGTTTTGTGGCACATTTCCAGTTAAACAACTATGTCATCAGCATCTCCTCCAGTCCCTCCAATGGCGGCACGGTCTCAGGCGGTGGTGCCTACCATTATGGGGACAACTGTACGGTAACAGCAACAACCAACTACGGTTTCAATTTCATCAATTGGACGGAAAACGGAAATCCTGTTTCCAACCAGCCATCCTACACCTTTACCATCACTTCTGACAGAAATCTAGTGGCCAACTTCACTACACAAAACTACATCATCACTGCCATGGCCAATCCAGCAGAAGGTGGTACCATTTCTGGATCAGGAGGTTACAACTACGGTGATAACTGTACCCTTTCTGCCACAGCCAATACAGGGTTTGTCTTCCATAGGTGGACCAAGAATGGGACACAGGTTTCTACCAACCCCTCCTACTCCTTCACCGTCACCGAATCGGCCACCTTTGTTGCGCACTTCACCATGGTTGACTACACCATAAATGTTGCCGCCAGCCCCACAGAAGGTGGAAATGCCAGCGGTGGTGGAACATTCAACTACGGACAAACTTGCACAATTCATGCCTCATCCAACATAGGCTTTGCCTTCATCAAATGGACGGAGAATGGCACTCAAGTCTCGGATCAGCCTGACTACAGTTTTATCGTAACGAATAACCGCGACCTCGTCGCCCATTTCATTCCCTTGTCTTACGAAATAACTGCCGAAGCCGACCCTGAGATTGGCGGCATCATCATTGGAGCGGGAACTTATCCTGCTAGCGGAACAGCCACACTTAGTGCAGTTCCCAATGACAGCTACCTCTTCCAAAATTGGACCGAAGGCAACACGATTGTATCAGAATCAGCTACTTATACATTTATCGTTGCTCACTCGCGCCACCTCATTGCCCACTTCTTACATGTTGACGGCATTGACGAAAAATGTGAAGCGGTCGAGCTTTTCCCCAATCCAGCAAGCGACAATCTCTGCATCAAAGGCAATGACATCAAATGTATCACTATCTATAACTCGCTTGGACAATTGGTGGAGGACCATGAAGTGGAACAACAAGATTTAGTCATATTGAATGTGAGTAGCCTAAAAACGGGTGTGTATTTCATCCGAATCGTAACGGATCAAGAATGCGTTTCAAAAACATTTGTGAAAAACTAAGTACAATCAAAACACACAATTTGGAACGACTCACTTCCCCTCCCTAAACCTCACTATCGCCTCAATAATCTCATCGTTGTCATCAGAAATGGTGAGTATCATATTCTTAAACAAGCCTCTGTCGCTCAGATCTTTCAGCAATGAATAGGCGGGCATACAATTCGTGTAATAGTCCTTGCCCATGAAGATCATCGGGCTGGCGTAGCCTTCACTCTCGTAGTGGTTTTGGCCTGCGTCTTGGAAGATTTCTTGCATCGTGCCCGCACTGCCAGACGTGTAGATGATGCCGCCCTTGGCAATGGTGACTATACCATCCTCACGCACGCTGTTGTCGAAGTATTTGGCAATGTCGGTAGCAAATGGCGCCGTTGGCTCATGACCGTAATAATAGGTCGGGATGGCAAGGCTGCGGTAGTCCGTTTGCAGAGGAAAACGCTCCATTACCTCGAAAGAACGGCAAAGCCAGCCTTCATCCTTGTAGGTCGGCGAAGGCATTAGCATATCAACTGCTTCGTCGGTCTCGGCCTCGCTCCTACCCGCCATCCAAGCGCCGAGATGTGTGGCCTCCATGGCACCTGGACCACCGCCTGTGACCATCAAGCGACCCATTTCGGTCAGTTTCTTGCTCAAAAACACGATTTGGCGGTATTGTGGGTCATCACGCCTTTTGGCATGGCCTCCCATAATGCCAATGACATCTTTCTCATCATAAAGGTCGAGCATTTTGTACAGCTCATGCGTGATGAAATGGTCGTGAAGGGCACGGGCTAAGGTCTCGCGCACCTCGTGTCCCCGTTTGCCTTGGTCAATATAATGCTTATAGACCTGTGTATCGTGACAGGTTGCAAAAGTCGACTCATCATGATAGTCGTAGCCTTCATATAGTATCTTGCTATTATACAGCTTCTTGGGATAAGTGTTGAAAGGCATGCCCATCTTGCGAATATAGATGCTGAGGTCATCATTGGCGACCATTTCTAGCACCCGATTAACGATGCCTGCGGCATCAAGGCCATACTTATGCATCAAAGCTGAAGCCTGTCCCGACTCACCGAAACGGTCGTTCATGCCAATACGAACAACACGGATAGGATGGTTTTCGGCCAAAAACTCTGTTACGGCACCACCTAAACCGCCTGCAACCTGATGCTCTTCAATGGTGAAGATCATACGGGTTTCATCAGCAGCTTTGTTGAGCATCTCGCCATCCAACGGCTTGATGGTATGCATATTGATGACACGAGCTGAGATACCAACTTGTTGAAGCATGTGAGCGGCTTCCAAGGCTTCCCACACCTCATGTCCCGTGGCAACAAGCGTGACATCACTACCATCCTGCATCAGCTGAGCTTTTCCGATTTCAAACTCCTGATCTTCAGCAGTAAAGTCAGGCACTGCCTCGCGCCCGAAACGCACATAGACCGGTCCTTTACATTCAAGGATGGCTTTCTCCGTGGCGATTTTGGCTTGGGTGGCATCGCAAGGCGAAATGACGGTCATGTTAGGCAACACACGCATGACTGCGATGTCCTCCAAAGCTTGGTGCGTGGCACCGTCGGGGCCTACTGAAACACCTGCATGAGCACCACCAATGATGACATGCACATTGTTATAACACACCGAGATACGAATCTGGTCGTTGGCACGGTGCGCCGCAAACACGCCGTAGGTGCTAAAGACGGGAATCTTACCACCTAGAGCCAATCCAGCAGCCGTTGCCACGGCATCTTGTTCAGCGATACCCATGGAGAGAAACCTCTCGGGAAAGGCCTCTGCAAAAAGGTTCATCCCGACAGAATTGGTAATGTCGGCTCCCAATCCGACCACCCTTTTATCTTGTTGTGCAGCAGCAAGGACACCCTCGCCGAAACCAGCCTTTGTGGCCTTGTTGCCTTTATTTTTGTAATTCATGACGTTTCGTTTTGTAGAGACGCAATGATTGCGTCTCAAATTAATTCCATTTTTCAGGAGACACAATCATTGCGTCTCTACGACAATTCGTTTATAAAACCAGGTAATTGTTCCTTGCTCGGCACCTTGCCGTGCCATTGGTTGTTGTCCTCGATGCTCTTCACGCCCTTGCCCATGATGGTATCAGCGATGATGACGGTCGGCCTGCCTTTCTCTTGGTCAGCCAAGTCCAGCGCCATCTTAATTTGGCTCATGTCGTGCCCGTCAATCTCGATGGTATGCCAGCCGAAAGCTGCCCATTTGTCGCGCAAAGGGTCGATGGCCATCACCTTCTCCGTGCCGCCATCAATTTGCAGGCGGTTGCGGTCGATGATGGCGCAGAGGTTGTCCACCTGATGATGCGCCGCAGCCATGGCCGACTCCCAAACACTTCCCTCCTGCTGCTCGCCGTCGCCCATAATGCAGAACACACGGTTCGGTTTGCTATCCATCTTAGCAGCCAGAGCCATACCCAATGCCACACCTAGACCTTGTCCCAACGAGCCAGAGCAGGTCTCCAAGCCAGGCAAGCGGAACTCGTAGCTCGGATGCCCTTGCAGACGGCTGCCTAATTTGCGCAATGTAAGCATCTCTTCTTCAGGAAAATAGCCCACCGCCGCCAAGGTCGCGTACAACACAGGAGCCGTATGCCCGATGGAAAGCACCACCTTGTCGCGATCCTCCCATTCGGGATGTTGCGGGTCGTGACGCAAATGATTGAAATACAATACAGTGAAAATATCGACCAAATCGAGAGAGCCGCCCGTATGTCCCGAGCCAGCTTCAGCCAAAGCGGTCAAGATAAGCTGACGAATATGTTTCGCTTTCTCTTCCAATGAAGTCATACCAATAAACCAATTAAGTCCTTGACAATGAATACTAAACAAACGAATGCGTAAACCAGTTTCAGCAGCGTGCCCACCAAAAAACCGACAAATGAACCAAAAGCCGCTTTCCAGGCTTGTTTATTAGGTGTTTTCGCGATTCTTTCACCGAAATATGCGCCAAAAAACGGGCCCGCCAAGATGACAGGGAAGGCTGCGTTGAAGAACAAGGTAAGCGTCAAACCCACCAAAAGTCCGATGGTACTCCCCCACATGCCTGCCTTGGAACCACCGAATTTCTTGGTTCCCCAAACGGGCACGATATAATCCAGAGTGAAAATCACCGCTGCGATGACGCCCATGACGACAAGGAAAGTGACCGAGTGCTCGACCCCTTCGACAAATGAAACGGCCAACACACTCAAATAACTGAAAGGCGGTCCGGCAATGCCCGGTACAATAGCACCCACGATGCCGACAATGGCCAGACAGATGGCCGCCGCAATGAGAACGACATTCATTTGATCATGTTTTAGAAGGCGAAAATACGAAAAAAACATGAATAAGCCACTACTCTAGGCAAAATGTGCATTTTCACTCAATTATTTTGATTTTTGTGAAATCAGCCTTACATTTGCGGCATAAAACTCCAATTGCATGAAAAGACTTCTACTCCTAATATCGCTAATCCTCACAGCATCAAATATTTTCGCCTACGACATCATCCATCCCATCGGAGGTCGTGCCGCGGCCATGGGAGGCTCATCGGTGGCCTCGCAAGGGCTGTGGGCCATGCAGAACAACCCTGCAGGTATGGCCAACTTGGACAAAATCAGCCTCGGCCTCTACTACGAAAACCGTTGGATGCTGCCCGAAACGGCTTATAAATGCGGCGCCTTCGCCTTGCCCACCAAGTTCGGCACATTGGGAGTAAGTTTCAACCAATTCGGTTCATCGAAATACAACGAGAACAAGTTCGGGCTGGCCTACGCCAAAGACTTCGGTCGCTACCTGCAAATCGGTCTGCAACTCGATTATCTCCTACTCAAAATCGGCAACGACTACGGCAAATTTAACGCGGTCACTTTTGAGTTGGGCATCCAGTCGCATGTCACCGATAAGCTGACCTTAGGCACCTACATCTTCAACCCCGTCAATTTCAGCTTCGAGCAGACCCTGAACCATGAAAAGATTCCCATTGTGATGCGTTTTGGTATGGCCTACCAATTCACCAAGGACTTCATCTGCCAATGCGAAATCGAGAAAAACACCGAACGCAATGGTGTCAGCTTACGCGGCGGATTGGAGTATGAAGCTGTTAAGAATCTATATATCCGCGCAGGTGTACACACCAACCCAGGCATCCTGAGTTTCGGCCTCGGCTATGCCATTCGTTTCGCACAAGTCAATGTGGCGGCACAACTGCACAACGAATTAGGGACATCGATTCAAATCGGTATGATATTCAGCATTGGAAAATGACATGAAACGACTGGTTTTCATCATATTATCCCTAACATCCACCTTGTTTGCGAAGGCGCAGATTGCCATCGACACGCTCAGCACCGAGGCTTTGAACCAGCTACTCATCGAACAGGTGGAACGACTAGCAGAAGATAGCGATGAAGACACCGATTTTGAGGACATTTTGGAAAACTACATCTTCCTCAGCGAGAATCCTGTCAACCTCAACAGCGAGGAGACTATGCGCTTAGTCGAGTTGCGCCTGCTCAGTATGTTCCAATTTGAGGAATTGCAGCAATACCGCCGCTATTACGGCGATTTCCTCTTTTTGGAAGAGTTGGAGATGGTGGAGGGCTTCGATGAGCAAACGCTAGCCATCATCAGACCTTTAGTATGCATAAGCCGAGGCCAAAACAAGGACAAGCTGACTTTCAACAAATTGGCACGCTACGGCAAGCATCAACTGGTGGGCCGTTATGAACAAATCCTTGAACGACAACAAGGTTACATGCCCATCGATGACTCCGCCCTCTTGGCCAAGCCCAACTCGCGCTACATCGGCAGTCCACAAAAATACCAGCTGAAATACACCTATAACTATAGGAACAAAATCCGCGCAGGCTTTGTTTTGGAGAAAGACGCTGGCGAGCTATTCTTCACCGACAAGGTCAGCGACACCATCCAGAAACTCTTGGGTAACCAATACCATCGTGGCTTCGACTTTGTCGGCTTCCACCTCTATGCCAAGGACTTGGGCATTGTTAAAGCGGCTGTTTTGGGCGACTACCAGCTCGCCTTTGGCCAAGGCTTGACGCTATGGTCGGGAATGAGTTTCGGAAAAGCAGGCGCAGGCGGCAGTGTGATGAAACAAGGACGCGGCATTACACCCAAAGGGTCGGCCAGCGAGTATGCTTTCATGCGCGGTGCTGCCGTCACCCTTGGCAGCGGGCCTTTTAGCGGGACATTATTCTATTCCAATCGTTGGGTCGATGCCAATGTCAGCGTGGCTGACACCTTGGAAAGCGAAGCCGAGTTTGTCAGCAGCCTGCAAGAGACGGGGTATCACCGCACTATTGGCGAACTGCAAGACCGTCATGCCATACGGCAACAAGTGATTGGAGGGCATCTAGCATATTCCATTGCTCATTTCGAGGTCGGTTACACCGCCCACCATACATGGCTCAGCGTACCACTCGAACTCAAGCCCAGCCATTACAACCAATTCTACTTCCAAGGGCAAAAACTCACCAACCAAGGTATTGACTTCAAGTATGTTAAAGGGAAATATGCGGTTTTTGGAGAAATGGCGATGAGTTATAATCATGGAGCCAAGGTCCCTGAGCCCGTCGAAGGGCCGACCTCAATACAATCGGGCGTTTCGACAAGCTCAACGACCCTTGGCTTTGCTGGTTTGGTCGGCTTGACCATAAAACCTGCCGGTTATTTAAACTTCACTATCCTCTATCGTGACTATGGCAAGGCCTACCAAAACCTCATGAGCAACGCCTTCGGTGAAGGCAGCCGCAACCAAGGGCAACGCGGCATCTATCTTGGAGTGGAAGCCGCTCCCGCACCTTATTGGAACATCCTTGCCTATGTCGACCAGTTCCAATACACCTGGCTGACCTCACAAGTCAATGCGCCCAGCCGTGGCCACGACTACTATTTGCGTATCAGCCACAGCTTCAACCGTCGCACGCAAGCCTACCTGCAGTTCCGCTCAAAGACCAAGATGAAGAATTCCACCGATGCATTTGTCTTCAGTCACTACCCCATTTTCTACACCAAGAATGCCGTGCGTTTCAACATCAACTATCAGATTGGTTGGGATTTGCATTGCAGCAACAAGGCCGAATATGCTCACTATCGCAATGATGATGGCAGCAATGAACACGGCTTTTTCCTCTGTCAGGACATCGCCTACAAGCCCGAAGACAAGCCCTATAGTCTTGCTTTCCGTTACGCCATCTTCGACGCCAAGGACTACAACGCCCGCATCTACGCCTACGAGAATGATGTGCTCTATTCCTTCAGCGTTCCCGCACTTTACGGCAAAGGCATGAGGGTGTATCTTTTAGGAAAGGTTAAGCTATTCAACGCCTTGACGCTATATGCCCGCATCGGTCGCACCATCTACAGCGACCGTGAGGAAATCGGCAGCGGATTAACCTTGATTCAAGGAAATCACAAGACGGATTTGAAGGTGGAAGCCATTTGGAAACTGTAAAATCACTCCACCACCACCCTATCCACTTGCTGCTTTCCAGCAGTAAGGGTTACCAATGTGTAAACACCTTGGTTCAAACCTCGTGTGGAAATGACAAAAGCTTGTGTGTTTGAAGCATCAGAATACACCAAGCGGCCAGTCATATCGTATAATCTGACAGAAGCTTCACCATTTTCCACAAAGCGGATGTTGATTCTGTCCTTGGCTGGATTGGGAAAAACTTCCACAATTCGAGTCGGCCCTTCGACTCCTTCGACAGGCTCAGGGACCTTAACGCCCCAAGTTCCACAAGCCGCATTGATTTCACCATCCAAATAATTGAAACGGTCGTCCAACCAGTCGCTCAGGTAGGTCAACTGGCTCTCATCCACAGTAAACTCTGGCCATGCCTCATGTTCCCGCTCGTAAACACCGCTTTCAACCAATTCATCGTATTGGTTCTGAACCAATTCCATGATATGCTCGCGGTTCAAAAGGGTATCACGCAGTTCATTGTAACGGGTTTGTGCAGAGACCACGAAACCATAATCATTACAGTCCTGTGTTAGGCGGTCGAAGAAGCCATTGCTCTTTAGGCCAGCTGCATTGTAAGTCTTGTGGCCGTCTGTATCCAAACCCCAAATGGCATCCAAGTCCCAAGGCAGATACATATAGGTGCTCGATTTCTTGTAACGCGCCAAAAACAGGTTGCGACCCATGTTGTCCATAGCCATTAAACTGTTGATAAACAAGTAATAGTCGACGGCATTGTCCTTGTCGAATTGGGCGGCATACTGTGAATAGAACACATTGTCAGAGGCGTTCATCACGAAGTTGGTGAAGCTGTAGAGATGATTCCAATTGATGGCGGTGTCACTCTCGTTGGGATAGACCCACTCATAGTTGTCCCAAGTGTCAAGCGTGTTGTCATACATTGGCAAACTGTCAAAGGTCGGGGCGCCAGGGCCATTGCCCTTGTAGAGCACGCCACGGATATCACCATTGTATTTACGCAATCCAAGTTGCTTGCGATCCATGCGCTCGGTTAAGGTGTAAACGCCCAAGTATTCATCATTGATGAACAAGTCGGCATAAACCATGCGAATGCCAGGCAAGGCATCAGGTTCGCTTTCGGCGTAAGGCAACTTGTACATCTCCATCCACAGTTCATTGGCTACCTTGTCGCGGAGACGCAACGGCTGTGCCCACATCGCCTCAAGATTCCAGTCATCATCGCTGCGCAAACCAAGGAAGGTCGTGTCGGCCATCTCGGTGCCCGTCTCATCGGCCCACAACTCCACACGATACGACTTCTTATCATATTGCTGCGAGGAAGTACCCCTAATCTTGAATCCAGCGTGCATCGTGATGACATTGCCATCGGCATCAGCCACATTGATGAGGCCATGCACAGCAGGCGAGTTGACAATCGGGCCATCGGTAGTGATGGTGATGAGCGGCATTTCGCTTTGATAATAGGTATAGGTTTCTCCCTTCACCTCCATCGTTTCCTTATACGGCTTCATGCCCTCAGGCAGTCGTCCCGTGGCTACTATGATTTTCTTCTCATGGTCAACACCAAACGACTTCCCTATTACCTGAGCTTTTATACTGCATGTCACTAATAATAGACTTATTATCAAAAAGAACTTCTTCATATTCAAAGATTCAAAAATTCAAAATTCAAAAATTCTCATTCCACATTCAGCATTCCACATTCAGCATTCCGCATTCATCATTCAATCGATTCTATTTACATCTACAATACCTTCAATGCCTTTTATCTTATTGATCAGCTGCTCCAAGGCCTCCACATCGGTGATTTGCAACACGATTCTCCCTTCGAAGAAGCCTTCCTTGTCGGAGTTGAACACGATGTTCTTCATATTGACCTCCAGATCCTCGGAAATGACCTTGGTGATTTTGCCCAACAAACCCATGACATCGCGACCATAGATGCGGATAGTGGCCTGCGAACCGTCTGCTTCCACACCGTTCCACTTCACCTTGATGATGCGATAGCCGTAACGCTCCTGCAAGCCCTTGGCATTCGGACAGTTGGTGCGATGGATACTGATGGTACCTTCGTTGGTGACAAAGCCAAACACACGGTCACCAGGAATAGGATTGCAGCACTTGGCCAACTTATAGGTCACATTGCTGATGTCCTCTCCAATGGAGAGCGATTCCTCCACTTCTGCACCCTGTTCCTTCTTCGATGTCCCAATTGTCTCAGGGATAGGCTTTTCACCTTTATCGGTATTCTCACCGAACTTAGCGGTCAGGAAACGCTTCACATCGGCGATGTCGATTTTTTCCGTGGAAATCCTGTGATAGAGTTGCAAGGAATTCTCCAATTTAAACTCTTTCACCAACATGTCGACCACGGTCTCCGAGAACGGCAGTTTCCAGTTTTTCAACCTGCGCTGCAACATGCCCTTGCCCATCTCCGATTCTTTCAGCTCCTCTTCCTTGAGGTAACGACGGATTTTGTTCTTGGCCTTTTCCGTGACTACCACATTGAGCCAGTCGGCACGCGGCGACTGTTTCTTGCTCGTGATGATTTCCACCTTGTCGCCATTGGTCAGCTCGTGACGGATAGGCACCATGCGTCCATTGACACGCGCTCCATTGCAAGTCTCGCCCACTCGGGTATGCACCTCGTAGGCAAAATCAAGCACCGTGGAGCCCACCGGAAGCTGTTTTAAGTCGCCTTCTGGAGTGAAAATGAATATCTTATCGGATTTGTGAACCTTCTTGTAAGAGTTCTCGAAAGAAACCATACTGGGATTTTCCAGCACTTGGCGCACATTGAGCAACCATTCCTCAGAAGTCTCCTTCTCTCCTTTATAAAGATAGTGTGCCGCCTGACCCGTTTCCGCAATCTCATCCATGCGTGTGGTGCGAATCTGCACCTCAAACCACAGTTTGTCGTCATATTTCACCGTGGTGTGCAGCGACTCATAACCCGAAGCCTTCGGCTTGGTAATCCAGTCACGAAGGCGTTCCGGCATAGGGTCATAGATATTGGTGATGGCCGAATACACGCTCCAACAGCATTCCTGCTCATCTTTCAAGGCACAATGGATGATGACGCGCGCCGCCATCAGGTCGTAGACCTCCTCAAAAGGCACATTCTGCGCCTTCATCTTGGCATAGATGGAAGGTATCGACTTCAGCCTCCACTTGACCGTATAACTGTATTTATATTTCCCGTTCTTCTTCGTCCTTTCGAGTTCAGCATCAATGCTTTCTGAAATCCTGGCGACAAACTTCTCCGCTGTCTGCTTCTGGGCTTCTTGTGAGGCTTGAATCTTGCTTTCAATCTCGTGAAACAATTCCGGATTCTCGAACAGCATCAGTTTTTCCTCCAGTTCGGCTTTCAACTTGTACAAGCCCAACCGATGCACGATAGGAATGTAGATATACTTGATCTCGTGGAAATATTTCGACAAACGGTCAGCATCAACATCTTGCTGATTACGAACATCATACACACGGTGTACCACTTTCAGCAGCACCGAGCGCATATCATCAATCATCGAAAGGAACAGCACCTGGAAGTTATCCGAGTTATAGGCGACCTTTTCCGTGTCCAGCTGCGAAATCTGGCTGAAGTCCTCAAGGATGATGGCCACCGTCTTGCCAAATTGCTCCTTCAATTCCTTGCCACTTACACCCTTCTTGTAGTCAATGCCATGAAGGAAAGCGGCCACCACAGAGATATAGCCCAAACCCACTTCGAGCACGGCAATACGCCCCATCTCAATAAGGTGCATCATATAAGCCTTGCCCGACAAGAGGTATCGGCCGTCATATTCATCCATGCAATAACGATACGCCTTGTCAATCAACTCCAATTGGTTGGGTGCATTGATGAAAGGCTGAATGTCCTTCAGCATCGATTCGTAGGCCTGCTGAATAGCCAATATTTCCAATGATGAGTAACCTGCCATGTTAATCAGTTATTTTAACTGTGAGCTGATGAGCGAGCAGGATGTCGTAATACGGTTTCAGTTCCTCGAAGCTACCATGCATGACGGCGCATTTGCCCTTGTAGTGCGTAATCCAAGCGCAGGTCTCGGCCTGCTCACGCGTATGATGGCACACCTTCATCAAGGTGTCGATGACATATTCAAAGGTATTCACATCGTCGTTGATGAGCAGCAGACTCTTCTCGTTCTCAACCAATTCCTCTTCCAGCACATCAACATTTTCCTGTTCCTTGTTCATTACTCAAAGTCTTTTTCTCCTGTAAAACGGAATTCGGGGTGTAAAATTACATATATTTTCCAAAATGAAGGCTGAAAAAAGCCTCAAAGTACTTTTTTTCCTACTTTTGCCCTCCGAAACAACGACGCATCCATGCAGAACCGCTTCATCAAAAATATCATTTTCCTGCTGTTTCTCAACCTGTTGGTGAAGCCGTTCTGGATTCTTGGCATCGACCGTGAGGTGCAAAACCTCCTCGGCGATGCTTCTTACGGCACCTACCAAGCCCTTTTTAACTTTTCCTACCTCTTCTATATCTTGCTCGACCTCGGCATCACCAACTTCAACAGCCGTGCTGTGGCGCAAGACCCGAAAAACCTCTCGAAGCACTTTGGCGGCCTCACCGAAATCAAGCTCCTATTGGGTCTGCTCTATGCTGCCGTCATCTTCGTGGTCGGTTACTTCTGCGGCTACAACGAAGGCCTGAAACTCAAGCTGTTGTTCTGGTGCGGGCTCAACCAAGTGCTGCTCTCCTTCATCCTTTTCCTCAGGTCGAACATACAAGGTCTATTGCTGTTCAAGCAGGACAGCATCCTCTCCGTCTTCGACCGCGTGTTGGCCATTGTCATCATGTGCCTCATCCTGTGGAGCGGTTGGTTCCCCAAGGAAAAGTTCAACATCATCTGGTACCTGCAAGCCCAGACGGTCGCCTACATTGCCACCCTCGTGTTTGCTTTGACCATCGTCCTGCGCCACGCCGAACATCTCAGCTTCAAGCTCAACTTTAAGTTTTTCAATGAGATACTGCGTCAAAGTCTGCCCTTCGCCTTGCTTGTCCTGCTGATGAGCGTCTACAGCCGCATCGAGCCCGTCCTGCTTGAGCGCCTGCTGGACGACAAAGGTGTGCAAGCCGGCATCTACAGCCGAGCCTACCGTCTTTTCGATGCGGGCAACAACATCTCCAACCTGTTCGCTATCATGCTTCTGCCCATGTTTGCCGCCACGCTGAAGAACAAGTTGGAACTGAACAACTTGGTCAAGACCTCGTTCAATGTCATCGTGGCCATGGCGGGTATCGTCATGATTATGTGCGTCTTCTACCGTCAGGAAATCATGCATTTGATGTACCGTCCCGAAGAAGCAGAAACCGAAACCGCCTACCTCATGCGCATCGGGCAATATGCCAATGTATTTCCTTTATTGATGGGTAGTTTCTTCTGTTTGTCAACAACTTACATCTTCGGAACATTGCTTACCGCCAATGGCAGCCTCAAGCAACTCAACCTCGTAGCCGCCGCCGGCGTCATCATCAATATCCTACTCAACCTCATCGTCATTCCACGCTTCTACGCAGTGGGTGCCGCCTGCACCAGCCTCTGCGTGCAATCCGTCACGGCTTTCCTGCAATATGTCATTGCCAAGCGCATCCTCAAGTTCGAGATGGGTGGCCGCTATTGGTTCCATATCGCCTTGTTCATGATTACCGTGGTTGTGGTTACTTTCCTCGTCAAGCAGCTGAACCTCAACTGGATATTAGGTTTCGTCATCGCTTTTGCCATCAACTGCGGCGCCATTTTCTTCACCCGACTGCTCAGCCTCAAAGAGATTGTCAGCCTCGTCCTCCCCAAGGAAAAAAAGGCTTAATTTGTCTTTTTTCATTGCCAATTCATGGGAATTCCCTATTTTTGGCAACTTATTCTACACACAAATATGGACGAACAGACACATAACACCTACAGTTCCAAATACTTATGCAGACTATTGGTGGAATATAGGAAGCCCATACTCATCATTTTGGCGGTGGCCGCCCTCTGTGCCATCCTTTTCAGCGCTCCGTTTTTCATTACCCCGCTGTATAAGTCCACGACGGTCATCTACCCCACCTCCAGCAATTCCATCTCGAAAGTATTGATCAGCACGACCTACCAGTCGGAAAAGGACATCATGAACTTCGGCGAGGATGAGCAGACCGAACAGATGCTGCAAGTTTTGAACTCGAACCGCGTACGCGACAAGGTGATTAGCCGTTTCAACCTGATGGAACACTACAACATCAAGGCCAACAGCAAATACCCCATCACCAAGCTGAACAAGCTCTATGATGCCCGCATCAAGTTCCGCAGGACGGAATACAACGCCGTGAAAATCACCGTTTTGGATTCAGATGCCGCCCTTTCGGCCCGCATCGCCAACGAGATTGCCGAGATTTTCGACAGCACCATGAACCAGATGCAGAAAGAGGTCGCCATCGAGGCCTTCCGCATCGTGGAACAAGAATACAACACCCTCGTTGCCGAGATGAACATGCTCGAAGACTCCTTGAATACCTTGCGCAAGCTCGGCGTGTTCGACTACGAGTCGCAAGTGGAGATGCTCAGCCAACAATTAGCCGTTGAGTTGGGCAAAGGCAACAGACAGGGAGTCAATAACATACAGGAACAATTGGATGTTTTGGCCGAATACGGCGGTGCCTCCTACGCCATCAACGAGCGTTTGGACAACGACCGCCTGCAACTCTCTTTGGTCAAGTCGAAATACGAAGAGGCCAAGGTGGATGCCACTGAGTTCATCCCGCACAAGTTCGTTGTCACCTCAGCCTTCCAGGCCGAGCGTAAGACCTATCCCATCCGCTGGATCATCGTGGTGGTCACCGTGCTGAGCACCTTCCTGCTGCTCCTCTTCTGCATCGTCTTCTACGACCGCTCGAAAGGCTTTTTTCGTTCCGAGGCCGAAAAAGAGGCGGCCACCAAGGAAAAAAGGCATCATCCCGGAAAAGAATGAGCCGAAACCTGCACCTAATATAGTACCAACTACTCCGAAAACAACAAATCAAATCATGGATAACAATTTCAACAATCTTTCACTGGTTCAACTCGTGCTGAAATGGAAATGGCACATCATCATCATCACCGTGGTGGCCGCCCTCTGCGGTGCCATTTTCTCAAGCTCCATGTTCATCACGCCACTCTACAAGTCGGTGGCCGTGGCCTATCCCGCCAACATCAGTCCCTACTCCGACGAAAGTGAGACCGAGCAAATGCTCGAAATCATCAATTCGACCTCCATCATGGACTCCATCGTCGAAAAGTACGACTTATGGACGGACTACAAAATCAACAAGGCCGACCAGTTTGCCAAGACCTATATGATCAACGAATACCGCAGCAAGGTCAAGATCGGAAAGACCCCCAACGAGGCCGTAAGCATCAGCGTGATGGACAAAGACCCCTTTGTGGCCTGCGACATCGCCAAGGACATCCTCAACTTCTACGACCAGAAGGTGCACGACCTGCACACCCAGAAAGTGGGTGAAGTGGTGGCCATGTATGAAAGGCAGTTGAACGAAAAGCAACGCAACATCGACTCGTTGAAAGACCGCCTCACCACCATCAGCACCGAATTTGGCGTGACCGACTACAGCAGCCAAGCGCGTGAGGTGACCCGAGGCTACCTCGCCGGCTCTGCCAAAGCCACAGAGTTGAAAAACAACCTTGAGACATACGGTGCCGAAGCCGTCGACCTCCGCACCAAAATAGAAGCCGAGGCCAACACCTATGTATCCACCAAGGTCGACTATGAGCAGAACCTGCGTTTCTACTATTCCGACCTCACATACTCCAACATCGTTACCGAGCCCTTCCCTGCCGACAAGAAAGCCTTCCCCGTGCGTTGGGTGGTGGTCGCTTTGAGTGCACTGGGAGCCTTCCTGCTCTCCATCGTGGTCATCTTCATCATCGAGAACCGCAAGCGTTTCGTAGGCGAAAAGAAATAAACCGTGGAGAAGAAAGCGAAAATAGCCTGGCTCTATGTCATCGCGGCACTATTCGTGGCCGTGGGGCTGTTTCTTGTGGTGAAGAAGAACACCTATCTCTTCTTTGCCCTTCCCGTCGTGCTGGGCGTGCTTTTGCTTTACATCTTCTCCTTGGACAAAGTGCTGTTGCTCACAGCCTTCACGGTGCCGCTCTCCGTCAACCTGAAAGTGCTTGAATCGGGCTTGGCCATCTCGCTGCCCGCCGAGCCTCTGCTGATGGGCATCTTGATTTTGTTCGTGGCCAAAATGCTCTACGACGGCAAGTTCGACCGGCGCATCTCGCGGCATCCCATCGCCATCGTCATCTACTGCATGTTTGCCTGGATGCTCGTCACCACCATCACGAGCGAGATGCCCGTAGTGTCCATCAAATTCTTGCTGTCGAGGCTGTGGTTTGTCATCCCTGCCTTCTTCCTCTGCACCATCCTTTTCAAGAATCCGAAAAACATCCATAAGTTCATTTGGCTCTACATCGCTGCCTTGTGCATCGTGTGCGTCTACACCATCATCCACCATGCCCAGTTCGGTTTCGATGGCGACTCGGCCCATTGGGTGATGACGCCTTTCTACAACGACCATACGGCCTACGGTGCAGCCTTGGCCATCTATCTCATCCTCGCCCTCGCCTATGTCTTCCTGCCTGGTGTGAAGAAAAGCCGCAGGCTCATTATCATCGGCGTGGTTGTGCTGCTCAGCGTAGCCCTCACGCTCTCCAACTGCCGTGCGGCATGGCTCAGCATCATTGCCGCCTTAGCCGTCTTGATTTGCGTACTGTTGAAGATCAAGTTCCGCTGGATTGCCGCCGCCGTCGTGATTCTGGTCGGCTTGTTCTTCGCCTTCCAAAACCAAATCATCGATGCCTTGGAGAAGAACAACCAGGATGCTTCGGGCGACCTTGTGGAAAACATCCAATCCATCACCAACATCTCCACCGATGCCTCCAACCTCGAGCGCATCAACCGCTGGCAGTCGGCTTTCCGTCTGTTCAATGAACGTCCGGTGTTTGGTTGGGGACCAGGCACCTACCAATTCGTGTATGCGCCTTATCAGATGTCGAAGGAGAAGACCATCATCAGCACCAACGCCGGCGATGGCGGCAATGCCCACTCCGAGTATTTCGGTCCTTTGGCTGAGCAAGGCGTTGTGGGGTCGCTCCTCGTGCTAGTCTTGGTCATCGTGACGGTGTATTGCGGCCTGAAGACTTACGGCCGTTGCAAGAACAAAAAGGCCAAAGTCTTGGTCTTGGGTGCCACCCTCGCCTTCATCAGCTATTTCATCCACGGCTTCCTCAACAACTTCTTGGACACCGACAAGCTGGCCATCCCCGTGTGGAGCCTCGCTGCCCTGATAGCCGCCATTGACGTGTTCTACGCGGACAAGGAAGAATTCGTTGGGGAATAATTTGTTTTTTCTATCTTTGCATCCATGAAACACTACGCTTGGATAGGATTGTTGTTTTTTTTGCTGGCCTTGTCGGCTTGCGATACCACCACGCGCGAGGCGCGGCGCATGGTGAAGCGTGCCGAGCAGTTGGCCGACACCTTGCCCGACAGCACAGCCCGTCTGATTGACAGCGTGCTGCGCATGCCCGCGAGCTTTAGCGAGCGGGAGCGCATGGACATGGCCTTGCTGCAGGCCGAGGCCTTGTTTGGTGACCATGGACAGGAAATTTCGCCTGTGATGGACGACGATTTCTTCGACGAGCACGCCAACCTCTCCACCAGCCCCGAATTGGAACGTGCCGCAGCCTACTATGCCGGTAAAAAGCAATACCCCAAGGCCGCCCAAGCCGCCCTCTACAGCGGCTTCGTGCAGCAACACTACGACGAAAAGGAATCCGCCATGCGCTCGTTCAAGGAAGCGGAGCAATACGGCAAGCTTGCTATTGACAGCCTCACCGTGGCACAGGCGGAGTATTGGATGGGGAAAATGCTGTATGATGATTATAAGCACGAAGAAGCTCTTTCCATATTGAAGAAGTCTGATGCCCATTTTGGGTTGCGTAACACAGAAAGAGCTTATGTGAATAATTTGGAAGCAATAGTTTACATTGTCCTAAAACAATTTGATGAAGCGGAAAAGAGTTTAGAAAAAAGCCTTGATTATGCTGAATTAGGACTGGCCAATAAAATTAAGATAAAAGTCCTGAATAACTATGCCGTGTTGCGTCGCTTGGAAGGAAAAAATGATGAGGCCATAGCAAAACTCAAAAAAGCCGATGAGGTCTTTAACTTGAATGATTCAGAAAAAACTATGCTATTTTTGAATTTTGTGAAATCGTTCTTGGCTCAAGATGAATTTGATTCCGCTGCCGTTTATGTTCATCACTTGGAAGAGCTTTTGCCCACAGACCAAGTAAAAGATGAAACCAAGGCCTCATCATACGAAACACTATCTCGTATGGCAGAAATACAAGGTGATACAGCATCAGCTTTCCAATACCTTAAAAAGCGCCAAAACATAGTGTCAGCTATTTTAGCAAACATAGAAAAAAAATCTGTATATCGCATCCAGCAGCAATACGACTATGAAAGCCTCCAGAATGAGATGAATCGAAGACTTATCCTGCGCCAACGAATCATAGCCATTGTAGGGGTTTTAGCCTTGATTGGATTGGCCGTGCTTGCCTTCACCCAAATCCGGTTGGCGAGAATGCGAAAGCAAGAGGCCGAAGCAAAGGCTAAACTCTTTCATTTTATACAGCAAAACAAAGAACTATCCCTGAAGCAAGAAAACAGTGAAAAAGCTTTGTCAAATCTATCGTTGGCACATGAAGCCAGCAAGAAGGCTTACCAAGAGCTGATGCAAAAAATCATAGAATTAGAAACTGCTAAAGATGACTATGCCCAACAATATTCAAATGCATTGGATAGGATTGCACTCATAATAAGGAAACTTAGCATTTATTTGGATAATAAAGGTGAGGCAGCATATTTGGCGGACTTGAAAGAAGCTGCTTTTGGCAAAAATACCCCCTGGAATGCTCTTATGGAGGTATTTGATATCTTATATCCTGATGTCAGAAGGAATTTGGCATTGCAACATCCTGAATTGACAGAGATGGAGCAAGAAGATTTTATATTGTCATTTTTCAACATTTCAAGGGATGAAGAAGCTGTAATGTTTAAGAAAAGTGTGCATATGGTCGACAAGGTTCGCAATTCCGTAAGACGAAAAATGAAAAACACAACAACGGAAAAGACTAAAAAGGCCTAGAAAAACAAATCTTTTTCCTAATATGTTTGGCCCATAATTCCTATAGTTTTCGTAATATTATGAGAAAAAGTTCGTAATAAGGACAATCTTAAGTTTCATATTTACAGCATTTTAATATTTTTCTAACCCCTAAATAGTTCGTAATGGGGTTCGTATGCACGAATGAAATCCCCAATTTTGCAAAGTGTATTATTTGTGGACACATTGTGTCATAGAAAACTTAAAATGTTAAACAAAAAAAAATTCATTATGCTATGAAAACCAAACTACTTCTACTTGTCAGCCTTTGTGCTATTAGTCTTGGTGCTTGGAAAGTCCAAGCAGGAAATCCAGAAACAACAATTAAGTGTTTTATGGAAATCAATGTCCCAACTGAATATGATGTAATCAACTTGCATGGCGAGTTAATGTATAACATTGGTCCTAACGCCATCGTAGCCGGTGCCAACGACAATGCCGTCTACATCGGCTTCAACCAAAGCTTCGGCAATGTGAACATCTCCATCTACAACGGTATGGGCGGCCTTGTTTACAACACCGTGGTAAACACCGATGTGCAGCAGGTAATCATTATCCCCTTCACTTCTGCCGCAAGCGGCTCTTACATCGTTGAACTCAGCAACGCCAACGGTTACGCCGATGGCGATTTCGACAAAAATTAATCTTTAATTCACTTTATTACTAACAAATTAAATTCAAATCATCATGAAAAGATTTAATTCAATTATAGCCATCATCGGTTTGGCAATTATTGCTACGGCGGTGACTGTCGTGTCGTGCAAGAAGGAACAAGTTCCCGACACACGCAATCAAAGTAAAACCACTCTTGTTCAGATTTTGGACTTCAAGCGTCAACTGGAGGAGGTTGGGTTGAACCCTAATGAGAAGACAGTCTCCTACATGAGTATCCCCGATGCCGTGTGGAACATCGAGGCCCTGTTCAACTACACCTATGCCTATCCTGGCTATTCCTACGGGCAGACGGTATGCTCCGACACCACGCTATACATGCCAGTATGCACCAATGACTCTGTGTCACTTGCCGACCTGTATGTTTTCAACGGCCAGATGTACGATGCTGTACTAATGCTATACCAAGCTGCTTTGTTGGACAACAAGCAGTTCATCATCCTTGATGTGGAGGCGGGCGAGCGCAATGGCAATCTCCTAGCCATTGAGATACACACTCTTCAGGGAAGCATGAAGGGTGATCAGCCCGATCCCGACCAGCCGCATCCGTGGAGGCCTTTTATGGATGATGATATACTATGGTTCTATGGGGAAGACCACGTGAACAGTAATGGCTTTCCAGCTGATGCGGCGGACACGTTGACGGGGATGCTGAATGCAAATTTGGTATCTATAGCTCCAGAGGGTTATGAATATGTCTATATAGGGGTTATGAACAAATTTACGGTATTGGGCGAGAACCATTCAAATCCGACGTCAGGATACCCCAATGTCAGCCCACGCTACTGCGAGTTCTTCAAGGAAAATCCCACAGCGCAGGACTACTGGCTGAATTCGGATCAGATGAACTACTATTATTTGGGAGAGCGCCACCTTGTGTTGAACATCCTGCCCAACAGTGGCACTCTTCCTGTACCAACTGACCATTGTTTGTTCCGAGTTGTTGTAAATGATGGAAAAAATGACACGTCGATAGGACATTTTACCACAGCTTTTTACGGGATTCCGCTTTTAGCTTCCCAAGATAGTATTCACAAAGAGATTTTCCAATGACGACAAGCCTTTTCCCAAACATGAAAAAAGCCATATTAATCATATTCCTGTTGGCCTTGTGCCACAGTCTCTTCTCCCAAGAGTGGACGGTCCAGATAGAAACGGGAAACACATGGGCTCTCAACGATGTCATATCGGTTGACAATGGCGAGTCGGCACTTTGCATGGGCTGTACATCCAACAAACACGGGCTGTTGGTGAAAATCAACAAGGACGGCGAGCACATCGACAGGCTTGTACACCCGCAGGGCATGATACTCAACTATTTCAGCGCCGTGGAGCTCAACAATGGAAACTACATGGTATTCGGCGTGTGCGACGACAGCCTGTGTGATCCATACTACCAAAGATATATCCGCGTGGATGTCTTTGACAGCGAATTGGAGCCGATAAATTCGAGAACTTTCAGTGTTGAGGACGAAGCTTTCGATTGCTTTTATGTCATTACAGGGATGCTGCTGAATTCCATCCTTTCCCCTTCGGGTACTGTTATCCTTGCCGCCGCTCCTGCCTATCAAGTTGAGGAGTATGGGTATTACCGCCGTGCCTTGCAGCTATACGAATTGGACGAAGAACTCAACATACTTGTCAAGAAGTCGCTCCCGACCTATTATGCCAGTTCCATCGAGGAAATCACATACGAGCCACATTCCGACAACTTGTTGATGGCTGTGGAAGGAGGTGATTTCCTGAGCTCCACGGGCGTGCCGGGGATATATGTGGTCGACATGGGTTTTGAAGTCGTATCAAGGAAAAACCTGAATAAGGTGCAAGGCGGATATGGATACGAAGTGGATCCCATTTATGAAATCTCCACCGACGGCAATTGGATAGACGATGACCGTTTGATACTTCACGCCAATAAAATCCAGCTTAATCGACGGACTACTTTCTATTACTCTTCCCTATACGTCATCGATTCGGCATTGAACGTGTACGACGAGTTGCGACTGCCACCCTACGACTCGACTGCATGGATGCCATGGGGAACAAGCACGGCCTACATCGACGACTCCACCATCTTTGCCATCACCTATTGTGCCGAATGGTTATATGCAGACATCTATCAGGCCAATGTGATCCTTGTGGACAAGCATCTCAACCTTTTGGGACGTAAGGCATTCAGGGATGACGAGTTCCTGTTCCGCCCAGGGCAGCCCGCGGCTTTCAACGACGGCGGGTGCCTTGTGCCGATGCTCACGCGGAGAGGGACGAATGAGCCTGGTGCCCTGGAGTTTCAGGGGATGCTGATGAAGTTCCGAAGGGAGGACATCGAGATCACCTGGGACGTGGTGGAGGAAAACAGCGCAACACCACCACTTTCGCCCTATCCCAACCCCACCACAGGCATTATCAACATCCCGCTTCCGGAAGCCGTTGCCGACAACGCCCGCATCCTGCTGTTCGACGCGGTAGGTGTGAAATGCCTCGACAGTGTCGTCGGCCAGGAGGGCAACCTGATTAGGCTAGATACGGGCAACCTTGCCTCGGGTCTGTATCTGTATCGCATCGTCGCCGGAAGCCGCATGGTGGCCGAAGGAAAATTTGTGAAGGATTGAAAACAAACTAAACAAACAAGACAATGAAACAAACAAAATTTGCAATTACGCTGGTCGCCTGCCTGCTAGGTCTTGTGGGCATGGCACAAAACACTGTCGTAGAAGGCACCAAACTCAACATCGGAGAGAACAATACACAACTATGATTCCGCCTCGCGGAAAGAGTGCATCCGGTATCCGTCGGGTTTCAGGGCATACTACAGGTACAACACTATAGGTTATCTGAAAAATATCATCGACAACGACGGAAATGAACTGTACCGTACCAAAAAAACGACCCCTATGGGGCAGATAGAAAGCTTCCTCTTGGGTGAAGGCATAGTCTGCAACAGGGAATATCATCCTGAAAAGCAATTGCTTACGAGGATACATACCGCCAAAGGCGAAAATATTCTGCAAGATTTGTCGTACGAATATGATGGATTTAGTAATTTAGCCTCGCGAACCGACAACACACGCAACTTGGAAGAACGCTTCACATACGACCATCTCAACCGACTGACGGGAATTTGGCTCGGCAACAACAGGACGGGCTGGATGGACTATGATGCATACGGACGCATGGCAGGGAAAACCATCGACAACATCGTTGTTTTTGCCAATGCCGAATATGACGCAACGGCGAAGCCTCATGCCATCGATTATGCCGATGTTGATGCGGGTTCTTTTTCCGAACAAGCAGTCACCTATACCTGTTTCGACAAGGTGAAGACCATCACCCAAGGCAACAACACGCTGGAATACACCTACGGCTACGACCGACAGCGCGTCTTTATGGAAGAGCACGCCAACGGTGTGGAACGCACCAAACGCTATGTGGGCAACTGCGAATTTGTGACCGAGACCGAAAACAACACCACGACCGAGAAAGTGCTTACTTACCTTACGGGTCCTATGGGTGTGTTTGCCGTTGTGGAGACCAGTGGAAACGAAGACACGCTTCATTACATCCTGAAAGACCATCTGGACAGTTGGACAACGATAACCGACAGCCATGGCAACGTGGAGCAGGAATTGAGTTTCGATGCCTGGGGCACCCGCCGCAATCCTGAGACCTGGCAATCATCTAGTCAGTTGGCCGCCCCGATGTTCGACCGAGGCTTCACTGGGCATGAGCACCTCTATGCCTTCGGTTTGATCAACATGAACGGCCGTATGTACGACCCGCAGATGTCGTCGTTCCTCTCGGTGGACGCCTACGTGCAAAGCCCCGACAACTCGCAAAGTTTCAACCGCTATGCCTATTGCCTCAACAATCCGCTGAAGTATACCGACCCGAGCGGATGGGTAATGCAGGGCGGCATGACACCGAGCAATCCTTTCCATGAGAACTGGGGGGTGAACTTTGCGGAGAAGGCATATACCTCGGTGGAGGTTAAACAAATGCTATGGTCAACGGGTGTTTCAACTGAAGTTTGGATGGAGGGAAGTGAAATACATGGAGGTAATGATGGTTATGAAGAGCCTATTATCGATTTGTCCGAATTAACACCTTCTCAACAAGAAGCATTTAATAGTTCTGTAAAATTTTCAACCGAAAAAAGCACCCTTTTCAATAAACTATATGATATTTTAAATGATTCACCCGTTATATATAAAATATTAATTGGAGAAACTACAGACGATGTTCCAGGTCAATATAATCCTGACGATAACTCCATTACCTTTATCAATGAGTTTCAACTTTCACAGTTTCTTGTTTATAGCGAAGAGCTAATTCATGCATTTCAATTGTCTGAAAATAATAGATTGTATAATCCGAAATTTGATTTTAATTATGAATTTGAAGCAAAAGTATTAAAAGAATTCATGCATTATCAAATTACAAATGGTGCGCTTAATACTGTTGGTAATGATAGCTTTAAATATGCGATGGCTTTTCTTTGTCCTGATGGATTTGATATTAGGATTCCAACATCCAGCACTGTTGATACACCTTCATTCTTATTGGGTTATTATGTATGTGCGCAGTTTTATTCTAATTGGAACAAAACAAATAATTATGGCAATAAAAATTATTGGAATTCAACATTACAAAAACCACATTCCATTATTCGGTTAATAAAATACTAAAACACTAATTATTTCAATTATGAAACCCCTTGTTTCAACTTTACTTCTCTTTTTCGCATTCAGTCTATCCGTTTTTGCCACTCCACAAGCAAGAGATGTACTACTTTGGAAAGGAAATAAGTATTATATATTCCCTTTTATCGACATCAATGAGGTATTTGATGCGACAGAATTTGAGAATATGAAGAAAATAAAAACTTTAAACCCGCCAACAAGCAACCCTAGAGGTTATAGTTTGGGTTTCGAAATAACTAATGATTCATTGTTTTTAGTTTCTGTATGGGATGCAAAACACAATGACGTAACTATGTCTGTCTTTGGGAGTCGAAGTGGAAAATTTCTGTTCAATTATTCAGATACCCTGTTTCTTGGGTATGGGAAATCGTTCTGGGACGAAGCCTTTTGGACGCCAGTTTATGAGAATGAGATGACACTCGTATTCCAAAAAGGAGTAGTTCATTGGGTTAAGGACAACAAGAATAAAAGTACTGCCTCTCCTTATACATACAATTTACAGTTATTCTATGAATATGTTTATTCAAATATTCAATGGGGCAACCTAAACAAGGAGCTTTTTTTACCAGACAAAAAAACTTGTGTTTGGTTCGAAATCGACAGCGTAGCAATGATAGAGGAAACACATGTCTATAATTCTTCTGGATATAATGAGTTCGATGAAGAAGTTGTCAGAGTTTTAAAATCTATTCCATCTTTTTCTCGCTCATTTGTCTGTGGTAAATATATTCCTCACAAATACGAGTATTGCTTTGATTTTGAAGAAGCAAAAAAGTATGGTATTAACTATGAAACTTATTCTTTTGAAACCTATCGAAATGACACAATAAATCAGACCCAAAACATCTTAAACCAAATCATATTAAATAGTGTTGTAAACTATACGAAAGATTACAATGAACATGCTAAAAGAATTCATTATGATACAATTCAATTCATTTGCATCGATGGGTTACCGAACGACATTGCTTTCGACAGTATTCCGTTGGGTGTTTTTTCATACCAATGGATGGAAGAGAATCCAACATATGTAAAGAAAAAACTTAGGCATTTTACCAAAGCTATTAGGGTGAATACTAAGCTCTGTGGCAATAAGATAGATGTTTTTATTTCAACATATGAAGTGAGAAGGCCTCGAAAAAGAAGAAAGCAAATGATGGTTTGGGCTGAAAGTGGCAAGCTTTATCAATACGAATATTCGTGTAATGACGATAAATGGATACTGAAGAAAGATTAAATTGCTAAATAATCTATGAAAGTCTTCAATTTTCTGAAAAACGCATATTATCGTCTGTTTTTTTTCTTCTTTCGAATGTATAAACCAAATCCTTATGGAGGTCGCGAAACGGATGCCTTTGCTACTGCGTTGGCAATTCTACCACTAACTTTCGTTTTAATGGCTGATGCGTTTATAATAGACGATATCTTTATGCATATTATAGCATCACCAATAATAAACTTTGATTTTCCTATCGCCTTCGGTATTGTAGTTCTCATTATAAACTATGTTTTGTTTTTCAGCAAAAAACGATACAAGCGAATAAAAGCCATGTTCGCGAACGAAGAAAAAAGAACCCGTCATTGGCGGTCGTTCTTCTGCATCGTGTTTTGCGTATTTTCCTTGTTTGGTATGTTTATTATTGATATAATTTTTGGGAGGCCACCAAAATAATATAACACATTCATTCTGAAAAACGAACTGTTAGAAACATTTGAACCACAAGAGGCAAAAATATTCTGAAAAACTCACCTATCTATTACGACGGATTTAGTAATTTAGCCTCACGAACCGACAACAATCGCAACTTGGAAGAACGCTTCACATACGACCACCTCAACCGACTGACGGAGATTTGGCTTGGTAACAACAGGACGGGCTGGATGGACTATGATGCCTACGGACGCATGACCCTGATAGCCGCCATTGACGTGTTCTACGCGGACAAGGAAGAATTCGTTGGGGAATAATTCGTTTTTTCCCTATCTTTGCCCGCATGAAAGCAAAGCTTTTTATTTTCGGGTTGTTATTCACTATAGCAGCTTGTGCCAACAAAACCACCACGCCACCTCCACAAGAGAGTATTCTTTATCAGGTGGAAAGCTTCTTTTCGCAAAAGCCCGACAGTGCTCTTCAAATCCTTGATACATTGAACCTTGGAACACTCTCAGAAAAAGAATATGCTCATTATTGCCTGCTGAAAGTTCGGGCTCGAGACCTTTTATTCCTTTACGACAGCATCACAGATTCCCTGTTGAAAGTGGCTGAAGATTTTTATGTCGGTGGCAATGACAAGTGGTTTGAGGCACAAACCTGCGAGGCTCTTTCACGCATTGCTTTTAAAGAGGGCAAAGGTGAACAAATAAAACTCGACTGGTTATTGAAGGCTTTTCAAAGCATTGAGCAGTGCAGACATATCGACAAACGTTTCCTCTATTATTTTAAAAATGTGGAAAGTGAACAAGAGTGGATTGACAATTATCGATACAAAATACAATTGCGGCTTGGTATGTGTTATGTGTATAATGGCTATTATAATGAAGGCCTCCACTATCTGAAACCAGTTAATGCATATTTTTCTGAAAAACAGAAGTATAGTGGTTGGTTTAACTCCGCTTTTATGTTGGGAGATGCCTATCTTGCTCTCGAAGAATACGACAGCTGCCGACTGTGTTTTGAAAATGGATTGGAGGCGGCACAAAAACTTGGTCAGGTGGAAAACATAGCCTATTATCATTATTCTATGTCGCAGCTTTACAGGCATCAATTTGAAAACCAATATTATAAAGATGAGCAAGAAGGGCAACAACTATTGCAGAAAGCCATCAGAGAATGTCATCGAGGCTTGGCACTTTACGAGGAGCCAATGTTTAGATATAAGGATGGGCTCTATTGCAATTTGAGCAAAATCCACTTTCAGTATGAACAATATGATTCATGCGTTTATTATGCTGAAAAACAGTTGGATTTCATGAACACTATGCGTTTTGAGATTGTACCAAATCCCGAAAATGCGGACATTTTCCAACGTTTGTACAAGTCTTATGAAGCTTTAGGCAATAAAGCAAAGTCTTTGGAATATGCCGACCGTTATTTTGAGATGCTGCAAACCATTGAAAGCCAGCCGAAAGCCGTCGAGCAGGTGAAAAGCGAATTTGATAAGAAACTGGCATTGATGCAGTTGCAGCACGAACAGCAGGTGAAACGCTATCTGCTCTATTTGTTTTTGGCCTTGGTATTACTGTCGCTTACGGTGGTGCTATGGCTCAGTAATCGATACCGCAAAAACAAGGAAATAGAAGCTTTGCTTCAAGAGGAAGCCTATCGGAAACTGGAATCCGAGTTCGAGGCGGTTTCGCGACAATCGTTGCAGACACTTCAGCAGCGTGTGATGGAACTCTACAAAACAGGAACGAATGACAGGCTGGCACACATTATGTCCGAATTCGAGGCTTCCTATCCCTTGGCAAAAGAGAGAATAAAAACCACTTATCCTGACCTAACCGAATCAGAGCGCAACATTGTCATACTGACCTTCCTTGGGTTCAGGACAAAAGAAGAGGCCGAAATCCTGCATTTGAGTCTTAATACGGTGGAGAAATACCGTACGAATATCAGGAAAAAGGCTGGTTCGGATGCCATCTCCCAATTAATTGGATAACAAAAACCCGTACTTTTTAGTTTTTTAAAGTATTGATTATCAATATTGTATTGTTTTATCTATTGCAAAAAAACCGTACTTTTGCCCAAACCGTATGATAAAAGTTGTCACTTTGATTAGTTTTGCATTTGTAAACTTTAAAACCCATACAAATGAAAACAGCCTTACTACATCTAATGAAAAAAACGCTGCTCTTTCTGGGCATTATGACATTAAGCTTAGCGAAAGGCCAAGAGATTGTGACAGAGTTCTCGCATTCAAACGGTCAATACCTCACTGGAGTCAATCTCAACTTTGTGGAAACCACTGACAAATGCGTGGTTGTTGAGAGTTGGTTGGCTCCTGAATATGCGCCTGGTACAGTATCTCCCATTGGCAAGATGTTCTACAAGTTCTCTGCTGATGGAATCGTGAGAGACTCATTACTCTTTGAATATGATAGCGTATATGATGACCATAGCGTAGCGGAATTTTTCGAAATTGATCCAGAACATCACGACCATTTTGTCTATGCCAATTTCCTAGTAATTGATGATACACTCTACTTCCGGATGAGAACCATTGATATGTACCTTAACTATATCGGTGACACTATCTTTGAAATCGGCCATTCTACAGCGCTGTTTCCCTATTACTCATACGACTTATTCTCTGAACCAAATGGTGACATTATCGCTTCCTACAGCATCAAAGACGATCCCAATGAGACATTCATGACCTATTTCTTGCGAATCGGCTTTGACGGCACATTGAAAAGCAGGACGGAAGTTCCTCAAATAAGGTATTTCGACATGCTGATGGAGAAACATACGGGGATGTTCAACGAATCCCCAGTACAATACTGCTATTGGGGAAGCAACCATACTAGCGATACTCACGACAGTCCGCCCTTCCGTCTATATGTATTGGACAGTCTTTTCAATGTGGTAGAGGAGAAATGTTTTTATTTCTACCAGGGGAGTCATTGGTATACTCATAATTGGAACGATCAGTTCTTGCCCGTTGACGACCAGCACTATCTTATAGTTAACAGATACGAACAGTTTGATTCCCAAACCTATTACACCTATAGCTCAGTACTTTTGGAAAAACGCAACAGGCAACATGTGAGACAAGCATCAGCACTTTTTGGCAGATCTTTATATCAACCTGAAGCCATTCGCGCAATAGCGATAGACGGCAACACAATCTACCTTTCTTATATGACGAATGTTGTCGCGCCCAATCACTTGGTTTTGCTCCGTTTGGATGGAGACTTGAATGTTCAATGGGAGCGTCATTTCCTATCAGAAGACACATTCCATCATGCCATCAACATGAAGGTATTGGATGACGGAAGCATTGCTGTGAGTTCATACGATGCATTTGCTTCGCCTAATAGTATTTCTGTGGTAGTCATAAAGGACAATTATGACAACCTTGAAGAATTGGGCATCCATATTCGCCCTTATGACTTCTATCCCAATCCCTCGCATAACGAACTTCACTTGCATTATTCTCCCGACGTGCAGCCTGCCCGAATCGACCTTTACGATTTGCAAGGCCGCCTGATGCATACACAAAATCAGAGTTTCGAATGTCTCAACCTGAATGGCCTTGCAGCGGGGCAGTACCTGATAAAAGTCACGATGAAAGACGGAAAGACGTTTACTGACAAGGTGGTGAAGGAATAAACTTGTTCCTCAACTAATTGTTTTTCAATTAATACCTATTTCTATGAAAAAGACCATACTATTTGCACTCTTCTTGATTGCAGCCTCAACGATGAAAGCACAATTTCATTGGGAACCCATCGATCACCAAGGCAATCGGACACAGACTTATCCTAAAGTCACTGAACCCAACCCTGAAATACAAGCAATGATGAACCAAGTAGATACCGCTAACATCTACAACAGCATCGCTTGGATGCAACAGTTCATACGAGAAGCCTATTCACCAGAGGCAATGCTCACTCAGAACTGGCTGATTGAACGTTATGAAGAATTGGGGTTGGAACCATCAATACATTACTTTATTGACAGACATAATGACACGCTTGATGCCGGCAATGTCATAGCTATCCAACCCGGCACTCTATATCCCGATGAATATATCATCGTTTCCTCGCATTATGACCATAATAGTGGCCCTGGAGCCGATGACAATGCCTCTGGAACCGCTGGCGTACTTGAGGCGGCACGCATCTTAAGCCAATACACATTTAAGCGTTCCATCATCTACATCAATTTCAATGCAGAAGAGAATGGACTTTATGGAAGTATGGGATATGCCAAAGACTGCGCCCGTCAGGATATGAATATCCTCGGCAATTTCAATCTCGACATGATTGGTTGGTACCCACCAGAACTTGACACCATAAAAATGTACACCGCTTGCTATCATCTCTCAAGAAACCTATATGAATACTATTCGTCCGTTGCCAATCTGTATCTTCCCGAAACACCGACACTTTGGTTGACTGGCGGCGAAGCAGGCAGAGGAGACCACATAAGATTCTGCACTTATGAATATCCTGCCATCTATCTTGGTGATGTTGAGTACATTTCTCAGCACCCCTGTTATCACAAGCCTTGCGACACTATTGGAAGTGGAGTAAACAACTTCAAACTCGCCGAAGCATTTGTTAAAGCTACTATAGCGGCAACAGCAGAATTGGCGAATGGAGATTTGCCTCCCCAACATTTTGCCGCTACCTGCGACTCGACAACTATCTATTTGAGATGGGATGAGGCTGAAAACACGAGTCATTACCGCTTGTTCAGAGATGATGTTTTAATTGCTGAATTGACCGATACCGCTTTTGAAGACAATGAGGCTTATGATGGCCAAATGCATGACTATTATGTTGTCGCAGTAAAAACCGACGGAACGGAAAACAACGAATCCAATCACGAGAAGATGATGGTTTCACCTGCATTACCACTACCTTTCAACAATGACTTTAATGATAATACACGAGGAATTAGGCTTTTAGGCGACAACTGGCAACACTTACAAAAAACCGAAGACGAAGACGACTACTATTGGGGGACAAGAGCATCGCATAATAAAGATACCAATGGTTTTATATCCGTGGCAGAAACAGATTGGTTTTCTATTCCTTCAGAAGTCTCTAATGTCACCTTAAGTTTTGACTTTTTTGCCATAGCAACCTTTAATTATAACTTCGATAAGATGTATGGTCGTTTCAACATACAGGTTTCAACCGATCGAGTTCACTGGCATTTGTTGGATGCAATTTATTCCAGAAACTGGAAACATGTTGAGTATTCCTTAAATGACTATATAGGCGAACCTTTTGTCCAGCTAAGAATCCTCATAGAAGATGTGGAGAATTACGACCTTGAAAAAAAGGTTTCATCCATATATTATCTTTACGGAATCGATAACCTGACAATAGATTTTTCAAGCGTGAGCCTACCCGAAACCAACTATGAATTGTTCACTTCATTTGAAATCTGTCCCAATCCAACGGTCTCTCAGGTCGAAATCCATACCGATTTGTCCGATCCTTACCTCTTGGGTGTTTACAATCTTATGGGAATCAAAGTCATGGAATTCCACGATTTCAATGATGGTAACCTTGATATCTCCACTTTGCCATCAGGTGTGTATTTCATCAAAGCCACCCAATTTGGCAAATCCATCTCAAAAAGAATCATAAAACAATAAGAAACAGCTACCCCATACTAAGAAATAAGGAGTGCCGCCAAATGAACTTGGCGGCACTCTATTATTTACAAAAGATTTAGCTTCGCTGAAATCGAAGATTGATTTCATCGAATGCAGAGCATTTCGGCGCAGCCAATCAGAGCATTTGTGTAAGATTTGCTTCCAAAAACAAACCTCACTTGATTTCCACCAGCTCCAATTCGATGAGCAGCGGTGAATAAGCCGGCAGGGTCTCGCCCAAGTCAACTTCGCCAAAGGCCAAGCTCGAAGGGGTAATCAAGGTTGCCTTTGCACCAGGAGCCATGGTCATCAAGGCTTCCTCGATGGCAGGGATCA
Organism: uncultured Bacteroidales bacterium; assembly: GCA_900317055.1. GTDB lineage: Bacteria > Bacteroidota > Bacteroidia > Bacteroidales > F082 > Limimorpha. The sequence continues at coordinate 7,324 of ONFF01000022.1, read as the reverse complement.
TCTCGCCGCCACCAATCTTGAAGTACATCGGCCGCTCATAGTCGTAGCTCGACTCCAGCTGCTCGCCCTTCAAGTTCTTCAGCACATAATGCACAGCCACTTCATCGCCCCATTGGGCTACATTGCCTTGGCCTTCAACCTGGTTGAGGATGTAAAGACCTGACTCCGTTGGAGTTTCCGTGATACCATTGGCCTTGATGTAATCGGAAATGACCTTCTCTTCCAAAGCCATTCGACGGTTCTTCTCGGCCTCCATCTTAGCTGCCTTTTCCATCTGACGCTTGTCGTAGGTCGCCTTGTCCATCACGGAGTTCATCTTCAGTCGCGCAACCAAAGGCGTGTAAGGTAAGATAAACTGCTGGTAGCCAATGCTATCGAAAGCCAAAGAGGAAGGAATCACAAAACGCATTTCGCCGCCTTCAGGCACCATGCCCAAAGCCTCGTTGAAGCCCCTGCCGATGAAATCCTCGCCATATTGGATTTCGAGGGGTTCCACACCGAAGGAGTTCAAGATGGTATCGCCTTCATGGCTGCACAAGGTGAAGTCAAAATTGACATACTCGCCCATTTTGGCCACCTTGCCTTTGCCCGTCTTTTCCATGACGATAAGGCCCGACTCAGTCACCGTATTGTTTGCATCTTCGTGCATAGAAGCCAAGAATGTCTCCTCTACCCCTTTAAGGCTGTCCAACAAGGCTTTACGCTCGGCATCCCTAGTCTCGAAAGGCTTTATGGAAAGGAGCTTCAAGTCATAATAGATGGCCTTGCCTGCATACTCTTCAGGGATCTCTTCCATTCCCATGGAGATAGCCAGCACCGAATCGGCAGGCACCATAAGACGGGCAGAATCGCCAACATGCATCATCAGCAAGCCGTCCATCACATCGCCCACAAAGTCGGATTCGGTCAACACAATCCTCATGGGTTCGTCGCCAGCAGTGGTAAACAGCAGAGAGTCATTGAAGTACTGAGCCATCTGAATCGTGGCCTCGTCCTTCAAACGGGGCATTACCTCCGAGTCGCCCTTGCTGTAGAATTTCATGTAGGCGCCGTTCTCCATTTTCTTGAAGCCCGAAGAGATGGAATCCTCGCCACAGGAGGCCACCGTCAGGAGCAACAAAAGAGTGGCAATGGTGTTCAGAATTCTTTTCATTTTATTGGAAGTCAACAAGTTCTACTTCAAACATCAAGTTGGAGAAAGGAGTGATCTTATCGCCAGCCTGTCTGTCGCCATAAGCCAGATAATAAGGAATATAAAGCACGCCCTTTTCGCCTTTCGACATCATCTGAATGCCCTCGTCCCAACCAGGAATGACCTGACCGACACCGATCGGGATGCTGATAGGCTCGCCTCTCTCGACGGACGAATCGAACACGGTACCGTCAAGCAATTTGCCAGTGTAGTGCACTTGCACCATCTGTCCGACTTCAGGCTTCTCGCCATTGCCTTCCTGAGTCATCACATAGTAAAGACCAGAGGCAGTAGGCTCAACCGTAATCTTGTTTTTGGCCAGATACTCAGTCAGTTGCTGAGCAGCTGTGGCGGTTTCCTCGGGATGGTCGGCCTTCATCTTTTCGATTCTGGCTTCGGCATCCTTCTTGATCTTGGCACCCAAACGAACGGCATATTCGCTTTCGGGATAGAAGTCGTCCAAACGGACTTCGAAACGCATCACATCGGTCGACTTGAACTCAGCAGGAAGGCTGGGTTGATGGAACCATTTGATGAAGGTAGAGTCAATGTTCACGATGAACGAGGCTGAGTCGCCTTTGTGCATCATGGCCATGCCCTCATAGAAGTCGCCTGCGAACAAAGGAGCCTCCAAAGGCAGGGTGTTGGGTCCCAAGGGAACGATGATGGTGGTGTCGTTTACCGTGCAGCCAATCATCAAATCCATCAAATCGCCCACTTGAGGCTGTTCGCCTGCGTTCTGCTTGAAGAATTGGTAATACAGACCCGTGGCGGATTTCTGGTAACCTGGATACGGAGAGTTGTCAGTGCAAGCACTCATGGTGCCCATCAGCATAATGGCCAAGATAGCCATTGAAAAGATACTTTTTTTCATTTTAATTGATTTAAATTATTGATTTATAATTATTTACTTATTTAAAACATCCAAAAGCTCCACATCGAAGACGAGGTTGGAATAGGCTGGAATGCTACCGAAAGCATTTGTGCCGTAGGCCAAGGTGTAAGGCAGCACGAAACGGGCCTTCTCTCCTACCCGCAGCATAGCAACAGCTTCCTCAAGGCCTTTCAGCACCTTTCCTTCACCAATCACGACATCGTAATGGTCGCCCAACTGCTCGGAGTCACCCAAAGGAGTACCGTCGAGATAGGTGGCTGCAAATTTGATTCGTGCAATCTGTCCCTCTTGCGGTTGTGCGCCCTCGGTAGTCACCGACTTGTTGAAAAACAGTCCAGAAGCCGTATAATCAGTAATGTTGTTGGTCTTCAGGTAATCGAAGAAAGCCTTTTCCGAATCAGCCCTTAAGGCTTGCATGGCTCTTTCGTTTTCAGCTTTCAGTTCGGCTGCCGTAGTGATTTTCAACAACTTGACATCGTACACCAAATTGGCGTATGCGGGAATCGATCCGACAGAACGCTCACCGTAGGCCAATTCGAACGGGATGATGGCCTTCACGCGGTCACCGAGGCGCATCTTCGGCACAATCTCTTCCCAACCTTTGATGGTACTGCCTTCACCCAAGACAAAGGATAACTTATTGGGGCTGTCGAAGGTGCTACCCACCGACTGTCCATCCAACAAAGTGGCCGAAAAGTCAAGCTCCACCTTCTCACCTTTCACTGGATAACGGCCTTTGCCTTTTTCCATCGGAATAATGTAAACACCTGAAGGTTCAGGCGTTACGCTAATACCATTTGCTTTGATGTAATCAGCCAAAGCCTTATGCGAAGCTTCCTTCATCGCCTCTTTCATCACTTCAATTTCGGCCATAAACTCCTCCTCAGTCTTCACCTCCACCAGCTTCACCTCATAACGGAAATAGTCTTCAGTCTTCAGTCCGACCGCATTGGGATCCTGCTGATAATACAATGCAGCCACCGAATCTGCCTTCACATAGAACGAAGCCGAGTCGCCAACATGCATCATGGCGTAGGCCTCCTGTAAGTCACCCATGAAAATCGGGTCTTGCAACTGGGTGTACACATCATGCTGAGTGCCCTGCCAATCATAATACAGGGAATCGTTTAGATAGCAGGCCATGTCCACCTTCATGAAATCAGACAGTTGGGGCTGTGTGGCCGAAGTGTTCTGGCTGAAGAACTTATAGTACAAGCCGTTAGGCGTCTTTTTGTAGCCCGGAAACTTCTGCGTACAAGCAGTAAACAGCATCATTGCCGAGAGGCAAACCATTGAGAATAACAAACAATTTCTCTTCATAACTTATTGATTATCTATTACTTTAATCGTATAAACCAAAGTTGCATATTCAGGGATGCGATTGTCGTCGCCATGCAGGCCGTAAGCCAAATGGAAGGGAATAATCAGCTTGGCTTGATCGCCCCAATGCAGATAAGTCATGGCCTCATCAAGGCCTGACTCCACACCACCTTCGCCCACAACGAACGACTTAACACCATCTTTTTCAGACGAATAAAACAAATCTCCCGCGATAGAGCCGAGCTCATATTCCAAGGTCACCTTCTCCCCTTTCTCAATCCGCTTTTCCGAACCTTGCTTCAGAATCTGATAGCGTAAACCCGTCCCCGTGGAAGTCACCTCCAATCCATGTCGCTTGATGTAGTTCGCGATGTCCTCCTCTTCTTCGTTCAGCAAATAGCGGTTGGCGGTTTCCATGCTGTTCTTCATCTCGTTTTTCGAGATTGGTGCAGGTTGATGCTGAGGCTTCTCTTCACAGGAAAAAACCGAAAACAAAAGCAACATTATCAGATATTTACAATACTTTTTCATTCCGCTTGATTCAACATTTCCTTGTATTCTGGCAGAACCGATTTCAACTGTTCCACTGCTTCCTCAAACGAACATGTCAGCGTGCCACCCGCTGCGTTGGTATGGCCACCGCCTTTGAAGTACTTGTTGGCCAACTCATGAACCGAGAAAGAGCCTTTCGACCTGAACGACAGCCTAATCTGGTCCTGACGCTCAGTCACCAACACCGCCATCTTGATTTTGCTCATCGAAAGCGGAAAATTGACCACACCTTCCGTGTCGCCGACTTGATAGTTAAAACTATCCAAATCACTCTTATTCAATGCTATAATGGCTGTGGCGTAGTCGTCGAGCACCTCCATCCTGTTGTTGATGGCGAAGCCCAACAGTCGAAGCCGATTCTCCGACATTGTGTCATAAACCATCTCATGGATATAGCTATAGGGCATCGCTTTCTCCACCAAAACACTGACCAAATCGAATGTACGGGGATGGTAGATGGAATGCGCAAACGAGCCCGTATCCGTCATGATGCCCACCAAGAGGTTGGTGGAAATGCTGTCCGTCAAATATTCTTTGCCGTAATGCAGGATGATCTCCGTCACAATCTCGCAGGTACTCGAAACGCAAGTGCTTGAGTACAAGCAATAAAACATGCTTTCTTCAGGGTCTCTGTGATGGTCGATCAAGATACGGGGACAACGCGTCTTACCAATTTCGTTATGCAAGATGCCACTGCGTGACAAACTATTGAAATCCAACATGATAATGTATTCAGCCTCGGCAATGGCAGCCTTGCAAGCCTCAGGTTGTTGCTCAAAAACCAGAATGGATTCCGAGCCAGGCATCCAGTGCAAAAACTCCGGGAAATCGTTGGCGACCACCATATTCACTTTGTTCCCGAAACCTCTCAGGAACTCCGACATAGCCAAAACCGAACCGATGGCATCGCCATCAGGATTGACATGGCACGCCAGAACTATGCGTTTATGTGACTGAATTACAGCGTCAAAGCGCTCAAAAAACTGTTCTACTTGCATAACTTCAGTAAAAGCTTGCAAAGGTACAACTTTTATTGGATTTACACCTAATTAATTATTAGAAACCCATCAACGGGGCGTTACTTGCTCGAAAGTGTTGTCGGAATAGACCAAAATGATCTGCTTCAAAGTCGCCGAACGGGAAGGGGAAGGCATCTCAAACTGGGGTTCTTCTTCCTTTGGTTGATCAAAAAGCGTTTCCTCGATTGCCGTTTCTTCTTTGTTTTGAGGAATTGCAGAATCTGAAGGAACAGGCTCAATAGGGGTGATGGAAGGAAAGGGTTCTGAAACCGTAATTGGACCTCGGCCAAAAATAATCCACTCCAAGCTGTATTCCGGGAAGGTCTCTTTGAGCTTTTTGACGAAGTCCAAACTCGGGTTGTTGCGTCCCGACAAGAGGTGGGAAATGTTCGAAGGTTGGATGCCCAGCCGAAGGGCAAATTCGGCAGCGGTCAAATTCTTCGCCCGAATGATGTGGGCAATTCTGTCTTTCATTTCTGAATTTTCCATGACTGTATCCTCCAAAAAAATTCGGTTTTCACTCTTATTTTAGTTCACAAAAGTAAATAATTCCTTGTTACAAAATACAAATTCAAGAAATTTATTTTTGTAAACACAAAAAAAATACCTAAATACTTGAACTAATATTGCAAATATAGTGCTTTATTATATTATTTATCAATATATTAAAATAAAACGATTTCGAATAGAAAAAAGTCGCATAAAATCAACAAAATATTCATATAAAACTTTAAATGATTATATTTAAATTACTGAATTTTTGTCGTTTATTTAAAATCTATGACGATTATTCCTTAATTGTGTCAATATAAACTATTTACACTTGTATATTATTAGGATTTATTTATGTAAATATATTGTAATTATTTTATTTTCAATGTTTTACATTTATTTAGTTTATTTATGTAAATCTTCTGAGTTCGTTAGAAAAGCAAAAGCAAATGTCTCGAATTTTGCGTTTTTCGGCTTCGGTTGACCTTCTGAATCGTCCAAAAAGCAAACGCGCTCAAAGGGCCTAAAAACGCCTTTTTCGTTTTTCCAAATTTCTTCCCCACTCCACTTTTTCGTCCTTCAGTCGTCTCTACCCTATGCTCTTTTTTTACCTGTCGACTTACACCTTATTTATATAGTGTACTTCCCGTATCGAAAAATACGCTATCTTTGCCCGCCGTGAGAAAGAAGGAACACCATATTCAAAACCTCATCCTCGAGGGCGAGCACCAGATGCTCGACTTCAAGTTCGAGATTTCGGACAGCCGACGCATTGCCCGCTCACTTGCCGCATTCGCCAACACTGACGGTGGGCGGCTCTTGGTCGGCGTCAAAGACAATGGTGCCATCGCTGGTGTTCGTTCCGACGAAGAAATCCACATGATACAGGCCGCAGCCGAGATGTATTGTCAACCCAAAGTGGAATACACCACTGAGGAATGGGAGATCAACGGGAAAACCGTGCTCGAGGTCATCATTCCAAAAGACAAGCATCACAAGCACAAAGCGCCCGACAATCAAGGTAATTACAAAATCTTTGTCCGCGTGAAGGACGAGAACTTGGTTGCCGACAGTGTATTAATTAAGGTGTGGAAATCCGACAAGTTCGCGAAACCCGCGAAGATTTCGTTCACCGAGACCGAGACGCTGCTCCTCCACTACCTCACCGAACACGAGGAAATCACGCTTCAGGAGTTCCAACAAATCGCACATATTAATAAAAGGAGAGCCGAAGCCATCCTTGCCGATTTCATCCTTGTTGGTACCATTGAGCTCGTCCAAACCAGTCAAAACACGATTTTTCGGCTCAATCAGTCCTCAGAAAACGACTAAAACACCTCCATTTTATGCATTAATTTATGTCTTTTTATAAAAAATTAAAATTTTATTTTATTGGTTTTCAAAATAGTATAATATTTTATCAAAAATAATTGATTTTTTTGATTGCCAGTTTCCAAAAAGGTCGTACCTTTGCAATCCGCTTCCACAAAAAAGAGGGGTTGATTTGAAGGGAAAAGGGAAGCGCACAGTTCTTTGAAAGCTTGAGGCCAGCACAAGAAAACGGTCCGCATCCGTCGTGCAGACGGGAGGCGGACACGGGAAAAGGAACACAAGAGAACGAAGGCGGAACCCGAGATTCAGAATAAAATTTGAGTACAACAATACTACAACGAAGAGTTTGATCCTGGCTCAGGATGAACGCTAGCGGCAGGCCTAATACATGCAAGTCGAACGGTAAATGCCCCTTCGGGGGCATGAGAGTGGCGGACGGGTGCGTAACGCGTATGCAACCAACCCCCCTCACCGGGATAGCCGGTGGAAACGCCGGATAACACCGGATGCGCCGCTGGGGAG
>ONFF01000020.1 GCA_900317055.1 uncultured Bacteroidales bacterium | reverse complement strand
GAAGTGCTGAAGCTGCTGCGCGAGAACTACCTCGGCAAGGTGAAGATGATTTACATTGACCCGCCCTACAACACGGGCAACGACTTCGTGTATAACGACAGTTTTAGAACTGAGAGCTTGGAGTTTAGAGCTAAGAGTGGGAATTATGATGAAGAGGGAAATTTGCTTACAGATGTTTACACGCGGAACACCGAGAGCAACGGCCGCTTCCACACCGACTGGCTCAATATGATTTACCCTCGCCTGAAAGTGGCCAAGGACTTGCTGAGTGAGGACGGGGTGATTTTTATTTCGATTGATGATAACGAGGTTGCAAATCTTGCAAAAGTATGCAATGAAATATTGGGGCAAAGTAATTTTATCACGGATATTATTTGGGAAAAGCGTTATACGAGAAACAATGATGCAAAGTTGATGTCCACAGTCATAGACCATATCTTATGCTATCGAAAGTCTGACAAACTCTTTATGTTACGAGAGCCTAGAACTGAAAAACAAAACGCCACATATTCGAATCCTGATAATGATCCTCGTGGAGTTTGGACAAGCGTCTTATTCACAAGCCAACGAACAAAGGAAGAAAGGCCAAATCTGTCCTATGCAATAAAGAATCCAATTACTGGAAAAATCGTAGAACATCCAACAAATGCATGGAAATATAGTAAACAGCAATATGAACAACTTGAAGCTGAAGATAGACTTTATTGGGGAAAAGATGGAGGTAATGCATATCCACGGTTAAAAAGGTTTTTATCAGAATTGGATGATGGTGTAGTTCCGATAAATCTCTGGTACTATAAGGATACTGCAACTCTTGATGAAGGAACGAAACTTGTTGATAGTATTCTTGGAAAAGATATCTTTGATTACCCAAAGCCTATTCAGATAATTCAACGGATGCTTAAGCTAATGTCAGGAGATGATTATATTGCACTTGATTTCTTCTCTGGTTCCGCCTCCACAGCACATGCCGTGATGGAACTCAATGCCGAGGATGGCGGTAACCGCAAATTCATCATGGTGCAACTGCCTGAAGTCACGGACGAGAAAAGCGAGGCATATAAGGCTGGTTACAAGAATATTTGCGAAATCGGCAAAGAGCGTATCCGTCGGGCTGGAAAGAAAATCATAGAAGAGCAAAAGACAAAGCAAACGGATTTGTTTAGTGGAGAGCAAAAGCCGTTAGACATCGGCTTCCGCGTGCTGAAGCTCGACAGCTCCAATATGCAGGATGTGTATTACTCGCCCGAGCAGTTCAACGAGAACCTGCTCTTCGAGGACAACATCAAGCCCGACCGCACCGACGAGGACCTGCTTTTCCAAGCCATGATAGAGCTCGGCATCGAGCTTTCGGCCAACCTCATGGCCTGCTTCGACAAGGACGTGAACGAGACCGCCATCACCGAAATCGCCCGCCAGCATCCCTACTACTTCGTCCTCCGCGACAGCAGCCTCGCTACGGACAACGTAGCGGACAACTTCGAGCAGATTTGGGAGGAGTATTCGAAAGAGACGGTAAGAAAGATTATATAATATGAAAAGGATAACGAATGTAACGAAACGCCAAATCAAAGAACTGTTTCAGAATGGTGTGGATGTAGGTGTTTTTGAATCAGACATTCAACGCTATTTATATTGGGGCAGATTTGACAGTGAACTTTCCTTTCTAAAACGTTTGTATCAGCTGGATAAAATGCCAAGTAATGATAGCAGGTATCAAAATGCGGAAGGTGATATTATTCAACATACCATCAATAATGACGATTGGGAACTTTGTTGGGTGTTTGAGGATGAACGTTTCCCATTACATGATGGAACTGATGAGGACTATTTACGTTTTCTTATTGAAGTATTTAATCCAGAGATTTGTGTTGAGGGAGATTTATTGAAAAAGTATTTTTCTCAAATACAAGGTTTTTTACGCGAGGATGGATATGAGCTTTATGCATCCCACTATATTTCAGGGAAACCTATTTATTCATGGAGATTGTTAACGGAAAAAGAGATTAAATCGCTGAAGTTTCTTCCATTTTCAGTGCGTTTTGAAGATGATTTGAATACGAAAAAAATTACGTTGCCCAAAATAGCCAAAGTTGATCGAAAGAAAGTGTTTGATTTAATGAGCAGGTATGAAGAAACCTGTTATTTGACTACAGAAACAGGATGGAATTATACAAAACCTACAAAAGAAGCTGTATGGGATAACTTGAAAGAATACTATTGCCCCAAGGCTTTTAATAGTAACAAAAAATACGAAAACACCGATAGCTTTGAAGACTTTATAATGGCCAATTTCCCTCAGTGTGTTTTTGATGTTATTGAGTTATACTATAGGTTCACTGAAGGGCAAGCATTTGAAGGTGAAATCAATAAAGTAATTGGTAAATATGGTTACAAATTGGTTTCAGGTAAAATCCAGTCAATAGAGTTGTTTCAAACCGAAATAGTGTTACCGCAAAATGATGATAATTTGAGAGAATTGTTGCAACGCGCTCAATCATTCAGTTATGAGAATAATTCTGATAGCATACAGTCTGCACTTGAAAAAATTTGGGATGCGTATGAAAGGGTAAAAACAAGTTATGGTAATGACAAACAAAATACTCTAAAGAAACTGGAAGAAGAGATCTCATGTGGTTCAATGGAAATGAGTCAGTGTCTGGAAAACGAGTTTGCTTTTTTATCAAAATTAGGTAATAACTATCAGATTAGACATTTTGAAAAAAGTAAAAAAGCCTTTCCATCTGATGCAATGAAGAAGTATTTTTATAATAGATGTGCCTCATTGGTTAACTTATGTGTAAGTCACCTAAACAATTCAGGCCTATGAAATTCAAATTCAAGATACAGCAATACCAGACCGATGCGGTGGAAAGCATGGTGAGCGTGTTTTCAATAGTTGAGTTCAATTAAATATGATGCTATGAACAAGAATATTATAGACGACCTGTTGCAATACGGCGAACGCGTAACCTTGGAATGCAAGAAGGCGGAAAGCACACTTCCAAAGTCTGTTTGGGAGACCTATTCCGCTTTTGCCAATACCAACGGTGGCTATATCATACTGGGTATAGAAGAAAACCGTTTTGCCGAATCAATGGAAGAGCGGTTCAAGATTTATGGAGTCCGCAATGCCGAGCAGCAACGAAAGGATTTTTGGAATACAATTAACAGTGAAAAGGTCAGTGGCTGTTTGCTCAAAGATGAAGATGTACAGGTTGTCCAATACGACGATAGCATCACTTTGCTTGTGATTCATGTTCCGCAGGCCATCTATCGCAATAAGCCCATCTATATCAATGGCAATGTGTATAAGGGTACATTCAAGCGCAACCACGAGGGTGACTATCATTGCGACGAAAGCGAAGTGAAGGCCATGATTCGTGATGCCAACGAAGACGGCAACGATGGCAATCTCCTTGACTACTATACGATGGACGATATTGACATGCCCACTTTGAAAAGCTATAGGAATGAATTTGAAAACAGAAACATAGGCCATACCTATAACCAATTAGACGATAAAGAGTTCCTTAAGCAATTTGGAGCATACACAATTGATCGCTCAAACGGAAAAGAGGGACTTACACTTGCAGGGCTTCTGATGTTCGGGAAAGGATTGCCCGTCAGGGAACGTTTCTCGAATTTTAGGATGGATTATGTGGATTTGACTCATCTGCAAGGGGATATGCGCTATAGCGACCGTCTTACATACGATGGTACATGGGAGAACAATCTCTATAACTTTTTCCGTAAAGTTCTGACAAAACTGACATCCGATTTGAAACGTCCTTTCCGATTGGAAGGTATGCAAAGAAACGATGACACGCCAGCCCACAAGGCCATTCGTGAGGCACTCACCAACAGTATCATTCATGCGGATTTCTTCTTGTCGGGTAGTATTCTGAGAATCGAGAAACATGACAGCTGCTTTTGTTTCCGGAATCCCGGGACATTGAAACTCCCTGTTTCCCAAATCTATGAGGGTGGCAGTTCAAAAGCCCGAAACCCTCGAATCCAAAACATGCTGCGGATGATAGGATATGGTGAAAACCTTGGCTCTGGTTTCCCAACAATTCTTGATGCCTGTAAACAAGAAAGATGGCGCAAACCGGACTTGGATGAAATAACAGAACTTAAAGAAGTTCGCATGAAGTTATGGATGTTGTCCATGTATCCAAAAGAGGTGGAGGAGTTTTTGCAGAAGTTATTAGGCGATAGTTACAAAAATCTATCTAGTGATGCACTGTCAGCTCTATCTGTTGCTTATGTGGAAAAGGAAGTGTCCAATCAACGCTTGCAGACTTTATTGGAAAAGAATTCGTTAGAAGTGGCAAAAGTGCTTAAATTATTAACGGATTTAGACTTGTTGATAGCCGATAACAAGGGGCGTTGGACAACGTATAAACTTAATTCGGAATACAATCAAAGTGGGTTGTCTAATGGGTTATCTAATGGGTTATCTAATGGGTTGTCTAATGGGTTGTCTAATGGGTTGTCTAATGGGTTGTCTAATGGGTTGTCTAATGGGTTGTCTGAATCGGAATCAACAACTATTTCCGTATTGACATTGATACAAGAGAATCCGTATATTACTAGGAAAGAGCTATCTTCTATATTGGGGATTTCAATAACGGCAATTCAAAAACATATAAATAAGCTCAAATTCAATAACCAAATAAAACGAGAGGGGCCTGTTACGAGAGGTGGACATTGGATAATAATATCAGAGTAAAGTATGAAATTCAAATTCAAAATACAACAATACCAGACCGATGCGGTGGAAAGCACAGTGAGCGTGTTCGCGGGACAACCCTCGAAGACCAACGCGCAGTATCGCCGCGACTTGGGCAAGCAGAAACAGCAGCTGAAGGCTGAGTTTGAGGAGGAATATGTGGGCTACCGCAATGCCGATGTGGAGCTCAACGCCAGTCAGCTGTTGGAGAACATCCATCATCAGCAGGTGCAGAACGACATTCCGCAGAGTAAGTCTTTAGCGGCCACCAATGGGCTCGGTGCCTGCTCGTTGGATGTGGAGATGGAGACGGGCACGGGCAAGACCTACGTTTATATCAAGACCATGTTCGAGATGAACAAACGCTTCGGCTGGTCGAAGTTCATCGTGGTGGTGCCCAGCATCGCCATCCGCGAAGGAGTCTATAAGAGCTTCACCATGCTGGAAGAGCATTTCATGGAACTCTACGGCAAGAAAGCCCGCTATTTCATCTACAACAGCGCCAACCTCACCCAAATCGACTCGTTCAGCAGCGATGCCAGCATCAATGTGATGATTATTAACGTGCAGGCGTTCAACACCTCGTTTAAGGAAGGCGCGGCCAACAAGGAGGCACGTATCATCTACTCCAAGCGCGACGATTTCCAAAGCCGTCGTCCCATCGATGTGATTGCCGCCAACCGTCCCATCATTATTATGGACGAGCCTCAGAAGATGGAAGGCGAAGCCACCCAAAGAGCCTTGAAGAACTTCAAGCCGTTATTTGTGCTGAACTATTCCGCCACCCACAAGACCTCACACAACTGCATCTATGCGTTGGATGCCTACGATGCCTACAAACAACGCTTGGTGAAGAAAATCCAGGTGAAAGGCATCACGGTGCAGAACTTGTTAGGCACTCAGAGCTACATCTATTTTGACAGCATCATCCTTTCGAGGAACCACGCACCGGTGGTCAGGTTGGAAATCGAGGTGAAAGGTGCCGCTGCCACCCGCCGACAACTCTGCAAGTTCGAGCAAGGCGATTCGCTGTTTGCCATTTCGCAACTTCCTGCCTACAAAGATTTTGTCATCACGGAAATCAACCCGCTAACCAACACGGTCTATTTCCAAAACGGCAAGCAACTGCGTCAGGGCGAGGTGATGGGCGATGTCAGCGAAAAAGCCATTCAACAGATTCAGATTCGGGAAACCATCAAGTCGCATTTCGAGAAGGAGAGAGCCTTGTTTCAGCAAGGCATCAAGACCCTTTCGCTTTTCTTCATTGACGAGGTGGCCAACTACAAGAGCTATGACGCGGACGGGAACGAGGTGCAAGGTCCGCTGTGGAAGATGTTTGAGGACGAATACAATCGCTATCTGAACGAAAACTTGACGCTGTTTGAGGACGATTATCAAAAATACCTGCGCCGTTTTACCGCTGCACAAGTACATAACGGCTATTTCTCCATCGACAAGAAAGGCCATTCAATTGATAGTGAGGTGAAACGCGGGAAGGACACATCGGACGACATTTCTGCTTACGACTTGATTCTGAAAAACAAGGAACGCCTGTTGAGTTTCGATGAGCCAACACGATTCATCTTTTCCCATTCTGCTTTGCGCGAAGGTTGGGACAATCCCAATGTGTTCCAAATCTGTACGTTGCGCCACGCCAACTCCAGCACCGCCAAACGTCAGGAAGTGGGTCGTGGTTTACGCATCTGTGTGGATAACGACGGCAACCGCATGGACAAGGAACGCTTGGGGGATGCCGTACACGATACCAACAAACTGACCGTCATCGCCAACGAGAACTACAGTTCTTTTGTTGATGCTTTGCAGAAGGAAACCAAAGACACTTTGCGTGAACGTCCGACACAGGCCACGGTCGATTACTTCAAAGGGGTTACCGTCAAAGTGGGTGAGGAGAAACACACCATTTCGGAGCAGGAGGCTGCCAGTATCGTAAGTTATCTGTTCGATAATGACTATATCGATGAGAAGGGTAATATCCTGCAAGACTATCATACCGATATGGAGAAGGGTACTTTGGCTCCGATGAGTAAAAAACTGCAACCCATTGAAGAGCAGGTGCATAAACTGATTCAGAGTATCTTTGATCCCGCCGCTTTGGAAGACATGGTGGAAGATGCCAACAGCAAGGCAGAAGTGGTGAACGAGCGTTTGAACGACAATGCAGATAAGAAGGAATTCAAAGCCTTGTGGAATGAAATCAACCATCGCTATGTCTATACGGTGCATTACGACAGTGAGGAACTAATTCAGAAGGCCATAGCCGCCATCAACAGCGAGTTGAATGTCACGCAGTTGAAGTATGTAGTGACCACAGGCACGCAAGGCGATGACGAGTTGGATTTCACTGGTGAACAAAGCACCCGTACAAAAGAAATGCGTGATGTATCAACCAGCAATGTGCCCTATGACTTGGTGGGCGACATCGCCAAAGCAGCCACGCTAACCCGCCGCACGGTCACTCGCATTCTGAAGGGCATTCAGCGGTCGAAGCTGTACATGTTCAAGAACAACCCCGAAGAGTTCATCCGCAAGGTAAGCCATATCATCCGTGAGCAGAAAGCCACGATGATTGTGGAGCACATCAGCTACAATCGAACGGAAAACCAATACGATTCCGACATCTTCACCAAGGAGAAGAGCCGCCAAACGGTGGACAAAGCCTACGAGGCCAAGAAGCACATTCTCGATTATGTCTTCCCCGACAGCCAAGGCGAGCGCACTTTTGCCGAAGACTTGGACAAAGCGGATGAAGTGTGCGTCTATGCCAAATTACCGAGGTCATTCCACATCCCAACACCTGTAGGCAACTACGCCCCCGACTGGGCCATTGCCTTCAACGACAACATGGGCATCAAGCATGTGTTCTTCATTGCCGAAACCAAAGGCTCGATGGATTCCATGCAACTGAAAAGCGTGGAAAAGGCAAAGATTGACTGTGCCAAGAAGTTGTTCAACAACTTATCCACATCCAATGTCCGTTACCACGAAGTTGATAGTTACCAAGCTTTGTTAGAGGTAATGAAATCGATGGATTGTTAAAAAGAAACAAGGCATCAAACCTGAAGGCTTTCCCTCCTGTTATATGCAAGGTATTGGCGGGTTTAACTTCTAGTTATTGTGGAACGATGCCTTGTCCATCATGTAGTCTAGATTACTTCTTCTGCGTTATTCTGTGATAGGTTTTTCTGACGACATACCTTTTTTGACCATACGGCGTGCTCTTACCTTAGTGGAGCTTGCCCTCAAGTCTGGGGTACATTATACTCAAAAATCCAAAGGCAAAAGCAGCTCACCATGGTTGGCATCTGATAGTTTATGCTTATCCGGGTTGTCAAGAAATTCCTTAACCGAGTCTTTTATGGCTGCAGCCAAAAAGGTAGGTACTGCATTGCCAATTTGAAGGTTTTTGTCGCTCCTTGAGCCGTAAAACAAATAATCATCCGGGAAACCTTGAATTCTTGCGCCTTCCCTTGTGGATAAGGGTCTAGGCGATTTTGGATGCACACATCGTCCTGATGAAACACATCCAAAGTTTCTGGTTATTGTTGTGCTCGGACGATTCCACCATAACCTGCAATAACAATTGGCAAATCCACTGCTTGGCCTAAGCTCTATTGGGACATCCAAAGGCGTCCCTCCATCAGGGAGAGCTTTCATAAGGGCAACAAGTTTGGGATTATTGTTTGGTGAATTATGGTCCATAATCCTGGCAGGAGCATTCTTTCTCATTAGTCTTTGGTAATCGTTTTCGGGGTCTTTCGCATATTCAAACCCTTCCTCATTAGTACCAATGACGGTTAAATCACCTATTGCTTCTCCCAATGTGACATAAGGCTTTAACCCTTTTTTGAAGCTTGATGGGTCCTCCGGGTTATAGTGCGTCGGTTGTGGATAAGGGAATGCCCCTCCAAAATTGTTTCCCACAATAATCACCCTTTCCCTTATTTGAGGTGCGCCATAATCAGCGGCATTGAGCAGCTTTATATCCACATGATACCCAAGCGATTCAAACAAACTGATGATATTTCTGACCAGTTTCCCCCCTTGCATGGAAAGTAGCCCCTTGACATTCTCAAAAACGAACAATTTGGGTCTTAATTCCGACAAAATACGATAATACTGTTGAAATAGCATACCCCTCTCGTCTCCTTCAGCCCTTTTGCCTGCTGTGGAATAAGCTTGGCAAGGGGGACCGCCTACAACAGCATCGACATCCCCCTCTTTTATCCCTAAGTCTTCTGTCAAATTCTTTAGACCAAAGTCCTTGATGTCGCAATTGTACATTTTCACGGATGGATGATTCAATGAATAGGCCTTCGCCATCGGCTCCAATATCTCATTAGCTGCCACTATTTCAAAAGAATCGTCATGGGCAAAACCATACGATAAACCACCTACTCCAGCAAAAAGGTCAACCAGTTTATAAGACATGGTCATTCAAAATTTGGCTGCAAAGGTAACACTTTTTTCTGAAATATTCCAATTGGAATATTTGATAATTTGTCTTTATTTTGCACTTATGAACAAGAAAGAGATTAGCGTTAAGAAAATAAAGCTAGGCGCGCTTTTGTACAAGACTCGTAATGAGTTGAAAATTAAGCAAACCACATTGCAACAAGAAGGTATCATTTCCCAAAGCCATTTGTCAAAGATTGAAAATGGCGAAATGAACATTTCTGCCATATTGCTTTATGAATTGGCTAAACGATATGGTAAAGATATTGAGTTTTTCTTAAAGGACTTATAATATGACTAATGCGTTTGAAACCATGGAACAAAGAGATAGGGCCTCTGGATGGAAACATGCCAAACTATCCAGTCATACCAAAGAACTTAGGAGGGCAGGTATATTTTACTCTCTTTGCTTCAGATTGATTATTTAAAGGATTAAAAATGAGTATATTTAGAGAAATTCAGCAACTATTTTCAAAGCCTCTGCAAGAAATTGCTAAAGAATTAGGATATCCTAATTCTACAATTTGCGTTTTGTCTGGCAGCGAGGTTGCTGTAAAGACCAAATATCCCGTAATTTATAACAACATCCAATCTTGTCGTCATAATAGAGATGCCCGTACCCCTATGCAATATGCTATGGATTTGGCTGCTTCATGGGTAATGGAAGACTATATTATCGAACAATTGAAAAACAATGGTTTAATTGTGTTGAAAGCAGGTGAAGACAAAGAAAGGATTATTCTTCCAGACAAAAATGTTTCTTCAAATAGTGACTGTCTTGTTGAATATGATGGAAAAAGTCGTCACCTGGAATTGATGAATGATTACAAAGGCTACTGGAATAGATATAAAAAGATGGACCTTCGTGATGATAAATTCCTCAAACTTCAAAATGAAAAATCATTATTCCTTGGCGTGTCCACTAGTGATAAAAAATACCTATTGCTCAACTTCGCCAAAGAAACCAATGCAATTTATAGTCCACTTCACTATGCGTATCATAAACCTGCATATTCAATAAGAATCACACCTGATATGCTTAAAGATTTGGATTACTCTGATATTGCTAAGACAATTATGAGTGAATTACAGTGATAGGAAAAGGATGAAACAACCCAATCGGTCCCCGAAGATCCTCACTCCTCTAATAAAGATTATGAAGCGATAACACTTGAACTATTTATGATGGTTTTTCAGCTCGTTTATGCTCTTTTTTGCCATCGCTGCAATCAATTCCCATACAGAAAGTAGAGCCACAATTGTGGCTCTACTTATAGTTTTATCCGTGAAAATCCGGTAAATCCGTGTTCAAAGAACTTACGCCAGCTCAAACTGCTCCAAGAACTTCAGGTCGTTCTCGAAGAACAGCCTCAGGTCATTGATGCCGTATTTCAGCATGGCAATGCGTTCCACGCCCATGCCGAAGGCAAAGCCGGTGTATTTCTCCGGGTCGATGCCGCTGGCGATAAGGATGTTGGGGTCGCACATGCCGCAGCCCAAGATCTCAACCCAACCCGTGTGCTTGCAGATGTTGCAGCCCTTGCCGCCACAGATGTTACACGAGATGTCCATCTCCGCCGAGGTCTCAGTGAAGGGAAAATAGGACGGGCGGAAACGCACCTTGGTGCCCTCACCGAAGAACTCCTGCACGAAGTGATACAAGGTCTGTTTCAGGTCGGCAAACGACACATTCTCGTCGATATACAATCCCTCAATTTGGTGGAAGATGCAGTGGGCACGGGCCGAGATGGCCTCGTTACGGAAAACGCGACCAGGGGCGATGATGCGGATGGGCGGCTGGTGAGTCTCCATCACGCGGACCTGCACGCTCGAGGTGTGGGTACGCAGCAACACATCCGAGGCCTTGTTGACATTGGGCTCCTTGCTGATGAAGAAAGTGTCCTGCATGTCGCGCGCAGGATGGTCGAGCGGAAAGTTCAAGGCCGAGAACACATGGTAATCGTCCTCAATCTCAGGGCCTTCGGCAATGGTGAAGCCGAGGTGCGAGAAGATCTCGTTGATGTCGCGACGCACGATGGACAGCGGGTGACGGGCACCCTTCATGTCGGCGGCAGGCATGCTCATGTCGAAGCCGGCATCGTTGCTGTGCTGGCTCTCAAACTTTTGCAATTGTTCTTCCACCTTGTCCTGCACAACATTCTTCAACTCGTTGAGCTTCATGCCCATCTCCTTGCGGAGCTCAGGGGCTACATTTTTGAAGTCGGCAAACAAAGCGGGAATGATGCCTTTCTTGCTCAAATAAGTGATGCGGAAGTTCTCCAAAGCCTCTTTGCTGTCGGCCTGGAAGTCACGCACTTGGGATAATATTTCTTCGATTTTTTCTTTCATCGTTTTAAGCTTTTGGCTTCTGGCTTCTGGCTTCTGGCTTCTGGCCGGTTGAGATGCCAGTAGCCAAAGGCCAAAAGCTAGTAGCCTTATTTTTCAATCGTAATGGAAACAATAGTCACAGGCTCAACGGGAACATCCATGGGGCCGGTCTTGACGACAGCAATCTTGTCAACAATGTCCAAACCTTCGGTAACTTCGCCAAAGACGGTGTAGTCGCCATCGAGATGCGGAGTGCCACCCACTGTCTTGTAGGCCTGACGCTGACGGGCGCTAAACACCTTGCCCATGCGACTCTCGAACATGTCCAAAGTCTTGTCGTCGTATACTCTACCTTGCACGATATAGAACTGCGAGCCGCTGGAGGCCTTCTGAGGATTCACCTGGTCAGGCTGACGGGCAGCACAAAGGGCACCTTTCTTGTGGAAGTGGTTGTCCTTGAACTCGGCAGGGACTCTATAACCTGGGTCGAGGCGACCATCAGCATTCTGTCCGCCTTGAATCATGAACTGGTTGATGACGCGGTGGAAGGGCGAGCCGTTGTACCAGCCTTCGTTCACCAACTTAATGAAGTTGTCGCGGTGCTGCGGTGTGTCGTTATACAATTTGGCCTTTATGGTTCCCATAGTGGTCTTAATGACGACGACGGTTTCCTTCTCATTTGCTTTCTGTGCTTGGCAGGTCAATCCAACCAAAACCAAAGCAGCGATAATCAGTTTTTTCATATTTCTAAGTATTTAAAATTCAAAATTTAAGATTCAAAATTCCTCATTCATTCACGATGGAATAAGTAACTTCGAGCCTCATCTTCTCACCATTTGTGGCTTCGGGACCGTTGATGACATAACGCGTCGCGTTGTAGGCAGCACCATTGATACCCAAACTGAGACCCAGATTTTCTTTCTTGTTCATGATCATGTTTTGCAAATACTCCGTGATGCGGAAACTCACCGAATGCTTGCTTGAGCTGTAAGTACCGTCATAGAAACCGCTGCCTTCGAAGTAATCGGGCAAGACATAGGTGGTAGTGTCGCTATTGAAGCCTAAAAGAATCAGGTTGCTCGGAGCTTTATACACCGAGTCCATCAAAGTCATCGAAGCGGGCAGAACGAGCTTGGCCTCGTTGACCACGAGACGGCAGCCCTCCAATGTATCGGCCCAATGACAGATATTGGGGAATAACACCTTGGCTTTCACACCACCCATGGACTGCAAGTACAGGGTCGACTGTCCCAATGCAGTCTGGTCGTCTAACAGCTGGCTCACAAACTCAGGACTACCTTGTGAATAGTCATGGTCGAAATGGTTGAAATAGGCATCGGACGAGGTCACATAGAAATTATAGCGCATGGGCTTTTCGGGTGTGGCCGCGTTGTGATAGTAGAGCTGCAACAGCGTATAAGTGTTGTTAGTCAGATTGATGGAGCTAATGGCGCCATTCATACCCACGGGAGCACAAGTCACGTAAAGGCCTTTGAAGTATTGCTTGAAGAGGTCGGGACGCGAGTAAGCTGTGGTATCGAGGTTCACGAGATAATTTCCCAAATCCTGGCTCAGCGGAATGCGGATGATGGGTTGGGATAAGGTATCGGTACCGATGTGATGCACCTTGGTTCTCGGATGGGGTCTGAATTGGTATCCGTTGGCATGGTCGACATTGTCTGTAGCCACTGACGAATGGTTGTAATAAGTGGTCTCAAACGAAAGCGTGTCGGTCAGTTCGTATGCATGTGCTGTCTGCATCACCGTGGTGTCGCCATAATAGCCAATGAGGCAGAGTTGCAGCACCAACGAGTCGACCACGGGGTTGCTGCCGAAACTCTGTCCAGCCACCGAAGGACGGAACTGAGTATAGAAGCCAGCCTCGGTATTGCCGAAGACAGGATCGCGCATGGCCCCAAACAAGGCATTGATTGCATTGTCTGTCGCCACAGAGTCTAGAAATGAATGACAGATGATTTCGGCGGTGTCGGTATGATAAATGGCGATATAGTTGTCGTCGGAGATAAGGTTGTTGCCGATAGTCTCAGGCGACTTCTTGCACGAGGCAAAAGCCAAAATGCCAATCATTAACGCCAAGCCAATCAGAGCAGTTGAATGATGTGTTTTCATCAGGTCGAAAATTTGTTGAGGTATTCTTGTGAGATAACTCAAAAACGCTGTCCTTATTGTTTTTGAAGGAGGAGGTCGTAAAACTCGTTGCAAGCCTGAGCGTAGTGCACCTGCTCCGGATAGGTGAGCACGGGCTTCTTAACGGTTTGCAGATAGGCGGCTATCTCGGGATGCAGGTTGTCGGTGCAGACCACGACGCCGTCGGAATAGTCGATGGCGGCCTTGGTCAGGTTGACATAATTGCCTTCCTTGAAATACTTGAGGTCTTTGGCCGTCATTCCCGGCAGCTTCATCATCTTGTCGAACCCAGGCTTGAAGTCTTCCTTGAAACCGTCGTCGTAGATGGAGTAAACAATTTTCGTCTCATTGAAGAGCGGGTTGTCCTTGACATTCATGGCGCGCTTGATGTAGACTGGCATCAAGGCCGAAATCCAACCATGGCAGTGGATGATGTCGGGCGACCAGTTGAGTTTCTTCACCGTCTCGATAACGCCACGCGTGAAGAACACGCAGCGGTAGTCATTGTCGTCGCTAAACACGCCCTTTTCGTCATACATGAGGTACTTTTTCTTCGTAAAGAAGTCGTCGTTGTCGATGAAATAAATCTGCATCCTTGCCTTTTGGATGGAAGCCACCTTGATGATAAGGGGATGGTCCGTGTCATTGATGATGAGGTTCATACCCGAGAGGCGAATCACCTCGTGGAGCTGGTTGCGGCGCTCGTTGATGACACCGTAGCGTGGCATGAAGATACGGATTTCCTTACCGCTCTCTTGCGTTGCCTGTGGCAGGTAGCGACCGATGAGGCTCATCGGGGTCTCCGGCAGATAGGGTGCGATTTCCTGATGGACGAACAGTACTCTTGTCTTGCTAGTCATGGGCGTTAGTTTGCTTAGAAACTACAAAATTACGCATTTTTTTTGGAATAACGCAACAAAAAAATCAAATTTATTGATTTACAATTTCTTGACTATGACTTTTGACAATGACTATGACCGCTCTATCTCAATAAGAATGCGGTCATTGTCATAGTCATTAGTCATAGTCCCAACAATTCAACACTTCAACACTTCAACAATCAACAATAATCATTACCTTTGCAAAATCAAATCGCATAACACCTCAGCCCGCTATGGAATACGAACACTTTGAAAACCAGGAACATGAATGGGAATCGAACCTCAAGGTCACCGAAGGCGTGGAAGGTCCCATCCAAGTCAACCCGAACGCTTTGGAGCGCATGAAGCGCAACCAGCAGCAGCTGATGCCCCTGGAATGGTATGTCGACGGCATCCTCAAAGGCGACCGCGTGGCGCTCAGCAAAGCCATCACCTTGGTGGAAAGCGCCCTGCCCAAACATCAGGACTTGGCGCAACAAATCATAGCGGCCTGTCTGCCCCATGCGGGAAAGGCTCTTCGTTTGGGCATCACTGGTGTTCCGGGCGCGGGCAAAAGTACTTTCATCGAGGCTTTGGGCGTGCATTTGTGCAACAAAGGGCAGAAGCTGGCCGTCTTGGCCATCGACCCATCGAGCCAACGCTCCAAAGGCAGTATCTTGGGCGACAAGACCCGCATGGAGACGCTTTCGGTGCATCCCAATGCCTATATCCGTCCTTCGGCCTCAGCAGGCACTTTGGGCGGAGTGGCTCGCAAGACAAGAGAAACGATAATCCTTTGTGAAGCAGCGGGATACGATACCATTTTTGTGGAGACCGTGGGCGTAGGCCAATCCGAGACGGCGGTGCATTCCATGGTCGATTTCTTCTTGCTCATATTAATCAGCGGCGCTGGCGATGAGCTGCAAGGCATCAAGCGCGGCATCATGGAGATGGCTGACGGCATCGCAGTGAACAAGGCTGACGGCGACAACGTGATGCGCGCCAACCGTGCCGCCGCCGAATGTCGTAACGCGCTACACCTTTTCCCCCTACCCGAGTCGGGACAGGAGACCAAGGTGCTGACCTGCTCCGCCTTGACGGGCTTCCAAATCGACGAGGTGTGGCAGATGGTCGCCGACCATGTGCAGGCCATCCGCGACAACGGCTATCTTTATAAGAAACGCGCCCAACAAGACGTGCAGATGATGTACGATTCGATGGACAGCGCCTTAAAGAACGACTTCTACCAAAACCAACTCGTCGCCGACCTACTTCCTTTGGTCGAAAGCGACGTGCGCGGCCAGCGCATGAGCGCTTATATCGGGGCACAGAAGTTGCTGGATGCTTATTTTAATATGCTAAAACGATAGGATTAAACTAAAAGAAGGGAAACATATTATGGTCGTTATTGCTTTTGGAGTATATTCTGAATCCGATAAAAACAAGGTTGATAATTTCATCTCAAATCTACCGACTTTGAGAATACTATGGGATTATAAAGATTTGCACATTGATGAAGAAGAAGGGTTGTTTTCTTTGAAAGACTATCTCAAATTGTATAAAATAGGTTTAATTGTCAATGCATCTGACTATAATAGTGGTGTCGCATACACACTCATTGACGAAATCACGAATTATTGCATAAAGGGCAATCCGTATCCATCGTTCTTTAGCTTTGTCGATGCCTTAAATCTTGATAAGTTCGTACTAGCTTTTGCCGATGAATGGGAAAAAAGTGATTTAATAAGGTTTGAGTCTATATCCTTAAAAGATGTCAACAAACGCCTTAATTCAGTATACGTCTGGTGCGAAGAATATCTTAATCTTCAAACTAACACATTATCTTTTGACGATACTCATCCTTTAGTCCTTGACGTTCACAACTAATTCAAGTATTCTAAGGGGGCATTCATCCTAAATCTGAGTAAATAGCAGACTTCTCTTCTTCGCCATTTATCAGATACAATTCTTTCAAATTGCGGCAAACCTCCTCGCGGACGTGTTGCTCCGCCTCGGTGAGCGGGCCTTCGCCCAATTTTTCGAGCACGCGCTCGTATTCCGCTATCAATTCAGGACCTTCCTCGCCGTTGGCTTCCATCGTCTTGGCGTTGTTGAAGGCAATCATCCAGTCTCTTAGTGCCATAATTCTTGCTTTTGTTAGCGCAAAAGTAGGAAAAAACAGCGTAATCAAAGGAAAAAACAGCATTTATTCTTCTTTTGGATAGGGATGATGGAATAATTCTTATCTTTGCACAAAATCTATGAATTTTGAATTTTTAAATCTTTAAATCAATAATCGTAATGGACCAAAGAATTGCCATGAACCCCAATCGTCTGGTGCAGTACCTTCAGAAGCCTGCAGCAGAATTCACTCGCGCCGACATCATCCGTTATTGCGAGGAAAACCAAATCGAATTCGTCAACTTCCACTATTGTGGCTGGGACGGCAAGCTGAAGACCTTGAACTTCGTGATCCACAGCCTCGAACACCTCGAGAACATCCTCACCGCCGGTGAGCGTGTCGACGGTTCGAGCCTCTTCCCCTTCATCGAAGCCGGTAAGAGCGACCTCTATGTGGTGCCGAAGTACAAGACCGCCTTCCTCAACCCCTTCTCAGAGATCCCGACCTTGGACATCCTCTGTTCGTTCTACAACCGTGACGGCGAACCTTTCGAAAGCTCACCCGAGCACATCCTCCACAAAGCCCACGAAGTGTTCAAAAAGACCACTGGCTTGCAGATGGAGACCATGGGCGAGTTGGAATATTATATCATCGCCGATGATGAGGAAATCTACGAAGTGCCCGACCAACGTGGCTACCACGAGAGCGCCCCGTTCAACAAGTTCACCGAGTACCGTGTGGAGGCCATGCGCCTCATCGCGCAGGCTGGCGGCTTGATCAAGTACGGTCACTCCGAAGTGGGTAACTTCACCCTCGACGGCAAGATCTACGAGCAGAACGAAATCGAGTTCCTGCCCACCAACATCGAAGATGCAGCCGACCAACTCGTGGTCGCCAAGTGGATTATGCGCCAGCTGGCCTACGAATATGGCGTCACCCTGACCTTCGCCCCGAAGATCACCGTGGGCAAAGCTGGTTCGGGCATGCACGTGCACTGCAAGTTCACCAAGGACGGCAAGAGCGTCATGGTCACCAAAGGCGAACTCAGCGACTTCGGCAAGAAAGCCATCGCCGGTTACATGGATGCTGGTACCTCACTGCCTGCCTTCGGCAACCCCAACCCGCTGTCGTTCCTGCGCTTAGTGCCCCATCAGGAGGCTCCGACTTCGCTGTGCTGGTCCTACTCCAACCGCAGCGCCTTGGTGCGCGTGCCGTTGGGCTGGATCAACAACGGTAAGGACATGGCTGCTAGCGCCAACCCGCTTGAGAAGAAGTCGAACAAGGACTTCAGCAACAAGCAGACCTTCGAATGGCGTGCCTCCGACGGCTGCGCCGACATGTATCTGCTGATGGCCGCCCTCTGCGCTGCTGCCCGTCACGGCTTCGAGATGCCCAACGCCCTCGAAGTGGCCGAGAAGACCTATGTCGGCCTCGGCGTGAACATCCACGACGACAAGAACAAGCAACTGCAGGAGAGCCTTGAACAACTGCCCGACAGCTGCGTGGCCGCCGCCAAGGAATTGGAGAAAGACCGCGAGATCTACACCGCCAAGGGCGTGTTCTCCGATGCCATCATCGACTACATGATCAAATTCCTCACCGACTTCAACGATGCCCATTTGCGCAAAGATTTGGGCAACGACACGAAGAAGATCCTGAAACTGGTGAAGGATAATATTCATGTCGGTTAAAAATATCGTGGCTGCCACGGTGTGACAGCCCTACAAACCAAATGCCATGACAAAGGACAAAATATTCAATTGGAGATTTTGCCTTTGTTGTGGCATTTTCATTTGGTTTGTCCTCAACCTCCTACAGGGCATCTTCACCGAAATCCAGGAAGATGAGGCGTACTATGCCCTTTATGGTGAACACCTCGCCTGGGGGTATTACGACCACCCACCCATGGTAGGACTGATGACCTTTTTGAGCAGCATTTTCTTTTCGGGCACTTTGGGTGTAAGGTTCTTTACCATCATTGCGTCTTGTTTATCGCTGTGGGTAATTTGGATGATTGCAAATCCAGAGTACTTCAAATTGGGTTTGTTTGAATCCCCCCCCCTAAAAGGGGGAGATGCAAAGCATCAACTGAACAACTCTAAACTTCCAACTGACTCTCAACTCTCAACTCTAAACTCTAAACTCTTTCTCATCATCGCCTTCTCCATCGTGATGTTCAACATCTACGGTTTTGTCACAACGCCCGATGCGAGTTTGATTCTGTTTTCTGCCCTATTTTTACTTGTGTATCAGCACTATTTGCAAGATAACACATGGAAAAACGCATTGTTGATGGGTCTTACGATGGCCTTGATGGTTTACAGTAAATACCACGCTTTCCTGCTTTTTGGCTTGATTGTGCTTTCCAACCTCAAACTGCTGAAAGACGGTAAGTTCTGGGTGGCCTGCCTCTTGGCTTTGACCTTGTTGACGCCACATATTCTTTGGCAAGTCAACAATGGTTTTCCGAGTTTCAGGTATCATCTCTCTGGACGCAGTGAGCCTTTCAGATGGAGTTATTTCTTAGAGTATCTACCCAATCAGTTGCTCATTTTCAATCCGTTTACATTTGGGGCGGTGGTGTATGTGCTGATAAAAAGGAATAATCCTAATGATCCTCAAGACAAGACCAGCTTGCCGCCCATAGATTCCCACCATCTCACAAGCCCCAGTTGGAATGACATGTACGGCAAGCCGGTCTTTGAGCGAGGACTGAAATTTATCCTTATCGGGTTCTTTTTCTTCTTCTGGCTGATGGCCTTTCGCGGGCATGTGGAACCGCATTGGACTATCGTTTGCGTCATCCCAATGGTAGTTTTGCTTTATCGAAAAGCATTGGTTGACGAGAAGTTAAGGAAATACACCAAGTTCGTTATCCTACCTTCTCTCCTATTGGTTTTGACTTTGAGAATCCTTTTGTTGACCCCCTTGGCTGACCGCTACGGCTATCATGGCAAGGAACCCTATTACCGTGCCATTGAGCAAGTGGCGGGCGACCGTCCCATGGTGTATCAAGGCTCTTTCCAACAAGCCGCGCTCTATCATTATTTCTCGGGCAAGGAGAGTTCGCCGCTACAAAGCTATTACGACCGCATGACGCAGTACGACCTCTGGCAGTTCGACAAAGCATGGATTGGAAAACCTGTGTTCATCTGCGGCCATGTCGACGGACGCTCGGAGACCTACCAAGTGGGCGATGTGGAAATCGAGGGTTTCCTCACCGACGACTTCTCCTCCGCCAACCGTTTGGTGATCACCTTCGAAATCACCAATGCGGGCAGTGATAAAACTCCTGTCTTTCATCATGGCGACACCATCCATGTCGACTTCTCCATCTACAATCCTTGCGAAGCACCCATCGATTTCCACCACAAGGACTTTGGCATGGTCATCAAGGCGCATTATCTGCCTGGCAATGCGTTTAGCTATTGTTTCTATAAGGACATTGGAATAATAGAAAGTCAGACCTCATACCATGGGCAATTCTACACCATCGTGAATGAAGAAATTCCCCTTGGTGAGCATCTTTTCAACCTCGGCATCGGCGACCGCGTATCGGCTTTTGCCACCGAAGAAAGTAGTGTAAAAATCAAGATTGAACCCTAAGTGCAGCTAATTGTGCCTCCTGTTCGCGCATTAATTCGCGTACAGCGTTGATGTCAGCCTGTTTCTTCTTCTTATTAATCATCTGCTGCTCGCAATCGGCGATGGTCTCCAGTACCTGACGCAAATTCTTGTCTTTCTCCAACACAAAGGCGTGAACGATGCCCTCGATTTCGCGAAGGTTGCGCATGATATTGATTTGCCGCTCAGGGCTGAGGGTGTTTTGGATGAGGAATAGGTAATCCAAACGCGGCTTGAAGGGAAACAGCACCTTGTCCTTGCACACGAGAGAAACGAGATTGTAGACATTGTAGTTCTCACCCGCCGTGTAGTAGAAGAAGGAAAATGGCGCACCTTCGAAGATAAGGTCGTCATGGCGGGCAAGATCGAGGGAGAGCTTGTTGTTGATGCTACAAGCCAACTTGTAGTCGACCAAGGCGGAGTTGATGCCGACGACGGTGGTGTCGTCGAACGAGGCAATCTGTATCTTGTTGCTTTTGGGTTTCATGCCGCAAAGATATACAATTGTCCGGAGAAAACTAGTTTTCGCCAAACAATTGTTTCCATGTTTTTTCGGCTGCCAGCTGCTCGGCGCCACGGATGGATCGGTCGATGGCATCGGCGTAGGGTTGCTCGTCGATGACAATCTGCACATGGAATTGTTTCTTGTGCCCCTCCCCAATTTCCTCCAGCATCTTGAACACGGTGCTTTTCTTGTTTTTCTGTGACCATTCGAGGAGCTTGCTCTTGAAGTTGACATCGGTGGTCTGCAGCTGCTCCAAGTCGATGTGGATGCGAACGATGCGGTCGATGATGATGTGTTTGGCGAAGTCGAAGCCACGGTCGAGGTAGATGGCACCCATGAGGGCTTCGAAAGCGTTGCCGCCCATCGAATGGGCGTTGCTACCCACATCGGGGGTATGGCGAATGTATTCGCCGAAGCCGAGCTTCTCCGACAACTTGTTGAGGGAGGCACG
This sequence comes from uncultured Bacteroidales bacterium, assembly GCA_900317055.1. Lineage (GTDB taxonomy): Bacteria > Bacteroidota > Bacteroidia > Bacteroidales > F082 > Limimorpha. Next base: position 141,832 of record ONFF01000020.1, on the reverse strand, counting down.
GCTGACGATGCGCGAGCGCATCTCGGTAAGAAAGCCTTCGGGCTGGGTGGGATAGGTGCGGAAGAGGTAATCGGCAACGGCAGTGCTCAGCACGGCATCGCCGAGGTATTCCATGCGTTCGTTGCTGACATGGTAGTTGCCCACAGTCTCAGCAGCCACCGACTTATGAGTGAAGGCAACGCGATACAAAGCGATGTTTTTGGGATAGAAGCCAAAGATGTTGTGGATATAGTCGAAAAGCGCTTTATCAGCCGGGTCTTTGGGGGAAGCGTGAAAGAGTGGCATGATCACTCAAACTTTTTGAAGATTACGGTGGCGTTTTGTCCGCCGAATCCGAATGAGTTGGAAAGTCCGTAATGGATGTCGCGCTGGCGGGCTTTGTTGAAGACGATATCAAGTTTAGAGTCGATTTGCGGGTCGTCGTCAAAATGGTTGATGGTTGGGGGAATGATGCCGTTCTTGAGGGCGAGGATGGTGGCGATGGCTTCAACGGCGCCGGCTCCTCCGAGGAGGTGACCCGTCATCGACTTGGTGGAGTTGATGCTGATGTTGTAGGCATGTTCGCCAAACACCTTTTGAATAGCCATGCACTCGGCCATATCGCCCATCGGCGTCGAGGTGCCGTGCGCATTGATATGGTCGATGGCTTCGGGGGTTAAACCTGCGTCGTTGAGGGCGCGTTGCATGCTGAGGACACCGCCAGCGCCTTCGGGGTGAGGAGCGGTGATGTGGTAAGCATCGGCTGATGAGCCGCCACCCACGACTTCGGCATAAATCTTGGCACCACGGGCGATTGCATGCTCATATTCCTCAAGCACGAGGCTTCCGGCACCTTCGCCCATGACGAAACCATCGCGGTTGAGGTCGAAGGGACGGGATGCCGTCATCGGGTCATCGTTGCGCGTCGAGAGGGCTTTCATGGCATTGAAGCCGCCGATGCCGAGTTGGCCGATAGCCGCTCCACCTCCTCCGGCAACCACGGCGATGCATTTGCCAACACGGATTTTGTCGAAAGCTTCGATGATGGAGTGCGTCGAAGAGGCGCAGGCCGACACCGTGGCGTAATTGGGACCACGGAAGCCGTATTTGATGGAGATGACACCACCAATCATGTTGACGATCATCTTGGTGATGAGGAAAGGACCAAAACGCGGCGTGCCGTCGCCTTGAGCATATTCCATCGTCTCATGATAAAGGTGGTTGACGCCGCCGATGCCCGAGGTCATCATGACGCCCACCTCATCCAAGTCGCAGTTTTCGGCGGAGATGCCCGAGTCGGCAATGGCTTCGTCGGCAGCGATGAGGCCAAATTGGGCGAAATGGTCGTACTTGCGCACATTTTTCTTCTCGAAATAATCCTCGGGATTGTAGTCCTTCACCTCGCAGGCGAAATGCGTCTTGTATAAAGTAGAATCGAAACGGGTAATCTCCCCAGCACCGTTTCTACCATTCACCAATCCTTCCCAATATTCAGGAAGGGTTTTCCCTATGGGCGTGATGGCACCGAGGCCAGTGACGACTACGCGTTTCGATTCCATGAAAAAGTTTATTTTTCTAAATTAGTGAAAAATCAATTGTTTTCAGCACGCATCTTTTCGATGAGCTTCACAACATCACCCACAGTCTGGATGTTTTCCTGTTGATCGTCCGGGATGGAGAGATTGAAGCTCTTTTCAAATTCCATCATCAGTTCGACGGTGTCCAGTGAATCGGCACCCAGGTCGTTGGTAAAGCTGGCTTCCATAGTGACTTCCGAAGGATCCACGCCGAGTTTCTCAGCAATGATCGGAACGATTTCATTCAAAATTTCTTGCATAGTTCTCTTTTTTTAGTTGATAAATAGGCCGCAAAAGTAAGACTTATTTCCATTTCAAACCCAACCATCTTACCAATAAATTGATAATCAGTTGTTTATAAAAGAATGTCGGTCTTGCTTGTGACCAATAATTACTCGTTTTCGATTGCAAAGGTACAACTTTTTTTGAAAATGATGTTTTTTTTCGGTTTTTTGGCAATTCAATATCTATTATTCCATTTCATCTCGATTATAAAACACTTTCCCTTCACGATGAATACTGTCAAGTAAATCAGGGTCTTTCAACATGGAATACAAGCTCAAATCCACAAAATACGGCAAATACAATTCATCTATCCTCTCATCAAGAAGAGCCAATTGCAAATAAGTAAGACTATTGCCTTTCAATGTCAAATCGATGTCGGATGCTATACGGTTTGTACCTCTTGCCCTAGATCCATAAATAATGGCTTCTTCGACCTCCGGTACCGATGCCAAAGCATCACGCAAAGCTTGTAATTCTATGTCTGCAAGTCCAAAAGTCATCATGTTTAGGTTTGGAAAAACAAATCTTGCTGGCCTTTAGAAGCAAGACCCTTCATTCTATCATACAATGCCATAAAAGCTTGGTAATATGAGTCTTTAATACGTATTACCACCTCAGCAGCAGTCTCCTCATCATAAGTATGTGAAGTGTCATTTCTCCTTTTCACCATCTCCATCCATATACCGCTGTCGTTTATAATCTTGTTTTCAAACGCCCAACGAATGGCATCTCTTGAGCCCATAATTTCTTTGTCTGTACCTTGAAACTCTGCATAACTTTTCATCAACTTCCAAGCCAATTCAAAAGTGAACTCAAACCTTTGAATCAGTCCATCGGCTTCAAAATCATTCAATTGCCGCTTGTCCATCACATTAACAACCTCCGCAACACGATTCAAGGCCTTATGATAACTTTGCAACTTCTGTTCCCATCGTGGGATATTGTTCTCCATAATTGATTTATTTACCTGCAAAAATAGCAAAAAACTCATCCATATTATACCGAAACTTTGTATTTTTACATTTTCAAACGGAGCACTATGGAAACTACAGAGAAAAAACTATTCCTTTTGGATGCCTACGCATTGATATACAGGGCCTTCTTCGCCATGAGCAAGAACCCACGAATGAATTCGAAAGGGGTCAACACCTCGGCGGTGATGGGCTTTTTGAACTCGCTCTACGAAATCCTTCAGAAAGAGAAGCCCACCCATATCGGCGTGGCCTTCGACGTGGCCGGCACTGCACAACGGCAGGCCGAATACAGCGAATACAAGGCCAACCGCGAGAAGATGCCCGACGACCTCCGCGACTCGATACCTTATATCATCAGACTTATTGAAGCCTTCAACATCCCCGTCTACGGCGTGGAAGGCTACGAGGCCGACGATGTCATTGGCACTCTGTCGAAAAAAGCTGAGAAACAAGGCTTCACCACCTATATGATGACCCCAGACAAGGACTTCGGTCAGTTGGTGACAGACAAAATCCTGCTCTACAAGCCCGCCAAATTCGGTGAGCCAGCACAGGTGTGGGGACCCAAGGAGGTCTGCGAACGCTATGGCATCCAAGAGCCTAAACAACTCATCGATATCCTCGGCCTCTGGGGTGATGCTGCCGACAATATCCCCGGCATCCCAGGCATCGGCGAGAAGACGGCTGAAATTCTGGTGGGAAAATACGGCAGCGTGGAGAACCTCATCGCCCATGCCGACGAGCTGAAAGGCAAACAAAAGGAAAACGTCATCAATTTCGCTGAACAAGGACTGATGTCGAAAGCGTTGGCAACCATTAATTTAGAGGTGCCCGTCGACTTCGATGAGGAAGAACTGAAAGCCAAGGATCCCGATGTGCCTACCTTGATGGCTTTGTTTGAGGAGTTGGAGTTCAGGACCTTTGCTAAACGATTTTTGGAGGATTATAAGGGTAAGCATGGGGTTGACTCCCCCCTGCCCCCCTCTCAGAGGGGGAATCAACCCACGGGGCCTTCGGGAGAGAGTCAACAATCCGACCTGTTCTCCTCTAACGAGACCTTAGACCTCTTCAACCAAGGCAACAATAGCGGTCTGCTGGAGTTCTCCGAGAAGGACTCAGCCAAGACGGTGGCACACGACTACAAACTTGTGGAAACTGAAGCTGACATCAAGGCTTTGGTGGATTTGCTTTCAAAGCAGAAACAATTCGTCTTCGACAGCGAGACCACCAACATCGATGTGTACTCCGCCGAATTGGTGGGGCTTTCCTTCGCCATCAAGGCGCACGAGGCGTGGTATCTGTCCATGCCCGCAGACCAACAAGAGTGTCAGAAGAAGCTTGAGCTGTTACGCCCCTTGTTCGAGGATGAAAGCATCCTCAAAATCGGGCAAAACCTGAAATACGACATCTCGATGCTGGCGCAATACGGCATCAGCGTGAAAGGCCCGATGTTCGACACGATGCTGGCGCATTATCTCCTCGAACCTGAGCAACGCCACAACATGGACTACCTCGCCGAGGTCTACCTCAACTACCTCACCATCCCCATCGAGGACTTAATTGGCAAAGGCCGACAACAGAAGACCATGCGCGAGGTGCCGGTGGAACTGGTGAAGGAATATGCCGCCGAAGATGCCGACATCACGCTGCAACTCTACGAGAAGCTGCTACCCCTGCTCAAGGAAAACGGTGTGGAGAAACTGTTTTATGAGATTGAGATGCCGCTCGTGCCTGTTTTGAGTCGCATGGAGGCTAACGGCGTGCGCATCGACACGGACAACCTCCAGCAAATCAGCGAGGCCTTTGGCGTCGAGATTCATAAGATTGAGGAAGAGATCTACAAAGCCGCGGGTATGCCTTTCAATATCGCCTCACCGAAACAATTGGGCGAAGTCCTGTTCGAGCGCTTACGCATCGACGAGAAGGCTAAGAAAACCAAGACGGGACAGTATGCCACAGGTGAGGATGTCCTACAGAAACTATCCCACAAGCATCCTATCATCCAGATGATTTTGGACTACCGCTCATTCACCAAACTGAAGTCAACCTACCTCGATGCGCTGCCAGCTTTGGTCAACCCGAAGGACGGACTGATTCACACTTCCTACAACCAAGCCGTGACGGCCACGGGGCGCTTGAGCTCCAACAATCCCAACCTGCAGAACATCCCCGTGCGCACCGAAAAAGGCCGCGAAATCCGTCGTGCCTTTGTGCCACGCAGCGAAGCCTATACCCTTCTGGCCGCCGATTATAGCCAAATCGAGTTGCGCATCATTGCCCATTTGAGTCAAGACCCTGCCATGGTCAATGACTTCAACCTCGGCCACGACATCCATGCCGCCACGGCAGCCAAGGTGTTCCATGTGCCGATGGACCAAGTCACCAAAGAGCAACGCAGCCGTGCCAAGGCAGTCAACTTCGGCATTATTTATGGCATGTCGGCCTTTGGTCTGGCGGAACGCATGGAGCTCTCGCGTAGCGAGGCGGCCGACATCATCAAGAAATACTTCGAGGAGTATGCCGGCATCAAGGAATACATGAACCGCAGCATCGCCTTGGCGCGTGAACGCGGCTATGCCGAGACTATCCTAGGTCGCCGCCGTTACCTGCGCGACATCAACGGCGCGAACAGCGTGGTGCGCGGCTTCGCCGAACGCAACGCCATCAACGCGCCCATCCAAGGCAGCTCGGCCGACATGATCAAGATTGCCATGATCGGCATACATCAGGAGCTGGAACGCTTGAAGATGCAGTCGAAGATGATCCTTCAGGTACACGACGAATTGGTCTTCGACGCGCATCTCGATGAACTCGACACGCTGAAGGCTATCGTTCAGGATAAGATGGTGAATGCCTTGCCGCTGTCGGTGCCGGTGGTGGTGGAGATGAACACGGGGGCGAACTGGCTGGAGGCGCATTAGCGGCGAAGATATACAACGGCGAATTAGACAAATTTTGCGAATTCGATTCTGCAGTGAATGCAATTCGTTTAATTCGAATAATTCGCCGTTGAAAAAAACAGCCGTTCCCTTAGCCGACGCTGCATCCTGGCGCAACCAAGTCGCTAGGCGTCAGCAGCACGAGGCGTCCGTCCTTGTCCTCAGCGGAGAGGATCATGCCCTCGCTGACCACGCCCTTCAGCTTGCGCGGCTCGAAGTTGGCGACGAAGCAGACCTGCTTACCCACCAACTTCTCGGGTTCGGTGTAATATTTGGCGATACCGCTCACGATGGTGCGCTTCTGCATGCCGTCGTCGATGAGGAACTGTAGCAACTTGTCGGCCTTCGGCACCTTCTGACACTCGAGGATGGTACCCACGCGGACATCCACCTTCATGTAGTCGTCGAAGCTGACCACAGGCTTCACCTCGGCAGGCTTCCAAGCGTTCAGCTGGTTGGCCTTCTTGGTGTCCTCCAGCTTCTGCAGCTGGGCAGCCACCACACTGTCTTCCACCTTCTCGAACAACAACTCGGGCTGACCGATAACATGACCTTCAGGCAGCAGAACGGTGTTCTCGGCATCGTTCCAACCCTTCACTTCCAGACCAATCATCTGCTGGAGCTTCTTTGCGCTGAACGGCAGGAAAGGCTCGCTGAGGATGGCCAAGTGCGCCACAATCTGCAACGACAAAGCCATCACAGTCTTCACACGCTCAGGGTCGGTCTTGATTTGCTTCCAAGGCTCGTTGTCGGTGAGGTATTTGTTACCCAAACGGGCCAGGTTCATCAATTCGGAGAGGGCCTCGCGGAACTTATATGTGTCAATCAGATGACCGATTTTGGCGGGATAGGCGTTCATCTCTTCGATAACGGCCTTGTCGGTGTCGTTAAGGTCGCCCATGGCAGGCACGGCACCTTCATAATACTTATGCGTCAGCACTAAGGTACGGTTGACGAAGTTGCCGAAGATGGCCAGCAGCTCGTTGTTGTTGCGGTCTTGATAGTCTTTCCAAGTGAAGTTGTTGTCCTTGGTCTCGGGCGCGTTGGCAGTAAGCACATAACGCAACACATCTTGCTTGCCAGGAAACTCCTGCAGGTATTCGTGCAGCCACACGGCCCAGTTGCGCGAGGTTGAGATCTTGTCGTTCTCGAGGTTGAGGAACTCGTTGGCGGGAACATTGTCAGGCATAATATAGTCGCCGTAGGCTTTCATCATGCAGGGGAAGATGATGCAGTGGAACACGATATTGTCCTTGCCGATGAAATGTACCAGCTTGGTCTCGGGGTCTTTCCACCACTTCTCCCAGTTGTCGCCGCGTTGTTCGCAGATCTCCTTGGTGTTGGAAATATAGCCGATGGGGGCATCGAACCAAACATACAGCACCTTGCCGTCGGCACCCTCAATCGGGACGGGAACGCCCCAGTCAAGGTCGCGGGTGACGGCACGAGGCTGCAAGCCGCCATCGAGCCAGCTCTTTACCTGGCCATAGACATTGCTCTTCCATTCTTTATGGCCTTCGAGGATCCATTCGCGGAGCCAAGGCTCGTATTGGTCGAGAGGCAGGTACCAGTGTTTGGTCGGTTTCTTCACCAAGGCCGCACCACTAAGTTGCGAGTGCGGATTAATCAGCTCATCAGGGCTGAGGGAGCTGCCACATTTCTCGCATTGGTCGCCGTAGGCGCCATCAGCGCCGCATTTCGGGCAGGTACCCACGATATATCTATCGGAAAGGAACTTCTGGCGTTCGGGGTCGAAGTATTGCTCCGTCTCCTTCTCGATGAACTTCCCTTCGTCGTAGAGCTTCTTGAAGAACTCTTGGGCCGTGGCACGGTGCATCTTCGAAGATGTGCGCGAGTAGATGTCGTAGCTGATGCCAAGCTCCTCGAACGACTTCTTGATGATGGCGTGGTAGCGGTCCACGATGTCCTGCGGCGTGCAGCCTTCCTTTTCGGCTTTGATGGTAATCGGCACGCCGTGTTCGTCGGAACCACCGACAAACAGGACATCCTCACCACGCATTCGCAGATAGCGGACATAGGTGTCGGCGGGGATGTAGACGCCGGCAAGGTGACCGATGTGGACGGGGCCATTGGCATAAGGCAAGGCCGTGGTTACGGTGTAACGCTTGAAGGGTTTGTTCGTTGATTCCATGATGTAGTTATTTTTAAAAACGGGTGCAAAGATAGGCAAAAAATAAGCCGCGAAAGTCTTCGCGGCTTATTTTTTCGTTATTACTATTAGGTAACCTCCTTATCTCACCACAATCTTTTGTGTCTTCACGTCATTGCCACTCACGAGGCGGATGAAGTAAACACCAGGCGCGACATCGAGGCGTTTCTCGATGCTGCCATTGAAGGTTTCGGTGCTGAGCACGCGACCCATCACATCGAGCACCTGCAGGGTGGCTTCGCCTTCGATGCCGAAAATGCTGAAGTTGCCGTTGCTGTTGAGGAATGTGAAGCTGTTGTCGTCGATGCTGCTGCCCGTGGCATATACCAGCTTGAAGCGGCTCTCATAGTCCATCGTCGCGGCGTTGAAGGTGTAACTTGGCGTTCTGAGTAGGTCGACATCGGTGCCCGTCTTGTTGTCGAAGAGGTGCAGGTAGCTGAACTCGACACTTTCGCAGCTGAAACTCAAAGTATAGGTGCCGTTCTCGTCGGCGCTGAAGTTGACAGGCATCTCGCCTTGGCCTTCGGCGGAGACCACTGCATAGTCCCTACCGTTTTGCGGGATGTAAACCTTGGCGCTCTCTTCGTTGAATTGGAACTTGGGCAATTTGTGGCCATTATTAAAACTGAGTATCGCACGGTCGATGGCAGTGGTAATGCCGCTTCGCGTTGTCTTGCTAACGGTGAGCGACAACTGTTCGCCACGATTTTGAGTTTGTATGGTGTCGAATGTCACTATTTCTCCCTCGGTTTCGGTATATACAAAGATGCCTTGCATGACCCCAATGGGCGAACCCGCTGTGGCCGGCACAAAGCCTGAACCATCGTCGTTCATCGTAAGGTATTCCCTATCACCGATATAGGCTGGGATGGGGTATGGGTTACCAATAAGGTTCCAGCCTCCATATTCTTCATCCTCGTCATAATGCAGGGTGACTTCACCATTGCCGTTGTATGGCGTGCCCACAAAGTTCAGGTTGACATTGCCGGCATTGGCATAGAGGTAGCCTCTGCCAGGTTCAAGGTTGAAGTGGTAGTGGTTGCCTACTTGCTTCCAGTTCTCCCAAATCAAGCCCGGGGTTTCCGGATTCGGGTTGAAGCGGAAGAGGTCGAAGTCGGGCGAAAGGACATCCTCATTAATAAGTTGTGGCACATCCAGAGCATTGACTGCATCCGCCAACGGTGAAGAAATCATATACCAGCCACCTCGGGTTCCGCCGTGCGAAACGATAGGAACGGAGAACTGGGGCAATTCCTCCACAGCGACATCATCAATAAAAACATTTCCATAATCAGTACTGGGCACTTCCATCCAAATGGCAATACGCTCGCCAACGCCTCCATAGCTATTGAAATCAACCGAATAAGATTGGTATGCCATCGTCGGGGTAATCACTTGAATTGGAATGAAATCACGACCTGTTTCCGTTTCTTCCATCACACCCACCGTGAAGCTGGAGCTGAACCAATTGGAAGTACTATATGATCTTGCATAGAGCGTCAGGCGTAACCCTCTAATGTTCTGCATCTTGGGCAAAATAACATATTCTGGTTGCGCTTCGTAAACCACTGAACGATTGTCAATGTAGAAATACAATTCATTTATCAAACTGTGTGCAAAAGGAAAGCCACTACCGACACTCATAGATTGCACGGATGGAAACACACTATCGGCAGGGTTCATGGAGGTGTTGATGTAGTCCCAGCAATCAGGCAAAACGCGACTATTAGGGAACAAATTGTCATTAACCACGAATGAGTCGAAGTTTTCAAAGTAGGGTATCGAAGTATATTCAGGACAAGAAGTTTTAAAGTCCAGTACGGTCATGGCACTTTCATGCTCACCGTAGCAGGTTTTGAAGCGTATGGTATAGTCAGTAATGGGATCCAATCCCTCAAGGGTCATCGAAGTTGCCGTTGAAGGCAGCTCTACCCAGTTGTCGACATAGCTTTCAAACGCTTTGTTGTACTGGTATTTGTATCCCGTGACATCGCTACTCGGCGCCACCCATGAAAACGAAGCCGAGTTGGGCGTGAGATCGTCTAGAGCGACCTCTACCGCAGGAAGGTCAAGAACATAGTATTCGAAAGTCGTTTTGGGAAGGAATGCGACAATCCTGGAGGTCGGTATACTGTACATATTGCTAAATGAATACATTGCACCCGTCGTCGCTGTAGTTACACCATTCCAATTGATATAACCATAAGAATTTGTACCCGGTTCAATCTCCATAAAGCCGATCATGAGATTGCCACCGTAGTAGGTGAAAGCACTGTCGAGTGCAATCTCCATGACATAGTTATTCAAGGAAAGGCTCCCGGTATAGACTTGGGTCATTGAGCCCCAATCGGCAAAAACCGGGGTGTTAAATCCATTATTGGTCACTTCGGCCATATAGACGGAGAACTGAGCCGAACCCCAACTTTGGGACTGCCTGTTACGGCTGTAAAACGATAGCTTTGTCACCGTACCCCCTCGCATATCAACCAAATCTGCTGAGGGAATAATGAATTGGCTACCCGTGCCGTAAGCGACAGAACTACCATAAAAAGGTATAGTGGAACTCACTGAGGTTCCGTTGTTTACCGTAAGAGGATCTTGATAAATAAGGCCTTGTCCTTTTGCTGACCACGGCGCACAAAACGCCAATAATAGCACAAGAAGTACATGATTTATCTTCATAATGTATAAATTTAATAACAGTTGTTCAGTTGTTTAATAAAAAATGGCGCGCAAATATAAGGATAAATATTTACATGACAAGTTTTTGGGGGATTTTTTTAGTTTAGGGTTTAGAGTTGAGAGTTTAGAGTCAGTTGAAAGTTGAGAGTTTAGAGTCGGTAGAAAGTTGAGAGTTTAAAGTTTAGAGTTTAGAGTCGGTAGAAAGTTGAGAGTTTAAAGTTTAGAGTTTAGAGGCAGTTGAAAGTTTAGAGTTGAGAGTTTAAATTTGAGGGATTAGAGGCAGTAGAAAGTTGAGGGTTTAGAGGGTGTTGGAAGTTGGGAAATAAAAAAACGACAACATGTAGTGTTTACATGAGTAAACACCACAAGCTGTCGTAATATAATCTTATGAGTGGTATCTTTCCCTCGTGAGGAGGAAGCCGATTATTTCTCGTTGCGCTTCTTACCGATGAGGTAGGCTGCGCCAAGACCAAGCAATACGGCAACACCGCTGCCCAAAGGGCCATTCTGGTCACCTTGATCGCCATGGCCAGGCAAGTTAGGACCATCCTTCATCATTCCACCCTCTTTTTCCTGCTTATCGAAGGTGACACCTCTGTTCAACAGACCACCGTCTTGGGCAAATGAGCTCAATCCCATCGCGAGAACGATTGCCACTGTTAATGCTAACTTTTTCATTTTCAGATAATCAGTATTGATAAGTTGTTTGTTTTATCTAGTTTCAAGCTGCAAAAATAGTAATTAATTCGATACGATGTATTTTTTTTGGAATATTTTACTGTTTTTTCGCTTGGCCGTTAGCTTTTAGCTGTTAGCTATTAGCTTGGTTGTTGCCCTGCTAATAGCTAACAGCTAATGGCTAATGGCTCTTTTACTTCACAACCACTTTCTGGACCTTCACGTTGTCGCCGTTGATGAGGCGGAGCATGTAGACACCAGCGGCGCCATTGACGCTGACATTGGCGCAGCCATTGATGCTCTCGCTCTTCACGATGCGACCCATGAGGTCGATCACCTGCAGCTCGGCGTTGCCTTCGTTGTTGATGACGAAGCTACCGTTGCTGAAGAAGGCGAAGTCGTCGTCGTTGCTGTTGTTACCTGTGGCGAACACGAGTTTGAAGCGGCTCTCGTAGTCGGTCGTCTTGGCCTCAAAGGTGTAGCTCGGGGTCTGGAGCAGGTCGATGTCCATGCCGGTCTTGTTGTCGATGAGGTGCAGGTAGCCGAACTCAACGTTATCAACGCTGAGGCTCAGGGTGTAGGAGCCGTTGTTCTCGGCCTTGAAGTTAACGGGCATCTCGCCCACCTCTTCGCTACGCACCACGGCATAGTCTTTACCGTCTACAGGGATGTAGATCTTCGAACTGTTCTCGAAGAGCATAAGTTTGGGCAGTGTACGGCCCTTGTTGAAGCGGACGATGGCGCGGTCAATTCTGTTGTGACTATCGCTGAGGTTCAAGGCGAGGCCCTTGCCTTTACTGGTGGGCTCGGTGGTGGTGAATGTCATGGTTTCTCCATCTTCTTCAGCAACAACGAAGATACCTTCCATCGGCTCGATACTCCCGCCTGTGACAGCCTCAAACGCGGTACCTCCACCATTCATAGTGTAGAAGGGGCGTTCTTCTGAAACGATGTCGATGTAAGCAAGCTCGGCATAGGGATTACCCACGAGGTTCCAGCCCGGCAGGTCAATAGTATATCCACTGGCAGTCTCGGTGAGGTTCAACTCGATTTCCATATCTTCGGTGTTGTGGGCCTGACCAGTGAAGACCAAGTCGACATCATTACTGTTGGCGTAGAGGTAGCCCTTGCCTTTTTCAAGACCGAAGTGAGGATTGGTGGAAGTGCCACTTTCATTGGGCTTGTAATTGACCCATTCATTTTCCTTAGCCTGGTCGAAGTAGAAGAGGTCGTAGCTATTGCTGAAAATGTTAATCACCTTCTCCTCAAGATTGTTATTGGCGATGGTACCAATGGGCGAGGCGATGAGGTACCAGTTACCGGTGCCAGTGCCGTAGCCCTTGATGTGCTTGACGTAGAACTCACCCGTGGTGAAGGTGGCGCTGGCGCTCCAGTCGGTGTTGTTGCCGTTGCCGTCGCAGTCGACGCCTTGGACTTGATATTTATATGTGGTTTGAGCACTGAGGTTCTCAAGCGTGTAAGGGTTGTTGACACCTTCGACGAGTGTCCAAGTATTATTATCGGTGATGGTGGCAGTGATGTAATCGTTGCTGCCTACTATAGAAAGAGTGAATTCATAGGTCTGGCCAGCCTCGAACTCGTAATCATCACCACGGGCTGAGAATCCATTGCTGGAGGCAATGTAGTATGTAGTACCATTCGGATCGGGATTCAAGAATACATAGTCATAGACACCAGCAGGAATCGTGATGGAAGCATTACCGTTGACGACAATGGTGTTTGTGGTGGTGCTGCATTCAGCATTCTCAGGAATGGTGTACTCGAAATCAGCGAAGGTGCCTGCAGTGAAGTTACCCGAGGTTGGGATAGTGGTGCCGTATGTGTTGTGGTCGGCATCAAGGACGAGTTGATAGCCTGAGCCATCATTCCAAATGTCGGTAGGAACATTCAAAATGATAGTGGCAGGTACAGTGGGATCGACTTCACGATAGTGCACATTGTAGTTTTCTTGAGCGCCAGTCCAGCTGAGCTCGGCAGCGTTACCCGTGACTTCGGCGGTGAGGCCGGTAGGAACAGCGCAACCGTCAGGTGTGGTGAAGGTGGCGCTGGCTGACCAGTTGCTTTCGCCTTCAGTGCCGCAGTCGGCTTGCACTTGTACTTCATAGTTGGTTTCAATATTAAGTCCAGTGATAGTGTAGGGAGAGATAACATTTTCATCAATGATCCAGTCTCCACCTGGTTCGGTGATTGTGATGTTGTCAATTGATAATAGAAACTGGTCGGTACAATTGAAGTGACGGATAGCAACATAACCTCTTTGTCCAGCATAAGCACTTAAACTAGCAGAGTATTGGATGTATGATGTAGTTGTAGCAGTCCATTCATTCACCAATACGAAATCGTTGGGATTGTTGTTAGAACTTATGGAAACAAAAACGCCAAAATGTTCAGATACATAGCTTGAATTAGAGCCATGTGCATAAAATGAAATCGTACCTCCCAACACGATCTCTTGTGAAACAAGAAAATTGTCGGGAGTGAGTGCTGTGCCACTTTCATCACTAATATTTCTATATGAGCCTGAAACAATCAAGTCGTTGGATGAATTATAACCGTATCCTGAGAGGTTACCGCCATATGTATAGACCCCATCACTAGCTGAGCCTAACACCCAGTTGAATCCATCGCCGTCTGCGTCAATGGTTGTCCAACCATAGGGCATGCCAGCCTCAAAGTCGTACAAGGTTTCCGTTGAGAGTTCCTTATACCTCACATTATAGCTTTCAGCCTCGCCGCTCCAGCTCACGGTGGCTGAGTTTGGGGTGATATTGTTCACAGCAAGGTCGGTGGGGGCGGGGCAGTTGGAAGCGGAATTTACACGCAGGGTGTAGTCGTGGCAAACGGCATAAGTGCTTGAGAAGCACGGGCTGTGGTTTGCAGAAGTGCTGCCACCAATATAGCTGTCGAAATAGCTGTCGGCACCGGCGATACGCATGCGGTAGTCGTCAGCTGCTTGCGTCGCAGGAACAGTAAAGGTGGCAGTAAGCACTTGTGGAGTGCCGTTGGAACCTTGAGCACTTGTTCCAGTATATACAATCTCGCTATCTTCAAAGGTATAGTTCTTGTTCCAGTCAACCCAAATGAGGGTACCATAGCTATAAACGGTACTGCTTCCAGTGGAATAAGTGATGGCCACTGTAACAGTCTCACCTGCCTCAGAGCTGCCCACCATGGAAGTGTAATCGCCATAATAAGGTGAGCTGGCCGGCAAACCGTTTGAATTGCTGTTGTTCACCACATCATCTGTACCAAATGTCACAGCGGTGATGCCTTTGCCGTCCACTGAAGATGGGGTAGGTGTGCAATAGCTCGGGTCTTCAACAGTGATAGCACAAGTGGCGGTGTAAGAACCGTTCATCGTTGCCGTAATAGTGGCTGTGCCAGGGGCAACGGCTGTCACCGTGGCAGTGGTGCCGCTGCCGCTCACCGTGGCCACGCTGGTATTGTTTGAGCTATAGGTGATGGTAGGGGTGCCGCTCACGTTGCCATAGGTGGCCGTAAGGGTCTCGGTGGAGCCGGTGATTACGGTTGCGGATGAGGGAGTGAGTGAAATATAGGGGGTGTTGCCGGGAAGATAAGTGATTTCGGTCTTAGGAGCATAGGATGTTCTGCCACTTGCGGAAGACGGAATAGTTTGACTATTACTACTATTATATCCATATACTCCTGCATTAGTGCTACTAACACCATACCATGAAGTACTCGGGCAGCCAGATCCATAACCACCGATACTGATCAGCAGGTTGCCACCAGTGTAAGTGTAGTTTGAGCTGAAAGACACTACCATGGTGCCGTCAGAGCTCCGTGACAACGAAGTTCCTGAAAGCACAGTAGTTAAACCAGATGTGACGAATGCATTTGAGCTGAAAGATGTATATGACACTTCGCCAACTTCAACTTTGACCGATGTTCCAAAAAAAGTTCCTGTGCTTGTCGCGCTACTAAA
This sequence comes from uncultured Bacteroidales bacterium, assembly GCA_900317055.1. Taxonomy (GTDB): domain Bacteria; phylum Bacteroidota; class Bacteroidia; order Bacteroidales; family F082; genus Limimorpha. The sequence goes on along the minus strand of ONFF01000020.1, from coordinate 126,581 downwards.
GAATTTAAGCTTGGAAATTTGACTGCCCGAAGTGATACCTTTGTTGGCCAAATCCGTAGCGGGAATGATGAATTGGCCTTTTGCGCCATAGTCAGCGTATAAGCCATAGAATGGTACATAACTCGTTGTTGTTGTGCCATCGTTTAATACCGCTGTTTGTTGTCCATTCATCGCCAACGGCGCGAGCATGGTCATCAGCATGAGGAAGAGTAAAGATTTTCTTTTCATTTGTTTTTGTAATTTGTTAATTATTAGATACTTTAATTGATTTCTATTGGATTTTTATGTATTTTTTGGGTTGCAAAGATAGTGTTTTTTTTTATATTAATGGGATTTTGTGGGGAATGAAGTGAAAAAAGTTTAGAGTTTAGATTAGTTTAGAGTTTAAAGTTTAGAGTTTAGAGGCAGTGGAGAGTTTAGAGTTTAGAGTTAATCCCCCCTGCCCCCCTTAAAGGGGGAAGTGGAGAGTGGTTTGCATTTAACATCGGAAGAAACGGAAGAATCGAAAAGGGATTAATGATAAATTAGTGTCAAATTACATGGGGAATTAATGTGAAAAACAACATTAATGTCCGTTAATCGACCATTAATTGATCCGTTAATTGGGTGTTCAAGAAACATCGTAAGAAACGGAAGAATCGGAAAAGATTTTGGGGTCTTTCGGGATTTTCGTTGTGGAAAAGGAAAATGTCCCGAGGGGGGCACCTAATTAATTAATAGTGAGGGGAGTGAGGAAAGAGGTTCCCGGCGGGAACGGCATGTTGTCATTAATCAACCAGCGGCGGCAGGTAACGCTTACAGATGGTAAACGTTACAAGCCGCCGCTTATTACAGATTAATTGTTCTTTTCCCCTAAGGGAATCTCATCGCGGGCTTGTGCCTGGGGTTTATTTCACCGCTGCAGCCCACTTCTCGATGTCGGCCTTGTTGATGCGGTTCAAGAGCTTGCCGTCACCGAACTTGTACTTCGGATAGGCAGCCTTGAGGTCCTTGCAGGCCTGGTCGATGCTGCTACCACCCGAGGTGGCGAAAGGCACGATGGTCTTGCCCGTGAAGTCGTTGGCCTCGAGGAAGGTGTTGATGATGGTCGGGGCGGTATACCACCAGATGGGGAAGCCGACATACACCACATCATACTGGGCGAGGTTCTTCACCTTGCCGCCGTCCTTGATGGCCGGACGCGAGGCCTTGTCGTTCATCTCGATAGTCGAACGCGATTTCTTGTCGCGCCAGTTGAGGTCGGCGTCGGTGTAGAGCTTTTCAGGGGTGATTTCGAAGAGGTCGGCACCAATGATGCCCGCCAGTTCGTTGGCGGCATTGCGGGTCACGCCCGAAGCCGAGAAATAGGTCACTAATGCTTTCATGGTTTTACATTGTTTGGTTTCGTTTGACTTTGAACAGCAGTCTTTTTTCGTTTCGTTCTTTGCCTTCGAGCAGCAGTCTTGCGCCGTGGCGCCAAGCGTCATCGCTGCAAGGACAATCAATAATGCTATCTTTTTCATTCGTCGTAGGATTTGAATTTCGTCCGCAAAAATACACTTTTTTTTTCGGTATTTCGATTTCCTTTGCTATTTTTGCAAGGAGTTTCCCCTGCGGGGAATGGCGGTTTTTCTTTTGTTTCCTGCGGCGGTAGAGTCGGTACATAAACAATAACTGTTTCCAACGCCGCATGACACGCAGTCTTAAATTCCATTCCCGAAAGGGAATCTCAATTGGATACATCGGCTGCCACGGTGTGACAGCCCTACAACTGAACAACTATAAACTATAAACTATAAACTGATCAAATATGGACATAACGAACATCTTAGGCGCTTTGACGGGCAATGATGCCATCGACGCCATCTCGCAAAACCTCAAAATCGACCAGAAGCAAGTGTCTTCGGTCGTCACCGCAGCCCTGCCTTATCTGTTAGGCGCGATGCAAAAGAACGCTTCCTCGCAAGCTGGCGCTGCCTCCCTGGCCGATGCCCTCGGCTACCATGCCGGCAACGCGGGCAACATCGTCAACAACCTGAAGGCCGCCGACCTCACCGATGGCAACAAGATCCTGAGCCATATCTTTGGCGGCAACCTCTCTTCCATACTGGGCGGCATCTCCAAGAACACGGGCGTGGGCTCCAACGCAGTGGGTAGCATCCTCGCCTCTATTGCCCCAAGCCTGCTCGCCTTGCTGGGTAAAGGACAGCAAAGCAGCGGCACCAACGCAGCTGGACTGGAGAGCATGCTAGGCATGATTCTGGGCGGCATGTCGTCGAGCGGCAAGAGCAACACAGGCGGTTTGGGCAGCATCCTGGGCGGCCTGGGGAGTATCTTCGGGAAGTAAAGTTTCTCGCTGAGAATCTATTTCACGCAGAAATCGCAGAAATCGCAGAAGCCTATCAGACATTTAGTTGACGGCGCTTTGCATTTCCTATAATTCTGCGAATTCTGCGTGCTTAAAAAACACCTAATAATCAATATCTTACATCTCTAGAGATGTACGAAACTTGAATAAAACCGTACCATTATGAAAAGCATTTCTTCCTTATTCAGAATAGCGGCACGCGCTGTCTTATCCGTTCTTTTTTTGGGAGTTATGGGAACGACGCATCTGCACGCACAAGAGATCTTCGCCGTAGGGGATTTCCTGTACCAACTCAATGGCGACGGCGTTTCGGCCACGCTGGTATGTCATGTTGACGCCTCTGGGGTAAGCGGTGAGTTAAACCTCCCGACCAGCATCAGCTACAACGGAAACAACTATACCGTGACCCGGATCCAAAAGAACGCTTTCATCTCGTGCGGAAAACTGAGTGGTCATTTGACCATTCCCAACACGGTGACCTATATCGGCGAAAACGCTTTCTTGGCCTGCAGCGGACTGACTTCAGTGGACCTGGGCAGCTCCGTGGACACCATCGGACCCGCTGCATTCTATGGTTGCAAAGGCATGACCGGTTCGCTGACCATCCCTAATTCCGTGAGGTTTTTAGGGATTGCCGCATTCTATGGTTGCACGGGTTTCGACGGCGCACTGACTATCGGCAATGCATTGAATCGCATCGAGGTGGCGGCGTTCTATAAGTGTAACAAATTCACCAGCTTGACCATCGGCAGTGGCGTGACTTCCATCGGCACTTCCGCCTTCTGGGGTTGCACGGGCTTCACCGGCGACCTGACCATCCCGAATTCTGTGAAATGCATCGAACCCAGCGCCTTCAAAAACTGCGGATTTACGGGCAAACTAACCCTTGGAAACGCCTTGGAAAGCATTGGAGGTATGGCTTTCTACCATTGCAGCGGGTTTACGGAAATCGCTTCCTTGGCTACCGTGCCGCCCGTGTTTTCATACGAAGAGGTGTTTGAGGGATGCAACTGCACAACGCTCACCGTGTCGTGCCACTGCATTCCTGCCTACCAAAACTCGGACTGGCATGGATATTTCCCCACGATCGTCGAAGACTGCAACGATGTGCCCGAACTGGACGAGGAGATGGCTACCGTTTATCCCAACCCGACCTGTGGGACAATCAGAATCGAGGCCGAAAACATCGTAGCCGTCAGCATTTACAACCTTTTGGGAGAAAAACTGTTTGAAGCATCAGCGAGCGGCAACAGCTTTGAGTACGATTTCAGTCCTCATGAAGCGGGACTTTATTTCGTCGGCATCCAAACAGAAAAGGGTATTGTGACCAAACGAGTTATAGTTATAGACTAAAGACCGATTCTATTTCTCTAACCGAACCAACCCGAAAACATCAGAAAACCATCGGATTTATTCGGATTAATTCGGTTAGAGATTTTCCGACAATTGCCTTTCTTTTATTCCTCTAACCGAACCAACCCGAAAACACCAGAAAACCATCGGATTAATTCGGATCTGTTCGGTTAGAGATCACTTATTCTACAATCGTCATCTCGTCAATGAGATGCCCTGCACCGGCAAACTTGTCGATGATGAAGAGCACATAACGGATATCGACGCTGATGTTGCGGCAGATGTCGGGGTCGTAGATGAGGTCGCTCATCGTGCCTTCCCAGCAACGGTCGAAGTTGAGGCCGAGGAGCTGTCCTTCGGCGTTCAAGATGGGGCTACCTGAGTTGCCGCCCGTGGTGTGCACGCTGGCGGTGAAGGCCACATGCATGGTGCCATCCTTGTCGGCATAGCGGCCGTAATCCTTATTAATATACAGCTGCTTCAGGCGCGGCTCCACCACATAGTCATAAATGTCGGGGTTCTCCTTCTGTATGATGCCCTCGAGGGTGGTGAAGTGGCGGTAGGTCTTGCCGTCCTGCGGCTTGAAGCCTTCGATCTTGCCGTAGGTGACGCGCAGCGTGAAGTTGGCGTCGGGGAAGAGGCGCTTCTCAGGCTGCATGTCCATCTGACCTTTCATGTAGATGCGGCGCAGACGGTCGTTAGCCTTATTGATGCTTGAGATGTGCTCGTAGACATTATTGCGGTAGAAGTCAAGCAAGCTCTGGTAAACCTGCAAAGCAGGGTCTTTGGCCAGTTTCTTGGCTTTGCTGGGCTTGAAGTCATTCAGCAGCTCGTTCACCTTTTCCTCATCCCTAAACATCGACTTGGCGAAGAGTTTGTCGACAAATTCATTCACATCCTTGATGTCGTTGAGGAAGGCAGGGCGGAAGTCGGCGGGCTGGGCTTTCAGGTATTCGTTGAGTGCCATGACGGCCACCTCGCGGTCGATGGGCTCATAATAGTCCTTGAAGAAGCTGGCAGAGGTGGCTTTCAGTTGGTGGATCATGCGGTCGATGTCGTCCTGAGGGGTGTCCTTGGTCACCTCGGAAAGCTTGGCAAAACGACCTGCGAAAGTGACCAACTCGATTCGTAGTCCTGCTTCGGCCATGTAGGTGTAAGCCAACTGGTAAGGCTCAAGTTCCTTATAGTTTTTCTCGAAGTCCTTCAGCAGGTCGATGTACATATAGCGGTTGCGTGCGCCCAAGGCCCATTCCTGGAAGTCCTTCTCGAAAGCCTGTTTCTTCTCCACGCCGTGGAAGTGATTAATGCCTTCGGTCACGCCCATCCACTTCTTCCAGCCATTGCCGAGTCCGGCGTGCTTGGAGGCATACTGGATGCGCACCTTGGGGTCTTGCTCTTGGTATTTGTTGTAGATGTCGAGCACCTTACCACGCAGGTCAACGGTGATGGGGTCGATGAGGTTGGCCTCTTGGTCGACAGCCACGGCGGGCAGGTATTCGTTGGTGCGGGCAGGATAGCCGAACACGAAGGCGAAGTCGCCCTCTTCGGCGCCTTTCAGCGAGATGTCGAGGTGCTTGGCGGGCTTATAGGGCACATTGTCCTTATCGTACACAGCCGGGTGACCGTCCTTGTCGGCATAGACGCGGAAGATGCTGAAGTCGCCCGTGTGGCGGGGCCAGACCCAGTTGTCGGTGTCGCCGCCAAACTTGCCGATGTTGCTCGGCGGGCAACCCACGAGTCGCACATCTGTGTAGACCTCGTTGAGCAACAGGTAGTACTCATTGCCCAAGAAGAACGGCTTGATGCTGACCTTATATGGGGTCTCCTTCTCGACGGTGGAGATGATTTTCTTCATGTTCTCGTCGATTTTGGCCTGACGTTCGTCTTCAGGCATGTCGGGGGTGATGCCATGCAGCACCTTTTCGGTCACGTCGCGCATCTCGCGGAGGAAGATGACGCTGAGGCCCGGGCAGGGCAACTCCTCTCCCCTATTCATGGCCCAGAAGCCGTTGGTGAGGTAGTCGTGCTCCACAGAGCTGTGTTTCTGGATGTAGTCGAAACCGCAGTGGTGGTTGGTGAGCAGCAGACCGTAGTCGCTGACGATTTCGCCCGTGCAGCCGCCGCCGAAGAGCACGATGGCGTCTTTCAAGCTACTGTGATTAATGGAATAGATGTCGTCAGCGGTGATTTTCATGCCCATCTCCTGCATTTCTTTCTCGTTGTATTGCAGCAGCATGGGAATCCACATGCCTTCGCCGGCCTTGGCAATGCCGATGGAGAGCGTGAGGATGAAGGTGATTAATAATGTGATGCGTTTCATTGGGTGTTGTTGAATCGTTGGTTGTTGAATCGTTGAATTGTTGAATTGTTTGGACTATGGCTAATGGCCTATGACTATGGCTACTTCAACAAAATGGGAAACTTTTATGCCTTGGGTGAAGTTGCCATAGTCATTAGCCATAGGCCATCGTTGAGTGCATATTATTATTCCAATCCATGCCATTCGTCCGTGGCGTCGAAGTCGATTTCCTTGCACTGGGTGAGGATGGCGGGGCAGTTGGAGACGCGATAGTATGGGTCGCCTTGCTGCTGCACCACTTCGACGTTGCGCCAATGGGTATCCCAGCCGTCGCTGTAGAGCTGGAAGTATTTCACATAGCCTCTCAGCATCTGTGAGCGTTCGTCATTGGGACGGACAGGGTCTCTACGCAATTCGATGGTGAAAGGTTTGGTAGGATTGTAGCCGTTAGCGGGCGTTGCCCCTTTGAAGCACGCTGACACCAGATAGGGTCTGGCATAAGAGTCGTTCGGGCGATACAGTTCGTTCAAACGGCGTGTCACCGATGAGAGGTTGGTGCTCGTGTTGTTGAGGCTCAGGCATTCTTGGCCAATGTTCTTGTCGCGGCGATACATTTCCATGGCCACGAGTTGCAGCATGATGCAGCCTTCGGGAGTAGTACCCAACTCGGCTTGCAGGGCCTTGAACTCATCGAGGGTGGCCGGAATGGACTCGATACTTACTTTGCCGTCTTGAATTTTAGTGGTTGAATTGTTCATGGTTTTGTCGTTTTGTGCGTTGACTGAAGTGGCTCCCACCATCATGATGATGAGCAAAGCCAAAGTGGATAATATTGTCTTTTTCATTGGTGTAAGGTTTGGTTATGAATCATTCAAGGTGCCATTACAAAACAAAGGTTTAACCCTGCAAAAGTAATGACATTTTTGGGAAAAACAAAAACAAAATGGAGTTTGAGTTTTAATGATGGCCGGTTACATGTTAGGTCATTCCTGTAAGCAATAACAACAAAGAAACTCCTTCAACGACAATCCTTTCCCCGAGGCCCTCATAGCGGACGGCCACGATCCGCTATCCCTGACACGAAACGACTGCATGAAAAAGACGATTTTCGATTGTCTCCCAATAGCGTGAGGGATGGCGGATGCCTCTCCGCCATGAGGGCAAGAAGAACAGTAGTAGTCCGTTGAAGAGTGATAGTGAGCGTGGAAATAACATGCTTTCCGAAGCCTGCTTAATCCCAAAAATAAAAGAAACTTACCACACGGCAAAACAGTTCGCGGTACCAGGGTTGCTTCAGCTCAAGGTCGACATCGCAAGTGCGGCTGCGAAACACATGAAGGTTGTAGAAAAAGTTGTGCGCCCGCCATTCATGCACCTGCGACTCGATGTCGCGCTTACAAATCGCCATTTCAGGATCGGACATCTCGCGCACCTGTTCCAGATAGTCACGCATGGCCTGCTTGCTCTTGACAAGGCAGGAATCGATGATATGTGTGCCGTCTTTGGCTGTTAATGCGTTGGAGAGGTTCATGTTCAATTCGTTTTCGGCCCTTTGGCCTTGATCAGGTGCTTCCAGGGTTTCGGTTGTTCGACAGTGTTAAACACATAGCGTTGCGTCAGCATCAGCAGGAAGGCCAACACGGCACCCAACACATCGGAGATGGTCATCGAGGCCCAGACACCCGTCAGACCTTGACCACCTGCGTTGACAAAAATCGGCGGGATGAGGTAGATCATCGGGGCAAGGAACAACACCTGACGCGAGAGACTGGTGACAATGGCAATCCAAGGCTTGTCAATGCTCTGGAAGAAGTTGGAGTTGGTGATGGTGAAGCCCACCAAGGGGAACATCACCATGATGAAACGCATGGCAGGGATGCCGATTTGAATCAACTCCTCCTCTTTGGTGAACAGCCGCAACATGGCATGAGGCAATATCAAGGCAAGCAAGGCACCCACCGCACCAATCAGTATGTTGATTTTCATGGTCAGGGTGTAGACCTCCTTCAACCGCAAGGGATGACCCGCACCATAATTATAACCCGCGATAGGTTGCATGCCTTGACACAGGCCTAACATCAGCATCACACTGAGGCTACAGAAGGTGTTGACCAAGCCGTAGGCACCCACGGCCAAGTCGCCGCCGTAACGGATGAGCTGGTTGTTGAGCAAGGCCACCACAGCCGAGGCCGCCAAATTCATCAGGAACGGACTCATACCGATAAGCAGGATGTTGCGGAAGATGTAAAGTTTTGGTTTCCAAGCATGACGGCGAAAGCGAATGAACGAACTCTTTTGTAGAAAATGGATCACTGCGAGGATACCCGTGCCCGTCATGGAGATGGTGGTCGCCCAAGCCGCGCCTGCGATGCCCCAGTCCAAGACATAGATGAAGAGAGCGTCCAAAAAGATGTTGACAATGGCACCACCCGCCATGATCCACATCGACTTCTTGGGATAGCCCGTAGCACGCATCAAGCCGGTGAGGTTGAACGACAAAGTGGTCATAAACATGCCGGGAAGCACAATGTCCATATACTCGCGGGCATAGGCGATGGTATCGTCGGAAGCACCGAAAGCCGTCAGGATGCGGTCCATGAAAAGATAGCCGCCGGTGACGAAGAGGAAGCCGAAGAAAAAGGTCAGCAGCAAGCTGTTACCCAAGATGTCCTCGGCCCATTTGTAGTCCTTCTTGCCCAAGATGATGGACATGCGCGCCGCCGAGCCTGCGCCCACGAGTGAGCCGAAGGCATGGATGATGTTCATGATGGGCATGGTGATGGCCAAGCCTGCAATGGCCAAAGCCCCCACATACTGTCCCAAAAACACACGGTCAACGATGTTATAAATCGAGGCGATGATATGGCTGACAATGCTGGGCAACGCATACATCCACAACAGCTGACTGATTTTTCGTGTCTCTAATTCCCTTGTCCTGTCGATTTGCTCCATTCCCAAACCTCATTCCGCACTTGATGCGGAATTGAGGGTGCAAAAGTAGTAAAAAAGCGGGTGTCAGATTCAAACATTTTGTGTATTTTTGCCGCTCCTTAGCCTCAAGGCTCGGATAGCGATGTCGAGCGAGGCATTTTAGCGGTATAATCTTATGAGATTCAGGATGTTATTCATAATATGGACCTGCCTTTTCTGCCTTGCGGCACACAATTGTTGTGTGTCGTCGGATAGCGACAAGCTGACCCAAGGGCTGAAAAAAACGGAGAAAAGCATCCCCCTACCCTATCATGAAGGCTTGGAAAAGACAGTGCTCAACTACACTTCCACACCCTTTTCCAACCAATTCCTGACCTATTCCGCATTCATCGACACCGCCTTGTCGCAACGCAACATGCCTTCAGAGCTGCGGTATTTGCCTTTGGCACTCAGCGGGATGCGTCGCAACTATTGTCAAGGCGACCGCTGCGGCTTTTGGCAGCTACCCACCTTGACCGCATTGCACTACGGACTGACCGTTGACGGAACCCGAGACGAGCGCACGGATGTGGAAGCCTCCACCAACGCCGCCTTGGATTGCCTCAATGAACTCTATCAGAAATATGGTGACTGGTGGCATAGCATCTTGGCTTATACCAACAGTCCCGTTGCGCTGCAACATGCATTAATCCGTCACGGCGAGACCCCCGAATTATGGGACTTCAAGGATCAAAACCTCTTGCCCAACACCGAAGTCATTCCCAACTTCATCGCCTGCGTCTATTTGGGCGACGAAGGTCAGCTCAAGTTCGGTGAGGTTGCCGACCCTGTCATCGCCAAGGTCCCTGACACCATCGGAGGTCCAGACACCAAGACCAAAGATACTGCTAAGGTCCCTGAGCCTGTCGAAGGGCCGACCCCAACAATGAAAGACTCGACAATAAAAGACACCACGACCATTAATAAACAAACCAACAATAAAAAAGCAACTGATCCTTCAAAAAGCACTGGGAAGAAATACACCGTTAAAAAAGGCGACAACCTGACCAGAATCGCCGCCAAGCACCATGTCACAATCTCCGACTTGATGAAATGGAACAACTTGAAAAACGATAAAATCTTTGAAGGCCAAACATTGATCATAAAGAAATGAAATCCATACGCACACTTGCATTTATCCTGACCATCATCCTGGTTTTGGGCGCGGGCTGGTTCTTCTTCCCCGCCGAGGGCATCACCATTGGCAACCAAAACCTCCGCTTCCCATCGTATGCCGAAGACAGCAAACCCGCCGAAAAGGAAGTCGATGTCGATGATGTGCTGAACAAGGTGACAAAGAGCTTCGAGATGACCTGTTCCGACAATATGTTGGACAGCATGCGCTTCTTCCGCAGCTACCTCAAGGAAAACCCCAACCGCATCTACCTGCCTAACGACGACTACACCTATTTCGACCCGCTGTTCCATCAACTGGAGCAAGCCCAAAGCCAAGGCAAGACCTACCGCGTGATGCACTATGGCGACTCGCAGATTGAGATGGACCGCATCTCGTCTGTGCTGCGCCAAAACCTGCAAGAGCTCTTTGGCGGCTCGGGCCCCAATATGGTTCCCGCCGTGCAACCCGTGCCCACCATCTCGGTGTCGCAACACGCTTCGGGACTTAGCCGTTATGCCGTTTACGGCGACGCCACCAACGCCCGTGCCTCGCACAACCGTTATGGCGTGATGGCACAGTTCAGCCAAGTGGTCGGCGGTGGCACCATCACCTTCCGCCAAACCAGCCACTCGCAGGCCTTAAATAAAGCCAAAGAAATATCGACTGTCTCCGTCCTGTTGGGCAAAAACAGCAAAGGCTTCAAAGCCACACTGAAATGTGACGGCCTCACCACAGAACCTAAGGTGCTGCCTGCCCGCGACAGCGTATCGCTCATCACCTGGATCCTGCCAGAAGATGTCAAGAAAGGCACTATCTCCTTCACTGGCAATGCCGAAATATACGCCATCCTGCTGGATGGCGACCCGGGCGTGGCTATCGACAATGTAGCCTTGCGTGGTTGCTCAGGCACCATCTTCACCCGCATGAACGAATCAGTCTCCCGCCAGTCGTTCGACCTCTTGAACACCCGACTCATCATCCTGCAATTTGGAGGCAACCGCATGCCCGACATTAATTCGCCAAAGAGCATCACACCCTATCTGGCCGAACTCGAGAAACAAATCCACTATATGAGGCGCGTCGCCCCGAAAGCCACGCTGCTCTTCATCGGCCCCGCCGACATGGGTCGCAGATACAACGGCAAGATGGGCACCTGGAAAGGCCTGCCCGAGCTGAACGACTCGCTCCGCGCCATGGCACTGCGCAACAAGGTAGCCTATTGGGACATGTTCAATGTGATGGGCGGCGAGGGCTCGATGGCCCAATGGGTGAAACACAAACCCGCCTTGGCCGGTCCCGACTACATCCACTTCACCTTCAACGGTGCCCAGGAAATCGGTGCCGACCTCGCCCGTTCGTTCACCACTTACTACGACTTCTACAAGTTGCGCCAACATGTGCCGAGCGAAAAAGTCATCGAGTTTGTCAACCTCGACCGCAAAGAAGACTCCATCCGCACGGCAGGCCGCATCAAGTTGCCGACTTATAACCCCTACGGAATCAAGAACAGATGAAAAAACTGCTGGTAGCCATAGGATTATTGCTGGCTTTGTGCCCTGTTTTCGCCCAAACCGAGCCCTTGCTGAGGCCTATCGAGGACCTGAGCTTCGCCCACTTTGAGCGCAACCGTCTCATTTTCCCTGGCGACAGCCTCGCCATGGAGCGTTTCTTCACCAAGATGGATTCAGTGGTTTTCCTCGGCGAAGGCAATGTCAGCATCATGCACATCGGTGGCTCACATGTGCAGGCCGGCGTGTTCACCCAGCAGTTTCGCGACAACCTGCTGAGCATCGGCACCGACTTGATTGGCGGACAAAACTTCATCTTCCCCTTCTCGGCAGGCGGTACCAACAACCCCTCCCACTTCCGCGTCAGTTCCACTGGTTTTTGGGAGTATTGCCGCAACGCCGTGCGCAAAGAGACCGACAAACGAATGGGTCTGGCCGGCGCCGCCATCACCACCTCTGATTCCTTGGCCTCAGTGAGCATTGTCAGCCGCGAGCGCCGTATCACCGAACTCAGTCCCGATTTCAAATTCAACAAGGTGACCTTGATTGGCTTTTCGGAGACTGAAAATGTAGTGCCCGTCCTTGGCGTACAAGGCGACACCCTTAAAGGACAATACGATGAGCGCCTATCCACTTACACTTTCCAATTACCAACATATACCGACTCCATCTGCATCTTCTTTGAAAAAATGCCGGGCGAGTTCACCCTCACAGGCGTGCTGCTTGAAAACGGCATGCCGGGCATCAGCGTGCATGGCGTGGGCGTGAACGGTGCCCGAGTGTCCTCTTACCTGCGCTGCGACGACTTCGAGCGCGACCTCAACCTCATCCGCCCCGACCTCATCATCTTCGGCATCGGCATCAACGACGCGGCGGACAAGGACTTTGAGGTGAAGTATTTCAAGAGGAACTACAACGAACTCATCCAAGTCATCAAGCGCGTCAACCCCGACTGTGCCATACTCTTCGTGACCAACAACGACAGCTACACTAAGGTGAAAGGCAGGAGGAAAAAAGTGCGTTACGAGGTCAATCCCAATGGCAAAGTCGTTGAGGAGGCTTTCATGGAGTTGGGCAAACAACATAATGCCGCCGTTTGGGACCAGTTCGACATCATGGGCGGGTTGCGCTCGATGCAAAACTGGGAAAACGCCGAACTGGCGCAAAAAGACAAGGTGCACTTCACCAGCAGCGGATACCGGCTCATCGGCGACCTGCTTTATAACGCCTTGATCAGCCGCTATATAGAACATGTAAAAGCCAATGCAAAGCAATAATTGAAATGATAAGTTTCGCCGACATAGCATTGGATTTCCTGAAAAACCTGTTCTCGTTCGACAAGGCACACCCCTTGCTGTTCACCCAGTTCTATTTCTGGGCGTTTTTCGCTTTGGTGTTCGCCGTGTTCTGCTTGATCAAGAACAAGTGCCTGTTGCGCAATATCTTCCTATTTTTCGTCAGCTTGTTCTTCTACTTCAAGACCAGCGGACTCTTTGTTTTAATCCTGATTTTCATCACCTTATATAACTTCTTCGCGGCCAAATGGCTCAATACGAGGAAGAAAAACGGAAGCCGCAATGTCATTTTGGGGCTTAGCGTTATTGTCAACCTGTCCATCCTCTGCTATTTCAAATACGCCTATTTCCTCACCGATGTCGTCAACAACCTGACGGGTTTGGAGTTTCGCGTGTTCGATATTTTCTCATGGGCAGGAAACCAAATCACGGGCGACACCCGATTTAGCGTCGATGTCATCGTGCTTCCAGTGGGTATCTCATTCTATACCTTCCAGGCCATCAGCTACATCATGGATGTGTACCGCAAGCGCATCGAGCCTGTCCGCAACATCTTCGACTTCGGTTTCTATGTCAGCTTCTTCCCGCAGTTGGTGGCAGGTCCCATCGTGAGGGCCAACGAATTCATCCCGCAACTGCACAAGAAATACTTCCTCAGCCGCCGCCAGTTCGGCATCGCCGTGTTCTGGATCATGAACGGTTTGGTGAAGAAAATCGTGCTGAGCGACTACATCGCCGTCAACTTCATCGACCGCGTGTTTGACCGACCCCTACTCTACACCGGCTTCGAGAACCTGATGGCCCTGTTCGGATATTCGCTACAAGTCTACGCCGACTTCTCGGGCTACACCGACATCGCCATCGGCGTGGCCATGCTGATGGGCTTCTACCTGCCCAAGAACTTCAACTCGCCCTACAAAGCCAAAGACCCCGGTGAGTTTTGGAACCGTTGGCACATGTCGCTTTCGCGTTGGCTGAAGGACTACCTTTACATCCCCTTGGGTGGCAACCGCAACGCTACCTTCGGCACCTTCTGCATCATCATTATGCTGGCCGCCATTGCCGTATTCCTGTCGGGCAGTTGGTGGATTGGCCTTGGCGTGGGCGTATTGGCAGTCATTCTCACCCTGGTGGCCATCTTCAAGCCTGAAAAACGCAAGACCATCACCACCGAAATCAACCGCATGGACACCATGTTGCTCGGCGGTCTGTGGCACGGTGCCTCATGGAACTTCGTGATTTGGGGCGGACTGAACGGCATCGGCATGATCTTCTACCATTTCTGGAAAGACTGGAGCATCTACGGCCGCACCTTATTTATTATGGCGGTCACCTTCCTGCTGCGCGTGCTGTGCGTCTATGTGCCACAGCCCGTGTTCACGCTGCTATTCGTATGGTGTATGATTGTGCTGGGCGGCAATGTGTTACGGATGCTTTACAACCTCTTTGGCTTCAAGAAGCCCTTGCAGTGGTTGCAAGATGCTTGGGCGGTCTTCCAGACCTTCACCTTCATCACCTTCACCCGACTCTTCTTCCGCAGCGGCTCCAACCTCGACCCTGCCGTGGCCAATGAAACCGCTTGGAGCACGGCCAAGAACATGGTCAACCAGATGGGCAGCCGTTGGGACTGGAGCATCGTACCTAACATCATTGTCCACTATCGCGTGGTGTTCTCCCTCATTTTGATCGGTATGGTCATCCATTGGCTGCCTGAGAACTTCAAGCGTCGCTACCGCATTTGGTTTGCCAAGATGCCCATCCTGCTGATGATTGTGGTGTGTGCCGCCATCGTGTTCGTCATCTACCAGTTCATCACCGCTGACTTACAGGCGTTTATTTATTTCCAGTTCTAGTTTTGGTGTGGTACCCGTCATGGCGAGGCCTCATTCCGTGAAAACGGAAGAAGCAATCCAGAAGTGTTGCTTCATGTCTAGATTGCTTCGTCGTTCCTCCTCGCAAATCGAAGATTAGCTACGCTGAAATCGCAGATTCAACGAAGTTAATGCAAAGCATTTCGATGGAGTCAATGACGCAAAGCGTGTCTAACTATTTCTGCATCATTCTTTCAAGTCTACTATACCAATCCTCCCCAAACTTCCGCACCATCGGGGCTTTGAGGAACTTCCACAGCGGAATGCCCTCGTGCTCGCCTTTGCGCTTAGCAGGTACACAGACGCTCCATTCGTGGTAGAGGATGTGCGTAAAGCCGTCTTTCTCGACTAAGCGAATGGGATAAAGATGGCATGAGATGGGTTTCCAAAAGTCGCATTTGCCTTCCAAGTAGGCCTTTTCGATGGCGCAGAGTGCCGTGCCGTTCTCGTGGAAATAGACGAAAGCACATTCCTCGCCATTCACCAAGGGTGTGACGAGCTCACCTGTTTCATCATAATCATAGACATCGTTTTCTTCGATGACTTTGATACCTTCAGGACGCATATACGGCTTGATGGCTTCAAGGTTGTCTTCAATCTGCTCTATTTCAGAGGCTTCGAGAGGTGCGCCAGCATCGCCAGCCACACAGCACCAGCCTTTGCAACGCGGAAGGCAGCAACAGAACTGGGCGTTCAGGAATTCGTCAGTGACGACTACATTGTCGAGGATAATCATGGCGCAAAGATAGTTGTTTAATTAATTGAAAGGTAAAGGAAAAAAGACTAATTTTGCAGCGATTTTAGGCTACTGGCCATTAGCTTCTGGCTACTGGCAGCTCTATGATAAAGGAAAGTTTACATTTTGTCAACAAGCTGCCAGAAGCCAAGAGCCAGAAGCCAGCTGCAAATTCTTGAATCTTAAATCTTTAAATATCAAATCTTAAATTAAAGACAACATGTTTAACCTCAGAAACAGAAACTTCCTGAAGTTGTTGGACTTCACTCCGGAAGAGATTAAGTTCTTACTGAAACTTGCTGCCGACCTCAAGGCCGCCAAGTATGCAGGCACCGAACAACCCAAACTGACGGGCAAGAACATTGCCCTCATCTTTGAAAAGACCTCGACCCGCACCCGCTGCGCCTTCGAGGTTGGCGCCAAGGACCAAGGTGCTCATGTCACCTATCTCGGCCCTACTGGCTCACAGATCGGCATCAAGGAATCGATGGCTGACACCGCCCGCGTGCTGGGTCGTATGTTCGACGGCATCGAGTACCGTGGCTTCGACCAGGCCACTGTCGAGGAACTGGCCAAATATGCCGGTGTTCCCGTATGGAACGGTCTTACCGCCGAAGCTCACCCCACTCAGATTCTTGCTGACTTCCTCACCATTCAGGAGCATACCGACAAGCCCCTCAACCAGGTGAAGTTCGCTTATATCGGCGATGCCCGTTACAATATGGGCAACAGCTTGATGGTCGGTGGTGTGAAGATGGGTATGGACATCCGCATTATCGCCCCCAAGAAACTGCAGCCGGCCAAAGATCTGGTCAAGAAGTGCCAGGAAATCGCCAAGGAAACCGGTGCCAAGCTTACCGTTACCGACGATGTGGAGAAGGGCGTGAAGGGTCTTGACTTCATCTACACTGACATCTGGGTATCGATGGGCGAACCCGACAACGTGTGGAAAGAGCGCATCGATATGCTGATGCCGTATCAGGTCAATGCAGACCTGATGAAAAAGACAGGCAACCCCAAGTGCAAGTTTATGCACTGCCTTCCTTCGTATCACAATCTGGAGACCAAGGCCGGCCGCGACGTTTATGAGAAGTTCGGCTTGAACGGCATCGAGGTCACCGAGGACGTATTCGAAAGCGAGAACAGCATCGTCTTCGACGAGGCCGAGAACCGCATGCACACCATCAAGGCCGTTATGGTGGCCACGTTGGGTGACTAATCACAGTCCAAGTGCATCAAACCAAAAAAGGGAACCCGCGGGTTCCCTTTTTTGTTGAATGACTTCAACATCATCAATGATTCACGACCACGCGTTGGTTGCTGACCGTGCCGTCGCTTTGGCGGATGTTGAAGAAATAGGTGCCTTCGCTGTATTGGCTCAAGTTCACATTGAGCATCATGCTGTTAGCAGGGATAGTCTCCACCAATACACCCATCATGTTGTAAACCATCACGCTCTCGATGCCTTTGGCCGATTCGATGCGCACTTGGTCGTTGGCGGGGTTAGGATAAACCTTGGCTGTCGACGATATCTCGGAGATGCTCAACAGTTCACCGTCAACGGTCACATAGTAGACTACTTCTCCATCATTGGATTCAACCTTAACGGCAGTTTCTGCCACACTTCTGCCAACAGCCGCATTGGGGCTGATGTTGAAGTGGAACTCTTCTCCTTCCTCAATAACTACAGGAAGCTCGGTTGCAGGTTCAATGATCAAATATTGTTCGTCCGTAGGATTGGATTCGGTGATGGCCGTAATCTCAATACGATTATGCGAGGCATAATTGCCATTGGTCACAAAGACATCGGCTTCAGGTTCATCGACGGTCAACTCAACATAAGGTGAGCCGGGAATATACAATCCCATGTCTTGCAGGTTTTCCGTAACAACGGCCACAACTTTGACAGAAGATTTTTCTTCGGGATACAAAGCGACCACACCAACCACATAGAACATGTCGGGATCGCCTTCAAACGCATACTCGGTTTCAGTGATGCTTTCGGCCACCAATTCATTGTTGACATAAACATCATATCCGATAGGATTGCCATTGGCAGGGGCATTCCAAGTAGCCTCAAACATACCTCTAGGAGCAGCGGCTTCAGTCAATGCCAAATTCTCAACAGGATAAGGGTGCATATCGGTGTACTCGTAGGCATAGCGGCTGTTGAAGATCTCTTGTGTGCTGTAGTCCTGCACCCAGATGGAGACTTCAAGGTCGCTCATTTCCTCGACGTGTGTTCCCGACATGTCTTGCGTGAATTCCAGATGTTGAAGTTCGCCAGAAACGAAGTCAAGCGTTGTGCCTTCCGCATTAGGCAACATCTTCATGAAAATGTGGTGGAACACCGTTTCGCCGTTGCTTCCCACATTGCCGTGGGTTTCCTTCTCGTTCACAGAGACGTAGACACGAGCATTGGCGTCAATGTAAGGCATAATGTCGGCCAATACCGTAATGGTGTTGCCTTCAACCGAGAACGAGCCTTTGATATCCATAAAGGCTGTGATTTCTGCATGTTGGTTGAATTGGTTCTGCACATTGTTGAAGTTCAACGACTCTGAATCAAGGAAAGCCATAGGAACAGCATTCACGCCATAGTAGTCACGACGCACGCCGCCTTCTGCAGTATAATAAGGATCCCCTGGCTGAGGCCAGTTCATCTGGTATTTGGTGTAGGTGTAACGACCATCGTTGTTGTTGCAGAAGTTGTGCATCAGAGTGTTGGGTTGCACGCATGGACCGCAGGTCGATGACGAGAAGTGTTCAATCATAGGCTTGCGTTCGGCAGAGCTAACGGCCACGCTAACGGTTTTCGAGAGCATATTGTTGCTTGGGTCATCATCGGCTTGGCCATTGACCAAGTTGATGCTGTAGTTGACATTGTAGCTTCCGGGAGTCAACAGAGTCGGGGTCGTGAAGTTCAAGGTCGCGGTGCCGAGTGAGGCAACATTGACTGTAAAGGTCTCGGTGACAGGCTCCATGCCTTCCACTTCGTAGGTGGCTTCAACGGAGGTTACGGTGGTAACACCATAACTAAAGACCGTCATGCCGAAAGAAGTCTCGCCGCTACTGATGAAGCTAGGAAGCGTAGCAGCTGAAACGCCGAGGTCAAGATTTTCAAGCGTGAAGATCACGATGTCGTCGAAGAACCAGTCGTTAATGTTGTAGCTGCTGCCGTTGAAGAAGATGCAGAACTGCACACTGGCTTGACCCATATCGGGAGTGTTGATTTCCTGTGAAACAGAATAGCTATTGCTGGCGCTGTAGCCTTGGCTCCAACCTTGGTTCCAAGTGGTACCACCATCAGATGACGTAGCCACACCGATGGTGTTACTGCCCGAGTAATTGTCAAGTGCATGCTTAAATGAGAACACGACACTGCTTATACCGGTCAAATCGATGGCAGGAGAGACGAGTCGCGTCATGCCATTGAATTGGGGACTCCAGGTAAGGTGCATTTCATTGGGAGTGCCGCCTGCATTGGCAGTGGCCGACACTGACCAGTTGTTCGGTTGTCCGTTGATGGACCATCCAGCAGGCATGGTTGAGCCGTCAAAAGATTCTTGCAGCAAAACAGCGCGGTTTTGTGCCATCATTGCCGTTGCAAACAGCAAGGCGAATGCGAAAAGTAAGGTTTTCTTCATAGTGATAAAAATTGAATGTTGTGTTGATTTGATTATTCTTTTCGATGCAAAAATAAGAACTATTTTGGATAATATCCCATTAATTAGGTGAAAAATACCTAATCAAACTAACATCAGGATTCCATAAACTACCACAAGCAAGAAACTATGCTTCACTTGCCGCCCCAGAAACGGGTCAAGCAACTCGGGGTTTGTCTTTTTGATGGCAATAAGGTCCTTCAAAAAGAGAAGAAACAGCACCACAAACAGATAGGAATACCAGGCGGCATGGTGCAAAACGAGATAAACAGCGAGGCAGACGAAAGCCCCAATGATGAGCAGGCAATAGTAGACGAAAGCCTTCTTTAACCCCAACTTCACCACAAGGCTGTTTTTGCCCGAGGCTTTGTCGTTCTCATAATCGCGCATGTTGTTGATGTTGAGCACGGCATTGGAAAGGAAACCCATGGCCGAGGCTGGTAGCAAAACACTGAAATCAAGCGATTTGGTGGCCAAATAAAAAGTGCCTGCCACGGCTGCCAAGCCGAAGAAGAGGAAGCAGTACAAATCGCCCAAGCCACGATAGCCGTATGGCCGTTTGCCCAAGGTATAAAGCAAGGCCGCCAATACCGCACCAATGCCCAAAGCCGCGAAAACGGCCAGTTCTTGCCATGTCAAGCCAGCGAAGACGAAGATTAACAAAGCACCAAAAATCAGGCATAAACCTGCAGTGAAAGCCAAGCCGCGTTTCATCTCCTTTTCGGTGATGGCGCCGCTCTGCATCTCGCGCTGAGGGCCAACGCGTTTCTCGCTGTCGGTGCCTTTCTTGAAGTCGCCGTAGTCGTTGGCGAGGTTGGAAAGGATTTGGAGCAGAATGGCGGTGAGGGCAGCAAAAAGCACACAAAGCAAGGTCCCTGAGCCTGCGGTCCCTGAGGCCTCTCGAAGGGTCGAAGGGCCGGTTTTATAAGCCAAAAAACCTCCCAACAGCACCCCTGAAAAAGAGAGCAGCACCGTCCTCGGACGGGCTGCTTTTATCCATGTCTTAAACTTTGCCATTCTTTTTTATTTCACAAAACCTACAAAACTCACAAAACATCTTTTTGTTAAACAAGGAAAGCAGCCAACCGGCATGCTTTCCTACGCATCCTTCGGATGCACTTTGAACTTTAACTGTATTTTCTGATGGGAAAACCATCGGAGGCGTATACTTCATTGCTTTCTGAATCAAAGAAATAACGTTCGATTTCAGCAAACCTTGGGTAAAAGTTCACTAAAATACCTACAGAAGCTTTCATTAGTCTCATATAGTTGAATAGTTGGGCTTTATGTTCACTCGTTAAACTCTCAACAGACTTTAACTCAATAATAATGTCATCGTTTACCAAGAAATCAAGCCTATAAGTAGCTTCCATTTCCTTTCCGTGATACAAGGGATGAAACGTCAACTCTTTCTGAAAAGGGATATTTCTTTCCGACAACTCCAATTGAAGTCCTTCTTGATAGACTTTTTCATTCAGTCCAGGCCCTAATTCTTTATGGACTTCGTGAATAGCACCTATTGTAACGTAAGCATAAGCCTTTAGAGCCTCAACATCAATCATATCAATTGAGTTTTAATACCCGACTTTAGTCGGGTGTGGCAACGGCTTCCCGGTTGGGTGCCGTTGCTTGTTCCCACAACTATTGTTTTGATGGTTTTGTCGGTTTTGTGACAAAGAAAACTATCTCCTTCTGCCTCCACCGCGGCGGCGAGGCGAATAGTAATCGCCATCGTCATAACGGCTGGCGCCACGGCGACCACGGCCTGAGTCTCTCGATGAAGACCTTGATGAACCGCCTCTCGATGAACCTCCTCTTGAGCTACCACCTCTCGATGAGCTGCTCTTTGAAGAACTACCGCTGCTCTTCTTAGCCCCAAAGCCACGCTCGGCGTTGCGCTGCTTGCGGCTCGGACGGTCGTCATCGTCGATGAAAACCTCAATGTCGTCCAAGTGTTCTCTCCAGTCAGGATCGAGCCACTCGCGGCCATCGCGCGAACGCTCCGACTTATAGTAAGTCCTGTCGTCGTCGAAGTCCTTCTTTTTCTTCTTCGATTTCTTCTCAAAGAAGTCGTCATCATGACGGTCGCGTTTCTCGCGACGGTCATCACGGAAGTCATCGCGGTCACGGCGTTCCTTGCGTTCCTTTTTCTCGCCGAAGTCTTTCTTCTCGCTGCTCTTCTTGCGCTCAGGCTGGTCTTTGGCCACCTCCACCACGATGCCGCGCGGGTTGTTGTGCGGGTCGGCAAAGCAGTCGAGAATCATCGGGACGAAGCTCTCTTCGACATCCACATAGGAATAGTCGCCATAAAGGTCGATACGGCCAATCGGGATGTTCTTGCTATGGGTGACGTCATTAATCTTGCCAATAATCTTCTGCGGCAGGATGTGGTCGTTCTTGCCCATGCCGAAGTAGAGGCGCATCATGGTCTCATCGCGATGCTCGCGCTCTTTCTTGAGCTCCTTGCGGTCTTTCTTCTCGTCTTTTTCATTGACATTGAGGTCGACGGCATCCTTGTAGTATTCAAGGAAACGGTTGAAGTTGAGTGCCACCATGCGGGTGATGAGTTCCTCACGGCTCATCCAGTCCAGCTTGCGGAAAACCACTGGCAAGTAGTCGTCAATCTCCTCGCTGTTGATGTTGACATGCTCGATGCGGTCGATGTGGTTGAAGAGCTGCTTCTCGCACACTTCCTTACCCGTAGGAATCATGGCCTTTTCGAAAGGTCTGCCCACAATCTTCTCAATTCTCTTGATCTTGCTCTTCTCGCGCAAGTTGATGAGGCTGAGGCAGATACCACGTTTGTCAGCACGACCTGTACGGCCACTGCGGTGTACATAGGTCTCGATGTCGTCGGGCAGGTTGTAGTTGATGATGTGGGTCAGTTCCTTCACATCGATGCCACGGGCGGCCACATCAGTAGCCACCAGCAGTTGCAGGCTACGCTTACGGAAGTGGTCCATCACATTGTCGCGCATGCCTTGCGAGAGGTCGCCATGCAATGCGGCGGCGTTGTAGCCGTCTTGGATGAGGTTGTCGGCAATCTCCTGGGTCTCCAACTTGGTGCGGCAGAAGATGATGCCGTAGATGGAAGGTGTGTAATCGATGATGCGTTTCAGCACCGAGTAACGGTCCTTGGCAGCCATCATGTAGTAGATATGGTCGACATTGGCGGTGCCGCTGTTGCGTTCGCCCACGGCCACCTTCACGGGGTCGGTCATGTACTTGTTGAGGATGGCTTCCACCTCCTTCGGCATGGTGGCCGAGAACAGCATGGTGTGGCGACCTTCCTTGGGCATATACTCGAGGATGTCATCGACTTCCTCTTGGAAGCCCATGTTAAGCATCTCATCGGCCTCGTCGAGGATCATCGTCTTCACGTTGCTGAAGTCGACGCGGTTGCGGCGGATCATATCGCGCAGACGGCCAGGCGTGGCCACGATAATCTGTGGTTTCTTGGCTAAGTCTTTGAACTGGAGTTCGATACTGGCGCCGCCATAGACGGGCACAATCAGGATTTCTGGAATGTACTTGGCATAGTTGCGCAAGTCTCTGGTAATCTGCATACAAAGCTCACGTGTCGGACAAAGAATCAACGCTTGGACACAACGCTGCTCGGCGTCGATTTTGTTCAACAAAGGCAAGCCGAATGCGGCAGTCTTACCCGTTCCCGTCTGTGCAAGGCCCACGAAGTCAACATCTTTCTCCAGGAGCACAGGAATGGTCTTTTCCTGGATGGGCATAGGATTCTCGAACCCCAGCTCCTTAATAGCCCTCAGCAGAGCGGGATTCAATCCAAAATCTGTAAATTGTGACATGAAATATGATTAAGGTGTTTAAATGAGGCTGCAAAAGTAGTAATTATTAACGAATTAAGCCGTATCCGACTACAATTTTGCCGAAAAAAAGCGGTTTTATGCCATTTTTGCGTACATTTGCCCCTCGAAAATGAGACGGAGATCCTTTTTAGTCCTTTTACTGCTGTTCATCGTAGTGGTTGCCTCGGTTTTCTTCTTCGGAAAACGGTGCAATCGTGTCGTGCCTGACATTAATGTTGACAGCCTTTTCATCAACTTGAACGATGAGATTGCGGCCAAACGTGCCAAGCAGGCCGACAAGGTGTTCACCGGTTTGAATAAGGCAGGACTCAATGGCGTAGTGCTTTATGCCGAACAGGGACAAGTAGTTTATGAAAAAGCCTTCGGTTGGCGCGACCTAAGCAAACGCCAAAAGGACTCCTTGCGCATTGACGATGCCTTCCAGCTCTCTTCCGATTCGAAGATGTTCACCGCCGAAGCCATCATGCTCTTGAAAGCCGAAGGCAAACTCGACTACGACGATGATGTGAGGAAATACATACCCCAATTGCCTTATGAAGGCGTGACGATTCGACATTTGCTCAACCATCGCTCTGGCTTGCCGCGCTACGATGCTTTGGCCGACAAACACTGGCCTGACCGCAAGAAGCCCTTCTCAAATGAGGCGATGATCAAGATGTTGGCCGAAAAGAAACCCGAGCCATACGGCACGCCCGATGGCTCCTATTTCTACAACAACATCAACTATGCCCTTTTGGCAACGGTGGTGGAACGGGCCAGCGGGCAGCACTTCGAGGAATTCATGCGCGAGCGCATCTTCGAGCCGCTCGACATGTCGCATTCCTATATCTATTCGATGCGGAACGACACTCTTGTTTCGTTGTATATGCCCGTTGATGCGCATGGCCACGACCTCTTCAAGAACGGGCCGCTGAAGACACAAAACGACTACCTCAACGGCGTGATGGGCGACAAGATCATGTTCTCCACCGTGGAAGACCTTTGGAAGTTCAACCAAGCCTTGGACAAGCATGTGCTTTTGCCCGACAGCTTGCAGGCCGAGGCCTTCAAACCCGGCTCGCCCGAGTGGAAAAACGGCGAAAACTACGGTTTCGGCTGGCGCATGAGCAAGGAACGCCCTGGCATGTATTTCCATTTCGGTTGGTGGAAAGGCTACCGCAGCGCCATCATCCGTGACACGAACAAAAACCGTTTCCTCGCCTTGTTGACCAACACCACCTTCAACTTCCCACCCGATCCGCTTTGGGAATTCCTTTGCGACACCACGATACAGCTGCCTGAGGCGGAGGTGTTGCCGGAATAAAGACCTTTTTCTACTATGACTATAGACTATGACAATGACCGCTTTTATTAAATATAGAAGATTCTTGGCTTCGTTAAAGCGGTCATAGTCATTGGCACAAGTCATTGTCTCTCTCGTCATCACTCCTTCACCACTTTGTCCGTATAAGTCTTCCCGTCCTCCATAGTGACGCGCATCGTGTAGGTTCCAGCGGGCAACTGGCTCATGTCGATGCTCTCAAAGGCTTTGCTTTGCGTGCGCACCAGGTGGCCTTGCAGGTCGAAAATTTCGATTCGTGCGGGCTGAACATCGGGGGAGTATTGCAGGTGGAGCATATCATGCGTGGGGTTGGGATAACAGGCGTAGGGGCGCACCACCAAGCCATCCTCGTCTGTGCCCACCGTGCCGTCGGCGTTGAGCTTGAGGGCGAACCATTCCTCGCGCACACCGAAGGAATAGGGCAAGTTGCACCCTCGCGTGACCGAACCTGTCACGAGGCAGCCGTCGTCGATAGTGGGCAGCAGATGGTGAGCTTCAAGGTAGATGTCGGGGACGGTGTACGACCTTTGCCACAGGATTTCGAAATCGTCTGTCAGTTTGGTGATGGTGAGCGTGTTGGGGTTTTCCCACGACTCATTGTATTGGCTGTAGCGGCAATGGAAAATCATCTTGTGGCCTGTCGCGTCCTCTTTCGTGAGGGCGATGGATGTGAACGGAACGACATCGATGGTGTCGTTGTAGCTGTTGAAGATGTGGAAGTCTTTCATGTTGCCCTCAAGGTCGGTCTTGTACAAGACGGATGCAACGTCGGAGATGAACAGGTTGGAGTCGAGGGTCGGCCATCCTTGGTACCATTCCTCCCAGGCTTGAATGGAGAACAACAGCGTGGAGTCGTTCAAGGGGAGGACGGTGGCTGGGCTGTCTCCTCTCAGCTGATCAAATCGGGTGCTTATGTAGTGAACGTTGTATGACAAGGTGTCGTCGCCGAAGCGGGAGAATTCGTTGATTACCTCAGTGCTGTAATCGTCGTGTATCTTGATGAACTTGTGTATTTGCCCATGGTAGCCAGGTGTCAGTTCCGGTTTTCCATAACGGTATGAGACGGTCTCATGGGTCAAGGGGATCTCGAAGAGGGCCGAGGACATGCTCCCAAACGGTTGAAGGTCGATGGTGTCGGGGTCGTCCACAATGCGAAGCAAATCGCCGTCTGGGCTCATTTCCACGAAGATGCGATGAAAGTCGCTTGGCGGGGTGGTGGGGACGTGATTCAGGTATTCGCCGAAGATGTTGCGGTCTTTATTGAGCATTGTCCTCATGCCTAAAATGCATCTGTGGTTGAATAGTTCGTGTTCCAGGGTATCTCGCCGGGTGATGTTCAGTTGGCCGTCGAATTGGATGAAATAGGGCAACGATAGATCGTAAAAATATGGGATGGAGTCGGGGAAATAGTACAGGCCTGTGCCTACATACGAATCGGGAAGGGTTGGATGACGGAAGATGTTGTAAAGCGAGAATGCGCTGTCAGATTCGTCGACAAATGTGCTGCCGACAATATCCCCTTCGGGTGACAACTTGTACAGTTTCGCACAGGTCTCATTGTAATGGTCGTCGGTGAAGTTGAACGCCACGATGTAACAACCTTTATCCGCATAGGTGATGCATGAGTTCCTACTAATCCTGTTCCCTTCGGTGGAATAGATGCGGAAAAATCCCTCTTGCGAGAAAGAGGGGGTTGCGCATAGCAATAGTGTGACGATGGCAATGATTCTATGGATTTTCATAGAGCTATTAATCGTTGTTGTTGTGATTACAATTAATCTTGCCATATTGAAGTTTGAAAGCAAAACAATAGGTATTTGCTAAGATAGGACTTGGGTGAATTGCGCAAGAGATGGTCGATACTTTGAAATCATCGTCGTTCAATGCGTCTATCTCGTCATCAATGATATCGCATAAATTGTGATAATAGTAAACCATTTCGTCAACATCAACGTATCCGTTTTCGTATTCCCATTGATTGCCGACCCATAGGCGGAAACCTTGATTATACGTTTGAGAGCCCGTTTCTGGGTAGTTAATGGCGTAAATCTCAGTTATTACCACATCCGTGAAATACACCGTACCATCGGGGCATCCATAATGAGGCATGTTGAGAAAGTACACGCTTTGTAGTACTGAGACATGGTCTTTTCCGACATACAAACCGTCACAATTTCCTCGTCCGTGATACACACTCCAACAATCGTATAGGTTGGGTAAATCACGCTGGTTGTTTGTTTCGTTAAAACCCCTGGTGGTGACTACCAACTCAACATCCACCAAATCGTCGTTTTTGACCTGTTGATTAAAAACGCAATAGATAGAGTACACGGTTTTGTTTGGAAGCTCGACCAAATTAAAAGCCTCCTCAATTTGTTCGTAGGCAAGGGTGTACGTTTTTGCTAGTTGCGAAAGTTCCACCTGACCTTGTGAAAGGGCAAGTTCGAGATGCAGCGTATCGCTATGGAACGCATTTGTGACATGATAAATATCTCCGAAGTCGAAATTGAGCAAGTTGCCCAAGTCACGTTGTGCTTGTTCGAGGCCGATGGTTTCCTCGCCTTTTTGGGCGGAAAGCAGTCTTTTCTTGAACGACATCAGGTATTCGTCCATGTTGTCAGGGTTTTGTACACTCTGTTCCACGTTATACGATTTCTGTTCCTGCTTCTCTTTCTTGCAAGACACGAAGGCCACGGCAGTGGCCACGATTGCCAAACCGATGATGGCAATAATTGAATTAAATCTTTTCATGATGATTTGAATTTAATTTGTTAGTAATTAAGTGAATTAAAGATTAATTTTTATCGAAATCGCCATCGGCGTAGCCGCTGGCGTTGCTGAGTTCAACGATGTAAGAGCCGCTTGCGGCAGAAGTGAAGGGGATAATGATTACCTGCTGCACATCGGTGTTCACCACAGTACTGTAGACAAGGCCACCCATACCATTGTAGATAGAGATATTCACATTGCCGAAGCTTTGGTTGAAGCCGATGTAGACGGCATCTTCGCTGGCACCAGCTACGATAGAATTGGGACCTATGCCATACATCAAAGAACCTTGTAAATCGATTTTTTCATACCCCTGTGGAGGGTCTGCTATTTCAGTTTTATTAATAGGTAAAGAGGTTGTGTTTACGGCTTTCGCTTCCCAACTGCAAAGGCCAATGGCACAGAGGCCAACGAGAAGTAATGTTTTTGTTTTCATTGTCGTTTGATTTTTATGGTTAACAATAGGGATTGACACGTGTCGTGAAACAATTCACAGCACGAAATTACTGAGTCAAACATATCTGTCAATTGAGATATAGTTTTAATTTTGTCTCATATAGCTTTTTTCCAATGGAGAAAATATAAACTATTGAAAAACAACAAGAAACAAAAACAAATATATAGTTGTTTTAGCTTTGGATATAAGTGTTGGAAGGCAAAATAATGACAAAACAGACAAGCATTTAGGCTTGTGAAGGCAAAACCAAATTACTTGGACAATGCCGAACGCAGTTGTTCCTTCATTCGGTCAGGTTTCAGGTTCAGCTTCTTGCGCAGGTTACTACGGTTTTGGTTGACGGTATTTGTGCTCAGTCCTAACAATTCGGCTATCTCTGTATTGGAGAGGTCGGAACAAGAGAGCAGACATATCTTGGCTTCGGTTTCGGTCAAGTCGGGATAGTTTTCCTTGATGGTTGAATACAATTTAGGATAAGCCGTTTCCAAAACACTTCTTGCGGCCTCAAAGGCTTCTTGCTCACCGTTCATGATTTGCCATGCCAAAGACTGCCATTCCTTTTTGGGGTCATTTCCTTGGAGAGCCTTATCGTGGACTTTGAGAATCATCCTTAATCGAGAGGAAATCTCATGGTCCAACACAGAGGTTTTCACTGTTTGCAGCAAATCCTGTTTCAGGTCATCCAGTTGTTGCTTCATTTCTTCCTCTGATTTCAGCAATTGTTTATGCCTGTTTTGCAAAACCAAGATAATGATGGTTGTGATAAGTAATAATATGCTGATAATCAATATTGTAAAATGCCTTTGGATGATTTTCTTATTCATCTTATTCTGGAGGCTTTCGTAATCATATTGCTGCTGAATCCGGTAAATAGTTTGCTCTTGCCGCTGAATCATCAAATCATATAGAATCTTTTCATGTTTTTCACGGTATTGCAAGGCTAAAGCTGCATTGTTTTGGTTTTCGGCAAAACGGGACAGAGCACTATATGCAGAAGCTATTGTTTCTTTCTTTACATCAAGAGTGGGCAAAATACCCTCTATATGTTGGTAATACTTAGCTGCCGAATCCATTTCCTTCATAACAAAAAACACATTGCCTAAATTTAAGCTTGACATGAAGATTTCGTTTTCGTCGAGACCTGAGTCCTCCATCATCCGATACAAGTAATTAATGGCTTGGTCATATTTCCCTTGTATACGATACAAAACGGCATAGTTATTCCATATTTTACGATTCACTTTATTTATTTTGGAATGGCTATTCTCCATATCCAATAAACTCTGGTGCAAGTATGTTTCAGCATTATCATAATCACCTTGCAAAAGACAACATACACTCATTATGTTTTGTGTCAAAGCCTTATCGACAAAGCGATTACCAAAATTGAGGTGAGCTGTTTGAAATATAGCATGGGCTTCTAGTTCCATGCCATCATCTAGAAGCATTTTTCCTATCTTATACTCCGCCCGAGCCACTGTAAGGCTGTCTATAGATAGTTTACCATATTGCTCCGCCTCCTTAAACGAGCGCATGGCGGATTCCTTCTCGTTGTAGTGCTGCTGCACGAAGCCGCTGTAGAGTGCCGCATGGGCGGCCTTGGGGTATTGCTTTTTACCGGCGTAATAGACGGCGGCACGCTCCAATTCGGGGCTGGTGGAGAGGTTGGCATGCTCATCGAAGAAATCGTCGTCCATCACGGGCGAGATTTCCTGTCCACGGTCGCCAAACAAGGCCTCGGCCTGCAGCAAGGCCATGTCCATGCGCTCACGCTCGCTGAAGCTCGCGGGCATGCGCAGCACGCTGTCAATCAGGCGCACGGTGCTGTCGGGCAGGGTGTCGGCCAACAGCTCGGCACGCTTCACCATGCGCCGCGCCTCACGCGTAGCGCTGTCGCAAGCCGCCAAAACCAGTAAAACCAATAACCCTATCCAAGCGTAACGTTTCATGCCTGCAAAGGTATAAAAAAAGACGCAACAATCCCTTTCGAGATTCTTTGCGTCCTTCTTTCTTGCAATTTTGCCTGTGGCCTTACTTCACCACCAGCTTAAATCCCACGCCGTGCACATTCAGGATGTCGATGTCAGGGTCGTCCTTGAAGTACTTGCGGAGCTTGGTGATGTAGACATCCATCGAGCGGGCGTTGGTGCGGTTTTCCTCCTCCCAAATGGTCCTCAAAACAAGACCGCGTTCCAAGGTCTCGCCTTTGTGCTCACAAAGCATGTACAGCAATTCCATCTCCTTGGAAGTCAGCTTGCGTCTTTCGCCCTTGAAATCGGTCAAAGTGAGATGCGGCACATCGAAAGTGAAGCCACCGAGACGATACTCACATGTCGAAGTGCTTGTAGGAGTGTAGGTCAACCAGCGCTCCAAAACCTTGACACGTGCCAACAGCTCGTCCATGCTGAAGGGTTTGGTGATATAATCGTCGGCACCCAAACTGAAGCCTTCCAAAACATCGTCCTCCTCCTTCTTGGCAGTCAGGAAGATGACAGGCATCATGGGTTGCACCGCCTTAATCTGTTTGACTAAAGTAAAACCGTCCATCACGGGCATCATCACATCGGTAATGCACAAATCATACTGGACGTCGCGTAGGCTGTTCCAAGCCTCTTCGCCATTTTGGAATAAGGTGGTGGGATAGCCCTTGGAATCAAGGAAAGCCTTGACAATCATACCTAATCCACGATCGTCTTCGGCCAATAAAATCTTTAAACGTGACATAAATTATAAAATAAATAAAAACAAAATTACAGTTTTAATTAGTTCAATATTAGTCTAACATTAGTCAAAAACCAGTGTCATATAAGCAAAAACTTTTCTCATTATAAAGAGCGTGCAAAGTTAAGAATTTCACAATAATACAACACCAAAAACAAAAAAATATTGTTCAAGAGCCTCTATATTTAATAAATGTCATCATGTTACTTCATATATCCTTGTAAAATAATAAAAATCTGTGATTTAGATGTATTTTTAAATAATAATCCGTTATTTAGATGCAAAAAAACATATGTTTGTCACAGGATTTGCATTTTTTCCTATCTTCGCAGCATCAACAAAACTCAAATATCATGAAAATCGACCTCACACACGCCGAACCGTTTTTGGACAAAGCGGTCGTCAATTCATTAGAATCAAGAATATCAAATGTTTACGAGACGGTTTTTAATAAAACTGGTGCCGGAAACGACTTTTTGGGTTGGGTGAACTTGCCTTCCGAAATCGATGAAAGCCTGTTAGCCGACATTGAGAAGACGGCTGCCGACCTGCGCAAGAAGTCGGACATCTTCGTCGTCATCGGCATAGGCGGCTCCTATCTCGGCGCCCGTGCCGTTATCGAGGCGTTGCAGAACCACTTCGCACCACTCACTGGCGAGAAGCCGCTCATCGTCTATGCTGGCCATAACATGAGCGAGGACTACCTCCACGACCTCATGGCCATCCTCGATAAGAAAGACTACTCGTTGGCCGTCATTTCCAAGTCGGGC
The DNA here is from genome assembly GCA_900317055.1 of uncultured Bacteroidales bacterium. Taxonomy (GTDB): domain Bacteria; phylum Bacteroidota; class Bacteroidia; order Bacteroidales; family F082; genus Limimorpha. The sequence goes on along the minus strand of ONFF01000020.1, from coordinate 95,543 downwards.
ACGACGACGGAACCCGCCATCGCCTTCCGTATTCTCAAGCAACATATCATCAACAAATACGGCGAACAGGAGGCCGCCTCGCGCATCATTGCCATCACCGACAAGGCTCGTGGCGCTTTGAAGCAACTAGCCAACGTAAAAGGCTACAAGACCTATATCGTCCCCGACGATGTGGGCGGCCGCTTCTCGGTGCTCACTCCCGTGGGCTTGCTGCCTATCGCCATGGCGGGCATCGACATCCGCGCCTTGGTGAAGGGCGCCGTCGAAATGGAGAAACAATGCAAAGCCTGCCCCACCCTTGAGAACCCCGTCACGCAATATGCCGTGGTGCGTCAAGCCCTCTACGCCCAAGGCCTGACCAACGAGATCATGGTCAACTATGAGCCGCGTCTGGTGTATTTCAGCGAATGGTGGAAACAACTCTACGGCGAGAGCCACGGCAAACAGCACAAGGGCATCTTCCCCGCTTCGGTCACCTTCAGCACCGACTTGCATTCGATGGGACAATACATCCAGGACGGTCTGCGTAACCTCTTCGAGACGGTGATTTCGGTGGAGAACTCGAACCACGAGCTCCGTATCCCCATGGAGAACGAAGACCTCGACCAACTCAACTACATCGCCGGCAAGCGCATCAGCGAGGTGAACCACAAGGCTGAACTCGGCACCGTGCTGGCCCACGAGGACGGCGGCGTACCGAACCTGCGCATCGTCATACCCGAAGTCTCCGAAAAGGTCCTCGGCGAACTGATCTATTTCTTCGAGATGGCCTGCGCCGTCAGCGGCTACATGCTGGATGTGAATCCCTTCGACCAACCCGGCGTGGAAGCCTACAAGAAGAACATGTTCGCTTTGCTGGGCAAGAAAGGGTTTGAGGAGCAGACGGCTGCGCTGAATAAACGGCTGAATCTTTAAATGTGGAATGCTGAATGTGGAATGCTGAATGTGGAATGCTGAATGCTGAATGTGGAATGCTGAATGCTGAATGTGGAATGTGGAATGTGGAATGATTAAAAATAAAACGAAATGGGAGATAATATAATAAAGACTAAAAGCAGAGACTTTGCCATAGATATCATTAGAGCATATCAATGGTTATGTGAAGAGAAGCATGAATATGTTATGTCTAAACAGGTACTACGTGCAGGAACTAGCATTGGTGCTAATGTAGCAGAAGGAGTCAGGGCACAAACCAAGCCTGATTTCTATGCCAAAATGAGCATTGCTTTGAAAGAAGCAAGTGAAACCAGTTATTGGCTTGACATTATCCATGCTACAGATTACCTTCCAGACGAAATGTTTAATGATCTGAATGACAAATGTGAAGAGCTATTAAGCATCCTAACAGCCATAACAAAAAACCAGCATAAATAATCAGCGTCGCTTCGCGTCATTCAGCATTCAGCATTCATAATTCATAATTAATTAGTATTTTTGCACCCTCAATTATAGACAACATTTAAAATGGACGTACCTAAAGACGACGACGTAAACTCACAGTTTACCTTCACCTATGACGACATCAAAGGCACCGTGCATGTGGTTGACCACCAAACGGGCGAAGAATACGATCTTTTAAAGGAAGACACTGGCTGGTTTGATGCCGAATTCAAATTTGATGTATAAATATATCACGCAGAATACGCAGAAAGCGCAGAACCTACCGGACGCAAACCTAATGTCAAACAATTCTGCGATTTCTGCGTGAGAAAGGAAATGTCGCTTTGTGCTTCATATTATTCTGCGAATTCTGCGTGAGAAATTATATGTCGCATCGAGATTCAAATAGTTCTGCGAATTCTGCGTGAGAAAAATCTATTTCTTGCGTTTCCACACTTGCGAACGGCCCAGCAGTCCGGCTCTGTCCAACGAGCCGCGCACGCTGAGTTCGTCGGTTTTGGCCTTGTAAGTCACCTTGGCATTGTAGGTCTTCTTGCTTTCGGGGTCGTAGATCTTGCCTCTCAACAGGTCATCGTCAGCCTTCATCTCCTTGAAGAGGTGTGTGCCGACCACGCCTTCGTATTCTTTGGCGTAAGGGGCCTTCATTACCTGAAATTTACCGTTGGCATCTTTTTCATAAAGAGTGATGATCACCGCTTCGTATGTGCCGTTTTCTTCATAGATTTTAACGGTAGAGCGCAGGTCGCCCGTATTGTCGTCATAAGTGTTCCATTGGCCAATCATCTTGCTGACTTGGGCCTGTCCGAGCATGGCCGTGGCCACGAAAAGGACTAAAAAAAGGAGTTTTTTCATTAGATTGAGTTTTGAATCAGGCGGCAAAATTACAAAAATCGTGCAAAACTCAAAGATATGGGGCGTTAATCCTTTGCCAGCTGCCTATAGGTCACCAAATTAATGCGATACTCCACGCGGCTGTCGGTCAACTCATCACGGCTTTGCTTAAGTAGGGTCTGGGCTTCGAGCACATCCGACAAAGCCACCAGTCCAGCCTCGTAATAATCCTCTGTGATTTTTAAATTGGCTTCGGCGTCGTTGAGAGCGGTTTGCGCCATGGTGATGCGCAGCCAGCTCTGCTCAAGGTTGAACCAAGCTTGGTTGGTCTGCATCTCCATCTTCTCGGTGAGGTCGCGGCGCGTGTTTTCGGCCATCTCGGCGTCGAGGTTGTGCTTCTTCAGCTTGATAGAGGTCTTGTGCCAGTCGGTGATGGGCACTTGCAGCACAGCGAAGACCAATGCATTGGGTTTGGTGTTCTCCATAATGGTATGATAGTTTACACTGCCACCCACTAACAGCGAGGGCAAAGCCTCGCCGAGGGTCATCTTCTTTTTCAGCTTTTCGGCTTGCAACGAGAGGTCGAGGAGATGGCTTTCGTTGCGCAGCGAAACTGCTTCATTAGGTTGCTTGTAGTAGGCCGTTGGCTCGGTCTCCATGCCCAAAGTATCGGTGAGCACCATTGTTTGCCAATCTGTGCCGATGGTTTGCGCCAAGGCCATCTTGAGTAGGGTGATGCCATCCGTGACTTTCTTACGGTTGAGTTGGCTCTCGTTCTGCTTCACTTTCAGCTTGAATTGGTCGGTGGGCATGGCCAAGCCTGCTTCAATGGCTCCCGACAGGTCTTTGTCCAAGGTATCCAAGAGTCGGTCAAGTTGGTCCAAGGTGGCCAGTTTCTCTTGCAAGGCCACGATTTGCCAATAGAGCGTCTCGGTTTGCAGACAGACTTCGTCTTCCTTCACTCTTGCTTGGGTCTCTGCAGCTTCGATGCCCAATTTGGCGAGTTTGTTGCCATTACGGATACGGCCTCCAGCATAGATCGGCTCTGTAGCCATCGCGTTGAACATCACGCCATTCTGCACGAAGGAATATTCCTTGTCCAGACCCATATTGGAGCCATATTCGGCATAAAGCGTATAAAGAAGCTGCCTCAACTGTGCATTGTCGATGTCCTCGATGCCGAAGGTAAGCATTGGGTTCAAGGCATCGAAGGCCACGGCTTGCGCTGACACTGTGGGATAATATTCAGCTCGGGCTTCGTTTTTCGTTGCCCTCGCCTTGCCGATTTCCAACTGGCTGTTTTTCAGTTCAATGTTGTTCTCCAAGGCCATTTTGATGCAGTCCTGAACAGAGAGGTGATGCGGTTCTTGCGCCATCAAGGAAACCGAAAATGATGTAAGCAGAATCATTAATGCCACGGTTCGGACGGATTTGTAATCCGGCCGTATTGAAGTGGGGATTTCAAATCCCCTTTTCTTGGCCGACGGATTGCAAATCCGTCGGAACAAAAGGATATTCTTCTTCATGACTTACTCTTTCTAAAGATTTGCCAATACATCACGGGCATCACGGCCAAAATGATGACCATCGAAAGCACCACACCGAAACAAATGACCACGCCCATGGGCATCCAGAGTGGGTTGCGTGAGATAATCATCGGCAACACACCCAAAGCGGTGGTGGCCGAGGTCAGGAAGATAGGCCTCATGCGGCGGCTACCAGCCTTCATGGCGGCTTCCTTGGTGGGCATGCCCTCCTCGGTACGGAGCGTCTCGGCATATTCGTACATGACAATGCCGTTTCGCATGATGATACCAATCAAGCTGACGATACCCAACAAAGAAGTCATGCCGAAGTCGAGTCCAAAGAGCCACTCGCCAAAGAAGGCGCCGAACATGCACAAGGCGCTGGAACCCAAGGTGAGAATGGCCAGATTCAACTTTTTGAAATAGGCAACCAAGAACACCAAAAGCACCAAAATGGCAGCAATCAGGCTCTTCAGCAGCTGCGGGATGACGCTGGTGTTGAGAGATGAAAGACCACCGTATTCGATGCTCACGCCTTCGGGCAAGTTGGGTGTGATTTCCGTATTGATGTATTGCTGTATCTTCTTCATGCTCACCGTCTGCGGCCTCCAGAATTTCATGTCGGCGGCTACGGTGATGGCGTTCTTGCCGTTGCGGTGCACCAACTGCGCGGGATGCCATTCAGGACTGATGTCGGCTACCTGACGGAGTGGCACATTGGTGCCAGGCACCATGGTCGGAATCAGTTGGTTTTGGACGGATTCGTAGTTGTTGGGGTCGTAGTTTTGCTGGGAATACAACCGCACGGGGATGCCTCGACTGCCTTCCCAAACGGTAGTCAAGGGCTGGCCGTTGAGGCTACTGGCCAAATCCAAGGAGAGGAAGCCTTTGGTGAGTCCCAACCGGGCACACTCCTCGGGTTTCATGGTCACTTTCACCGACGACAGCTGCTCGTCGTAATCGGTGTGCACCCAACGCAGCTCCTTGTCAAGGGTAAGCATATAGTCCTTGATTTGCTGCGCCACAGGCGCGGTCTTGCTGTAGTCATCGCCATAAACATAAACCTCGACAGGCGTTGAAACGGCTTGATAGTCCAGTTGGCGAAAACGCACATAGGCTTCAGGGAAATAATAGGAATACTTGTCGTCCCATTCTTTCAGCAAGGCTTCGGTGGTCTTCTTTGAAGTGGTGTTGACAACCAGCTGCGAGAGGTTGGACGCGGGTATGCTGGGTGAATAGGTCACATGGAAACGCGGTGCGCTCTCGCCGATGAAAGCCGTCACGGAGGTGACGCGCTTGTCGGCAAGCATCAAGTGTTGTAACGAGTCGCTGACCTTCGTGGTGGCTTCAAGACTGCTGCCTTCGGGCAGACGGATCTCAACAGCAAAACAGTCACGCTCGGCCATAGGCATCATCTGCACATGTAAGGCCAAGAACATCAGCACGCCTAGAACGATAGAGCCAATACCCATGCCAATGGTAAACAACGGGTGCTTGAAACAATGGCTCTGCATTTTGTCGTAGATGCGCTGCAGAAAACCGAAAAACCGCATCTGTGCCCTCACGAAGCCATTGTGTCGTGGCTTGTCTTCCGGCTTGATGAACATAATCTCAAGTCCAGGGATGACAAGCATGGCGTAGGCCAAAGAAGCCATCAGAGAGAAGGCCACAGTCCAAGGGAAGAGCTGCACAAACTCGCCCAAAGGCCCCGTGATGATACGCGTCATCGGGAAGAACATGCAGGCAATGGCGGCCGTAGCGATGAACATGGGCATGAAGAGCTCACGGGCGCTACTCACTGCAGCTTCAAAGGGCTTGTAGCCCTGGCTCAACTTGTCGATATAGCCGTCGATATTGATGATGGAGTCGTCCACAATCATGCCGAGCACGACGATAAGTGCTGCCAAGGTAACGGTATTCAATTCAATGCCAAAGAGATACATCATCCCGATGCTGAATGCCGTACAAATAGGCAGTCCCGAGCTGGCGATGAGCGCCGTGCGGAAGGGGAACAGCAGCAGCATGACCACGATGACGACAATCATGGAGATGAGCAGGTCGCGGAGGAACGAGCTGACAGACTTCTGTACAACCTTGGGTTGGTCGGTGATGCGGTAGAGCTTCACGCTGTCAGGCAGGGTGGCCTTAAACTCGGAAAGCACCTTCTCCACTTCTCGACCAAAGGCCACGATATTGTAGCCCTTACGCATCTCCACGCTGATAATCAAGGCATCGTTGCCGTTGAAGTTGACCACTTTGGATGACTCGGCCATGCGGCGTTCGACGGTGGCCACATCGCGCAGGCGGATGGTGTTGCCTGCCGCGTCGGAATAGATGATCTGCTCTTCGAGTTCCTGCTCGCTGACCATGGGATTCTCGATGTGCAACGGCTGGTCGAAATCATCGCCCTGCATGGTGCCCGTGGTGGTCAGCAGACCTTGCGAAGCGTATTGCAACATCAGTGTGTTGGGACTGATGCCATAGAACGAGAGTTTTTCCTTGTCGATGATGACGGCGATCTCCTCGTTTTGCTCGCCCATCACGCGCACATTGCCCATCTCGGGGATGGCACGCAGGCGATGAGTGAGGTCGTCGGTATAGTCGTGCATCTCGCGGTAGGTCTTGTCAGCCGACTCCATGGCGATGAGCAGCGAAGAGGTATTGCCGAAGTCATCGATGACGGCGATAGCCAACACGCCCGCAGGAAATTTTAACGCCTTGGATTCGTTGATTTTATGCCGAATCTTCGACCACGCGATATCCTTGTCCTTCACCGACTCATCGAGGCTGGTGTAGATGTAGCACATCCCCTCCTTGGTAACAGAATAGGTGTTCTTGCGGTCCACCTCGGGCATTTCAAACAGCAGCTGTTCCAAAGGCTTGGTAAGCTGGGCTTCCACCTCCTCAGAGTTGGCGCCAGGATATACGCCCGCCACGATGCCCAAGCGGATGGTATAGGCCGGAAACTCGTCCTTCTTCATGTCGACGAGGGCATAGATACCAAAGGCCACAATGACCGCCACTACCGCCCAGACTATCTTCTGACGCAGTATGCTTCCGCTGATGATACCCGTATTTCGTTTTAACTTATTCATTAAGTTTTTCTTTTAATGCTGAATTATGAATGCTGAATGCTGAATGAAGGGCGAAGCCCCGCGTCGCATCGCGACATTCATCATTCATCATTCCGCATTCCACATTCCACTTTCATTCCTTCACTAACCTTCTGATATCCTTCCACGATGACAATGTCGCCACTATGCAAGCCTTCGCTCACCACCACACCCGTGCCTGAATAGCCCGAGATGGTGATGTTTTGCCTCGTTGCGCGACCGTCTTTCGCTACCCACACGAACTTGCCGTCGTTGTTAATCAGGACCGCATTGGCTGGGACGACAATGCCATTGTCAACATCCGCACTCAGCACCACTTTGGCAATCATACCAGGGGTGAAAGCCTCGTCTCTTTCATCAATGAGCACTTTGACGGGATAGCTATGCGTGAGCAACGATGAAGTCATGTTCTTTTCGAGGATATGGCCTTTGCAGCGACGGTTGTCGAGGGCGGGGATGAGGATTTGTGCCTCATCGCCAATCTGCACCTTGGAGATTTCATTCTCCGGCACGCTGATTTTCACCACCAAGCCCTCGGTACTGATGATGCGCATGATGGGTTTCAGCGGCGTGATGCTCTCGCCTTTCACGGCACTCAAATTGGTGACAGTGCCGTCGAAGGGGGCAGTGACGGTGTTGTCGGCGAGCATGGCGTTGGCCAAGTCGAGTGCCGCTTGGGCTTTCTCAAGGTTGGCCACCATCTCGCGCCATTTGATTTCGGGGAGGCTGCCTTTGTCGTGTACCTTTTTCAGGCGGTCGTAGGCATCTTGGGCCTGTTCAAGGGTGGCTTGTGCCGAGCGTTGTGTGCTCTCCATCTGTGGCGAGGACACACGCGCCAGCACTTGTCCTTTGCGCACCGTGCTGCCTTCTTTCACGTTGAGCGTCTGCAATGTGCCGCCATATTTGAAGCTGATGTCGACGGTGTTGCCTTCTTCAAGGTAGCCAGGGTAGCTGTTGCGCACCAAACCTCCCACCGTGTCGATACGCTGCACACCCACGGTGATGACGCGCTCCTCGGCGGGACCGCCAATGAGCTTCTCCTTGAGTTGCTGCGGGTCAGTTTCACCGCAACCCACCAGCAACAGGGGAAGGAGCCAAAGAATATGTTTTGTTTTCATTTTAGTATTCATTTTGACTCAAGACTGCAAGACGCGGGACAACTCCCCCTTGAAAGGGGGCCGGGGGGATTAAAAACCCCGCGTCTCGCAGTCTTGTTTCTATTAATTCCTTATCGCCGCCATCCTAATACCATCGCCATAAATCTTGAAACTACGCTCGTTAGTCTCAGCTTCGCCTTCGTAAGTCATGTTAAGGATGAGCGTGTTGTCCTCATACATCTGCCCAGATGCCTTGACACGCAGGTCGTTCTTCAAGGTAAGCGAGTCGCCGGTGAAGAGCAGTGTGTTTTTCTTGTAGTCGCGAAGGAAGATTTCGTTGTCCTTGCAGAAGGCATGGGTGACCACGACCTCGCCGCCCATGGTGTTCATCACCACGAGCACGCTGTCCTTGCCATTGTCTAAGGCGCTGATTTCCAGTTGCCCGATTTCGTTAGGCAGGCTAACGGTAAAGGAGGCAGGCTCATCTACGGGATTTATCTCTTCCAAGGTGACGCTGCCTGAGGTCTTGAAACTGTAGTCGCCACGAAACAACGGGGCATTTTTCTTTTGGCATGAAGTCATGGCCAGGAAGGCGCAAATGACAAATAATAAAGAGAGGATATTCTTCATTGTTGGATTGGATTGGTTTGTTCTTGACACGCTTTGCGTCATTGCGAGGGAGGCACGACCGAAGCAATCCAGTACATGGTCTAGACTGCTTCGTTCCTCGCAGTGACGCGAAGCGACGCATTGTTTCTGCAAAAATAATAAGAATCCCCGAAACGAATTCGGGGATTCTTTGGTTTTTCAATAAGACGCGATTAATCGTGTCCCTACAAGGTTTATCTCACCACCAATTTCTTGGTCACAACAGCACCATTCTCCTCAATGATATTGACAAGATAGATACCCTTGTGCCATTCGGCGGCATCGATGTTCACCACTTGGCCTTCGGCTTCGTGCATCTTTTGTCCGACAAGGTTATAGACCTCCACCTTGGCCACATTCGCGCCTTCCACGGTGAATTGGCCTGAGGTCGGGTTGGGATAGAGCTTGGTTTCGGCGGTGAGTTCGGTGACGCTCAAGAGGTCTTCGTTGATAGCGACACTATAAGTGCAGTCATTTTGATCGGTCTGAACCGTAAAGGTGGTGACTGCATAGCCTTTCACCATGGCATTGACATACACATCAAGGTAGAAATAATCCGCAGGTTCCACCATGTAAGGTAAGGTACCTTGAGGCTCAAAGCTCAAATAGTCTGTGCCGTTTTCGGTAACAGACAGCACCTTAACAGGAATCTGGCTACCAAAGAAACGATTTTGCATGCACGCTTGTTGGGGACTGTCGTCTGGGTCGTTGAATTCCAAAACGGGCGCACCCACAATCACAAAACCACTGTCAAGGGATGTGTTCAGCACCATACCCATCACAATCCGGTCGCCCAATGTGGTCTGAACCAGAATCTCGTATGGGATGTAGGTGTCTTTACCAGGAGCGGATTGGAAATTTATGGTAACCGTAAGCGTTTCCCCAGGTTGCAAAGTGTACGGGAAAGTGTTATCCCAAAGATTGAAACTAGGTGCTTCAGGGTCCACATCGATAATGGTGACAGCTTCGTTTGTTTCGTTGATGATATTAAACTGTCTATCTTGTCCCATTTGGGTGAACCACAGCGTATCCGGCGTAATCACCAATTCGCCCTGGGGCATAGGAGGTTCATGTGCCTCCATGGTGAAATGGTGCGGGTCAAGGTCGGCGAAGACGGGCTGTGTGTAGCGGTGCCCCGATTCGTCGGCACCAAACACATAGTAGTCAATCTCCGATCCGCCTTCGTAACCCTTGATGCCGACATACTCGTCGGGGTTGCCTGTGGCGGTCATGTGAGCCACCTGATAGGCACCATTGTCGATGCTATAATAAACAAGAAGCGAGTCTTGCTTTAAGTTTTGTCCGCTGTAGGCGATGAACTTGGAGACCACTGGGATGGAGTCTTGCCATTCCTGCTCACCGAAGAGCACATCGCGGTGGTCGACAAAAAGCATGTGGAAGTCCATCACGCCACGGGTGCGGCAGTGCAGGGCATCGGTGTTCTCCCAACCATTGTAGGTATTGTTGGCCACGCCAATAATCTCATAGCCTGGCATGGCTTCTTGATAGACTTGAAGAGCCTGCTGGTTGTAAGTGCTGTTAGTGCCAATCGGCACATAGACGGTTTTGTTGAGAATAAGGCTGTTGGTGTAAGGAGCCAAAGTGTAGCCACCGGGTTCCTGCACACGATAAACATGGTAAGGATAACCCCAGCAGCAGTTGGTGGTCGCGAAGTATTCGGCCACTTGTTCGTAATATTGATAGCGTGGATTGCTTTGCGGCAATTGCGCAATCAATATCTTGTCGGGAGCGAGGTACTTTCCCCAGCAGTCGACATGGGCGATATAGTCGCCTTGCGGGTCAATGGTGACATGATAGGGATTGATGCCCAAATAGTCGTTCATTCTTTGACGGACAGTGGCCTCATTGATGCCATAGTCTTGCTGGTTTTCCTGAAACACAAGGTCATCGCTCACGCCGTGGCCGCGACCGTCTTCCATCATGTTGCCACCCGTGTGTTCCAGTCTCATTCCGTACATAGGAATCTGCCAAAAATTGGCGAACACTTGCGACATATTGTCGTCGTTGGGACGCGGACGGTTATAGATGTTGTCAACAATGGCGGGGTTGCGGTCTTCAAAAATGTACCAAGGACCGTAGTCGCGCACCCAATAGGAGTCAGACTGCGCATTCACGAAGGTGACATTGCTCATATTGACGCCTGCATTTTGGAAAGTGCTTTGGGCTTGGCTTTGGTAACCGCTGCTAACAATGCAATACACCATGCAGTTGTTCGATAGTTGCGCGACAAGACTCTCCGGGATACCCAAGGGATAGCGAATCATCACACCTTGCATTGGCTCAAACTCGGCCACAAAACGCGGTGTACCTGTCGGCGGGTCGGTCTCAACGAAAGTCATGCCACGAGATTTGTCGTGCATTTCCTCTTCGGAGAGGTAATGCCATCTCATCCAATCGGGTTTCTTATTGTCTTGAGCCTGCATGGTAACGGCCATCAAGAGTAAAAGAGTGAAAATAGATAGTGCTTTTTTCATAGGTCGAAAAATTTGCGGCAAAGGTAGTAAAATGTTTTGAAAGAGGTGTTTTGATTTTTCGTCATAAAATGATGATTATTTTATGATGAAAAATGAGGTGGAGGCGATTAATAAAATCACATCAACTTCTGATAGAATTGCCACCACTTATCGGGCAACTCGTTGCGCATGGCTTGGTCGTAGTCTTCTTTCGAGCAGGGGATGAAATGGTGCCTCTCGTATTTCTGGTCATCATTTTGCAGGAACGACATGTCCATCCACCACTTGCCTGTAATCTTATTGCACAAGAAGACTATATCATTTTGATTATCACTAATCTGTACGATGTACCGCTTGAAATCATTGCTTCCCAAGGTAGGAATGTCGTCCTTGCGGCCTGAAAAGCCCTCAATGAAGTACCAAATCATCTCAGCGATGAGGTTGGCTGTGCGCGAGTTGATGTCGTAATGCGGATTGTATTCGAAAAAACCGATGGACGAGAGCTTGTAGCTTAGTCCGGCATAGCGCGTCATTTGGCAGGCCTCCTCACCATTGAAGCCATTGGGCGACGCGTTTTTCACACCTGGTGCATCGGCAGCGCGGACGGCTGAAATGTCGAAACTCAAGAGGTTGGCATTGCGGATAAGCGGCTCTGTCAGCTCCATGTTCTGCTTGATGTTGCCCAAACGACAAGCATCGAAGAGCAACTGCTTCATCAGTTCAATATTCTCGGTATCAACATAATACGACTGGTATCCAATGTTGGTGAAATTGAACAGGAAATTGGGCTGATGTAAAATGATGTGGCTCAAATAGGAATGTGAGTTGAGGGCTTCCTTGTCATTGCCAATGTCGAACATGGGGTCGATAGCGGCAATGTTGATGAGCTTGCCAGTGGGCTCATACACTTGGTACATCGTGTAGGTGAGGTCTTGCCCCGCCCCGATGACAATGGGCACAATTTTATTTTTCAGCAGTTCTGTAAGGACTTGATTGAAAGCAAAATAGGTATCGTTCAACTCCTTCCCTATTTTGATGTCACCCAAGTCGATGATATGGAGCTGGGGCCAGTGGTTAAAAAGCTGGTAGAGTGCCTTGCGGATGTAGTCCACACCATCGGCACAGCCTTTGTTGTCGACCGCACCACGTTCTTCCTTGACGCCGACGATGGCCAAATCCACACCTTCGAGGTCAGGGAAAGTGTCCTCGCTGCGGTAGATATTGATGCTCTCGCCCAAGGTTTTCTTGCCCGGACGTTGGCTCTTGCCGAAACACTTTTCGGATACGGGCTCAAGGAAAATGCTGATGTCCATTCTTTAATGATGAATGATGAATGTGGAATGCTGAATGAAGAATGCTGAATGGTGCAATGCACTCTGGGCTTTGCTCCCATTCAGCATTCATAATTCCTAATTCAGAATTTACTTATATAACTTCTGCCAGTTCTTATACTCACGCTCTTGCCATGGTGCGTTGTGGTAGGCGTAGCTGACAATGGCGGGAATGACGGTGGTGCCTTCGGCGTAGACCATCTGTTGGAGCTCTTCGCTCACCTTGCCCCATGAGCCAGCCTCGAGCAATGTCGATGATGAGCAGGCACCATCGCGCACATCGGCCACGGTGATTTGGATGGCATATTTGTGCATAGGCACTTCATGGCCAAGGATTTCGGCGCAGACAACGGTGTCCTGTGCGAAGTTCTTGGGTGTGCCGCCACCGACCATAAAGAGGCCTGATTGCGGGCTGTTCATCTTGATTTCCGTCAATTCGAGGAAATCGGCCACCGAGTCGATGCTGACATAAGGCTTGCCGGCTTTCTTACGAAGCCACTGGTGCTTGCCGATGCCGAAACCAGCCGAGCTGTCGCTGAAAGCGGGGCAGAAGATCGGCACGCCGCATTCGTAGCAGGTCTGGATGAGGCTCTCTTTCTTTACGCCGTGACCGTTGGCCAGCCATTTGCCGACCTCATAAAGGAACTCGCGGCTGCTGTAGGGACGGCACTCCAGGGTGTCGGCCACATCGCAGGTGGCTTGGTCGCAGGCCTGCAGCTCTTCCTCGTCGATGAAGGTATCATAGATACGGTCGATGTAGAGTTCACGCAGTTTGGTGTCGGGGATGACATTTTCCTTCGTGCCGATGTAGTGCTTGTAGCCGAGGGCTTCGAAGAGGTCCATGTCGATGATGCTGGCACCTGTGCTGACCACGGCGTCAACCATCTTGTTTCTGACCATCTCCACATACACCTGCATACAGCCAGCGGCCGATGTGGAACCGGCGATGGTAAGGATGTTGGTGCAGTCCTTCTCCGCAATCATCTGACAGAGGATATCGGCGGCGCGAGCGGTGTCGCGCGAGGTGAACGACATCTTACGCATGGCGTTGATGAGTTCGGTTGAGTCGTACTTCTTAATGTCGATATGTTCGACAACATCTTTCAGTAAGTCTTTTTTCTCCATTGTATTTCAGATTTAAGATTTTAAATTCAAGATTATAAATTTAAAGATTCTGTCGGCGTTTCGACAGGCTCAACGACCTTAGCTTTTGCAGGTCCCTGAGCTTGTCGAAGAGCCGTACCTTAATTTCAAGATTGCAAAGATAGGAATTTATTCGGTTAGCGTGAAAAAATCAAAGAAAAAGCGGCAGAATTGATTCCGCCGCTTTCGTTTGGTCATTTCTTCTTCACCACCTTTTTCTTCGGTGCGTTCTTCGGGTCTTCCACGATGGACAAGCACTGTTCGTAGGTCAAAGTGGAGGGCTCAGTGCCTTTCGGGATCTTATAGTTGGTCTTCTTGTAGGCGATATATGGCCCGAAACGACCGTTCAAGACACGCATGTCGGGGTCTTGGTCAAAGGTGAGGATGATGTTGTCCAAGTCCTTCTGCCGTTTCTCGTTGATGATTTCGACGGCGCGGTCATACTCCACCAAGGCGGGGTTGTCGGTCTTGGCCAAACTGTAGAACTTGTTATCGTGGCGGATGTACGGCCCGAAACGACCCACAGCCACAACAATCTCCTTGCCTTCAAACTCACCAAGGATACGCGGGAAGTCGAACAATTTCAGCACTTCTTCCAAGGTGACGCTCTCGATGCTCATGTCTTTCTTGAGGCCGGCAAAACGAGGCTTCTCTTCCGATTCAGTGTCGCCAATTTGTGCCACTGGACCAAAACGGCCGACTTTCACATACACATTTTTGCCCGTGGTAGGATCTACTCCAAGAAGCTTTTCTCCGCTGAACTTGCCCGAGTTTTCGGTGGTGGAGACGATTTGGTTGTGGAAGTTTTTGTAGAAGTCACGAATCATGGCATTCCATTCGCGCTGGCCTTCTTCAATCTGGTCGAACTCCTTTTCAACGTTGGCGGTGAAGTTGTAGTCGATGATGCTCTCAAAATACTGCAACAGGAACTTGTTAACCAATACACCAATGTCAGTTGGCATGAGCTTGCCTTTTTCGGAGCCGATGGTTTCCTTGCCTTTCTTTTCTGATATCTTATTGTTTTTCAATGTGATAATCTGAAATTCCTGTGAAGTGCCTTTCACATCGCCCTTGGTGACATATTCGCGCTTCTGAATGGTGGAAATGGTGGGCGCGTAGGTCGAAGGACGACCGATACCCAATTCTTCCATCTTCTTCACAAGGCTGGCCTCATTGTAGCGGAACGGCGGGCGTGTGTAGCGCTGCTGGGCTTCCATCTTTTCCATGTCGAGCGATGTGCCAATTTCGATAGGCGGCAGGATAGCGGCATCTTCTTCCGTCGTGTCATCGTAACTCTCACGGTAAACCTTGAGGAAACCGTCGAAAAGGATGGCTTCACCTGTGGCCACAAACTGCTTGTCGTTAGTCGAGATGCCAATGTTCACATTGGTGCGTTCCATCTGAGCATCAGCCATTTGTGAAGCGATAGTGCGTTTCCAGATGAGTTCGTAGAGTCGACGCTCATCAGCAGTGCCTTTGATGGTTTGTTGGTCGAGATAGGTCGGACGGATGGCTTCGTGGGCCTCTTGTGCGCCTTTCGACTTGGTGTGGTATTGGCGCGTCTTGACATATTCGGCACCATAATTCTTCTCGATTTCCTTCTTGGCCATACCAAGAGCAAGGCTCGACAGGTTGACCGAGTCGGTACGCATATAGGTAATCTTACCGGATTCGTAGAGCTGCTGGGCAATACGCATTGTGTTGGCCACCGAGAAGCCGAGTTTGCGGGCCGCTTCCTGCTGCAATGTCGAGGTAGTGAATGGCGGAGCAGGATAACGCACAGTGGGCTTCTTTTCAATGCTGTCCACCTTGTAGACAGCCTCGATGCACGATTCCAAGAACTTCCTTGTTTCCTGTTCGCTCTCAAAACGATGCGGAAGCTCGGCGGCGAGGTTGTACTCCTGTCCGTCTTTGGTGAAGGTGAACTGAGCCGTCACACGATAAGCGCTACCTTGCACGAAGTTTTTGATTTCTTCCTCGCGTTCAACGATGAGGCGCACAGCCACCGACTGCACACGGCCTGCCGATAGAGCGGGCTTCACCTTTTTCCACAACAGCGGCGACAGCTCATAACCTACAAGGCGGTCAAGCACACGGCGAGCCTGTTGCGCGTTAACGAGTCCCATATTGATGTCGCGCGGGTTCTCGATGGCGTTGGTGATGGCCGATTTAGTGATTTCGTGGAAGACGATACGCTTGGTGTCCTTTTTCTTTAGGTCGAGCACCTCATAGAGATGCCATGAGATGGATTCTCCCTCGCGGTCCTCATCGGATGCCAACCACACCGTGTCGGCGGCCTTTGACAACTTGCGCAACTCAGCCACAAGGGCCTTCTTGTCGTCGGGAATTTCATATTCGGGTTCAAAGTTCTTGTCAATATCGACACTCAAGGTGTTCTTGTTCAAGTCGCGCACATGGCCTTGACTTGCTTTCACCGTATATTCCTTACCTAAAAAGCCCTCGATGGTCTTGGCCTTGGTCGGTGACTCCACGATAACTAAATTCTTTGCCATAGTCTCTATTTTTACACTAAGGATGCTCCTGCAACCCCTCGTTTTCGCGTGCAAAATTAGTGGAATAAAAGTTGACAAAGCTAATCTTTTTAGAGTTTTTTTCTTATATTATTGATTTGCAGCATAATAAAATTAACTATGGCAGATGGCTAATGGCCTATGGCAGCTTCACATAAGGGTAGGTGTTTACGCTTTTCGTGTAGCTGCCGTAAGCCATAGGCTATAGACCATAGTCAAAAAAACACTACTTTTGCACCATGAAACAACTACTCAAATTAGCTCAACATGCCGCCCTCGAAGCTGGAAAAGCCATCATGGAAGTGTATGCGCAGCCCTTCGAGGTCTATACCAAGGACGACAACTCGCCCGTCACGCAAGCCGACCTCCGTGCCAGCAACATCATCAAGGAGATACTGAAGCCCACAGGAATACCTTTCATCAGCGAGGAAGACCTGCCTCCCGACCGTTCGCAGTACAATCGTTATTGGCTTGTCGACCCACTTGACGGCACCGTTGAATTCGTGAACCGCAATGGCGAATTTACCGTCAACATCGCGCTGATTGATGACAAGCAGCCCGTTATGGGTGTGATTTATGCGCCAGTGATGGATAAAATGTGGGATTCCGTTCATATAGGGCTGTCACACCGTGGCAGCCACACAGAATGTCCGTTCACGGTATTGGTCAGTCGTTCCCACCGTACGCCCGAGGTAGATGCATATATTAATAAGGTATTGCGACCCGCCCATCCCGATTTGGTTATTGACACCCAGGGCAGCAGCCTCAAATTCGCCCGTTTGGCCGAAGGCAGCGCCGATGTCTATGTCTGCTACAGCAAGACCAAGGAATGGGACACTGCCGCCGCCGATGCCATCCTCCGCGTCGCTGGTGGCAAAGTGCTTCGCATCAGCGACGGGCAGCCTTTGGAATACAGCAAAGAAGACTATCCTAACCCGCCGTTTGTGGCTTGGGCAGCTGGATACTAAAAAAATGACGCGAAATAATTCGCGTCATTTTTCAATTTACGGAATCTGCTCAAATCACTTTTCCAACTGTCTTCCAATCTCCTCCATCAACTCCTCCCCTTCCAAGTTGCGAGCTACAATCATACCGTCCTTGATTAAGGCGTTCTGCGGGATGAAAGCAATGGCATACAAGGCTCCAGCAGCGTTGCTCCAGCCTTGCAGGTCGGAGACATGGGTCCAGGTGAGACCGTCCTTCTCGATGGCAGCAAGCCATTTTTCCTTGTCGGTGTCGAACGACACGCCGAGCACATCAAAGCCTTGATCATGGAACTTCTGATAGGCTGCCACCACATCGGGATTGGCCTTGCGGCAGTCGGGGCACCACGAAGCCCAAAAGTCGACCAAAAGGAGTTTGCCTTGGGCGAGCTCGCTGAGTGTCACGGGGTTGCCGTCAGGGTCGTTTTGGGTGAAGTCGATGATGGGCTGACCCGCCTGCACGCGTTCTTGCTTCTCCACATATTCCTCAGCCAGTTTCAAGTTAGCGGTGCTGAGGGTGCTGTCGGCATGGTGAATGTTATCAATCATCGTGCGCAATTCGCAGGGACCAAAGGCCCATTTGTAGCGGTACATCACATAATGCGCCACGGGGTCGGTCGGGTTTTCCCACACATAGTCGAAGCAGTGCATCTTCAGGATCTCATCCTTGTCAGCTTGAGCCATCGTACTGTCGGCTTCCAGCTTGGCCTCAAGGTCGTTGTAGCTCTGAGTGAAAGCATTAAGACGGTCTTGTGACTCTGAGCCTTTCACTAAGATGGCGTTAGGATTCTGTGCATCGCCTTCGAGGGTCACATCCACATTGTCCGTGAAGAATGGGAAAGGACGGCGCCAGCCTTGCAGCATGACGCTGTACATCTCGTTATCTTTGCAAACCGGTGTCTCAAACACAGCGTCCCAATTGGCAATCACAGCCGAGTCAAGGGTTTGACCGTCTTTTTGCAGATAGACCATCTTGCCATCGGCATTGGCAAGGTTCACATTGACCTTAAAAGTCTCAGTCTTAGGGGTTGAGGTGCAGGCAAAAAGCCCTAGGGCAAGTGCACCAAATAGTATAAGTTTTGTTTTCATAGTGTATGTTGTATTTACTATGACTGTTGACTATGACTATGACCGCTTTTACGAATGTTAAAGCAGTCATAGTCATTGTCACAAGTCATTGTCAATTCAGGATTTCAGCAAGTTTTGCCGTCAAGTCTTCCCCTCTCAAGCCTTTGGCCACCATGGTGCCGTTCTGGTCGAAGAGGAAATTGGACGGGATGTAATAGATCATATAGTCTTCGCTGGCCTTGTTTTCGGCATCGCGCACCTGCGTCCAAGGCAACTGGTCTTCCTCGACGGCTTGCAACCAAGCGGCTTCATCTTGGTCAACACTGACACCAATGACATTGAAGCCTGCTCCATGATACTGCTCATAAGCAGCCTTCACAACAGGGTTCTCCTTGCGGCAGGGACCACACCACGAAGCCCAGAAGTCGACCAAGGTGAGTTTGTTTTGAGGAATCATCTCGGATAAGACAACCTCCGTGCCATCATTGGTTTTCAGGGTAAAATCGATGAACGGTTGACCCACATCCAAACGCTGCTGCTTGGCGATATAGTCATTGAGGTGGTCACGATAGATGGATTCGGTGGTAAACATGCCAACCAATTCTTTCAACTGGTCGATGGGATAGTCTTGCTTAACGCCATCGAGGATGTAATGGGTGACAAAACTCTCCGGATGCGCTTTGATGTAATCGTCGCGGAAGTTGTCTTGTTGCTCCATCAATGCCGTGCCGACCTTGTTGAGCGAATCCATCATGATGGAATCGTTGTCTGCAAAAGCTTGCTGCATGTCGGCGTACAGATCGCGAATTTGGGTGTCAAAAGCTTTAAGCTGGTCGTTATAGGCATCCAGTTCAGCTTGCGTTTCCGAAGCGATGATCTCAACATCTTGCGGGTTGTTCATATCGCCCACAAAAGCGACATCCTTGTTATCTGCAAAGAAAGGCATAGAGCCTCGTTTCCCTTTCACTTTCAAAGCGTAAAGAAGCTGCGGATTGTCAACAGGCGCAGTCAATACGGCTTGGTCGGCAACAATGACAGCCGAGTCGATGGTGACGGGCACATTGTCGACATATTTTTGCAAGTAAACAGTCTTTTCGTTGCCATTTGTCAAACCCACATTGACTTTAAAGGTTTTCTTCTCGTTACAGGCTGTCAGGCCAAGGACCACAGCAAATAGAAATAGTAGATGTTTTTTCATTGTAAATCAAATATTTATTGTGTTATTCTCTTTTCTTTTCCGATTTGAAGATGTATAGAATCATCATGATCAAGAAGATGGAAACGGGCACGCTGAGCAAGATGCGCAACAGCACCTGACCCATGAGCCTGATACTGAACGACTCGAGGAAAAACAGCGCAAAATGATGGATAAACACCATGCATAGCACATACCGGAAAAACCAAAGTCCTCCCAACTGACCAAGATTCGGTTCGGTGATGTTTTCAAACTTGATGTTGCCCGAAACCAGCTTGATTATGGATGGTCGGCAAAAAGCCATCAAGGTGGTGGCTCCGGCGTGAAGCCCTGGTGTTCCCGTAAACAAGTCGACGGTCAAACCCAAGGCAAATCCCAAAACCAACAATTGCCATTTGGGTGTGCTGAACGGTAGCAACATGATGAAAACCAGATAAATATACGGATGCACATACCCTCCAAGGCGGATATGGTTGATGACCAGCACTTGAAAGAGTACGAGCACGACGAAACGGATGATTTGTAGTACGGTCTTGTTCATATCATTTGAGTCTGGCTTTGAGCGAATCGAGCTCGGGTTTGTGCAAATCTCTAATCACATAGACATGCCTTAAGGTGGCGAAGTCGGTGGCAAACCGAACCTTGGCCTTGTTCAAGGCATCGACGGCGGTGGGGTAAAACTCCTCAACCGTACCCACCATAAGGTCTTCGGGGAAGATGTAGGAATGCGAACTGGTCAAGATGGTATCGCCTTTCTGTAAAAGGATATGTGTCGGTATGTCCTCCACCATACCATAGCGATAGTTGTTGGTCTCCCATTTCAGGCTGGCAAGTTCCTGGCTTTCCTTGATGCGCACACCAACCACCGACTTGCTGTGCAATAGGCTCATGACGGAGGCAAAATGGCGGCTCACATCGGTCACCACACCCACGATACCATCGGTGGAAATGACACCCATGTCGCGCTCAATACCGTCAACCTTACCTTTATTAATAATTATATAATTGTTGGCTTGATTGGTACTATTGTTGACGACCTGCGCGGGGATGTATTTATATAAGGTGTCGCCCTCACTGATGTCGAAGGTACAAGTCGTGGTGTCGTAAACTACCGACAGCCTTTGTCTGAGCAAGGCATTCTCTTCGGCTAGTTGCTCGTTGGCGTTGTTGAGGCGGAAATAGTTGCCCACCTCGCTACTCCACTCGTAGATTTTCCCCACGACATCATTAGTCGTGTTCACCATGCGGTCGCGATGGAAGCGTTGGCTATTGGCGAGCAGCAAGACGGAAATCACCTCGAGCAGGATGAACAAGATGACGAAGTGATGTTTAATGATGAAACGCCGCAGGTTGTACATGGTTGTTTTAATGCTGAATGCAGAATGTTGAATGCTGAATGAGGAAAACTTGTCATACGACATTCCTCATTCCGCATTCATAATTCAGCATTATTTAATCAAGAATGTAAAGCGGTCGAAGTTCTTCAAGGCGATGCCAGTACCACGAGCGACAGCACGCAACGGGTCTTCCGCCACATGGATAGGCAGCTTGGTCTTGGCGTTGAGACGCTTGTCGAGGCCACGCAACAAGGCACCACCACCAGTCAGGTAGATACCCGTGCGATAGATATCAGCCGACAACTCGGGCGGGGTCTGCTCCAAAGCGTTCAACACGGCGGTCTCGATCTTCATGATACTCTTGTCGAGGCAGTGGGCAATTTCAGCATAGTTGACGCGGATTTCTTTCGGGATACCCGTCAACATGTCGCGGCCTTGCACAGCATAGTCATCGGGCGGGTTGTCCAGCTGCGGAATGGCGGCACCCACTTCTATCTTGATGCGTTCGGCGGTACGCTCACCCACAATGATGTTGTGTTGCTTGCGCATGTATTCCTCGATGTCGGCAGTGAAGTCGTCACCAGCGATGCGGATGGACTTGTTGTTGACGATACCACCCAAGGCGATGACGGCGATTTCTGAGGTACCACCACCGATGTCGATAATCATGTTACCCGTCGGCTCAAGCACATCGATACCGATACCGATGGCAGCAGCCATAGGCTCGTGAATCAGACGCACCTCTTTGGCGCCAGCCTGTTCGGCAGAGTCCTTCACGGCGCGCTCCTCCACCTCGGTGATACCCGAAGGGATGCAGATGACCATCTTGAGGCTAGGCGGAAACAGGGTATTCTTGAAATTGATCATCTTGATCATCTCGCGCATCATATATTCGGCGGCTTGGAAGTCAGCAATGACGCCGTCGCGCAACGGACGGATGGTCTTGATGTTTTCATGGGTCTTGCCGTGCATCATCATGGCACGCTTGCCGACGGCAATGATTTTCTTCGTGTCGCGCTGTAGCGCCACGATGGAAGGCTCGTCGACGACGACCTTGTCGTTGTATATGATAATCGTATTGGCCGTACCAAGGTCAATAGCGATTTCTTTGTTCAGGAATGAAAATGCTCCCATAATCTTCAGTTGTTAGTGGTTAGTTGTCAGTTGTTCTATTATCCGTTAATTGTTCCTTTGTAGAGACGGTGCATGCACCATCTCTACCATCATCATTCGTTAATGTCTAAAATGTCTAAATCCAGTAAATACCATGCTGATTCCGTGTTCGTTGCAGCAGTCGATGGATTCTTGGTCGCGCACCGAGCCACCAGGCTGCACGATGGCAGTAATGCCCGCTCCATGAGCCAGCTCGACACAGTCCTTGAAGGGGAAGAAGGCATCGGAGGCCAAAACGGCACCCCTCAAATCGAAATCGAACGACTTGGCCTTCTCAATGGCTTGGCGCAGGGCATCCACACGCGAAGTCTGCCCGATACCCGAAGCGAAGAGTTGTTTGCCTTTGGCAAGGACGATGGCATTTGAGCGGCTGTGCTTCACAATTTTATTGGCGAAAACCATGTCTTCAATCTCATCAGCGGTTGGTGCCTTTTCAGTGATGACCTTGAAATCATCGGCCGTCTCGGTGTGCAGATCGCGATCTTGCACAAGGTAGCCATTCAAGGCGGACTTCACGGTCTGAAGCCTATAGAGGTCGGCCTTCAGGCGTAACACCACACGGTTCTTCTTGGAGAAGAGCAGGTCGAGCACACCATCTTCATATTTCGGTGCCACGATGACTTCAATGAAGAGCTTGTTGATTTCCTCAGCGGCTTCGAGGTCAATGGGACGATTGCAGACCAACACGCCTCCGAAAGCCGAAACAGGGTCACCAGCCAAGGCATCCACATAGGCCTCTTTCACCGTCTTGCGGCAAGCCAATCCGCATGGATTGTTGTGCTTGAGGATGGCAAAAGTGGGCTCGTCAAACTCACGGATGAGGTTAAGACCTGCATCAAGGTCAAGCAAATTGTTGTACGAAAGCTCTTTGCCGTGCAACTTCTCAAACATCGCATCCAGGTCGCCATAGAAAGTGCCTTTTTGGTGCGGGTTTTCGCCGTAGCGCAAAGTGGTGCCTTCTTCTTCAGTAACTCGCAGAGGCTTGTTGTCGTCGTCTTTCACAAACCAGTTCATAATGGCGCTGTCGTAGTGCGAACTCACGCCAAAGGCGTAGGCAGCAAAACGACGACGGTCTTCGATAGAGGTCTCTCCTTGCTGGTCTCTAAGCAACTGGATGAGTTCTCCGTAATATTTTTGTGAAGGCACGATGAGCACATCATTGAAGTTCTTGGCTCCGGCACGAATCAGCGAGATGCCGCCAATGTCAATCTTCTCGATGATTTGCGAAGCGTCTTCGGTCTTGGCCACAGTTTCCTCGAAAGGATAGAGGTCAACAATGACGAGGTCGAATGCAGGAATGTCGTATTCCTGCATCTCTTTCTGGTCAGAGGCAAGCTGGGTGCGACCCAAAATGCCACCGAATACCTTGGGGTGCAAAGTTTTGACCCTACCACCAAGGATAGACGGATAGCCCGTGAGCGACTCGACAGTCTTCACCGAGGGGTCGAAAGGCTTGATGAAGTCATATGTTCCTCCCGTGGAGTAAATTTGCACTCCATTTTGCTTCAACAAGTCGACAATGGTATCGATGCCTGTTTTATAAAATACTGATATTAAAGCAGTTTTAATCTTTTTCAAGGGTAGAAAATTAAGGTGATTTTAAACTGCAAGATTACCAAAAATATGCACACCATGCAAGGGTTGAAAGCATTTTTTTTGAACAAAGATTTCAACATTTTTTCACCCTTTTAAAAACCGAATTGTTATGTAGAATTGTCAGAAAATGATGGAAAATAATCCGTTGAAAATGAATGTCATAAAATAAAAGTTGATTATAAACTACAAAAATCGTCTTTTCGCATTGTTTTTCTTCTTATCTTTACCGATTCAAAATTACGCGGATGGAAACGAAGTGGATTTTAAACCAATCAGTTGACAAACAGCAAGTTGCTGAAATTGTCAAGGTACTCAATATCGATGAGAACCTTGCCACTTTGCTTGTCCAACGCGGAATTACCAACTACGAGGAAGCCAAAACTTTCTTCCGTCCTTCCCTATCCCAACTTCACGATCCTTTCCTCATGAAGGACATGGACAAGGCAGTCGACCGTGTGTTGCAAGCCATCAACAATGGCGAGAAACTTTTGGTCTATGGCGACTATGATGTTGACGGAACGACAGCCGTTGCAGTGGTCTATACCTACCTCAAACCTTTCTTCAAGAAGAAAAAAATTGAGTTTTACATCCCCGACCGCTATGAGGAAGGCTACGGCATTTCCTTTAAAGGCATCGACTATGCCGCCGAAAACGGTTTCAAGCTGGTCATCGCCCTCGACTGCGGCATCAAGGCCAACGAGCGCATCGACTATGCCAACGAGCGTGGCGTCGACTTCATCATCTGCGACCACCACCGCGCCGGCGATGTGCTGCCAAACGCTGTAGCCGTGCTTGATGCCAAGCGCCCCGATTGCAACTATCCTTACGATGAGCTTTCTGGTTGCGGCGTAGGCTTCAAACTGGTTACCGCCTTGTCAATGAAGGGTTTGGGTACCATCGAGCAAGTATATGAGCTGCTTGACTTTTTGGCTGTGAGCATCGCCGCCGACATCGTCCCCATCACAGGTGAAAACCGTGTGTTGGCTTATTTCGGCTTAAAGCAACTCAACAAGAAACCGCGTCCGGGCATTGAGGCTATCCTGCAACACGCCAACATCTATCGCCGCGATGAAGACCAGATTGATGAGGACGAAAATGTACTGACGAGAGAACTGACTATCAGTGATTTGGTATTTCTCATTGGCCCCAGAATCAATGCGGCAGGCCGTATCGCCAAAGCCTCTGACTCGGTGCGCCTGCTCATCGCCGACAAAAAGGAACATGCCGAAAAACTGGCAGCGTCCATCAATGACCTCAACGATGAGCGCCGCGAGTTCGACAACCGCATCACCGAGGAAGCCTTGGGCATGATTGCAGACGATGTGGAACTGCGTGATGCCAAGAGTACTGTGGTCTTCAATTCAAAATGGCATCGTGGTGTCATCGGCATCGTGGCCTCGCGTCTCACTGATTACTATTATCGTCCCACCATCGTCCTGACCAAAGCCAACGGTTTAGTTACTGGCTCGGCCCGTTCCATCAGAAGCTTCGACATCTATGATGCTATCGATCATTGCTCCGACTTGTTGGAACATTTCGGTGGCCACAAGTACGCCGCTGGCCTGTCGATGAAGCCCGAGAACCTTCCCGAATTCCGCCGTCGTTTCGAGGAATATGTCAGCGAACACCTTGTGGATGAAGACTTTGTGCCCGAACTTGAGGTGGATTTGAAGATTAACTTCAGCGACATCACCTCCAAGTTCATGCGTATCCTCAACCAGTTTGCACCTTTCGGCCCGGGCAATATGGCTCCCGTGTTTTGGACCGACAATGTCATCGACGCAGGCGGCTCACGACCCGTGGGAGGTCACAAACACTTGAAACTCACCGTGTCGCAAGTGGGCGATGCTGAATTAGGTGTACCTCCATTTTCGGGCATTGCCTTCCAGAAAGGCGACCTCTTTAACCGCATCCACGACGGTGAGCCTTTCAGCATCTGCTACCATCTGGAATATAACACCTGGCAAGGCAAGACCAATTTGCAGCTTAATGTTAAGGACATTAAGTTTGAGGAGGAGTTGTAAAGTTTTCCTTATAGTTTTGGCTATGGTTCTGGCGGATTTGCAATCTGCTAGCTATGAATATAAGGATTTGTAATTCGGAAAACAAACTCATAACTAATACAAAAACCCCAGCATCCAAAGGGGCAACTTGGCACCAATGGGCGATTCGATGTCGTCGGCAAAGATGTAGGAATCAGGCAAAGCCGCTATTTGGGCGAAGCCTTTGTCCTTGCCACCGATTTCAAAATGGTACTTGGAATCCACCTTGAAGTCGCCTTTGTCCTTACCATATTCGACAATGTGGTTTTCGGAAAGATGGGTGATGGCAAAGGTTTCGCGCGCCGTCCCGATTTCGACCGAAGTAGGACTTAACGCATAAAGCAGATTTGTGTTTTCGAGATAGACCTTGTCGGGTTTGGTGAGTTTGCCGATGCTTTTCTTGTCAGAATAGAGCAAGTTCAGTAGTTTGGCATCGCCCATATTCTTCAGATAGCCCACAACGGTATCTCTGCCAATCTCAATGGCGGCAGCCAATCGATTGGCATTCACTTCGTAAGGCACACTTTCGGCAATGATGGAAATCAAGGCCTTGAGTTTTCGGGTGTAAGCCACATCGACTTTGCAAATCAAAGGGAGTTCTGTTTCCACGACATAGTTGACTACCTGCTCGATTCGCGTAAAATAATCCTGTTGACCTTCCAAAAAGAAGGGATAGTAGCCATATTGAAGGTATTTCTTGAACTGCTCAACGGGTTTACATTGAGCGGTGACGGTCTGCCACAATTCGTATGGACGCGCGAGAATGTCCTCCAAGGTCCAAATAGGAAATTCAAGGTTTTCGTAGAATCTCAATGCCTCGCGGAAAGATAAGCCCGACATGGTGTATTTGATACATCGGCGCGACAAGTCTGCATCACCAGCCAGCAGGCTTAATAGCGACGAGCCACTGATAATCATTTTCAATTCGGGATAAAGGTCGTAAATCTCCTTGATTTCGCGGCTCCATCCTTCATATTTGTGGATTTCGTCGATAATAAGTCTTTCGCCGCCATTCATGACAAACTCTCCGGCAAGGTCAACTAAGGTTCGGCGAGAAAAATCGATAGTGTCGGCGGAACAGTACAACACTTTCCTGTCGCCAGGTTGGTAGTTCTGTTTGACAAATTGTTTGAGCAGTGTCGATTTGCCCACACCTTTAGCTCCTTGGATGGATAGCAGTCGGGCATCCCAATGCACACGGCTCATCATTTCCCTGACGATGTCCAACGAGGTTTTGGCAATCAATCGGTCGTGTTTTACAAATAGCGTTTCCATAGCAAAGTCTTTATTTTGCCTGCAAAGATACAAAATTGTTGGTTATAGGCAACACTTTTCATTAAAAAGTGCTGGTTACAGGCAACAGTATAGAGGCGGATTGCAAATCCGACCGAACGGCTCCGAATAGCATTTCATTGTTTAACAACCTTCCTAAAAACCCGCCGTCCATCACCCAACTGCACCTTCACCAAATACATCCCAGAAGGTAAACCGCTCAAATCAAGCTCGAAGTCAGGACTTGAAGGCGAAGTTTCCTGCAAAACATTACCCATCAAGTCCATAATTTGGCAATGCGTGGCGTTTTCCTCCAAAGCGATGTGAATCCTGCCAGATGTAGGATTGGGATAGATAGTAAAACTTTGATTGTCAGTAAATTCATTTACATTCGTCAAGTCATTGCCTGTGGTCCAGTTTTCGGCCAGACTATTGTCAAGGTCAAGGTCTTTGAGTTGAAGGTAAGGCCCGTTACCGTCGGCTTCCGTTGGCCAAGGTTCGCTGTCAGAATATTGCACTTGGTCGATGATGTTGCCCCAAGCGTCAGCCAAGACGAGATTCTCCGACTTGTTGTCGAGCTTGCGCATATATTGGCCGAAAGGCATAATTTGATAGTATTCGCTAAATAACAAAGAATCGGAACATAGGATAACAGCTTGTCGACCAGCAAGATGGGCTCCATCGGGAAATTGGTACGAAAGCCCCAACTCACGGAAATAAATGCCTGTCAAGTCCACCTCCGCATCCCCATTGTTGGTGATTTCAATGAACTCAAGATGGTCGCCGTCAATGCTCCACCAGTCTTGGGGATGGTAATGGATCTTGGAAATAACCAAAGGCGGCACATCGACATCGGAACAACCTTGTGAAGAGCCAATATGGTCGTTCAGCCAGTTGATGCGCTGTTGAAGCCAGGTCCTCATGTCGTTCACATACTGAGCGTGTTGCGACATCTGGTTCCAGCGTTGGTTGTCGCGACCGATAGCTTCGGCAATCAATGTGTCTATTTCGTCAATGCGGTTAAAGATAAGGTTGTAGTCCAAAGGCATGCCTTCCTCGGTCAATTCAAACCAACGCTTGGCAAAATAGCAGCGAAACGCATCCGTATCGAACAGGTCTTTCCAGAAACGCGGTCCCGTGTTGTCCTGGTTGTCGAACTGCCACACATCGTAGCCGCTTCGGTTGCCAAAAGCGTCGTATCCGAAAGCAAGGTTATAGTCCCAGATGGGGCCTGCCCGCAGTTTGCCACAACGGTCCTTATGGAAAAAAGTGCTGAGGTGATACACATCGACATTGGAAGTGAACTCGGCCATGATCATGAAGTCGACGAAAGAAGGGATGTCGATGACCGAAGGAATACCTGTTGTTATGTCGGTGTCATAGTTGTGAGCCACCGATTCAAGGTCGAGAAACACATTGTGGATATAGTCGTTCTGTGTGCTGGTGATGTTTTCGTGTTTGGGATAGTGATGGATAAACTCGGTGTAGACCGGCCACCACCAGTTCATTTGATAGGTCTGCATGGTCCATGCCACGGGGTCGTTGTCGCCGCGATTGGCTTGCACGATATAGCCACCGGTCACTTCGGGCGGTTGGTTGCAGGTCTCGTCCATCTTCTCGATGTTGACACGGTTTTTGTCCACCTTGATTTTCTCCATGAAGACATAGAGGCCGCGGTAATCGCCGTTAAGAATCACTTCGCAATACTGGCTTCGAGAGGCGTATTGGCCGATTTGGTTCGATAGCTCATAAGCTAACACATCGCGCATCCCAGTTTGGTCATATGCCAAAGGATTGAGGATCCAATCGTTTTCGGCAGGCATCCCGAAAAGGCTGACATTATTGTTGGAGGTATTGTCATTTTGGAGTGTTGTCAAACCGTATGGTTTCTTGTCTGAAACCATCTGCGAGGAATAGCCACGACGCTCAATGCCGATGCGTCCGTCGTAGTTGAGGAATTCGGGGTTGTCGATGTCAGTCAAATAGTTGCGCGAACCATCCTGATGCCAGATAATTTTCATCGTAGCCAAGATTTTTGGCTCCTCAGGAATGCTGGCACCACCATCGGTCTCAATGACCACGATGGGCAGGTTACTGTCGGTGAAGGTCTGCGCATTAACCGCCAAAGACATGATAACCAACAAAAAAGCTATGATGTACTTCTTCATATCCATATTTACTTCCAGAACTGCCACCACTTCTTTTGTCGGCCTTCCACCACACGGGCATAGCGGCTGCGCGACTTTCGCATCTTCGAAAAATGCGTTATCGTTCCAGCAGAGGGACCTTTCAAAGTGGTAATATGCGACGCAGAAGCAATGAAGCCGTTCTCGTCAGTGTCATCAATACCACCATATTTATTTTTCTTCGAGGCGAAAACGATGATATTATCGATATACCAACTTGTCACATAAGCTCCGTGCCCTTTAAAATAAAGGCAAAACTGTGGTGACTTGGTGGTCCATTCCTCCATGTCGAAGGTAAGCAGATATTGGCTTTGCGCGATACTTCCCACCAAAGTGTCTTCCCAGATGCTTTCCCAGTCTTCACCGTTTTGGGAAATGCCGATACCTATTTGCGCGTTGATTTCTCCTAGAGTGGCTTCCAGCGCATGGTTGAACTGGAAATTGATGAAATCGTATTTTTCCAACTCCACGATAGGTGTCACCAAGCGAGTCGTACCTTCAAAGTTGAAGTCAGGATACATCTGCATTTCATGAGGTTTGCACCCTGCAAAAGTCGTGTTGGAGACATACCACACCACCCAGTCGTCGCCTTTCGCGTCCCAGCCTTCTTCGAGCCAAGGGTTGAAAAAGCCCTCACACAGCACCACATCACCCTGTTGGCTGAATGCATGCAGCGAGAAAAGCAACACTATAAAGGTGAGTAAATGTCTTTTCATCCAACTATCTGATTTACTTCGTTGATTCTACGAATTTGGGACAAAAATAGGAAAAATCTTAGACTCTATTCTTTTACGAGGTGTTTTTCTTATTTTTGCAGCATAAACGGACACTGGACCAAGGGTCACAACCCTAACACTATTACCCTCATGGCGGAGGAACATCCGCCATCTCCCAAGCACAAGGGATTCGTCTCCGCGCTTGGGAGATTGACTATGTCGAATCTTCTGATTTGCGGGTCAAGCCCGCAATAAGGGTAAAGGATGGTGTTGTGTACCTTGGCTAGTCATTAAGGCAAACACTATGGCAAAAGAGAAAACCGCCTTTTTCTGCAAGGAATGCGGCAATGAGTCGCCGAAATGGTTCGGGAAATGCCCTGCCTGCGGTGCATGGAACACCTGCGTGGAAGAAACCGTCGTCACGGGAAAAGACAGCAAATCGGTGAAGAAAAGTGTCGGAATAGAGATGGACAAAGGTCTGCCCACGCCCATCAACGAGATTGGCAATGCCAAGGAACAACGCATCATTTTGCCCTACGAGGAACTCAATCGTGTGCTCGGTGGCGGCTTAGTTCTTGGCTCCTTGACCCTCGTAGGCGGCGAACCTGGCATCGGCAAGTCGACCTTGCTTTTGCAAACAGCCTTGCAACTTGCTGGCAGAAAGATACTATACATCTCCGGCGAGGAGAGCCAAACCCAAATCAAGATGCGGGCCGAGCGCATCGGCATACACAACACCGACTGCTTTATTCTCACTGAAACCAATACACAAGAGATTCTGAAGCATTTCAAAAATGTGCAGCCCGACATCGTGATTGTCGACTCCATACAGACGCTCGAATCGCCCTATGTGGACGCCACGGCGGGCAGCCTCTCCCAGATCCGTGAGACCGCTGCCGAGATGAACAAGATTGCCAAGGCCTATCAGGTGCCCGTGTTCCTCATCGGCCATATCACCAAAGACGGCAGCATCGCCGGACCGAAGATTCTAGAGCACATCGTCGACACGGTCTTACAGTTTGAGGGCGACCGCCACTATGGCTTCCGCATCTTGCGCACCATCAAAAACCGCTTTGGCTCAGCGTCGGAGTTAGGCATCTTCGAGATGAACGCCACTGGCCTCCGCGAGGTGACCAACCCCAGCGAAATCCTGCTCTCGCAACGCGACGAGGAAGTGAGCGGCATCGCCATCGCCGCCACCATGGAAGGGCAAAGGCCTATGCTCATTGAGACACAGGCTTTGGTGAGCAGCGCTGCCTATGGCACCCCGCAACGCTCCGCCACGGGTTTCGACATTCGCAGAATGAACATGTTGCTGGCTGTGTTGGAAAAACGCGCTGGATTTAGACTATCAGTAAAAGATGTGTTTTTAAATATCGCTGGTGGCCTCCATGTGGATGACCCTGCCATTGATTTGGCCGTCATTGCAGCAGTTCTTTCATCGAATGCTGACATTCCCATTCCTTCGCGCTATGCCTTTGCCGCTGAGGTGGGTCTTTCGGGCGAAATCCGCGCCGTCACCCGCATTGAGGCTCGCATCGCTGAAGCAGACAAATTAGGTTTCGAGAAGATTTTTGTCTCGAAATACAATGCCAAGGGATTGGATACCAAACGCTTTAAGATTCAGATTGTGCCAGTGGCATCGGTTTATGAGTTGGGGGCGGAGTTGTTTGGATAAGGGAAGCAAATCTAACACAAATCTTTTGTAAATCATAGGTTCCAGCGGATTTGCAATCCGCTGGACTTGGATATAAGGATTTGTAATCCGAAAACAAAAAAGCGTAACTATTCGGATTGCAAAATCCCTCGAGCGGTATTTTCCGGATAAATGCCAGAATTCCATACCATATCCTTTATATTTTCCAAAACGACATTGGTGACTTTATGCTTTTTGAGAAGATCTTTTACGCGTTCTGTCACAATGATGTCGCCACCACCTTCGGGAGTGAAAAAGTCACTGCCGTCCCAACTTTCCAAAGGAAAATGAAAACCTTTCATTATAGAAAACTTGCCTTTAGGAATAACTATGTTAGAGTTTTGAATGACACTTTCAGGATATTCTATGGTTTCCATCACTTTAGATTTTGAGATGTCAAATGCCCCGCATCTTCCTGTTATTGTAAGTAGATAATAACTCAAATCTTCATGGTCATTGATAGTTATTGGATAGAATTTGCAACCAGTTATATTGTTGTCTTGTAACAATTTAACTACCCTTCCTGAAATGCCAAGCAACAAGCCCTGCCCAGCT
The DNA here is from genome assembly GCA_900317055.1 of uncultured Bacteroidales bacterium. Classification (GTDB taxonomy): domain Bacteria; phylum Bacteroidota; class Bacteroidia; order Bacteroidales; family F082; genus Limimorpha. The sequence continues at coordinate 63,629 of ONFF01000020.1, read as the reverse complement.
GTGACAACATCCCAAAACTTTTTACCAAAACACGGATTTACAATAAATCTGAGTTCTCCTTTAGGTATATTTTTGTCTATCCTGATTTTCAAATCATCCCATTCATCTTGACGAAAACAAGGCAATAAAAAGAGGCTTCCCCTACCATGAGAAAAACTAAAAAATTGAGGTTCGTTCATCTAGATTTGTGTTTTGTTGGTGTCGTTGAAACGGAAAAAGAAATGGAGAATTGTATAGGTGTGAAAATTATTAGGTTATTTGAAATCCGCTGACCGTTACAGCACCGCCGCCGCATTCCGAATCTTCGCCATCCATCGGATGACATCCTTGTCTTTTCGAGCCATCTGAAGATTGTATTTGGTCTGGATGCGCATCAGCAACTCGGCGGGCAGGCCGAGAGCCGCCTCAAAGAGCAAGGCCGTATTGGTGGTAAGAGGACGGTGGGCATTGAGCAGTTCGTTGAGCACGGAATAAGACATTCCCACATTTTGGGCAAACTCGCGCTGTGAAATGCCACGGTCTTCCAATTCGTCTTTGATAATCTCCCCAGGGTGCGTAAATCTGAAAGGAGTCAGATTGTTGGCAATCATTTCGTCCTTAATCCCGTTAATGTGTATCATAGTTTCTTCAATCATAATGGTTCGACAACTCAATAATATTGCAGATGGTGGCTACAGTTTCATTTCCTTCCGTTTGCTCCGTAAACTCAACGCGGTATTTCTTGTTTACTCTAACAGAGGAAAGGCCTTCTTTATCTCCAGACAAGTGCTCATAATGAAGTCCACCAATCAGTGCAAGCACATTGACACTCTCTGCCTCCACCATGATGTCTATCACCTTCACATATCTCCTTATTACATCGGGTTGGAAACGGTGTTTTTTGTCGGGTGATTGGCCCGTGGTGTACAGCTTCTGTAAGTATTCCTTGTCGAAAGTTACCTTCATCTTGGCTGCAAAGATAATGCAAATAATCCAATATTCGCAAAAAAAGTGATATATTTCTATAAATAATTGTAAATCTGTATAAAAAACAGGATATCCAAAACAAACAAAGCCCGCCAACAAGTTGTTGGCGGGCTTTGTGTTTTGTTTCTGCTAAATCCTAATAAAACGGGAAAAAGAAGAAATACGCGGCCACCCAATCACGGGGAATACCTTGGGCTTTGCCAATGCTGGAACCGGTGCTATTGCGTACCGTTCCATCGCTTTCTACTTTGCCGATACTGGCGCCCGAGCTGTTGCGCACCGTGCCATCGCTGTCAAGTTTACCAATGCTGGAGCCACTGCTATTGCGGATAGTGCCGTCCCTATCAATCTTGCCGATGCTGGAACCAGAACCGTTGCGGATAGTGCCATCACTGTCGAACTTGCCGACACTAGAGCCACTGGAGTTACGGATGGTACCTCCATTCTCAATTGTGCCACAGCGCGAACCGCTGCTGTTATATACGGCCTGAGCCATGGCACCCGAAGCCATCATCATGGCTATGGCCAAAATCAAAACTTTTAATATTTTCATGTTTCTTTCTGTTTATATGTTTGAACTATCGATGCAAAAGTACCAAAAAAGAAATCAATAATCATTCCAAACGAAAAGAAACGGAGACTTAAATGCGAAATGCAAACAGTAAGAGCAAGAGAAAAATGCGTATTTTTGCAAAAAATAGAGAATGGATCAAGAAAAAATCATACTAGGCATCGACCCGGGCACGATGGTGATGGGTTACGGTGTGATTCGTGAACAAGGTAAGAAAATGGAGCTCCTCACGATGGGAGTTATCAACTTGAAGAAACTGGAAAACCAGGCACTCAAGCTGAAGAAGATCTTCGAACGCGTGCTGGAAATCATCAACGAATACCATCCCGATGAGTTGGCTATTGAGGCACCGTTCTTTGGAAAGAATGTGCAGTCGATGCTGAAGCTGGGACGCGCCCAAGGCGTGGCCATGGCTGCCGCACTCTATCGCGACATCCCAATCTTTGAATACTCGCCCAAAACCATCAAGCAGAATATCACTGGAAATGGAAATGCCTCAAAGGAACAAGTGGCCAAGATGGTGCATTTCATCCTCAAGACCGATGAAGACCCCAAATTCTTCGATGCCACCGATGCCGTGGCCGCTGCCGTATGTCACTCTATCAGTAAAGGCAAGGATGTGAACTATACCAAACACACCTCTGAGAAAGCCAAGGCACACCGACGCCCCGACTGGAGCCAGTTCATCGCTGAAAATCCCGATAGGGTGAAATGATTTAAGAAATTGCCTTTCTATGTCATTCCTGCACCGGATAAGTGCGTTGGCATGGAATCTATAGATAGGCAATTTCTATTAAAGTTCAGACACTAAATGGTATGACCCACTACCGTAAGTTTTCACTTCGTAGCCGTTTGCAGTAGGCAGACAAACCTCCGCAGTGGTGTTGGCTGGAATGACAATATCCCATTCAAAATGGTTGCCCTCACGCTTCCAATGGCTTTCGATGCGACCTGAGACGGAGTTGTAGACACAATTCACAAAATCCAGCCCCTCAATGGGATAAGGCTTAAGCTGGATCTTGCTGTAGCCTGGCTCCAAGGCACGGATGCCACCAAGATATTCGTATTCCCAAAGGATGAGGTCGCCGAGTAGCATCACATGATTGCCTGAGTTCATGGCAGGATCGGCGGTATTGCCATTCCAAAGTTCCCAAATGGTGGTGGCACCATTACGATACATATAACCCCAACTGGGATAGGTATCGTTAGAAGCAATCTTGAGCGCAAGGTCACCGTGGCCGTATTCCGTCAGGCAGCGCATCAACTGTTGGATGCCGATGACGCCCGTCGACACATGTCCGCCACATTCGTTCATGGTCTTGTTGATAATGCTTTCCATCACCTTGTCTTCCAAGCCTTTGGGCACCATTCCAAACCACAAGGGCAGGATGTTGGCGGTGACCGTATTGTTGGCATAGACGCCAGTCACGCGGTTGAAGTATTTGTCGTTAAAGGCGATAGTGGAGGTAGTGATTTCCTGCTGGAAGAATGCCACATCTTCATCGAAATCCAAGATTTCGGCGAACTTTGCCATCTTGCCGCAGAGGTAACAGTAGAATGGTGTTGAAAGCACCGTCGCATCGGTGATGCGCGTTGCATCGTTGGAATGAATGAGCTCGAGCGACTCGGGCGGCATGCACCAGTCGCCGTAAGTATCACGAGGCATGAGGCCTGCTCGCATGTAGTCATTCTTCATGTGAAGCATCCATTTTTTCCAAGCCGCATAATGTTGGCGGATGGGCTCCATGTCGCCAAAGCGGGTGTAGAGCATATCCGTCACGGTGACCATGGCGCCTGGCCAGGTCATGTTATCGGTGTAGCCACGCCAATAAGGCGGGATGACATTGGCTAATGAGCCGTTGTCCCATTGGCTGTCGTCGCCATCGGTGAGCCACTTGGCATAAAGCTGATGGTTGTCGAAGATGTACGACTCTCCAAAGTTACCCGTGGTGCGGTCGCCCGTCCAACCCATGCGCTCATCGCGTTGCGGACAGTCGGTGGGCATGGAACGGTAGTTGCCACGGATACCCCAGTAGGCATTGTGGTACACCGCGTTGATGATTTCGTTGGAGGTCCCAAACGAACCCGTGACGGGCATCTCATCATAGATGACCCAGCCTTCGAAGTCATCCATATTGGGTGTTTCGCGCAGGCCGGAGATTTCAACATAACGGAAACCGTGGTAGATGAACATGGGATGCCAGTGGAGTTCAGAGTTTAGAGTTGAGAGTTTAGAGTCAGTTGAAAGTTTAGAGTTGTTAGTGACGATGTATCGATCCGTACATTCCGCGCTGCGCAAGTTGGCGGTATAAAGTAGGCTATCGGAGGTGAGGAGTTCGGCGAAGCGCAGGATGATGTTGTCGCCTGGTTGTTGTCCGCGAGCCTTCATATCGATGAAGCCGACCATGTTTTGACCCATGTCGAGGTACCATTTGTCGCCTTTTTGGAACAGACTGACAGGTTTCAGTTTCTCCATCACCGTGATGTTAGGATTGGGCTGGGCCGTGAGCTGACCTTCAGGAGCATCTACAAGTTCGGCTTGGAGCCATGCGGAATCATCGTAACCCGCTTTGTTCCAATCGCCGAGGTCAAAGTTTTCATCATAGGTCTCGCCGTCCCATTCGTTGGCGGTACGGATGGGGCCACGGTTGGTGATTTTCCAGGTCTCATCGCTGATGATGGTCTCCTTTTGGCCGTCTTTATAAGTCACTTCGAGTTGCAGCAGCAGTCGTGGCGTGCCGAAGCCAAACACATGATCAGAGCCGTCCCAGTTGGGGTTGGCGGCGTTGTAGCGAAGGGATGTGTAGCGTCCACCTTCAAGGATGATACCGATAGCGTTATCACCACTGTTGAGCATCTTCGTGACATCGTAGGTGTTGAAATACACGCGCTTCGAGTACCATGAAAGCGTAGGTTTCAACAGTTCCTCTGGCGCGACTTCGTTGCCGTTGAGGTAAGCGCTGTAGACGCCCATTCCGCTGACATAAAGTCTCGCCTCTCTGACCTCGCTTTTGAGGGCAAATTCCTTTCGGAGATAACGGGCAGTCAAGCGGGTTTTCCCTACCAACACATCATCCTCAAACTCATGCCCAATCCATTTCGCCTGCCAATCCTCTTGGTTCAACAGACTGATTTCAAACGACTTGACTTCACTTTCCACTTTGGCTTTTTTGCCCTTGGCGGTTATGGTCGTGATGACTTTCCAATAGGCTTTGTCGCGGCTTTTCAATTCCTTGCCTGCGTATGGGATATAGAGCATTTGGTTGGAAGGAATCACGCCAGAATCCCAAAGGTCGCCATTACCATTTTGGGCATTTTCAATAGTCGAAGCCACAATGATGTGATAGTCTTTTTGGACTACTTCGTTTTCCGTGGTCTCATAGTTCCAGCTGAAGCGCGGCTGATCTGTGGCCAAAGGCTGTTCGTGGAATTGTTGTTCTACATTGGGGTTGGTGATGGTGATGGTTAGATTGTTTGTGCAGCAGGTAATGGTTAGGCCGATGGCTGCTAAGATGGCTAGTATAAGTATAGTTTTCTTCATGACGATAAATCTTCTGACTCACGAAAATACATTTATTAATATGATTCCAATAGAAATATTTTTAAACACCCTTTATAATCTCTATTAGAAACCCTTTAATATCATCGCTACAATATGCCCAATTATGGTCATGGGCATTTTGTCTAGGCTTATTTTCAACCTTTCCATCATATGGATTATTAAAAGGTATCCATTTGATTTTGGAGTTTGTTCCATCAATTGGAAAACCATTAAGATAGAATTGGAGGTATGTGGAACGGCCATCGTACCGAGGCTCATCTTGCAAAATGTAATTCACCCCACCGCCTGAAGTATCTAGACGGACAAATTTTTTTGCTTGAATGTCATAGACTGCATATTTGCGGATTAGTGCTGATGCTCGATAATGTTTCTCGGGGTTTTCAAAAGTAATATCGAAACCTGACCAATGTGAATGAAGGGTCATTAGTGGAAAATACGGTACCTGTCTATCTTTAAACTTATCATTACGATGGTACACTATTTCATCTTTTATTTGTATACCATCATGTTTTATTTCTTCATGATAATAGAATTCAAGAGTGTGAATGAAGATAGCATATTCTTCTCTAACTTTTATAAAACCACCATAAATCATCTTTTTAGCAAGCGCTTCAAAAGGCTTTTCCAATGATTTGAGTTTTTGTTCCTCTGTGTTCCCATGTGCGCCATCAAATTCTTTCAAGCACTCCATTAAAGTGTGTTTTTTTACGAATTCATCAGTAAGGTTTGTTGTCATAGTGCTAATGGATTTGTTATTGTCTTTGTTTATCTGATGTTTCTTCCAAGATGTTCCAACTGATGCAGTTTAATGCTCCTCCATCCTTTACGATGTCTCTACATCCCTCTATCAAGATTACCTTTTGCTGCGGATAGAGTTGTTGTATCTGCTCAACAGCCTTTTGGTCTTCTTTGCAGGACAATCCAGGCACAAAAATACATTTTTCTGTTTGAAGAAAGTTCAAATAAGCCCACGACATTTTTGAACTGAGTGGCAATTCGTATTCCAATTCTTCAACAATGAAGTGTGCAGACAAGATTTCAAGCAAATGCTGCCGGAGATTTTTGTCAAAATCCACATAATTGTTCAATAATACAATGTTTCCTCGGATATATCTGACCATTCCATCGGCATGGCCATACATTTCATAACGATCCCAAGGTATCAGTACCAACTCGGCTTGGAATAGTTCTTCCAACTCTTTGATTAAGTCATTCTTTTCTTTATGAAAATTCTCTTGGAAGATCTTGTCGGTCATTATGACCTTGTTTCCGCATTTGATCACATTACCTCCGTCTAATATGATGTCGGTCTTGATGCAATTCAGTTTCAGTTTTTTACAAATGAAATCGTAATTTGGAATATAATCCTCAAAGCCTTTCAAATAATCAGGTTGATACCGATATTGAAGGAATATGTTCTGCTCTAATTGGATGGGCATATAGTCTCGTGCCCAAATGTGTTTTACCGATTCTGTCAAAGGAAGGAACGCATTGTTAATGCCTTCCGTTGTTAATGCTTTCAGAAGATTCAAGTAGGCTGGCATATAATGGAGTAATCCTTGCGCCAGATAGACTTTGTTGGTTCGGCTGTCAATAATCATAATCCGTATAGTTTTTTGGTTCTTTGTTTTTTGTGGAAACAATCATGTTTTGCAAATTCCAGCATTCAGGAATGTCCACATCAATGATTGCGGTTTTTCTTTTTCGAGTTGTCGATTTTTCTTTTTCCATAGCATCAAGGTCTGTATTTGAATCGAGTGCAAAGGAATAGGATTTTTCATGGGTAGCAAAAGAAAATTTGTTAAAAATTGTTAAAATTTTCTAAATAGTTATTTACATAATTATAATGAATTTACAATCTATTGATTATAAAATAAGAATTGGAAATCAATAACATATTGGAAATCAAATACATGATATTACTAAGCCACTTCAATAATCGGCTCTCCCTGTGTCAATTGGATAAACGCGATGGTTTTGAGAAAGTCGAATCTTCTCAAACTCCCAGTACTACTGCAGGCTCAATGTTGAGTTTGAGGCAAAGGGCACGGGAGAGTTGATAAGACGGCTCCATTTTGCCATGCATCAGTTCGCTCATTCTCGATGGGCTGATTCCAAGAAGCTTTGCCACAGCTGCCTGTGTCAAACTGCGCTCATACATACGAAGCCTAATGACATCAGGCAATGTCGGTTTGCTAAAGGAGAAATGAAGGTCCTCGTATTCCTCTACCATGTCGGAAAGGATGTCGAGTTCCTGATAGTTAGGGTCAGTGATTGGGGTATCATCTGTCACCACTTTCAAAAGTTCTTCGATGCGTTGCATTGCGGCATTGTAAGCCTCTTCTGTTTTTAGTTGTGCCATGACTCAAATGTTTTCAATGTCCGTAATTCTGTCATATTCTGCATGTGTGCCGATGAAGCGAATGTAAACCGTTTTGGAAGTCATGAGGATCAGCACTACAAGGCGATAGTTATTCCCATTGATATTGAACACATAACGCTGGTTGCCAACATAATCCACACTATTGAAGGTTTGCCTAATGTCGGTCAGATTGTTCCATTCTGCTTTTCGGGTCTTTTCAAACCAATCGTTAAGGCTTCCCGCTGCTTGCGGATGGTTTTCGGCATATTGGGTCAGTGTCTTCTTTGCGATGATTCGCATAACGGCATTATTTATGTTTTGTGCCGCAAAGATAATAAAATAATTCGGAATTACAAAATAAAGTTACAAAATTTGTATAGAACATGCATAAATGGTAATGTTTCATCTAAAAAACCAACGCTTCTCTGGCTTCGGAGAATGGAGTATTTTGCATGTTCCTAGGGTGAACAAGGAAAGAGGGTGTTCGACTGCAACACTTAATGCGTCAAAATCTCCAGTCCGGTCTCGGTCATCAAGAAGGTGTGCTCCCACTGAGCGGAGGGCAGTTCATCCTCGGTGATAACGGTCCAGCCGTCGGCGCGGTCGACAAAAACCTTCCAAGTGCCCATGTTGATCATCGGCTCAATGGTGAATACCATGCCAGGGACAAGGAGCATGCCTGTGCCTTTTTTACCATAATGCAACACTTCCGGGTCGTCGTGGAACTTGACACCCACGCCATGACCACAGAGGTCACGCACCACGCTGAAGCCGTTTTTGTGAGCGTGTTGTTGGATGGCGTTACCGATGTCGCCGACAAAGCCGAATGGCTTGGCAGCCTCCATACCCACATAGAGGCATTCCTTGGCCACATCCACCAACTTTTGCTTGCGGGTCGATGTCTTGCCAATGACATACATTCGCGAAGCATCTGCATAATAGCCATTTAATATCGTTGTGCAGTCCACATTGACAATGTCACCTTCCTTAAGAATTTCCTTAGCTGAAGGAATGCCGTGGCAGACCACCTCGTTGATGGAGACGCAAACGCTCTTGGGATAGCCCTCATAGCCCAAAGTGGCCGGAATGGCACCATGCTCGATGGTGTAGTTGTGCACCAGATCGTTGATTTCCAAAGTGCTCATGCCTGCGTGAATCTTTTCACCCACAAGGTCAAGGATAGCCGTATTGATGACACCACTCTTCTTGATACCTTCAATCTCTTCGGGGGTGCGAATAAGGCTACGCTTGGGCACCATCGCGCCTTTAGCCTCCATCGCCATCACTTTCTTGTCCAATGCTGTCGGTTCCTGTCCGGCCGGCACACGCCATACTTTACGCCTGGTAAACATATCTACGAATTTGGGTGCAAAAATAGTGTTTTTTTGAATACGGCCTTTCGACAAGCTCAAGGACCTTCGCTTTTTCAAAAGTTTAGGATGTCTGAGCCTGTCGAAGACCCCGACTATTTAGCAATGACTATCCCCAACTCCTTATTAATCTGCTTGCGGATGTCATCGAGGTCTTTTTTCTGTTTGAGTAGGATGAGCTGGTCAGCGGGGTCAGTTGCGGTTTTCAGTTCCTCTTCCACCGCTTTGCGCCGCTCTTCAATGATAAGGTCTTTGTAACGATAAATAGATGACAGCACCGTGGCTTTCAACATGTCCTCCTCGCGCTTCACAAAAATCCCATATTTCTCCCATTGGTCAAGCTTGTAAGGTGTGGAGAGCAAATCGGCAGCTAATTGGGCAATGGTCTCATCCTCATGTGAAACAAAAACCTGATCATCAGGGATATAGCCTGCATCAATGGCTTGGTCGAAGATGTCAAAAACCTTTTTGTTGACAACATTAGTGAACACGAAGCCATCTATCTTCAAGTCATCGACAATCAACTGGGCCACAGAGACTTGCTCATACACTTTCTCGCCGTTTTCATCTTCTCGTTCATCAATGATTGTGTTTTTGCCGTACATAAGCAACAACTTCACCAATTCACGCTCCTGATAATAACCCGCAGGCAGCTGGTCCTCAACGGTTTCCTCCTGTTTGGGTGTCACTGCCGTGGTATCCGTCTCGGGAACCACATTATCCTCAATGCCTAAAGTCTTCTTCAGTTTGGAACGCAATATCTTGTTCAGCTCGTTGGTGAGCGTCTGCTCGGGCATGTCCAAGATGCGGCTGCATTCCTTCACATAGGTGATGCGAAAGATGCTGTCAGGGATGACGGAGATGGTCTCCACAATGTCACGAATCACCTGTCCCCGCTTGATGGGGTCGTTTTCGGCATCCTTCAGCAATAGTTCGGTCTTGAAGCGGATGAAATCCTTGGCATTCTCTTTCAGGTAGTTGCTGACATATTCCGTCGAAAACTCCTTGCCAAAGGTGTCGGGGTCGTGTTCTGGAGGTAATACCACCACACGGACATTCATGCCCTCCGAGAGAATCATGTCGGTGCCACGCAAAGCCGCATGAATACCTGCCGCATCGCCGTCGTAGAGCATGGTGATGTTCTTCGTGTAACGCTTCACGAGGCGAATCTGCTCCATCGTCAGTGAAGTGCCACTGCTGGCCACCACATTCTCGATGCCAATTTGGTGCATGCGCAACACATCAAAATAGCCTTCCACAAGGATACACTCGTCTTGACGAGCTATTGCATTCTTAGCGAAATAGATGCCATAGAGCGTCTGCTTCTTGTCATAAATCTCCGACTCAGGCGAGTTCTGGTATTTCGGGCTTTTCTTGTCGTTGGTGAGGATACGGCCGCCGAAGCCAATGACACGACCCGTGAGGCTGTGGATGGGGAACATCACGCGGCCATGGTAGCGGTCGTAAAGGCCGTTATTGCCTTTAATGGAAAGGCCGATTTGCTCCAACAACTCTTCAGAATAACCGTTTTTCTTGGCATGTTCGGTGAAGGCGTCCCATTTGGCGGGATTGTAACCGAGGTGAAATTTCTGTATAATGGGGTCAAAATAGCCGCGCTCACGGAAATACTCAAGGCCGATGGTCTTGCCTTCCTCCGTATTCCAAAGGGTATCAACGAAATACTTATCGGCGAACTCGTTGATGTTGAACATCTTCTCGCGGATGCTCTGCTGCATAATCTCCTCAGCAGTCTGCTGTTTCTCATCGATTTTGATGTTGTACTTCTTCGCAAGATAACGCAAGGCTTCAGGGTAAGTGAAATGCTCATGTTCCATGAGGAACTTGGCCGAGTCGCCCGCCTTGCCGCAGCCGAAGCATTTGAAGATGTTGCGCGCTGGATTGACACTGAACGAAGGCGTTTTCTCATTGTGGAAGGGACAATTGCCCCATAGGTTCGACCCACGCTTTTTCAGCGTGACGAACTCGCCTACAACCTCCTCAATGTGAGCGGCTTGTAGGATTTGCTCCACTGTTTCTCTTGGAATGGCCATCGTTGTGAAATAATTGGCAAAACTACAAAATTAATTTGAATTGAATTCTATTCTGTTTTTGCCCTTGATTTCGTGTAAAAAACATGTACCTCACAACCTTGATTTCGTGTAATTTTTTGACAATTCAAAGCTTTCGATGGCTTGTTGGCACAATAGCACAAATGCATAGTATTGTCTATCGTCGCATCGTCGATTTCAACGTAGTTAAAGCACGAATAACGAAACTGACCAACTCCCAACTAACAACTCTAAACTCTAAACCCTCAACTCTAAACTCATTTATCCAGCTTCACCTCCCCAGCCCCCACAGCCTCAAACAACCACATCCGCTCATAATAGGCTTCATCAAATACCAAGGTGTCCACATTCGCTGGCTGTTGCCGCATCTCATGGTTTCTTCCTTCCTGGCATCCCGCCAGCAGCAGGGCGGCAAAAGCCGCCACTGCTACTGCGAGAATCATGGATGCAGATGCTTTTTTCATGGCTTATCTTATTACCGTGATGCGTTCCGTTTGCGAAACTCCCTTTGAATCCATAATCCTCACCAAATAAACCCCTTCCGCCAAACCTTCCACACTAATTTCATTAGAGTTCCGTACCCTCTTCACCACCTGCCCAAAAGCATTATAAACCCAAACCTCCTCGGCCTCAACGCCTTCAATCCGCACAACCCCGCTGGCAGGATTGGGATATACAGTAACATTAGTTCCGCCACCATTTTCATCCACAACATCCGTCTGTTCACAATACACGATGTTGTATGCCTTGGAAGTCACACCATCGCTGTAAACCGCCAACACATGGTATTTCAGCCGTCCGTTGCCTGAATATAGGTCTGTGTATTCCGTTTCGGTAATCAAATCCCCACTAATCAAAGTCTCGCCTCGATAAACCCGATAGCCGACCAGTGCCTCTTCCGGCCTGAGTTCCGGCTCGGTCCATCGGAGCGTGACGCTGTTTTCGTCGAAGCCCGCAACTTCACAATCCATCACCGGAGAGTGTTGGCTGTGCCAATCCGGCCTGAAATGATGGAAATAGGTGGTCACCAAGGTCTCGCCATAATCGCGGTAATAGTCAATCCAAATCTTTCCGCTGTTGGCATAGACAATGGAATTCTCCCTCTTTATGGAATAGAAGACACCGGGCTCGCTGTCAACCATAAATTCCCAACTGTCCATAACATGCACATTACCAATGATCAATGAATCAACGGTCATCACCATCTGTTGGTGTTGCCCGTAATCGGAGCTGAAGAAAAGCTTGTACGACATGATATAATAATTGGGGTCTTCGTACGATGGATAATAGGTGTAAAGTTCGCCCTCTTTCGCGCCAGCCCTCATGTTCAGAAAGCCTTGTTCTGCATAATAGACCGTGTCGACGGTCTGGTTGAAATCCATCGAGTGAGTGAGGAACCACGATGACAATTCATCAGAATAATCTTCTCTGAAAAACTCACCGACACTCCATCCTGCTACAATGCTCATATAAAAGGCAGGGATATCCAAGGTTTCAAAATGGCTCCCGTAATCATAACTAATTCTCAGCTCCTCAGGATTGATATTTGTCTTGAGAAGTACGCCAGGTGCATTCTTGAAAGTCCAATACTCATCTGAGTAAGATGACAGGTCGTCGATGGCTTCCCAAGTGTGGCCGTAGTCCATGCTTCTGTACAGTTTGTTCGTCTGACCGGCTCCATCATCTTTGTTATAAAGCACTCCAGGTGTGGCATCTGTGATAAAGTCGTTGCCAATGCCCATCGCTTCCGGGTCATCAATGAGGTAGGAATAAGGCAGTTCGACCTTCTTGCCGTGTTCGGTGTAATGAGCCAAGCTCCTTATGCCAGAGCCGCCATTGTTGTCTTCCCAACCCACGAAGGAATAGAACTCACCAGCCACTTGGGCCTGCACTATTGCCCCAAGCATCATAAGGGCAACCATAGCAATAAGTCTAATGTTTTTCATCGTTTCGTGATTTTGTTCGTGTAAACTTTTCCATCCGCATCCATAATGCGCACCAAATAAACCCCTTCCGCCAAACCTTCCACACTAATTTCATTAGTGTTCCGCACGGTCTTCACCAACTGGCCAAAAGTGTTATAAACCTGCACCTCGGCGACCTCCGTGCCTTCAATCTTCACATAATCCTTGGCAGGATTAGGATAAACAACAGCCTCAAAACGATTCTCTTCAACCCCCGTGGTATTCTTCTCCAAGCATTCAGACCACGAAATCGCTGATTCCACGCCGTTGATCACATGGCTGACACCCCATTTGTAAAGGCCGTCATCCAAGTCAGCCCATTGTCCGTCAAGGTAGGAATTGACGTCCAATTTTCTCGCAATCAATTCCATGTCTTGGTCGTCGCAAAGGGCGCGATACACCTTGAAATGCGGAAAACCGCTGTCATAATACATAAGCATCTGCATCAGCCAAGCGCCACCACCAAGGTCGGTTTGCTGCCATCCGTCTTCGGTTTTCCACCAAGTGCCATCGTCGCTCGAACCACCATTGCCGTAGGGAGCCGGTGTCTCGAGGCCGTCGTCGGTGCTCCATACCATCCAGATGCTTCCTGCCTCTAAACCGACCTCCACCCAGTCATCCAATTCAAAATACTGATAATCGCCCAGTCCTGGCGTCACATCCACGGTAATTGACGACATCGCCTCCCCAGGCGCATCTTCACCGCCCAAGTATATGGTACACGTATAGGTGCCGCCCGTCAGTCCTTCAGCATCGCTGTAGAGGGCAACATCCGTAATGACTCCACTCGTCTGCTCCGTCCATTTCATGGCCCATTCACAGGCATTGCCGCCGTCACCCATGCTGCCACGGTAACCGTCATATCCATAATACAACCAACATTGCGGCTGATAAAAAGAGCCATCGTAAACAAAATGGATGCAGTCAATATACCAAGTGTCGTCCAGGGCACCCTCTTCACCATCTTTGGCATACTCCCACTTAAAAGTGTGTTCGCCTTCCGTGACGTCAAACCGAAACTCATGCCAAGAGCCTTGTCCCGACTGGTTTGTCATGCACTCGCCATCGATATAGAACTTACCCAAATCCCAGTTGTTTTCCGAGGAGATTTTGCCATAAAACCACATCTCGCAATCACGTGGAATCGGCATCTTGATTTGAATGGCCGAAGTCGAATTGTCGACGCCCGCATTCGACGCCCGCATGGAGAAGGAACCGTCAAAAGACTGGCTGTCGGTAATCTCCCAAGGATAATCAGAAACGGCATTGCTCCAGTCGAAAAGGCTGAAATCACCCGTTTCAAAATGATCGACGAATTGGCTTTCCCACTGAACCCTGACCGTTTGGTTGCTGATTACAGAGGCATCCACCTTCATCGGGTCTTCCCATCTGCCGGGAACTTGTGCAAAAAGGTTGCTCGCCATAAGGCCAAGCCCAACCATAGCAATAAGTCTAATGTTTTTCATCGTATTGTGATTTTGTTCGTGTAAACTTTCCCTTCAGCATCCCTAATCCTCACCAAATAAACCCCTTCCGCCAAACCATCCACACTAATTTCATTAGAGTTCCGCACCCTCTTCACCACCTGCCCCAAGGCATTGTATACCTGCACTTCGGCGGGTTCAATACCATTGATATAAACATAGTCGTTTGCGGGATTGGGCGAACAGGTTACAGCAGAATCGTTATCACTTTCTTCTATGGCATCGAACCCTGTGCCATCGTTCATAAACACTTCAAGCCATGAACTTCCCATTCCGAACCACGGCGCATGCATGACAATCAAGTCATCGAAGCCGTCACCGTTCAAGTCGGCAACATCGAAATTGCGGATGAACTCATCCTCAAAATGTTCCAAGGGGAAAAACACTGGCTCACCAAACTCGAAAGTGCCATTCCCCTCGAACACGCAATAGCCTGCGTATTCAGTCCTGAAATCAAACACTTGGGCGATGATGTCGGGATATTCGTCACCGTTGTAGTTCACCAGTTTCATATTGTCAATGCCTTCATCATACCAAGTGATGGTGCCTGGAAATCCGATGGAATCCATTTTCTCGAATTCCTCGTTGCCAAGGTTCCTATAGACCCAAATGTGTGAATCGCTGGTCGAACGGCCCTCCACTACATCCTCCCAACCGTCGCCGTCGATGTCAAAAACCACCAGACCATTAGTAGAGTAGCCGTCAGGGACCCACGGATGGACATATCCTTCGCGAGGAATCAAGCTGTCTGTGGTATAAAGAAGGGAGTAGGCGTCAACAATGTCGTCCTTCTTGTCGTGATTCATGTCGCAAACAGTGGGCACATAAAGCGAACCAATAGAAAAAACCGCTTCCGTAGCGAAGTTGCCCGTACCATCATTACACAAATAACCTAAACCAGATTCACTGTTGAGATGATAATCGTTTGATACCGCAATATCTAGGAACGAATCACCATTAAAATCGCCCGATGTCATCATCAGATAGAACGGATTGTCTAAGAAATGCTGATAACCATTATACCAAACCCATTCCGGCTGAATTAAAGGGGTCTCGGCAAAACGCCCGAATCTTCCGTCGCCGTCATTGTAGTCAACTCTTATAAAACAAGTGTCATTATCCATTCCTGGATAATTAACGTAGGCATACGAAGCTATGTCTATACTGCCGTCCTTGTCGAAATCCTCCAAGAGGAAGGCTAGCTGTAGCATCTCATAGCCCATGTGCATGTCGGGTTTTGGGCTACTGATGTTTTGGGAACATTCAAGATGCCCCGTCCCATCGTTGAGATAGATGGAGAAAATCACCTCGCTGTACATGATGTTGAGTCGGCTAACGACCACATCGGCAAATCCGTCGTTGTTGACATCACCAACCTTGATACTGCGCGATTCAGGAAGCAATTCGTACAGCTCGCTACGCACTTGCGCTTGCATCGTCACCCCTCCCGCCATCAGCAGGAGCGCAAGCAGGGTGTAAAGCATTATGTTTTTCATTGTACCGTGATTTTGTTTGTGTAAACTTTACCTTCAGCATCCGCAATCCTTACCAAATAAACCCCTTCCGCCAAACCTTCCACACTAATTTCATTAGAGTTCCGCACCCTCTTCACCACCTGCCCCAAAGCATTATAAACCAAAACCTCATCAACCTCAACGCCCTCAATCCGCACAACCCCATTGGCAGGATTGGGATAAACCGACAATAAATCAGCAGTCCCATTGTTTTCGCCAACAGCCTCAATGCCGTCCTCAAACATGGGGATATAGTAAGGCTCATAAATAGGCTTCCAGCGTTTGTAAATAGAAGAATCCTCTTGCATGTCCACCCAAGCGTTGAGGGCATCCAACATAATGTCGGTCGAAGTGGAGCCTACCATCACGCTTGTTTCCAATTGGCACGGACCAGTAGGAAGAAATTCCGCACATTCCGAAGCCGAACCCTGATTGTCGCCGAAAAGACCTGCTTGACCGTTGTTGTTCCAAATATGGCCATAGCAGTTTTCCACCACGCAACCTTTCATGTTGTAACCCACTACGGAACCTTTGTATTCCATAAAACCATTCAACCTAGAAAGGACTTCGGCAAAGCAATTCTTTACCACGGCTTTGCCGCCCTGACTATCTGATTCGTTGAAGCAAACAATCCCGCCAAACGACTGGGCGCTATACGAACCTTTAACGCTTCCATAGAAGAAGCAATTAACCACCTCTGCGTCGGCATACCCGCCTTCCGAAAGGTTGTGATATACGATACCTCCTCCGTTCCTTGAAACCAAATAGTCATTGTCACCATAGCAATAGGCGCAATTCCTTACAAGGGAGTTTCTGTTCAATCCGACAATACTACCAAATTGGTCATCTCCTCCAGCACTTCCAGCCCTTATTTTTACAATGCAACCATCCACTACAGAGAGTGAATCGGAGATACCCACCAAACATCCGTCAAAAAACTCGCTGCCGTTAAGGTGATGGCCTGTAACAAACAAGCCTGAATTGACAACAAAATCTTTCACTGTTCCATGTTTGAGACATCCGAACATGCCTATATCAAAAGCGGGATCATACTCTGGGGAATTATACGCGACATACAAGCCATCGATTGTATGACCGCCACCATCAAAAGTACCCATAAAGGGATGTTCGCGGCTGCCGATGGGCGAAAAGCGCCGATGCGCACCAGCGTCAAGGTCGATGTCGCAAGTGAGTCTCACGGTGCGCCCATCGAAATTGTCAGGCTCGCAGCCGTTCAGCCCGTTCGCTGCGCTTATCAACCACGCCAAACCTTCAGGCGTGGAGATTTCCACATTGCCATTGGCATTCATCACAAAACCATCAGGTTGAGTTGTGACAGAATCAATCCATAAAGGATATTCTTCAATATAATGCGGCCAAGGGTCGACTTTGTTTTGTGCCTGAATCCTCGCCCCAAGCATTAAAAGGGCAACCAATGCAATAAGTCTAATGTTTTTCATCGTTTCGTGATTTTGTTCGTGTAAACTTTTCCATCTGCATCCATAATCCTCACCAAATAAACCCCTTCCGCCAATCCCTCAACATCAATCTCATTCGTCCCCCGCACACACTTCACCATCTGCCCTGAAGTATTGTAAACCATTACCTCAACAGCCTCCATGCCTTCAATAACAACCCTGTCCTTTGCCGGATTGGGATAAACTTGCAAACTAGATGCCTCTGTATTATCTTGAATACTCAAAGGATCAATCAGGCAGGTATTATAAGTGGAATTCTGCCAAACGAGTTCTCCATCTTCATGATAGCATAAGAGTTCGTGAAGGGTGATGCCTCCAGCGTTGACAATGTGACAACTGTATAGCAACCCTTCCATCGCGCCAATACCCTCCACCCATGTATTGAGCCAATGCCATTCATCACCAAACATGTCTTTTGAACTCACATAGAAGACCCTTCTTTCAGCACCCGCAATGTGTTGCATGGCAATTGAATCGATACGGACATGAACTTCCCAATCTGGATTTTGACACCAATACATTACCGCCGTGTCATTGACATTCATGCCAAAATCATACAACAAATACTCAATTTCCTGTTCTATAGGCTTATAAAACACCTTCCCCGATTCCTCTTCTTTAATTATGCCATATAAATCATACTCCAAACTACCATGCCAATATTGGGTCTCTGATGATAGTTTTCTCAACACTTTTTTATATAATACACCATCCACCAATGTGTCGCCTGATACCATCAAACTTTCAGTTACTGATTCTGGTATAGGAACGCCAGTGGACTGCCATAGAATATTCCATTCGGAATTGTCTTTCAGAATGCTCGTTGTTTCTTGCGCTTTCACCCCGCCCGCCATCAGCAGGAGCACAAGCAGGGTGTATAGTCTAATGTTTCTCATCGTTTCGTGATTTTGTTAGTGTAAACTTTTCCTTCAGCATCCATAATGCGCAGAAGGTAAACCCCTTCCGCCAATCCTTCAACATCAATCTCGTTCGTCCCCAGCACACACTTCACCATCTGCCCAAAAGTATTGTAAACCATTACCTCAACAGCCTCCATGCCTTCAATAACAACCCTGTCCCTTGCCGGATTGGGATAAACGCCAATGCTTTCAGCTTCTTCTTCGACCCCATCATACGAACCTTCAATAAAAATGTCATCAATACAGATGGCGGAATATCCTGTGCTGCTGAAGTGACGGAAAGCAATATAGACCTCCTGACCGGCATAATTGGAAATGTCAACTGTATACCGATACCAATTGCCTTGACGTTTTCCCTCGCATTTGGCCATCAAAGTCCATTCACGAAAGTTGGCAAAAGCCAACGGGTCGTCATTGACAGTAGTGGAGATGGCCACCGCAAAATGTTCCGCACTGCTGTACTCATCCAAAGCGCAGGCATAGAAGCTGAGAATGGGATATTGTGAATTTAAGGATATTTGTGGTGAGACGAGATAGTTGTCAGGTGTCAAAGGGTTGCCAGTGGTAGGGTTCACTGAATAAGATAGTAACACTCCATCGGAATCCAAGTGTCCCAATCCGTTGGCAGACTGCTGTTGCCAGTTGTGGCCATCGCCGTCGGCATCAATAGTGGTCCAGCCTTGAAGGGTGCCGTCTTCAAAGTCGAACGAGATTTGTGCTTGCATCGCTCCGCATACCAGCAATGCGGCAAGGATAAATGATAGTTTCTTCATAGTTTATTCTGTTTTAATGATTTGTCGTTTGCAAAGTTAAACATCAGTTCATTCCCTCAGCACTTTCCGTGTGAGGCACACTTCCGCATTGCGGATCCTCAGCATGTACATCCCTTTGGGCAAGTCGCCCATCTCCATCCAACCACCCTTGCCGCTGAAGGTCTTCGTGGCCACCACTTGGCCGCTCATGTTGATGAGTTCCATTTCCGTGGCCTCGGCCTCGTTGGGCAACACAACTTGAACCAAATTGCGTGTAGGATTCGGATAGACCTCCATCTCCACATTGTCTTCTTGTTCGTCAACTCCATCAAAGTCAACCTCAATGAAATTGGTGAACTCCGACCAATACGGCGCACTTCGATAGGCTTCAATCGTTCCCATGGGGATATAGACGGGAATATCGCGGTTAGTGTTGAGAAAAGCTCCTTCCTCAAGATAGGGAGGGTCAATGGCCTTCACCGTCATTTGCTCAAGGAAGAACAAACGGCAGAAAGCGTCGTCCCCAATAAACGTAATCGTTGAAGGAAGCGTCAGTTCTGTGGCATATTGCAGGAAGTCGAAGGCAGAATGAAGTATATTGCTTACGCCTTCAGGGATATCGACGGCCTTAAACATGTAACAATTCTCAAAACCTCCATCGATATAATCCATTTGTGGCGAAAGGTATAATGTGCCGTCAAATCTGCAATTCTCAAATGCCTCTGGCGTAACATATCTAACAGATTCGGGGATTTTCAGGTCGCCCCTAAATCCATAGCACTGCAAAAAGGTCAAAGCTTCAATGAAGGTCAAAGACTCCGATAAGGTCAAGCTGGTGAACCTGTCACAATTCATGAACGCCCTGAAGCCAATTGTTTCAACGGAATTGGGAATCACCAACGGACCAGTGAAACGGCAATCCGAAAAAGCGTCTATCCCAATGTTTCTAACCGTGTTGGGAATAGACAAAGGTCCGTTGAAAAGAGTACCTTCTAACGCAAATGCCGACATTCCTATGGAGACAACAGCGTAGTTCGTGCCATTAAAAATCACTGAGTCAGGAATAGTGACTCCTCCAAAACGATCTTCGCATTGCACAAGTTCAACTTCGGGTGGGTTTTGGCTTGTGACCGTGTAACGCAAAGACTGTCCCGTCTCGCAGACGGAGCTGAAGGTTTGCGCCTGCATCGTCACCCCTCCCACCATCAGCAGGAGCACAAGCAGGGTGTAAAGTCTTGGTGTTTTCATTGCTTTATAGTTTTATGCAAAACTATAACAAAAAAACCGTCAAAAAAACAATCAAAACGCCCAATTCATATTTTTCTCAAAAAGTGCTTTTGAAAATCAACGAGTTAGAAGCCCGCAATTCAGATTTTTCCTTCTGCAAGAAGTGCAGAAATTGGGTCGGAACCAGCCTTTTTGTTGAGGTTGGAGCGGTATTTTAAGGTCGTTCCCTCGGTGTATCCCGTCAGGTTGGCTTCCTCCTTTGCACGGAAGTGCAAGAAATTGAGCACGGCCATTTGTCGCTCCACCTCGTTCAACTCAGGGTGTGCAGCGGCCAGTCGCTCCAAGGCCTTCGGATAGGCCGCCTTAAACTCGGCCATGATGCGCTCCAAACGGTTCTCCACCTTCGAGCTGTAAATCTCGTTCACCCGTTGCGGTAGCATCGACCGCGCCTGCTGCAAGGCATCGTTCGCTTGCGTCTGCAATTGCTGCAGCGCGTCATCCACTGTCTGAAGCTGCTGCAAGGCATCATCCACCCGCGTCTGAAGCTGTTGCTTCTCCTCGTGCCAGGTCTGCGTCTCAGCCTCATGCTCCTTTTTTCGTCTGGCCATCCACCACCACAGCCCAAGCCCCACAACCAACAGCACCACCACAGCCGTCACCACACCCCGCACCAAGCGTCGCCGTGCCGCCAACTGTTCAGCCAGCATTCTCTCAGACTCGGCCTTCTTCTGTTTCCACTGCAAATGCCGCTGAAACAACTCGTTAAGCTGCGAGACTTGCGCGTTACTTTCCCCTTCGTGCACTTCGTTATCTGTTAAATACATCGCATATTGGATAACCTTCAAAGAGTCGCCTTGGCTTTGGTAGATGTCACGCATGCATCTGGCGGCCTCTCTCGTCATTTGGTAATCATCTTTATACATGAACACAGGGGTCAAATACTTCAATGCAGAGTCGTTTTGGCCAACATCCGCATAGAATGCGCCGATGGTCAAATAGCGTGTCAGCTTTTCGCTTTCGTCAGCAGCCTGTGCCACCATGCATCCCAAGTCTTGAATAAACGATTCGGCATCATTCTCTGTTTCATACTTGAGTATTGCATATTGCGAAACCAAATCCCTATAAACCAAATTGTTTGTATCGGGCAACAGCCGCAAGGCCTCATCATAATAATACGCTGCGCTGTCATATTGGTTCAACTTGTCATATTGTTTGCCTAATAAATACAACAAGCCAGATTGGTTTAACGGTGAGCCTGGCTCTATCTCTTGAAATTCAAGCGCTCTCTTGCAGCACACAATAGCGGGTTCCTGCATAAACTGTCCCGAAAACAATTCCGCAAGCCTACCGTAAGTCAACCCCATAAACCGAGGCAAATGTTCAACCCGAAGAGACGCAACGTCTTGCGTCTCCAAATTAGGGAAATGCGTCTCCACCACCTCCAACGCCTTCAGATACTCCCCGCAAGCCTCTACCACGCTATCCCGTTCATACAATCCCACACCATTAATATAATGCGCCCGCGCCGCCAAAAACGCATCCCGCCCCTGTACGGACACACCTTTTTGTACGGACACATCGCGTGTGTCCGCTCCATACCCATCCATCCCCACAATCGAATCAAAATAATGAACCGCCTTCAGCAGTTCCTTCCTATTACTCTGCTTATAGAAATTCTTATAAAGCAATTCCGCAATCAGCACCTGGCAATAATGCCCCTCAAACACATCCAAGCTATCCGCCGCCTCACTCCCCGCAAACTCCATCATCACCGCCAAAGCACTATCCGCCCGCCACCACATCAAACTATCAATGGCGGATAATTTCAGGAGAGACGGTGTGGCCACCACCTCTTCAACCCTATCATCAACGGTTCGGGCACAGCCAACCACCATCAACGATAATAACACGACGATATGCAGACAGGTTTTCATCGGCTGCAAAGGTAGTCAAAATCCATTATTCGTTTCTTGTCGGAGGTTTCATTATTTATTCTAATTTTGCCCTTTAAAACTACCAAGCAAATGAAAATACATCACTATCTATTGGTTTTCATAGGATTAACGATGATCTGTTGCAGCGAACAACCCATTGTGACCACCGAGTCAGAACCCATTGCCGATTATATCCAATACGTTAACCCCATCATCGGAACCAACGGCATGGGGCATACCTTCCCTGGGGCTTGTGCGCCATTCGGCATTGTGCAGCTCAGCCCCGACACCGACACCGTGCCGCACAACATCGACGGCGTTTACCAACCTCGGGTGTATGAGTACTGCGCTGGTTATCAACACAAAGACAGCACCATAGTAGGCTTTAGCCACACCCATTTCAGCGGCACAGGGCACTCTGATTTGGGCGATATCTTGGTGATGCCTGTCACGGGAGAAACCAAGTTCAATCCGGGTACACAAACCAACCCCGATGCAGGTTATCGCTCCCGTTTCAGCCACGACACGGAGATTGCCGCGCCAGGTTACTATGAGGTCTTCTTGCAGGATTATGGCATCAAAGCCCAACTGACGGCCACGGAACACGCCGGCATCCATCACTATACCTATCCCGAAGGCCAAGACGGCAGCATCATCCTCGACTTGCAGCACGGCATCTACAACTACGACGGCAAAATCCTCTGGGCCAACCTCCGCGTGGAGAACGACACCCTGCTGACGGGCTACCGCATCACCAACGGCTGGGCGAGAACAAACTATACTTACTTCGCCATCAGTTTCAACCAACCAGTCAAGGACTATGGTTACCGTGAGTTAGAGAAACCCAAATATAATGGCGGCTGGAGCAAGTTCGATGTCAAACACAACTTTCCAGAGATGACGGGGCGCAAGATTGTGGCTTATTTCACCTTCGACAATCCCAACACTTTGGAGATGAAAGTTGCCCTCTCTGCCACCAGCACCAAAGGTGCCTTGCGCAACCTCCACGCCGAGACCGATGGTCGCAATTTCGAGCAACTTCTCGCCGAAACCCAATCCAAATGGAACAAGGAACTCTCCATCCTGCAAGCAGAAGGTACCGAAGATCAGAAAGCGATGCTATATACTTCGCTTTATCATACAATGATCAATCCCTCCATCTACATGGATGTGGATGGCCAATACCGCGGCCTCGACCACAACATCCACCAAGCCGAGGGCTTTACCAACTATACCGTGTTCTCGCTTTGGGACACCTACCGCGCCTTGCACCCGCTCTTTAATGTGCTGCAGCCTCAACGCAATGCCGACATGGTGCAATCCATGCTCAAACACAGTGAGCAAAGCGTCCACGGACTGCTACCCGTGTGGTCACACATGGGCAACGACAACTGGTGCATGATTGGCTACCATGCCGTGTCCGTGCTTTCGGATGCCTATGCCAAGGATGTAGTCCGTCATTGCGAGGAGGCTCGACAAAGCAATCCAGATGAAAAAGCGATGCTAAAAGCCATGCAACGCAGCTCAACTTGTCCATATTATGTGAACCTTGACGACTACCAACAGCTCGGCTATGTCCCCTTCGACAAGAACAACGGATGTGTCTCCATCACTTTGGAATATGCCTATGACGACTGGGCCATTTACCAAGCCGCACTCAAGGCTGGCAACCAAGAAATGGCTAACATCTACAAGCAGCGCGCCTCCAATTGGCGCAACACCTTCGACACCGAACTTGGTTTTGCCCGTCCCAAGATGAGTGATGGCACTTGGAAAGAACCGTTTAGCCTCTTCGACACTGAAGGCGAAGGCTTCGTAGAGGGCAACTCCTGGGTGTATTCGTTCTATGTGCCGCAAGATGTGAAAGGTCTCATTGAAGCCATGGGCGGCGATGCACAGTTTATCCACAACCTCGACACTTTATTTGTCATGCAACTGCCGCCCGAGTTCTTCGAGAACACAGAAGATGTCACAGAGGAAGGCTTGATGGGCTGCTACAACCACGGCAATGAACCCGCACATCATATCGCCTACCTTTACAACTGGACCTCACAACCTTACAAGACCCAATACTGGCTGCGCGAAATCATGAACCGCTTCTACAAAAACAACATCGACGGCCTCTGCGGCAACGACGACTGCGGCCAGATGTCAGCCTGGTACATCTTCTCCGCGATGGGCTTCTATCCCGTCTGTCCTGGCAGCGACCAATATGTATTAGGTGCACCTTACCTGCCCTATCTGAAAGTACGCTTAGGCAATGGTAAAACCTTGGAAATCAAAGCACCTAATGTGAATGATGAGAACCGATATGTGCAGAAAGTGACGCTCAATGGGCAAGAGATTACGAAGCTTTACCTCACGCATGAGCAATTGATGCAAGGTGGGGAACTGGTCTTCGGGATGGGTAGTGAGCCGAATCTGGAACGCGGCATGAGACCCGAGGATAAACCATATTCGATGACAGAATGATGTAGAGTTGGTGTCACACCGTCTCTACAAACCGAAAAATACCTATTTTTGCAGAAAATATCATAACCTATGAATATTGCCGCGTTGGTTTCGGGGGGTGTCGACAGCTCCGTGGTGGTGCCACTGCTCAAGGAGCAGGGCTACGACCCGCATATCTTCTATATCAAGATCGGTATGGAAGGCAAGGAAGACCTGTCGAGCTGTCCGTCGGAGGAGGACATTGAAATCACAACCTATATCGCCAAGAAATACGGCTGCAAATTTGACATCGTGGACTTGCAGCACGAGTATTTCGAGACCGTCGGAAAGTACACCATGGAGATGGTGCGTAAGGGCCTCACGCCTAACCCTGACGTGATGTGCAACCGTTGGATCAAGCTCGGTGCCTTTGAGGAGAAAGAAGGTCACAATTTCGACAAGATCGCCACAGGTCATTATGCCCGCTCGTGGGAGGATGAAAACGGCATCTTCTGGCTTGGCACGGCGGCCGACACCTTCAAGGACCAGACCTATTTCTTGGGCCGTATCACCTATGCCCAGCTGAGCAAGGTTATCTTCCCCATTGGCGACATCCCTAAACCCGAGGTGCGTCGGTTGGCTGCCCAATACAAGCTACCAAGCGCAGAACGACATGATAGCCAGGGCATCTGCTTTTTAGGAAAGATTAACTACAACGACTACATCCGCGAATACCTCGGCGAGATGCCAGGCGACATCGTGGAGTTGGAGACGGGCAAGAAATTGGGGCGTCACAAGGGCTTTTGGTTCCACACCATCGGACAACGCAAAGGCTTAGGCCTTGGCGGTGGTCCGTGGTTTGTGGTGAAGAAAGACATCCCGAACAACATTGTCTATGTTTCGCAGGGCTACGACCCTGTGGCACAATACACCAACATCGTTCCTATGGGCGACCTGCAACCGATGAATCCTGCCTTGCAATTCGTTGATGGGCAGCGTGTACGCTTCAAAATACGCCACCAGCCTGAGTTCACTTATGGTACGATTCGCCTCACCGAGCGTGGTGCCGACATTGTTTCTGAAGTAGCTATCTCAGGTGTTGCGCCAGGACAGTTCGGCGTAGTTTACCATGAGACGGAACCTTATGTTATTGGTAGTGGAGTTATTATTGAGACTAATGAATACAATAGCTGATCGCATATTATACGAAGACAACCACCTCATCGTGGTCAACAAGCTCCCCTCCGAGATTGTACAAGGCGACAAGACGGGCGACAAATGCCTACTCGATGATGTGAAAGAGTATATCAAGGAAAAGTACGACAAGCCAGGGAATGTCTTTGCCGGCCTTGTCCATCGCATCGACCGCCCCGTGAGCGGCGCCGTGATGTTCGCAAAGACGAGTAAAGCCCTGTCGCGCATGACCGTGAAGGTGAAAGATCGCGATTTCCGCAAGACCTACTTAGCTCTCGTCAAAAACCATCCGCCCAAACAAGCCGATGTATTGGAAGACTACCTCGTCAAGAACGAGAAAATGAACAAATCGTTCGTCGTGCCCGAAGGTACTAAAGAAGCTAAGTTGGCGCGACTCAGCTATTGTGTAGTCGGCAAATCAGAGACTTTTTATCTACTTGAAGTCGAGTTGTTTACGGGAAGGCACCATCAGATTCGTTGCCAGTTGGCGCACATCGGTTGTCCCATCCGGGGCGACTTGAAATACGGTTATCCGCGCAGCAACCCTGATGCTTCCATCAGCCTCCATGCTTGGCGTATCGCCTTCGAGCACCCCGTTTTGAAGACACAAATAGAGATAACAGCGCCTTTGCCTGAAGTGTCGCCTTGGACTGCGTTTCAGCAGTTGTCAGATTAAAGGTTACTTTCCTCTATTCGACTCTCAATGACTTCCACTTTGACTTCCTTGTCAGCACGACGGATGGCAAAGCCAAACATCATCATGATGAGGCCAAATACCAAAGCGATGATACCTGACAAGATGATAAACCATTTCACAAATCCAAAGGGATGCGCTATGAGTAGCACGCCAAATGCTATGCTTAGGATAGCACTCACAACATAGAAGCCCTTGTTCCACAGGTTCTTGGTGCGCGACATCACAAGCAGCATGAAAGCACCGATGATGGCTGCCCACATACCAATTAGAATCACCAATAATTTAAGGGCTTCTGTAGCATAAATGGCGGAAAGTACTCCAACGGTAATCAACGCCACAGCTTCCAAAAGAATCAAGCCCCAAGGTAATTTCTTCCTTATACGCATTATCGCGGCAATCAAGAAAATAGCACCTGTTGCAGCAATACAGATGCCTGAAACACGCATGACTATCTCAAGAATGTCGATAAATGTCTCCGTAAAAGAAATGGCTAATACACCATAACCAATGGCGACGATTCCGCTCACAAGGAACGCGATCCAGCCAGAATTTGCTTTTTTGACTTCCATAGTAATATGATTTAGACGAGGTTCATAATTCCCTTATAAACAATGAAATAAAGACCACAAATCACCAACAAAATACCTGCAACGCGGTTCATCATTGTGGTGCGATCGGCATCGAAAAAGCGTTTCAGCTTCGCCGCGCCCCAAGCTTTCAAAACATCAAGTGCGAAACTGGTACTCAACACGATAGTGAAAAAGATAATGGTGATGATGGTGTTCTTGGTACCGCCCACAACAATGGCCACTGCCGAAAACCAAAAAATCCATACGAAAGGATTCAACACATTGAGGGCAAACCCTTTACCGATGAAAAAGAAGGGTGATGGGCTATCATCTTGCTCTTCCAACAGTTCTTTGGCTCTTTGCTCATGGCGCGTCTCCCTATTTCTTGCCTTCAAGAAAAATGTCATTATTCCAAACGCCACCAAAATGGCTCCTGCCCCTATGCAAAACCAAGGTACGCCCGAGTTGAACGATACCCCCAACTGAACCGAGGTGAAAATGCAAATGGCTATCACAATGGCATCATTCAAAATCACGCCGAAAGCAAACTGTACTGCCGACTTAAAATCCTGATGCAGACTGGTTTGCACCAAAGTAATGAAGGCCGGACCCATATTGATGACAAGACCCAAGAACAATCCCAACAAAACAGCCCAAAAGATCCATTCGAAAGAGAACGGACCTTCCACTTGTGACATGTGATTGAATATGGAAGCAGAATTATCCATTAACGACGTATTCCTCAGTTTTGAACCTGCAAAAATAATTATTTTTATTGAAATAAGGCGAAAAATGAAAATATGCCTTACTTTTGCGACTTGAAAAGATTTCAAAGTATGAAAAACAGACTATTACTTTTGTTATTGACAGTCTCCATCTTTGCCAAAGCTCAAACCATTGAAGTTTCTGGGTTACAATCTGGTGTCTGGGAAGCCGACACAGTGCTGGTCATTGGCGATGTCAAAGTCCAAGATTCATTGCGTATCGCTGCTGGAACAACGGTGCTGTTTGACAGCTTTTACAGCATTAAAGTAGAAAATGGTGCGTCATTGATAGCATCAGGCACGGAAAACGATTCCATCCTCTTTACTATAGCCGATACCACTGGTTTTCACCTCTTCAACATGGGTCGCGGTGGCTGGAACGGCATCCACTTGAACAATGCCGATGCATGCCAATTCGATTATTGCCGCTTTCAGTACGGTAAGGCCGCTCTTGATGATGACCAAGATGGTGGCGCCCTTCGCATTTTCGACTGCAACAATGTGGAAATAAGCCATTGCAACCTGTTCTGTAACTTTTCTCGCGAACACGGTGGCGCCCTAAATGCCGAAAACTCAAAAGTGTTGATTTACGATTGCAAGGTTAACAACAACCTGACTTACACTAGGTTGGACACAGTATATTTCATGTATGGCGGCGGACTGCGTTTTCTGAAATGCGAGGTGGAAATCACTACAACTGATTTTTATTACAACAATGGTGAAACTGCCATCGGAGGAGCATTGAGCATAGACAGCTGTATGGCAAAAATCGACCGTTGCCGTTTTGAGCACAATTTTGGCATCAACGGCGGCGGACTCTATCTGATTCGCTGCTTCGACAATCCGTGTAGCATTACCAACTCACTTTTCGCCAACAACACCTCGGGGCATTTCGGAGGTGGTTTGGCCATCAGCGACTCATCGCCACTGGTCAGCAACCTCACCGTGGTGGACAATCATTCCGTCGGCGTCAACTGTGGCGGCATCTTCTTCTACCAGCACAGCTCACCTGTCCTATGGAACTGCATCATCTATGGCAACACCAATAATGTCCCACTCGAAGAACCCGTTCAGATGTGGTCGTGGACCCTCGACGACTGCGCCCCAGAATTTCACAACTGCTTGGTTCAGTTCGGATTCGAGAATATCTCAAACCATGAGATTATCTCTATTTACGAAAACTGCATTGATGCAGACCCGCTTTTTGCTGACCCAGATAACGAAAACTACCAACTTGGCCCCGATAGCCCATGCATCAATGCCGGCTCTCCAGAAACGCCAACAAATCTTCTCAATAGCCTTGACTTAGATGGAAACCAACGTGTCAGCGGCAATTGCATCGACATAGGTGCCTACGAATATGACCCTAATGGAGTTCAAGAAACTCTTCAAAACGAGCAAACTATTCACATTGTTGGCAACCCTGTCACAATTTCAAGCTATGCAGAAATCGAATGCGAGAGTGCTTGTAATTTGTTTGCCAAGGTCTTTTCCGTTGATGGTAAACTCTTGGTCAACAAGAATTTAGAAAAATCCCAAATTGGCATCAATCGTATTGAGATTGGAGAATGGTTCCAAAACCTGACCAGCGGAACATATATAATTATTATCCAAACCGAAGGAAAAACAGCAGCCGCTAAAGTCATCAAACCCTGATAGCCTCTTCGTAAAACTGTCGCCTTTGTTCGCGACTGACCTTATATTTTTTGTATTGCCCCGTCTCAAGGTCACAATCGAACATAGCTTGAATCTGAGAGATGAAGAGCCGTGAATAGAGTCGGTTCTGGTAGGCTTGTTTCTCCCTCATGAAAGCAATGGTCTGCTTGATTTGGTCAAGGTCCAAGTCTTCCTTGGTGAAGACAAAAAGGCCAAACTCATCGAAATCGCCGTAAAAGCCGTTGTTCACCTTGTCCATCTTGATTTCGAGGATGCGTTTCAGAGGCAAAGCCAACGACCAGAATTCGTACTCGTTGCGTCCGATGATGCTGCCGTCGCCCAAACCATAGGCATAACCGCTTTGGTTGATATGACGCAAATCCTCCGCATTCACTTCCTTGATGTCTTCGCCCGCCATCTCATTCACCAAAGCATTGGCCACATTCTTGTTCTCGCGGATAGCCCGCGTCACCTCGATGCCGATACTTTGTTCTTCATCCTGCAAGTCAGGCCGGTCGCGGTTGACCAGATGGGCATAATGCTCACCCAACAGCGTGGCCAATGAGACCATGGCATAACGCTCAAAGAAGCAGGTATCGAATTTTGGTTCAAGCATCGCTTTATGGGTTATTTTGTCAGCATTACTTTTGTTACTGAACCATTCTCTCCTTTGATGAAATACAAGCCTTCGGTAAGGTCTCTCAAATCGATTTGTTGAGTGCCAGACTTCAATGCATACTTGGCCATGCAACGACCTTGGATATCCATCACTTCAACGACCGTATCATCTTCCATTTTGATGGTGACACATCCCGAAGTCGGGTTGGGCCAAAGTTGCAATGTATTTTGCTCATGTTCAGTAACATCGACATATCCATTGTTGATGGTGAAGAACTTATGAATCTCGGTCAGATAACCGATGTCGTATTGATTTTCGCTCATATACCAAGTGTGGTTGCCGCCAATAACCTTGATGTGTTGCAGTTCGGCATCACCCTCATAAGTATAACGCACAAAACGAAGCCCGTCGTTTTTTAGGTCAGGGAAAGTGTCGATGACGGGTTCGGCAACGCAACGGTTGGCGTTTTTCCAATAATCAAGGATGGCGTCGACATTGAGACCCAAGTTACCACCAAAGTATTGCGAGTTGCCATCGTAACCCACCACTGGATCCGTAGTGCCATGAATGTGCAACATCCTCACGGGTGCTACAGCAGTTTGATTCGCCATGGAATGCGTAATCAGTCCGCTGACAGGTGCACAGGCGGTGATGCGGTCGCCATGCTCGATAGCCATGCGGTGTGTCATGAAACCGCCCATTGAAAAGCCCGTGAAGAAGACACTGTCGAGATTGACGGGATATTGCTCGGCCAATGCGTCAAGGAGCGCCATCAAGAAGCCCGAGTCATCAATGCTGCTTGCCATCAGCCCAGCGTTCCACATGGTCGCACCCGACTGAGACAATGCTTGAGGAATCACAACTGCCCACTGAAACTCATCGGCCACCTGTTGAAAATGGAACTCATTGTCCAACCGGGTGATATTGTCGCCCAAACCATGCAAGAAATACAAGATAGGCATTGTCTCAGAGTGGTTTTCTGGTATCTTAATGAGATATTGCCGTTGTGTGCCTTGCCATTCAAAAGTCTGAATCTGTGAAAAAAGTTGTCCACAAAACAGCAGAAGAGTAGATAATACGCTGATTTTAAGTAGGTTTCTTGTTTTCATAGTGAGAAGTGTAATAGGATTATTGTTGGCAAAGATACACTTTTTCTTCTATCTACGGATTTCTAACCTCATTACTCGTGTCGGTTTTATCGTCCCCGTCAGCTTCTCATCGATGCAGGTCTCACCAGTGGGCTTGAACCCGCATTTCTCCATCACTTTTCCTGAAGCGGGATTGTCGAAATAATGGCTGCTAATCAGCGATTTGATGTCAGTTGTCTTGCGAATATGGTCGAGCATTACTGCAAGAGCTTCTGTACAGATGCCTTGGTTCCAATAGGGTTTGCCCACCCAATAGCCCACCAATGGCTCGCCTTCGCGTGCCGGGAGTTCACTTTCGGGCGCAGGCAAATAGCCTATTGCGCCGATGGCCTCACCTGTCCCCTTGAGTTCAATAGCCCAATTGGTGTCGTTATGAAACACAGTGTGGATAATCTCCAAGCTCTCTTCCACACTCTTATGTGGCGGCCAGCCGGCACGAGGACCGACATCAGGGTCGGAAGCATATTTGAAAAGCGCCGTTGCGTCATCATCGCGCCAGCGGCGGAGTAGGATTCTTTCGGTTTCCATTGCAAATGTTTAATACGCTGCAAAAATACGGCATAAGCCTC
Organism: uncultured Bacteroidales bacterium; assembly: GCA_900317055.1. GTDB lineage: Bacteria > Bacteroidota > Bacteroidia > Bacteroidales > F082 > Limimorpha. The sequence continues at coordinate 31,810 of ONFF01000020.1, read as the reverse complement.
GTTTCCGCAAATTTTTGAGATATTTGTGAAAGAATTCTATCTTTGCAGTGTAAAAACAAGAAGCTGCTGCATGAAAAGAGAAACCTACGAAGCACAGAAAGCCTTTGCTGGTGAGAAGAAACCATCCATGCTTCGTCGTTGTGTTGGGCATGACTATACAGGCCGCCAAATCTACATGATCACGATGGTGACTGAGGGACGTCGTGCTCTATTTGGGCATGTTGTAGGTAAAAGCGATGCTCCTGAGGGCAGCCCAGACGAGCCGCACATCGAGCTTTCAGTATTAGGCCAACGCGTTGCAGACGAGTGGTGGGCGGCACCATTGCACCACCCCGAAGTGGAGGTCATCGCTTTACAAATGATGCCCGACCATTTGCACGGCATCCTTTTTGTCAGAGATAGGATGGAAAAACCGCTTGGCATGGCGTTGCGTGGGTTTAAGCAAAGCTGCAACAAGCATTACCGTGAGTTGGTGCTGGGTTTGCCGCCTGTTCCGTCTGTTGCGTTGGCAACGCAACAAACCCAACCCGCGCCCCACAAAGACAGACGAGGCGAAGACCGCACCCACGGCATGCTCTTTGCCCGTGGCTACAATGACAAGCTCCTGCTACGAGCAGGGCAACTTGAAACATGGCTCCGCTATTTGTCCGACAACCCTCGCCGCTTGCTTATGAAACGCGAGCACCCCGATTTATTCCGTGTCCAACGAAACCTAACTGTTGCTGGAGTTTCATTCTCTGCCATCGGTAACTGTTTCCTGCTCAACCGACCCGTTCGCTTATTTGTGCAGTGCTCTCGTCGCCTAACTGAAGCAGAAATACAAGCAAAAGTAAAGGAATACCTAACAGCTGCCAGACAAGGCGCAGTGCTTGTTTCTCCCGCTATCTCTCCTGGTGAGAAAGCGGTGATGAGGGCAGCCTTTAACGAGGGCTTGCCTCTGATTTACTTACAGGAAAACGGCCTTACCGAACTCGCTAAACCAAGCGGCACCCGTATGGAGGCATGCGCACGAGGCCAACTACTCATCCTTTCCCCATGGGAACACCACAATGAACAGATAACCATCAGTAGAAGCCAATGTCTTATGCTTAACGATTTGGCGCGACGAATTTGTGAAAATGACTAAAGACTTCATCAACAAATAAAACAGTACAATTATGGTGAAACATTTTGCCTCAATCTTATCACAAGGTCGATTAGAAATTGATTGCAATAATTGTGTTGTCAACATCATCCCAAAAGTTACCAACTTTAGTAGACAGAGTTACCAATATTCTGAAATAAACTTCGATGATTGGGGATATGTTTACGAAAAATATGTTGGACAAAAATATGAAGAGGAAGGATATCAAGTTGAATACTTAGGTTTGAAAAATGGCTTTTTGGATGGCGGAATGGATATCATAATTAGCAAAGATAATTTCAAAGCTTATATTCAGTGCAAGTATTCAAGCAAATCTAAACCCTGTTTTGGGAAACAAAAGATAGAATGGATCCTTTATAAAGCATCTTCATTCCTTTCAAAACAATACAAAGACCAAAAACTGAATTTTTGGCTTGTAGTACCTACACTACAACTAATAAAAAAAGACTTACAAGATTATTTCCTATCAAAAAACAATTTTCAAGACATGGTCAAATTGGAATTAAAGGCAATACCTATGCCATTATAATCAAACCACTACTAAATAACTGATTTATAGCTTATTGATATTTCTTCGTTCTAATGAAATGCCCCTCTTGAACAGCAGCAAATGTTGCGACAACGGCTATAATGACCATCGGAACAATCGATTCCAAAAATACCGTCAAAGGAACTCCAACAAAAAGCAGAACCCCCGTCACTTTATTTGCAATGGTGTGAGGAAAGATACATTTCTTGTACATCACTAACGCAGAGATTTGATTGATGATTTTGGTGGCGACAATCACTCCACCCCAGATCCACAGCCATTTTGGAAATGCCAATGCAGGTATCAATTTAAAGCAGCAACATATCACGAAAGCAAAATCTGCTAAACTATCCAACAACGCCCCCGTCTTGCTTTCACATCCGAATTTTCGGGCGAGATAGCCATCTGCCATATCACTTAGGCCACAAACAAAATAGATAATCCAGAAAGCACAACACTCGACTCTGAAAAATATAAGGCAAACGGCCCCTAAAAATCGAAGTGCCGATAAAGCATTTGGCAAGGATTTCATCAACAAACCTTACTCAAGCACAAAGCTCCTCGGATAGAAGTCGCTGTAGAAACGGCCATCGGTGGCGGTGAACTTCAGCACACAGTAGTTGGGGTCGGTGACGCCACCAGGGTAGTATTCCGTGTCGCCCTCGCGCCAAATCATCTCCTTGCTCTTGGCGTCGGTCAGCACCTCCATCATTCCACGCAACATCATGCCTTTGAAGCCTTCGGCATCGCAGAAATAGATGCTGGCCTTGGGGTTGGCCTTGTAGTGGGCCACACGCAGGGAGAATGTGTTGGTAGTGAAATAGAACACCTTGATGCCTTCACGCACCCGAGGTGACAGCATGGCCTTGGTGCAAGGGAAGCCCTCCTCATCGACCGACGATATCATGGTGATGGGCAGCGTGTCGGCCATCTTGGCGATAAGCTCTTTAACGCCCATCAAGGCTGGATTTTCTGGAGTGTCATCATCTATCGACAATTCCTTACGCCAGCGTTTCAGGTGCGGGAAGTACATCTTCATCTGGCCGATGTATTCTTCCTTCGTGATGGGCTGCGGCAGTCCTTTGTTTACCTCATCCACAAACTGGGCACAATGCTCTATCATCTCATCCATCGTGCAGTCTTGGGTGAACTTGCCATCCTTGTAGCAATAGATGCAATAATCCTCATTTTTGCTTCCATCGGCATTGGTGCCAAGGATTTCGTTGGTGAGCGGCATTCCGCAGCTCTGACAAAACTTTTGTTCCATGGTTAAATCATTTACAACACATCATGACAGACATTCGAACCGCCAGAAGAGGTGCAGTCACCCGTGAAGGCATCACCCGTGAAATGCAGGTCGCTGGCACCCGACAGGTTGACCTTGATGGTGCCGTCGCAATGGATGTAGACATTGCTGGCGCCCGATAAAGAGCCTTCGCATTGGTCGCAGGCAAAGCCGTATCTGTTTCCGTCGACGGTTTTCTTGATGTCGCTGGCACCTGACAAATCAATCTTGAGCATATCGACTTGTCCCTCAAAGGTAGCCTCCGAGGCACCGCTCATCTCAAGGTCGAGGTCAAGAGCCTCCACATAACCCTTGATTTTGGAACTGCCCGTCAAGTCCATCTCGATTTCATCGGCCAGGATGTCACCAAAGAAATCGGAGGCACCCGACAGGTCAATGTCAACTTCGTCGGCATCGATGTCACAATAAAAATCAGATGCACCCGACAACTCAACCTCAACCTTATTGCCTTCAAGGCCATATTCCGAATGGAACTCCGAGGCACCCGACAGGTCAACACTCGTCAAGTTAGCGTTATAAGGCAAGATTACCGTCATATCCGTTCCACGGTTGGAATGCCAACCTTTAAGATAGATTTTCAAAGTGTTCTCAACGGTTTCCACCACCACATTCGGCATGATTTTCTCTCCTACCGTAACTGTGACTTGGGTTGCCACATCGCTAACGGTGACCTCAAACGCATCCTCCACTTCAAGCTCGGTGTATGTGCCCGAAATGCTGAAATCCTTGGAGATAGGCTCACCAGCAAATTTGGAGCAACTGCAAAACGCAAACAAAACGACGACTGACAGAATTGCCAAATACTTTTTCATTTTAATATGGCCGCTGTTATATACCATCGGGGCATCGGTTTTAATAGGATTTTATTTGTACATACCTAAACGGCTGCAAAGGTAGTTTATTATCCGTTCCGAAATGAAAACCAAACATGGACAATTTTATGGACTTTGCGACATTTTGTTCTCAAAGCGCATTGGATTTGAATTTGATTTCCCTACTTTTGCGGCGAATAATAACGGAACAGTTGTTTTATTATGGCAAGACCGACAAGCGTAACGAAAGAAAAAATACTCGCTGCTGCTATTGACATCGTGAGAAAAGGCGGCACTTCCGCACTTACTGCCCGAAACCTTTCCTCAGCTTTGGGTTGCGGCGTTAATGCCATTTTCTCAAAATTTGGTTCCATGGAAGGTGTTTTGGAGGCCGTCCACACCGAAGCCCGCCGTTTGTTCAAGGAGCGAGTAGGCGCAGGCTTTTCCTTGAACCCGCCTTTCAAAGGCATGGGCTTGGCCTTCCTTTGGTTCGCCATCGACGAGCCCCAACTCTTCAAATTGGTGATGGACAATAAGGCTTCGGCTACCTCTTTCGAGGATTACATCGACACCCAAGTGGGCTTCAAGCAGGAGTCGATTGCCGCCATCAGCCAGTCTTTCGGTTTGCAGGGAAAAGACGCCGAAATGCTTTATTACCAACTGATGCTTGTCGGAATCGGGCTGGCCCATACCTGCGTGGAAGGCGGTGCTGCACTCAGCATTCCCCAAGTGTCCGAAATCTTCGGCAAGAATGTGAGGGCATTCCTGATGGTCATTCGCGCAGGTAACGATGAGCGCGAATCGTTTATGCCTCAAGAAGGCACTGGACCCGAGGGCGATGTTGAATCCTATCTCTTGATCCATTCACTGGCTGGCCAGAACCACCTGCTGCAAGAGCTTCACGCCGTGCCCCGCTATATTCAGGACAACGAATGGGTCGAAATGGAACGCGTGTTCCGAAACGGTTTCTCCATCACGCCTGAATCGCTTCGTGAGAAGCACCCAAAACTCACCCGAGGCGATGTTCGCTTGATCATGCTTTCCCGACTTCAGTTTTCCGTGACCGAGCAAGCCCTTCTTTTGGGCATTTCGCCCGCCTCAGTCACCAAAGCGCGTCAAAGGCTTAAGGCCAAGTTGGGAATGTGACAAACCATCCTCCAACCTATGATTTCATTCTTTCCTGCGCATCTTTACCAGCGCCCGTGCCTTTGTATTTGCTGCGCGTTGAGTTCAGGCGATAATACACCGAGACTTGGAACTTATGCGTCGAGAAAACATTGTTTTGCTGGATTTGGTAGTAACCCATGTCGCTGTATTCGTTCATGCCACTGTGTCGCAGGATGTCGAGCACGGCGGCGCGGATGGTGAGCGACTTGTCCTTCAGGAAGCTCTTCTGCACGACAACGCCAAGGTTTGCATAGTTATAATCGTTGTAGAAATTCAACTGATGGCCGCGCGAGCGAAACATGAAATTGATGTCGATTTTCCAATCATGCTTGAAACTGAAGGTGTTGAACGCGTTGAAGGTAAAAACAGGCTTGTCGAAATAAACCCTGCGTGTACCTTCTGGAACATGGATGTCTTCGAGGTCGAGCCAAAGGTCTTGCTTCTCCATGCCTACGGTGGCGTTGAGCGACCAAATGCCCGCTCTTGGTGTTGCCGAAATATAGGCTCCGATGGTGTTGACAGGCTTCTCGAGGTTGATATGTTTGATGAGGGCGGCATCGCCATCGGTGAGATAGGCCCACTGTGTGATGGGGTTCTTGCAATGTCCGTAGGAAGCCGTGAACGCGAGCCACTTGTATCCCACATTCAGCGTAAGGTCCTGAATTCGCTCGTTGAGCAGTTGCGAGTTGCCCGCCTGCATCGAATAGCGGCTGATGTAGGTGACGGCATCGTTCATCGCGAAGAAACTCGGGCGGTTGGTCTTGATGCCATACGATAGTCCCATCTCCACCTTGCCCAAGGCAACGGAATAGGAGGCCGTCGGGAAGAACTCGTCCTGCGGGCGATACAGGAAATCATCATTGGTCACATCCCTATAGTCCAAAAGCGTGTGTTCGTAACGCATTCCAACACTGGTTTGACCCCATTTCCCGAAATCGCAGGCATATTGCGCAAAGGCAGCGATATTGTTTTCCGTGATGTCAGCATCGGTGTTGGCAATGGCTTGTTTGTCAATCCAATAGGTATTGTGACGCTTGGCGAAGGTCATCTCCGTGCCTGCCTCGATACTGCCTTTCCAAACGGGATAGGAAAGCACCAACTTGGAAGCATAGAGCCTACTCTCCGCCCCGGACCTGCTTCTGACAAAGTCATCTTCTATCAGGCTTTGCTCCACATTTTCACGGTCAGTGTTGGTCGCCGTGTTCAGGAAGTCGAAGTTGAAGTCGATGCCGAGTTTGCCCGCTGTGCCGTTGTAATAGGCATTGGTGAGGATACCAAGCGGCTTGGTTTCCTTGCTGGTCTGCACGCTGTAGAGATGGTCGAGGAAGACATCATTTTCGAAGACATCTTCATCGTAGATAACCTTGTTCTCGCCGCCGAGATAATGTGTCAAGTCGGCGCGGATGCCCAAGGAATGGTTGTCGGAGACTTGCCAGTTGGCGCCAGCGGTATAAACGAGTTGGTCGTTTTTCCAAGTCATGGTGTAGGGACCTGCCTGGCGGAACACTTTGGTGGTGTTGGCGATTTCCTCCAAGCTGCTGTATTGGCGGTAGTCCGTATGCCTGTAATACACCGAGCCAAACACATCGACACCGTTTTTGCGGTAGTTCAAGCCAAGTTTTCCGCGGGGTGTGTTGCAACCGTACTGCAAGTCTTGGTCGTCGGTCAGGTTCAAGTCGAGGCTGAGCCCATCGCCTTGTTGCTTCTTGGTTCGGATGCGCACCACGGCCCTCACGGTGGCGTCATACTGTGCTCCCGGGTTGTTGATGACTTCCACATCACGGATGTCATCGCTACGCAGGCGGCGCAGTTCGCTGTCGTCACGCATCAGCCGCCCGTTGATATAGATAATCGGTGAGCCTTTGCCCAAGACCTCAAGGCCATCCTCGCTGCCGGTCATTCCAGGCACTTTGGTTAGCATTTCTTGTGCCGTCCCCGAATCCTCAAGCACCGAACCTTGGATGGTGGTAATCATCGAGTTACCTGTCAGCCGCGTTTGGGGCAACTGGCTCTTAACAACCACCTCGCCGAGCATTTGTGCATCCATCGTCATCTGGATGGTCAAGCCGTTTGTGGGCTTTGCATATTGGGTTTGATAGCCCACGCACGACACTTTCAGCAGGCCGTCATTTTTGTCGGTTGGCAAGAGGAATGAACCATGCTCATCCGTCACCGTTCCTTGCACAAAGGTCGAGTCGGGAAGCGAAAGCAACACCACATTCACGAAAGGCATAGGTTCGCCGTTTTCATCGGTGATGTGGCCGACTAAGTTTTGGTTTTGAGCCAATGCTGAAACCGTCATCAGCAGTGCAGCGGTAAGCGTTAGTAATTTCAGTGTTTTCATCTTTTTGAGTTTATTTTTTTAACTTCTATTCTCATTTCACAATCCGCTCCCCCACCCAAGATGGAGTGACAAAGCGTTACGGTGAAGTTTTTGCCTTTCCACAAACTTTGCATCGAATACATCACGCTTTGGCGCGAACATTCACAGAGCAAAGGTGTTGTGACATATCCTTTTTTGCACAATTCACAAGTGCATTCCAAAAAAACCAACCGATAGACACGACCTTTTTCGACGACCTCACCTTTCACTCCGGGCAAATCATTGGCCATCTCAAAAAAAACATCCATGTCCCCTTTAGCGTCCTCATAGAGTTTTTGGTAAACCGAAAGCGTACCGCCTTTCACACAGTTCTTTCCGCATTCCGCGAAGAAAACTGACCGTTGTTCTGGTGAAAGCTGTGCAATGCCTTTCTCGAATCCCTTAAACCAATTTGATAATTCCATAATGATGTGATTTTAAACCTGTAAGAATCTTAGGGACACGGGACTACGGGACTTATAAAACTATGACCATTGACCATGACCATGACCGCTTTCACAGGAATGTTGAGGCTTCTGCCCTTGGTTGAAGTGGTCATAGTCATAGTCACAAGTCATAGTCCCTTAGTCTCGTGTCCAATATGTAAACTTAATATGCTCATCTACTTATTCACTATACGGTTGATCGTTCAGCGGCCGAGTGCAGCCCCAATCCTTGGCGAACTGCTCAAACTCCCCGTTGACTTTCTTCAAAAACAGTAGGCTCACCATTTTGCGAACCAGCCAAGGGTATTGTTCCATACCTGTAAATTTGGTGGCTTCGGGAGAGAGAAAATTACCTTTTTGTGCAAAGAGTTGCCCCATTTCAGCGTAAGAGGTCACCATCTTGGCCACTTGATCGGCTGGGGCGGTGCGGATACGGAAGCTACCGCCATGGATGAGTGTGCCGCCGTAACTGCAACCAAGCTGTTCGGGTAGTCCTTGCAGGAAGCGTTCGCACAGGCGGAACTCATTTCCTTCATCCATACCTCCGTGAAGCATAAAGGTTATTTCTGTAGGCTGCTTGCGTTCCTTAGGCAGTGTTTCCAAGAATTCCAGCATCAAGCCAGGCACACATTCCACATAAAGCGGAAACGCAATGAGGATGCGTTCGTTGTTGAGAAAGGCTTCGCGTGCTGCGCTCCATTCTTTACGGCTGGAGAGGTTGTGAAGTTCCCAGGTGACACCACCCTCTTCCATGCCTTGGGCGAAGGTGTGGATGATTTTGTCGGTGTTACTGTATTTCTGCACTCTTGGGCTGCCGTTGATGATAACGATATGAGTCGGTTTAGAGTTTAGAGTTGAGTGTTTAGAGTTTTGAACCATGCTGGAAGTAGTATCCAAGGGAATAGCACCCAACGAATGTCCACCGATGTTGGCAGCGGTGCGTTTGCACCAATCTTCCAACAGCGCTTGGTCAGCGGCACCTTTATACAAAAGACCGATGTTGAGCGCATGGTAGCGCAACTCATGGCGCATCCAGCCGTCGCGGAAACCGATGGTCATGTTCAGCATAGGCATAATGCGATCCATCATTCGTTTGCCTTTGTAATCCAGAAAGCCAAACCGTGTGTCGGAGACAAGCCAGAGGTTATCGGCCTTCACCAGTTTCTTGAGGATGTTCTCATAATCATCCTTGATGGCGCAAATGCCAGGTGTTTTGAGCCAGCACTGGTTGCAGCCCATGCAATGCGCAATGTTCATGTCGGCGGTGTCGATGATTTCAACCTCTTTGTCAGGAAGCAGAGCGATAATCGTTTCTTTGTCAATGCTTGCTCCTAATGTGTTCAATACCAAATTCATTGTTTGCTTCTATCAAATCGACCGCAAAAATAGCGCATTATCCGTTCCGAAACGAAAACCTTATGTGGACAATGATGTAGACATTTAGGAACAAGCCAGAATTGCAAATGGAAAGATGAAACCAAAAGCCGAGACCACTAACTTGCCTCGGCTTTCATCGTTCTAAAGGTTACTCTATCGGTATCTGAATCACCGACAACCATTTCCCAGGGTCTTCCTGGTTCCAGGCGCCATCGATGTAGCAGGTGCGGTGCTGGCCTACGACCTTGTAGCCCTGCTCCTCGATATAGCGAAAGGCTTCGGTGAACGACTCGTAGAAACGCTCGTAAGGACCGATGTGCTTCACGCAGAGTGCTTTGGGTACGGCGGGCAGACGTTTGAACTGGATAATGTCGCTATCTTCGCCCATCTCTTCCACTTGTTCGCAATACTCGATGTCGATGTTCGTCGGCGTGTACTCCTTGTTGTGCTCCATAGTGAAACAGTAGCCAGGCGGCGGACATTTGCAGCCGAGTTTTTGCATTTCGGGACCAATTTTCTCGACACACATCGGACCGATGGCGGCGTAGTTGGGAATGATTTCACGGTGACTTGCCACGATGATTTCGGGCAATGTCTGAATACTGAATTTTTCCATTGTTGTGATTTGTTTGCGAGAGTCTCAATCTTGTTTCATTGTAGGTGTGCCTTTTTGTCCATATCAATTCGGTCACAAAATTAGGGTATTATCTGTTCCGAAACGAAAACCAAATGTGGACAATTACATGGACATTATAAAATTAAATCATCGTTGATAATGAAAATGTTGTAGTTTTGCAGTGTAAATCAAACTTGAGCGAAATGTCGAAACTCCTTTCCTTCTTACTAATTGCGCTATGCGCTATGAACAGCTGGGCACAAGCTCCTCTTCTGAAAACTGTTGAAAAACCAGACACCGTCACGACAATGCTTCGCGCGGATGGCTTGCTTCATTCGCATTGGACACAGGATTATCCATACAACCAGCTTTGCCCCAGAGACCCAGTGAATGGCAATGCATACAGCGTGGCAGGCTGTCCTGCCATTGCCATGGGACAAATCATTAACTATTTGCGAACAACCCAAGACACCCGCTTTACCGACGATGACGATTATAACCATTACTACGCAGGGCGCAATTATGTCATTGACGACGATTGGGCAAGTTTGAAATTTCCGTCCTTCCCGATGCTGAACGAAATGTTGGATTCCATCGACGCCACTTTCCAGCGCGGCGAGGAACTGTCTGACGAGTTGGCCGCCGCCTTGGTCTTTGCTTGCGGCACAGCTTGTACGCAGGTCTATACTTCGGAAAGTTCCGGCACCTTTTATGTGGACCAAGCCTTTGAGGCCTACCAACGCTTTGGCTTTACGGACTGCATGCTGTTTCGTGAGCCCGATTCTCTAATGTACGCCACCTTGATTTCCAATCTGCAAGCTGGTTATCCTGCCCATTTGGCTGTCGAGAATCCCGCGGGGACGGTCGGACACAATGTCGTGGTCGATGGCTACCGCGAATCGGATGGCAAGTTCCACATCAACTTTGGCTATGGTGGCACTTTGGACAACTGGTATGACATCCCTGACCCGAATTTCTATTACGGCATGACCAAGGTAGAAGGCATCATCTTGAACATTATTCCTAAAGATGGACCGTTGGCCGTTCACGAAAACACCCAGCAACAACCACTTGAAGTTTATCCCAACCCCGTTTCCGATGTCCTTTATTTGAAGAACCTTCCTTCCGAAAAGGTTGAGTATTCCATTTTCAATTTGATGGGACAAGAAGTGGCTGCAGGGTTATCAAGCGGAACCATTTCCGTGGCTGGAATGGAAAAGGGGATTTATTTCTTGCAGGTGAAGGGAGAAGGCGCCTGTGAAACAGCAAAATTTGTTGTGAAGTAAAACCATTAATATACACCAATTCATGAACCAACATCCCATCCAAGAAGGCTATATGCCTTATCTCGGCTACCAAACCTATTACCGCATTGTCGGTGAACCTTCAAACAAGCCTGCACTGCTTTGTCTGCACGGCGGACCGGGCAGTACACATAACTATTTCGAAGTGCTGGACCGCATCGCCGACACGGGCCGTCAGGTCATCTCCTACGACCAGATCGGCTGCGGTAACTCCTACCTCGACGGCCACCCCGAACTGTGGACTCAAGAGACCTGGATCAACGAACTCATCGCCTTGCGCGAGCATCTGCACCTCGACCAGCTCCACCTCCTTGGCCAGTCGTGGGGCGCTATGCAAGCCATCGCCTATATCATCGATTGTCACCCTAAGGGTATCAAGTCGGTCATCTTATCCTCGGGCCATGCCTCCAGCTCGTTGTGGGCCAGCGAGCAGCACCGCCTCATCAAATACATGTCGGCAGAAGACCAAGAGGCCATCCGCCACGCCGAAGCCACCGGGAAATGGGACGACCCCGACTATCTCCGCGCCAACGAGCATTACTATGAGCGTTATGTCATCAGCGTGGATGACAACTCGCCAGAATGTATCCGTCGCCCGAAACGCGCCGGCGATGAAGCCTACCTCTACGGCTGGGGACCCAACGAATACCAACCCTTGGGCGATCTGGCCGACTTCGAATACACCGACCGCCTCAACCAAATCACGCAGCCTTGCCTGATATGCAGCGGCACCCGCGACATCTGCACCCCTGTGGTGGCTGCCTCGCTCTACGAGAACATCCCCAACAGCCGATGGGAAGTCTTCAAAGGCGCACGCCACACCTGCTTCGTCGAGCAAACCGACAAATACTGCGAGATCTTAGAAAAATGGCTGGAGGAATGCGATTAAGCTTTAGATAAAACTTGCTTTCGCATATTCACAATGTCCATCACATTGCCGAAGATGCTGAAGATGCCAAAGCACATTAACAAGGAAAGCGCGGTGGTGACGATGATTCGGGAGTGTTCGCTGAGCCAAATAAGAACCGCTGACTGCGCGTTGAATGTGAAAAGCGGGACCTCGGCGGGCATGGAGAGCACGAAAGCGATGGTAACGGCGCCGCTGATGACGCCCACGACAAAGGCTGCCACCAGGGCCCATTTGTAGTGGCGAATCGTGGCCTCTTGGTGTTGTTTTACATACTCCACGGCATCCAAACGCTTGTTGAGCGATGCCATAAAGGCCTCGTTGTCATCGAAATGCGGTTGCTGAGCGAGGAAGAGTTCCTCAAGTGTTTTGTCTTTGTTCATGGTTTCAGTTTCTCCTTTAGTTTGTCGCGTCCGCGCGAGAGTTGTTTCTTTACGGCATCTTCCGATGTCTCGGTGATGGCCGCTATTTCCTTGATATTGTATCCGTTGAAATAGAATAGCGTGATGGCCGAGCGTTCCTTGGGCGGCAGGGTGCGCAGGCAAAGATAGAGGTCTTGGTGCGCAAAGGAAGCATCGGCGGAAGTGTTGTTGACGAGTGCCCGTGCCTCGTCGAGGCTTTCTGTTGTTCGGCAACTGGCCTTGTGGTTGAGGAAGGTGTTGTGGGCAATCTTAAACAGCCACGAGCGGAACCTCCCCTTCTCCTGATAGCCTGCCGACGAGAGGTAAGCCTTGACCAAAGCGTCTTGCGCAAGGTCGTCGGCTTCGTCCTTGTTGCCGCAGCAGAGGTAGAGCAAGAAGCCCCGAAGAGCCTCCTGCTCTTGCTCCACAAGTGCTATGAATCCTTCGCGTGTCACGGTTTAGGCCTGTGTGTTCATTTTGTTTTCCTCAGCCTCAATCTCCTTGGCGAGCATCTTTCGACCTACACCATAGTTGATGATGAAGGCGGCACCGATGGCTAACAGAATCAAGCCGAAGCAAAGGGCGGTCTGAACATCAACATCAATACCCAATCCTGTACTTTTCATGTAGATGCCAAGGCCTGTCAAACCTATGCCCGACAACGAGGCAATGAAGCCCCACAGCAGTTTCGTGAGCAGTTTCTCTTTCAGTAGTTTTGGCTTGGGAGAAGCCTTCTTGAGCAGATCCTCGACATCCAAATCCGGGTTTTTCTCGATGGCTGCCGTGACGATCTGTGTGCGAGCGTTTGTCTCATTTATTTTCTTTCGAACCACAAACCAGACAACCATGATGGGGAGTACGCATCCGCATAAAATGATGGGTAACATACCGATGAGTTCATCTAGAATTAAATAAGTGCTATCCATTTTTCTTATCGTTTTAAGTGTTAGACTTCTGTTTTCTGTGTTTATTTCAATGTCGCAATCTGCGTCCCCGCAGATTGGTTGCTTATGTCGCCATATCAATCCAGCAAAACCATATTATGTCTTTCCTTGTCATAATAAAACCCAACGGCAAGGACTTTATTCTTGACAAGACACAAACCTGTGATTTCCAACTGATGTGACTCTATTGTATTCGGAACAAGAATCGTGTTTTTAAGGTTTCCATCCCTGTCGAATGTCTTTTTGAAGTAGCAGCCGCCTTCAATTGACAATGTATAAATGCTTGTTTCATCTATTAAGATGTCAACAATCAAGTCCTGGAAATTGTCCTGAAATTGATAAGCGTATTCTTCTGTTCCGTATAGTGTGCTATCAATCGTAAAATCATCGGCAGAAACATTGAACACTTCTACAGTTGACAGCGGTTTTCCCCAATCGTTATTATCGTATATTGATAGGATCCCTGATGTGCCATCTGTTACCGCTATTGTGCTTCCATGACTTGTTATTTTGGGGTTGCAGTAGGCATAGCCCAAATGCAAATCCATGTGGATTTGTCCCAACTGCCCAATGCGTCCGACAGGCTTTTTATCGGTATCATAAACAGTGTATAATGGTGTTTCCTTATAAAAGCATTCTTCAAAAGGATTTTGATGCTCATTGGTCAATTCAAAATACGGATAGCCTTTGAACGAGGCAAAAAACAACAAGTCAAGTTTCTCTGAATAATAAAAGCTTTCATGCCCTATGTATGTGATGCTGTCAATACTTCCGAACAATTCCATTGGAATAAATTCTCTCATCTTTTCGTTGTGAATGTTTTGGAAAATAACGGCAGGGGCGTTGCTATAGGCCATGTTGTTTCCTTCTTTGTATTTAAGATTGGGCACAGAGACGGAAAACACCAGCGTATCCGGGTTAATCATGGAACCAGTAAGACACATGGCAAGTACCATGTTATTGGCTCGCAATTGGAAATACTTTTCATGCTCGTTTCATGCTCGATAGAGACAAACGCCAATTCTTCACTCTCATTCGGAACAAATCTTCCCACAAACGAAAGATTGTCAGCGTTTTCGGATAATGAATACAGATAAATGCTGTTGTCCAATTCATCGGCAAATGAAAGGTATCCATTGCTTATCTTGGAAAAAGTGATATTTGACACAATGCTGTTGCTATCGGAAGGCACTGCCATCTTGCTGAAGATTTCGGCTTGTTCAAAATCACTGCCTTCACAATTTGAGGCGGCAGGCTGGAATGAGATGGTTCCTTCCCATAATTCGCCGTAATAGGGCATCGGCTCAGTATGTCGAATTAAGGCATCTGCAAATTCATCATTGATGACAATATAATCACCGCCCGTAAGCAAACGCCCTGATTTTCTGTCGATTTTCATGATGAAAGGTATGCGTGGCTCCTCCGTCCTGAAAGCAAGAAACGACTTAAAAGACAAATCCGTATCATAAATCACATCTTCGAAATAGAATTTCTTTGCCACGTATTTTCTTGCTGCCTGTTCGTTGGGAGAAGATGCTATCATAACCATGGGGTTGTCAGGTTTGCGCATATAAAGCAATTCCTGCACGACATTGATTTCTGCCTCGCAGCGCGGACAGAACATCAACGGACAGAGAACGACATAAAGCGTATCGTTTTCGTTAGATATTCCCGAGAAATAATCTCTAAGGAGATTTTCCGTGCCTTTAATTTGCGCAACCTTGTGAAATGGTTCGGCATCGGCAATCTCATTTAGGTTCATTTGGGCTTCAGCCGCATCAAGCACCAGAAACAAGGCCAATAGTATAAATGTCGTTTTGATGATGATAGTTTTCATTTTGATTTAAGAGTGAAATGTTAGACTTCTGTTTTCTTGAACCAGTTCGCCCTTATAACAAGTCTGGATGGCAAAAGGTGACGTCAGAAGTGAATTAATTTCAGACGCTTCATCTTTCCCATGCAGGATTATGCTCCAACGAACTCCACGCCAAGGTCTTTGCAAACGGTCTGTGCTGTGGTGCGACCGCTTTGGGCTGCCGGGGGAAGTCCGCCGGAATAGGCCGTCCGTTGCCCCGTAAAATATAAGCCTTCGCGGTAACGAACAGGCGCGTGGTACAAGCGTCGAAAGGGCGGCCAGTCCGTCATGTAGCTTCCCTCGAAGGTGCTGCAATAACGCTCGTAGGTGAGCGGCGTGGCCATATCGGTCACAGCCACGGCATCCTTGATTTCGGGAATTACCTCACTGATGGCTTCGATGAAGTCTGCCATCACCTCTTTTTTCTTGTCTGCATAGCTGCCGTCTTCCTTAGCCGCTTTCCAATAGCCGTAGGTGGGGCCGTGAAGCAGACAAGTAATGACACTGCACCCTTCGGGAGCATAGCCTTCCTCTGTGGCATAGTTGTTCACGACAATCGTTTGATAGGTGCGCCCTGCAACTTGCAGAGGATGAGGCAACACAATCTGCATGGAGCGGGGCCACGAGGACAAATCGGCCTTGACTCCGACACCGATAAACATGCACTGGGTCGTTCGAAGCCCCGACCGCATTTTTTTGGCCCAGCTGTCTTGTAACGGCTCCTTGAAAAGCATGTCAATGGCACTTCGGGCATCCGCCGAAATGATTACGACATCTGCCGTAAACATCTCGTCCTTGGTACGAACCGACCACTGTTCCCCTTTAAGGAAAACCTCCTCCGCAGGGGTCTGGTATCGGATTACTCCACCACAACTTTTGAATGTGTCGGCCATGTTTTGCGCCATGCGTAGCGAGCCGCCTTTAGGATAGCCGCTGTCGCCCACATTGAAGGTGCCCAGGGTGTAGATGAACGACAACGCATTGATTTCAGGCTCCACAACGGCGGCCAAAAGTGCCCTTATCCGTGGATTCTTGAACCATTTGGCATAGGCTCGCGCCGGCTGGGCCATCAAAAACGGCGTGACGAGGACGGCAGGCAGCATCTTGACATATTCCCAAACAGAAAACGGCTTGGGGTTTCGGACTTTCAGGCCCCTTAAATCTCCGATAGGCTGATGGAAATTCTTGAAACAGGCCAAGTGAAAACGGAGACGCCACAAGGCAAACTTGTCCCTAAAACCTGTTATTTCCAGCCCATGCAAGTCGCGAAACAGCGGCATGCTACCTTTTCCGTCCACCAAGGTATAAATAGGATCTTTATATAAGACAGGGTTGTTTTCCTGCAATGCACCCGTTTCCAACCAAATCTGATGCAAAGGGATCTCCTTCTTGGCTCCAATAAGCCAATGGATGCCACCCTCGAAGGTGTAGCCCTTGCGTTTCCAACTGGTGGAAACTCCTCCAGGACCAGCGGCTTTCTCCAAGACAAGCGTCTGAATGCCTGAACGCTGCAGATAGACAGCCGTGGTAAGACCGGATATACCTGCGCCGATAATTAATGCCGTCCGTTGCGCCATGAATTCACTGTTTCCAACGCTTGAGCGTCGGGAAAAACTGCCGCATCATGCCTTTGTACTCGTCCTTGGTCATGGGCTTGGGCATGTTCTTGTTGACTTCGTCGACAAACTGTGAGCAGAACTCTATCATTTCTTCCATGGTGCAGTCCTGCGTGAACTTGCCGTCTTTATAGCAATACATGCAGTAGTCTTCGTTCTTGCTTCCGTCGGCATTGGTGCCGAGAATCTCTTGGGTGAGCGGCATTCCGCAGCTCTGACAAAATTTTAGTTCCATAGGTTTATTTATTTAAGTATCTATTCAAAATTAAACTGCATTATTATAAGCTTCTTAGCTGTAAGCTATCAGCCGTCAGCTATCAGCTCGGTAGCACCAAGGCTGACTGCTGATGGCTGACTGCTGACGGCCAAATTCTCCTGCCTTTTCTGTAAACTAATTCTGCTCATCTACTTATAAAATTCATCATTGCAAAAATCAAATGGCACACGACAAACACCGTGGCAAACAAGGCTGCCGGAATGTTTTTCCTGTCGGCGGCGAACAAGATGAATGCCAAGCAAGGCGGGATGGTCAATATGATAATGACCAATGAATTGGCAATTCCAAGGTAATACGATGCCCACCCAGCGTAATAAACCGCGACACATACGATTGCAGCGATGACCAACGGCGAAAACCGCAGTTGGCTCCTTTCCTTGTTGATGACAAAACACAAACAAGCAATGGTCAAGACTTGAAAAACCGAAGCCACCGTGTCCACTATGGGCGTTGCCGATTCGGCCCTCAAAACATCGTTCTGGGCGGGAACGGCAAACCAAATGAAGTTCGGGAGCATCACCAAAAGGAAAAGGACCAATCCCGAAAAGTCGAATCCGAATCGGTATTTACTAAGCCATTCCATAGCTATCCTTCGTATCCTAACTGTCCTGGCAAACGGAGTTTTTCCTTTTTCGGGAAAGTGGATTCGTATGCCTCAAACGCTTTTGGGTTCTCATCCGCCACAAAATAGCCCTTTGGCGGGCAGTAGGTGGCCTCGGTAATGCCTTCCTTCTGAAGCCAGCCTGGAATGAGCTCTTGGGCAAGGAAATAAGGCACTTCGGCATCGCGTGGCTCGTCGTGATAATGGATCTTGAATTTGCTGGCGAGGTCAAAGCCTGCATGCTTATAAAAGTCGATATTGCCTTCCATGCAGAGGAAACCGACCCCTATTTCACGCGCTTTATCCAATGCATAATTCAAAAGCCTCAACCCGTAGCCTTTGCGTTTGTAGTCGGGATGGATACTGATGGGGCCAAAGGTCCACGAGGACTTCTTGGTACCGTCATCCATGATAAGTTCGGCTTTCGAGAACATGATGTGACCTATGATTTTATCATCTTCCTCCATCACAAAGTCAAGTTCCGGGATGAAATCGGGGTTGTTTCTGTATTGGTTGAGCACATAATGCTCCAAACATCCAGGGCGATAGACATTCCAAAACGCCTCGCGCGTGAGGTTCTCTACCTCTCGATAATCCTTGGGTTGTTCTAATCTGATGTTCATTTTTTATGGCTTATTGGTTTTGTTCAAGCTTCTCTATGGCCTGTTTGAGAATTTCCTCTTCCTCAAACATCTCTTTCATCAACTGTTCATTAGAGATTCCATAATCTTCTCCATGATCTTCATTCACTATGCGTTGGTTGCTGAATTCTTTCATTTCATCCTCGCTGACCTTCATCATTTTCATGCAAAGGTCTCGTGTACTCTTCAATGACTTCAAATAAACTTGATTCATGAAATAATAATTAGGAAAGTCAAATTTGAGAAGTTTTCCTACAGACTTCATTAATCCTGACTCCGTCATCTCTTTTTTATATCCAACCAATAGGTCTTCTTCGTATTTATGGCGCATACTGTAGAAAGAAGAAACCTCATGAACAAAATTGACATTGCCGAGGGTATTGAAAGTCTCTATATTGGAGGAAAAAATGTTTTCTGTCGTTTCAGAAAACTCCATTTGGACAACCATCAAAGCATCTTTAAATTGGAAACGAAGGCTGTCGAAATACTCCGGATGAAAGGCAAGCTCCTGCTGATTCCGTTTTGCCTTCTGGAAAGCGAGACTTGCATCTTCCATTTGTTCAATGGTTTTGTCAAAGTCATAGAGAATCATCATGACCATTTCCTTCTTGGCGGCCGCTTTATGGCGTCTATCGATGATGGCCGAGGTGCCGAAAGTGAGTATGATGGAGAAGGTTGTCGCGAGAAGCGTCAACAGAAACTGTTTGGTGCCGGACGAAGGTTTTTCTTTCATATTCTTTTCATTTTAGTTGGTATGTCTTGTATCGTTTCCATTCCTCTTGGAGGTCAGACTCATGCTCACCCATGAAGAATGTGGCTTGTAGGTCATCTTTGAAAGGCATCCAGTTGCCGCAAATCACGCCGTCGTGGGCGATGACGGGCTGGAAGATGCCGCTGTTGTTGTGGGCCTTGTGGCGGTAATCGGGAGAAAGGACGATGTCGCGGCTCTTATAGCCGATGAGGTATTCGTCGTAAGGCGGAATCAGGAGATATTTTCCTTTGCGGAAACCTCGGGTGCGGCAATCGTTGGTGAAATAGAATTCCCTGCGTGGTAGAGACGCACGGCCGTGCGTCTCTACATGCAGGGAATTACCTAATATTTCAATTCCCCGCCTGCAATCGTTGATGTTCAGCCCCGACCACCACACGAAATCCTCCAAGGTGGCTGGCTGGCGGCTTTGGAAATATTTCCTGGCCAGCATCGCCAAGGTTTCATCGCGGTCCATCTTGACATGGGTTTTCACCTTATCGGCAGCGAGGGCGTAGGTCGCCTTCATCGACAACAAGTCGCCACTGCAAAGCGTGCCTGACAGTTCGGCATAGCGGATGTGGTACGACAGGCGATGGTCGTCCATGTGGATGTCTTTCTCCGCCAAGGCCTCAACGAAGTCTTCCTTGGTGACACTACCCTTGTCGGCAGCCGTCTGGACAAGGATTACCCTGATGCGTTTCACTTCCTCTTCAGGAATGGTAATCTTGTTACTATTCATCCATCCTTTGATGACCGCCAATGCCTTCGCCGAACAGAGTTCGAGCAAGGGCCAATAATCCTCGGCCGACACGAGTTGCCAAGTGCCACGCATCAAGTGCAGACGGATGATCTGCCCGCTGTCGAAGGCCTTCTTAAAGGCTTTGGCTGAGGGCTTTTGGGTCCGCATCGCCACCGCCCAGCGCATCAAGCGATATTCCTGTGCCTGCATGGCTCCCATATAGTCCACCAACTCGGCTGGGGTGTCGAACTGCGGGCTGATGAGCTGCTGGTTGAGTAATCGGAGGGCGACGGGATTCATTAGTCTTCTGATTCTTGTGCAAAGGTACACTTTTTTGACCTATTTCCACAAATCTCCTAAACAATTGTTTTATTGTTTTTTGAGAAAAAGAATACCGTTTCCAAAAAATGGCGTACTTTTGCAATCTATGAAAGACAAAAAACTGCTCCTACTGCTCCTATTATGGCTCTTCGGTACCGGCTCAATGATGGCCCAACAACTCGGAGGCGGCCTAATGCTTGGCCCAACTTTTTCCACCATGAAAATCAGCGGCAACGACAGCACAACCTTCCGTACCGATTTCACTGGTGGTGTACGCATTGCGCTCATTCCCGAGCGTAGCATTATAGGTGCCGAAATCGATATAATTTATTCACGGCAAGGCACAAGTTCCAAGAAAGGCTTGATTGAAAACAATAATACCATCCACTACAAGGAAAAATCACACTACATCAATGTGCCGCTGCTGCTCAACATCTATCTACGCAAATGGAACGAAAACGATGAGGATGAATCCATGATTCCACGACTGCGCATCGGACCGCAAATCGGTTTTTGCATAGGCGGCAACAACATTATGGAAGTGAAAGGCAAGAAGAAACAGCAGTACATAACCCCTTGGGAATTGGGCAGTTTCAACCGCATTGACTATGGCCTCACGGCCGCTTTAAGCTATTGGTTCATCGAAGTACGCTACACCTTCGGTATGGCCAATGTCTTCAAAGAAGGCGAAAAGTCAACCAACCATGTGATTTCGGTGACTTGGTCGGATATTTGGTGAGAAGTTCCTTGAACGCACTTATACCTCACAAGGCATTCATATTGTCATTCAAAATTACTTTTTCTCGGCAATAAACAAGAAACAACGCCGTTAAAGTGGCAAATTGACATATTAAACTTTGTATATGAAACAACATTTCTACCATCGATGGTTCATTGTCATTGCTTTGATACTGGTTTGCGTGCCAACCTTCGCGCAGAAACGCACCATCAGCGGCTATGTGATGGATGCTGCCAGCAAGGAAACCCTCATCGGAGCAACCATTGTCGACAAAAACTCAGGGAAAGGCTGTGCCACAAATAGTTACGGCTTCTATACCCTGACTTTGAACCCAGGTCAAGTTGACCTGCAAATCTCTTATGTAGGCTACACACAACAGAACAAAGCTCTTGATTTGAAAGAGAATATCAGCCTCAACTTCGCTCTTGAGACCAATACAACCTTGGATGAAGTTGTGGTGGAAGGCACCCGCGCCACGGTAAGTGCCCGCAGCCCGCAGATGAGCGTAGTAGAACTTCCCGTGCAGCAAATCAAGAGCATCCCTACCCTATTTGGCGAGGCCGATGTGCTGAAAGCCATCCAATTGTTGCCTGGTGTGCAAAACGGATCGGAAGGCTCGGCAGGCATGTATGTGCGCGGCGGCGGTCCCGATGAGAATCTGCTTTTACTCGACGGCGTGCCCGTCTACAATGTCAATCACATGATGGGCTTTTTCTCCGTCTTCAATCCTGACGCCCTTAAAAATGTTACCTTATACAAAGGCAGCTTCCCGGCACATTTCGGTGGTCGCCTCTCATCGGTGGTTGACATCCGCATGAAGGAAGGCGACATGCAGCAATACCACGGCAATGTAAGCGTAGGCTTGATTTCGTCGAAGCTCAATTTGGAAGGTCCCATCTTGAAAGACAAGCTCTCATTCAACCTCTCCTTCCGCCGCACCTACAGCGACTTGCTGATGAAACCCGCCCTCTGGATTGCCAAGTCGCAACTGGAGGAAATCAACAAGCTGAAGGCTGGCTATTATTTCTACGACTTCAACGGCAAACTCAACTGGAAGATCTCCGACAAGGACCGACTCTATCTGAGTTTCTACTCGGGCGACGACGCCATCTATCTCGGCATAAAGAACAAAGACTACGCTTATGGTGAAGTCCAATATCAAAACTACCTCAACATGGACTGGAAATGGGGCAACAAAGTAGCTGCCCTGCGTTGGAATCATGTCATGTCGCAACAGCTCTTCATGGATGCCTCGGTCAACTACACTCAATACCGCCACAACCTTGGTATGGGTATCACGGAAGAGAATGTTTATCATTATCAAGAAAGCACCGCCTCCATCAAAGATGAATTCAACATGGCCTATAAGTCGGGCATCAACGACCTGACGGCCAAAGTCGACTTCGACTATACGCCCCTGCCCAACCACGAAATCCGCTTCGGCGGCAATTATACCTACCATATGTTCCGTCCAGAAGTGCAGGCAATGAAGGTTGTTGCAGGCAACGAGACCGAGGTGGACACTACGGCTGGTTCGCCCAAGGTGTTTGCCCACGAGACCGCCCTTTATGCCGAAGACAACATGACTTTGGGTGACATCTTCCGCGTGAACGCAGGTGTGCATTACTCCACCTTCACCGTCGAGGGCAAGACCTACCAAAGCGTGCAGCCGCGCCTCAGCACCAGCGTGATGCTGGCCTCCAACCTTTCACTCAAGGCGGGCTATGCCTATATGACGCAGTATGTTCATTTGCTCTCCAACAGCAGCCTCAGCCTGCCCACCGACCTTTGGGTGCCCGTCACGGCCAACATCGTGCCGATGAATGCCCATCAGGTGTCACTCGGAGCTTTCTATGAATTGCCTCGCCTGTTCGACATCTCCGTGGAAGGCTACTACAAATCCATGGATAACCTCTTGGAATACAAGGATGGAGCCTCATTCTTCGGCTCTTCGGAGCGCTGGGATGAGAAAGTCTGTATGGGCAAAGGCTGGGCCTACGGTGTAGAGTTGCTTGTGCAACGCAGCTTCGGCAAGACAACGGGCTGGGTCGGCTACACCTGGGCACACGCCAAGCGACAGTTCGACCGTGAAGGTATGGTCCTCAACCAAGGGAAGGTGTTTCCCGCCAAATACGACCGCCGTCACGACCTCAGCATCACCGTGCAGCATAAGTTCAGCGACCGTTTCGACCTCAGCGGCACATGGGTCTTCAGCAGCGGCAACTGCGGCACGCTTGGCACACAGGTTTACGAAGGCCTGCTCGATGAATGGGGCAACATCTATTCTATCAACGCCTTGGAACGCAACAACTTCCGCTTGGGCAGCTACCACCGTTTGGATGTGGGTATGAACTTCCACAAGCAAAAGAAATATGGCACCCGTACTTGGAACATCAGCGTCTACAATGCATACAACCACAACAACCCCTTCATCATCTACACTGATTATAAATGGGATGAGGCCACGCTAACGGAAAAGAAAGTGCTGATGCAGGCGAGTCTGTTCCCGATTATTCCGTCGGTGAGTTATAGTTATAAATTCTAAAACAATGATACAAAAACACAACTGGGATTCTCAACCATCACGCCTTTTACCCTCATGGCGGAGCAGCATCCGCCATCTCTTATGCGCGAAGAAGTCGCTATCGCATAGGAGATTGCGGGTCAAGCCCGCAATGAGGGTTAACGGCTGGATTATCGCTACAATGTCCTGTTTACTCCTCACATCCTGCGAGAAAGAAATCGAATTCAACGGTGAGCAGACCGACCCAAAATTGGTGATCAACAGCCTCATGGAGCCTGGACAACCCGTCAATGCTGCCATCAGTAAGAGTTTCTTTTTCTTGGACAACCATGCCAACACTACTGCCCCTGATGACCTTGTGGCCACGCTCTATGTGAATGGCAACTTACTTGGCGAGATGACTCCACATAATGACACCGTGGTCAGCTACGACATTTGGGACCCAAACGACCCGAATCTTGGGCATATCAGGAAAATCTATACTTATGATTATTGTCCCGCTATGGGCGACATCATCAAAATTGCGGCTTCGGCTAATGGTTTTGATGATGTGGAGGCCGAGACAAGTCCACTCCCCAATGCCATAGAGGCTCAATTGAGCGCAGATGTGGCTCATTGGGACTCATGGTATGAGCATTACTATAACTATGAGACTTTTGAAGAGGATGCAGACAGTTTATTAAAGATGTATGCAGAGGTGACTTTGACGCTTGAACTCACCGACCCCAACCCCGGGCAAGTCGATTGTTTCAAGGTTTACATTCCAAACTGGAAAAACGACCATCCACTGAGAAACAGCTACGATTGTTCCTTTGAATATGACGACCCTGTTTTTGGCTCGGCACTTCCCTACAATGAATACATCGATTTCAGCGACCTCGACACAAAGCCCTTGGGAGTATTCACTGATGTGCTTTTCGACGGCAAGTCTTATCAGCTTAAATTCAAAATGACGGTTTGGTTAACTGTGGATGTGGAATACGACCCAGCATTCTTTCAATTGCCCATTAAGTTGGAACATCTCTCAAAAGAATACTACAACTATTTGTACACCTGCGACCAAGGCGATATGTCCATGCAGTTATTTGCTGAACCCATCCAAACTTATTCCAATGTGAAAGGTGGATACGGTATCGTTGCAGGTCATACAGTGGACACATTATGGTATGCCTTGCCGTTGGAAGAATAATGCAAGAATACAACACGCCAAGGACAACGAAGAAATAACCTTGTAATAGAAAACGAGAAAAAAGCTGCAACATATTCAATTAATTGCCTACATTTGCACTTTTATAAAGTGAAGTGAAATGAATATCATAATAGCCGGAGACGGAGAAGTAGGCATGCACTTGGCGGAAGCCCTGGTGCGCAGCAACCACAATATCACCATCGTGGATCCGCATGAGGAACTGCTGAAAATGATGGAATCGCACAGCGACTTGATGACCATCACGGGCGACTCCACCTCGACCGCCGTGTTGCAACGCGCCAATGTGAAAAAAGCCGACCTTATGATTGCCGTGCTCCACGATGAGCATATCAACCTGCTGACAGGCATCATCGCCAAGAAATTGGGTGCCAAACAAGTCATTGCGCGCGTCAACACGATGGAGAACCTGAGCCCAGAAGTGTGGCGCATGTACCAAGATTTGGGCATTGATGGCTTGCTCTCGCCCGAAGACATTGCCGCACAGGAAATCATCTCATTGCTGAAGAAAAACGCTTCCTCGGAGACTTACGACTTCGCTGGAGGTAACTTGCAACTCTTCATGGTGAAACTGGAACCCGAGGCCGAAATCCTTGGCAAGACGGTCGACGAGGTCATCAACCAGTATGAACATATCGAGTTCCGTATTGCTGCCATTCACCGTCGACAAAATACTTTTGTGCCTCAAGGCGATGAGGTCTTCCAAGTGGCCGACATGGTGTATGTGGTCACCAAGCCACACGCCATCAAAGACATCATCAAACTGAGCGGCAAGAAACAAATCAATGTCCACAATGTGATGATCGTGGGTGGAGGCCGAGTGGGAAGAATTACTGCCAAACGCCTTGAGAAAGAGCTGAACATCAAGATTCTGGAAATCGACAAGGAGCGCTGCATGGACTTGACCAACTACCTCTCAGAGGCTTTGGTTGTCAATGCCGATGCCCGAAACCTCGACCTGCTTGAGGATGAGGGCATCAAGGACATGGATGCCTTCATCGCCGTTACTGACAACACCGAAACCAACATCCTGACTTGCCTTCAGGCCAAGTCGTTCGGCGTGAAGAAAACCATCGCCCTCGTCGAGAACATCGATTACATCGACATCTCGCAGAACATCGGCATCGACTCCATCATCAACAAGAAACTCATCGCGGCCAGCTACATGGTGAAATACACCTTAGGCGCCAAGGTCTCCACGCTGAAGAGCCTCAGCGGAATCGATGCCGACATCGTGGAGTTTGAAGTTAGGGCGGGCTCGGCGGTCACGCGCAAGCCCATCGGGCAGCTGGCCATGCCCACCGATGCCATCATCTGCGGCATCACCCGCGATGGGGAGAGCTTCATTGCCACCGACGACTTCCAAATCGAGACCGACGACCAAGTGGTGGTGCTGGCCTTGCCTGCCGGTATCCCCGCTGTTGAACGCTTATTCCATTAATGATTGTGATTATTGTTGAAAGTCATATAGGACACGAGACTTCGAGACACGAGACGCGAGACGGATTCAGTCCCGTAGTCCCGTGTCCCGCAGTCCCGCGTCAAAGAAACGATGAAGTGGAAAACTAAAATAAACCATCCTTTAGTCCTCCGCATTGAAGGCCAGTTGCTGCTCATCGAAGGTTTCTTCATGCTGACGGTGCTCCCCGTGACTTATCTCCACCACGGGCTGTATGCCTTCAGTATGCCCTTCTCGGCTCTCATCACTCTGCTGACAGGTTTCATCCTGCTCATTGCCACGCGCAACCACAAAAACGACAAGACCAGTTCACGCGACGGCGTGTATGTCGTCTGCATCTCTTGGCTCGTGCTCTCACTCTTCGGAGCCATGCCATTCTTGCTCAGCAAGAGTGTGCCCAACTTCACGGATGGCTTCTTCGAGGCCTTGTCGGGCTTCACCACCACGGGATCCACCATCCTCACCCGCATCGAATCTGTCCCGAAAGACATCCTCCTCTGGCGCAGCATGACGCAATGGATTGGTGGCTTGGCCATCATCGTGTTCACCATAGCCATCTTGCCTTATCTAAGCATGAGTGGCATGCAACTCTTTGTGGCCGAAATCAATGGCATCAACTACGACAAGTTGCATCCCCGCATTATGCATACCGTGAGGCGTATTTGGGGAATGTATCTGTTTTTCACCCTGCTGGAAACCGTACTACTCTATTTCGGCGACATGGACTTCTATGATGCACTCTGCCATTCGATGAGTACCATCAGCTCGGGCGGCTTCTCCACACGGACAGAGAGTCTCGGTGCCTTTTCCAACTATTCCCAAGTTGTGGTTAGTGTCTTTATGGTACTGTCGGGCTGCAATTTCTCGTTGCTCTTGCTTTCGATGAGCTGGAAGTCGTTCGCCATACTGAAAAACCAAGAGTTCAAGACTTTCTTGCTTTATACCATTTTCTTAGGTATCGGTATCGGTCTGGTACTGCTGTTCGGTTGCAACAAGAGCTTTGGCACTGCTTTCCGCGAATCGTTCTTCAGCGTCATCTCCGCATTCACCACCACAGGCTTTTTCATTAGCGATTATACAGCATGGCCTGTTTTCCTATGGATTATCTTGTTCTTGCTGATGTTCATCGGTGGTTGCT
Source organism: uncultured Bacteroidales bacterium (assembly GCA_900317055.1). GTDB lineage: Bacteria > Bacteroidota > Bacteroidia > Bacteroidales > F082 > Limimorpha. Next base: position 4,627 of record ONFF01000020.1, on the reverse strand, counting down.
CAGGCTCCACGGCTGGCGGTGTCAAGATCTTCCGTCATCTGATTTTCGTTAAAAACTCAGTGTTGGAGTTGAAGCGTATCATCCACCCCAATGCCGTGCTGCCCGTGAAAGTCAACGGGAAGTCCATCTCGACCAGCGGTGTTTATAAGAATGTATCCTTCATTTTCATCTATTTTCTCGTTTTCCTCATAGGGGTCGTCGTTTTGCTCTTCACGGGGACTGACTTCAACACCGCCATAGGCGCGTCGATAGCCACTTTGAGCAATGTAGGCACGGGTATTGGGCAGGTGGGACCAGGCGGCTCTTATGTTGCTTTCCCCTTGGCCTCCAAATGGATACTCATGCTTATGATGATCCTTGGCAGGGTGGAACTGTTCTCGCTGATTACTTTGCTTTCGAGGGGATTTTGGAAGAATTAAAAACCCGCGTAAAGGCAAAGGACCTTGGAGAGTTTGCCGATGCTTTTTTAGCAACACTTTTCTTCAGAAATTGCTGTCTGTTACCAACACTTTAATCCAAAATCCTTGAACTTTCACCGAAAATAGTTTGGAATGACTGAACTTTCAACTAATTCATTCACAAATTATTACATTTCTAAAACCTTGAAAAAGTTTGGACTGCCCTTTCAACCACTTGTCGAAAGTGGTAGTTTTGTACCGCTGATATGAGATCTTGTTTATTTTTGTCCCCATGAAACTACATCATCTGGTTTTGTCTTTCCTTGTCACAATGTTGGCGGCTTGCCATCCTACATCCCGTGATGTGAAGCAAATTGCCCAAGATGCCTTGGAAAACGCTCGTATTCAGTTGGATTCGGGCAACAAGGCCGAGGCTTTGCAACTGTTCAAGGAGGCGGAACATTACGGACTATTGGCGCATGACACGCTGACGGTGGCTCACGCGAAGTATCATATTGCCAGGTGTTTGGGCTATTATGCCGACAAAGAAGAAGTTGTTTTGTTGCTGAAGGCTGCTGCCAAGGGCTTTGGCGAAGACTATGCCGACCGAGCCGAGGCATTGAGGGAGTTGGGCGATTTCTATCAGTACCATGGACAATTTGATAGCTCAGCATATTATTTGGATCAGGCCCTAGAGTATGCCGAGCAAAGCGGGTCAACGGAAGCAAAGCGCGACTGCTTGTCTGCCTTTCATGTCATGTATTTCAATGCGGGGGATTACGAAAAGTCGGCCAACTACCTTAGCCAGTTTTGGCAAGCTTCGATTGCAGATGCTGACGACAACTTGCTGATGTATTATTATCATGACATGGGGAACATCTTTTATGAGTCCGGCAACTTGGATTCTGCCGATTATTATTACAGCCGCTTAGAGGAACTTGTGTCCCAAACAGAACCTAACGAGGAAACTTGGTTCTATTACGGTGTCTTGTCCGATTATGCCGAAGAACTCGGCGATTATGAAACCGCTTGCAAATATGGATGTTTGTACGAAGAAGGCAACAATCTAAAAGAAATAGAGCAACAGGAGAACAATCTTGCGCTTATCAGCCATAAATACGACAGCGAGGTGATGCAGAATGAGTTGAATCGGAAAATCATCATCAAGCAGCGCATCATCGTCATTGTCAGTTTGGTAGCGACTTTGGTTTTAGCAGCGTTGTTGGTTTCGCAAATCCGTTTGGCACGGAGGCGCAAGCGCGAGGCCGAAATCAATGCCGAGCTGTTCCACTTCAAGCAGCAGAACAAAGACTTGGCACAAAAGCACGCCGAGTATGAGCAAATCCAGCAGGATTATGCCGACCGCCTTTCGGAGGCCTTGATGAAGGAACAGCGTATCATGTTGTTGTTGGACAATTATCTGAACAGCAACAAAAAAGCCAATCTTCTCAAGGATTTGGAGACCTCCGTTTATGACGACAAAGACCATTGGGAAGCCATGCTGGAAGTGATTGACCAACTCTATCCCGACCTTACAGCAACCCTTCAGCAGAAGTATCCCGATTTGGACGAGGACGAGCGGAAATCCTACATCCTCTCTTATTTCAAACTCTCGCGCCAAGAGGAAGCGGATTACCTTGGAACCACCGTCAATATGGTGGACAAACTGCGCGGAAGACGGAGGAAAAAGATGGAGGAAGGATAAAAAACTTTGGACTGTTTCCAAAAAATGTTTGGAATAGGTGTTGAGCTATTTCTTTTGTTTTCAAGATTTTAGGCTTTTTTAATACTCGGAATTGTTCGGAATGACTGTCCAACCGCTTGACAAAGGCGGTAGTTTCGCAGCATCATTTCCATTACGAAGTGTAAAACAAAGTATCACCCTAAAACACAAATCACTTATTATTCACATTTTAAAAACATAACAAAATGAAAAAAATGATTTATCTGCTTGGCATCATGCTCCTTATGGCAGGAGCGGCCAAGGCGCAAGACGCAAAGACCCAGAGCGGTCCTGAAATCGAATTTGAGAAAACCGTCCATGACTATGGAGATGTGCCTTACAACGGCAATGGCGAATGTGAATTCCGTTTCACCAACACGGGCAACGAGCCCCTGCTGATTCAGAAACCAAAGTCAAGTTGCGGCTGCACTATCCCTTCATGGCCCCAAGAGCCCATCCTCCCCGGTGAGTCAGACATCATCAAGGTGACTTACCGCACCAACCGTCCCGGCATCATCAACAAGACGGTGACCGTGACCTCCAACGCCGTCAACAATCCCACAGTTGTGCTTCGCATCAAGGGCCGAGTGCTAGACCAAACCACCGAAGTCCTCCCCGAGAATACAAACGGTTTCGGCAACGGTTCTCCTGTCAACAAGAACTGATCTGAAGTAATTATTTGGTGATCTTAAAGCCGTCTAATGTTACCGTTAGATGGCTTTTATTATATGGATAAAGCCACCAAAGACCTTGAAATGTGATGCTTGGAACACAGTTTAAAGCCATCTGATTCCTTTCTTTACTAATTTTCATAGGGACAAAATTTTGTCCATATCGTATTCATATTGTTGATTGTCAAAGAAATAAGATTTTACAATCAAAAAAAGCATGGACAGAATTTTTAGGCCTTCCGAAAACCCCTTGACAAGCATTTTTTTGCTATACTTTTGTCGGTGCAATTCAAAATCATACGACTATGAAAACGACGAAAAAATTCATGATGATCTGCTGCCTGATGGTGATGGCAGCAACAACCTTTGGCCAATCCAACCCTTGGGATGGTTATGATTTCAGCACCGAGTGTGAAACGGGACAAACCCTGTATTACATCATTACAGACTCCATTAATCACGAGGTGACCTTGACGCATCCTGCTCCTTATAGTTATGTCACCTTGGATTATTGGGACGGCTTCGAGGAACCCGCAGGCAACATCGTTTTTCCATCGGAAGTGACTTACGAAGGGCAAACCTACATCGTTACTAGTATTGATGACGGAGCCTTTAGGGGATGTAGCGGAATGACAGGTTCTTTGGTGATTCCGAGTACGGTGACTTACATCGGCAGTTATGCTTTCGACGGATGCTCTCAATTTACTGGCAATTTGGTGATTCCTGATTTCGTGGTGTTCATTGGCGACTGGGCATTCAACGGCTGCATGAGTATCACTGGCGAGATTAATATCCCCAATTCAGTAGTTTCCATAGGATCGTATGCCTTTTCCAGTTTTTGGAAAATCACGGCTTTCAGAATTCCTGAATCGGTTACTTATCTGGGTCCTGGTTTCATCTGGGCCTGTTCTAAACTCGTGACTTTGGAAGTGGATGAGAATAACCCCGTCTATTATTCTGAAAGCAACGCCATTATTGAACGAGAGACCAAGAAACTGATTCAAGGCACGAAAACGACCGTCATCCCGGAAGACATTATTGTCATTGGAGAAAGGGCTTTTTTAGCCGTTGAGAACCAAGGCCAACTTGTCATTCCACAATCTGTTATTTCTATTGAGGATGAGGCTTTCAAATATGCCACATTTACAGGCACTTTGACGCTTCCCGAAAATTTACAACATATCGGTAAATATGCATTTTACACTACTTATTTCACTGGAAATCTGTATGTTCCAGATGGCGTTTTCTCCATTGGCGATCATGCGTTTGCCCGTACAAGATTCAAGGAAATCCACCTTCCCGAATCGTTAAAAACCATCGAATGGGACCTGTTTTGGGATTGTGGCCGCTTGGAGCAACTTGAAATCGGTTCGCAAGTCGATACCATACAATCGGGTGTTTTCCAATATTGCGATAGGCTGAATTGCATGAAAGTCCATTGCGAGATTCCGCCAACGGCTTGGTACAATGCCTTTTATGGTGTGAATAAAGACATTCCCGTCCACATCCCCGTCGGGACGCTTGCCGACTATCAAAGCGCACCTTATTGGAACGAGTTCACCAATTTCATCGAGGACGGTTTGATGTCAGTGGACGAAAACGAAGCAAGCCATATCCAAATCTCTGTCTATCCCAACCCTGCCAAGGAAAAAGTGACGATTGACGGTATTGAAGTTGCCGAAGTGCAGGTTTACAATGCTCTTGGGCAGGTGGTGAAGACGGTAAGAAACTCAAACGAAATCAGTGTGGAAAATATGGCGAGAGGAGTTTATTTACTGCGTATTTCAGATGTTAATGGAACCACGAAGACAAAACGCATCACGGTAACAAAGTAA
>ONFF01000030.1 GCA_900317055.1 uncultured Bacteroidales bacterium | reverse complement strand
CATCATCAGCGATGCCGACAGCGCAGCGGATGCCGTCCAAGAAGCCGTCATCACACTTTGGGAACAACGCGCGACGATAAAAAGCCAGGACATGGAAAAACTCAGCCTGACCATAGTGAAGCGGCGCAGCATCGACTTGCTTAGGAAACAACGACCCACCGTGCCTATCGATACGGAGAGCCTAATGCTTGCCGAGCCACCGCAGGACGATAATGAGGAACGCTACCGACTGGCCCGAAAACTCGTCGAACAACTGCCCAAACGCCAACGCGATGCCATCTTGATGAAATACGAGGACGGTCTCAGCGTGGAGGAAATCGAAAAGGCGACGGGCATGAGTAGCACCCATGTGTATGCAACGCTATCGCGCGCCTACAAGTCGTTACGGGAAGCCATAAAACAATATAAGGAGAAACAAGGATGAATACTGAAAACGAAATGAACGAGGAAGTCCGCCAGCTGCTCGACAGTCTGGAAGAACACGGGAAGAACGCCCGTCGGCAAAAAGAACTTGGCGATCTGATTGACCGTCTTGCCGATGAAGAAAAAACGGTTGCCATGCCGCACAAGCATAGAACACTCACCCCGATATGGTGGGCCATGGGTGCGGCAGCAGCATGCCTGCTGCTTTGGCTGCTCGTCAAACCGAACGCGAAACAGCAACCCGAGATGGAACAAAAAATCCTTGTTGAAGAAACGAAAGCCGTTGATTCCGTCAAGACCGAGGTGAACGATGTCGTGTTTGAACGACCTGTTGCTAACGAAACAATTTTGGCAGAAGAGACAACCGTCGTCCCACAAAACGCCCCGATGAAGAAAGAGAAGCCGAAGACCCAAATCATCGAAGAAGTGGTCGAACAGCCCATGATTGCCGAGGTCAAGCCGACGGAAACCAAAGACACTACGAATATTGGATCCAACACCATACCCACTACAAACGAAACGCCTTCAGCCGTTCAAAAGCCCCAGCGGAGAGTCATCCGGAGCCTCAACCTGGTGTGCTACGAATGTCAGAAGGACCCCGAATTCTTCACCAAACCTGTCATGGAAGACAGGACCTTATTCGGTCAGCCGCAAGATCCGAACATGAAAAACGGATCGCTGGCCTTGGAAATCAAACTCAATTAAAACTTGGAAACCATGAAACGCATCATTTTATCATTAGCCATTCTTTTGGCCGCACAGATAGGCTTCGCACAGGAAGAAGTCGCCATTGAGCAAAACATCAACCAGCGCATCAACAAGCTGGAAATCAATTCAGGATGGGAGGTCCATCTGATTCACCACGAGGCCGACAGCGGCTACCGCGTGGCCATCATCACCGAAGATGATTTGGCGGCACGGGCCTACAATGTTCAGCTCTGTAATGTCAAAGACCAAACTTTGACCATCCTTGAGAACACCCAGTTGCCCCGAGGCACCGTGGTGGAGATTGAAGGCCCCATGACCTTCGGGCAAATCAACCTTTTGAACAATGCGACGGCCGAAGCGGATTATGTCGTTGCATCCGTGGCGTCAGTACCGAAGGACTTGACCAACCTCGACCTTTCCAAGTACTCAAGCTTTCATGTCCGGCATTATCACATCCCCGACCCCGACAACTCGCCTGGTATGGAGATTTGGGACCATGCCCAATTGACTATCGATACCATTTCGGGAGAAGGCAATGTCATGATGAATGTTTATGAAGGAGATTTTCAATATGGCACCAATATCCTGCGAGGCAAAATTAAACTGTGTGAACATGAAAACACTTCTGAGTGGCCATATATGCAAAGGGAGTGGAGGATAATCAAGACCAAAGAAGTGGATGGCGAACTGATTACGACCGACCGCAGAAAATTATGGAATGACGCGCTTGTTATTGACATTGGACTCGGCATACAACAAGGCAACACGCCAACAAATCCCAACAGCCCTTTCCTACAATACAACACGGTGTCGCTCAACATCGGTTTTACCACCTATTTCAAACTCGGCAACCGTTGGGGCTTGCGCACTGGCCTTCAATGGAACGAGAATAGGAAGTCGCTGTGCCACCAGGTAAAATACGAAAACAATGAATTGATTGTGGTTGATGGCCAGGGTGACTATCAGCGCAACCGACTGTATAATCAATATTTGGGCATTCCCGTTTCATTGGACTATTATCTTGGCAAAAGGCAGACCGAAAGTTTCTCTTTGGACTTGTACTGCGGTCGCCTAATAGGAGAAGCGCTTGTCACCAGCAAAGACCCAACCAAGCCCTTTGGTATCGGCGTTCTCTTTCCTGGGACAATAGACCATCTTGACAACATCCTCAACCCATGGAAATTGGAGGTCGGTCTCAGTTTCAACACCCGTCATTTTGGCATCATCCATGGCTTGAGGGTCTTCACTAACCTTCTGCCCGAGTACAAGCCAGGGGTCACGACGGACAAGTTCCGAAGTGTTGGCGTCGAGATTAAGCTATAAACACCAACAATGACAAAGCCATCGAAAGCGATTTCGGTGGCTTTTTTTGTGAAGTGCTACAAAAATCTCTATTTTTGCCTGCATAAAACTTCACCATCATGAAAAAACTCCTTCTTTCTGCGCTCCTTATGCTTTGCGTGAGCGCCTTTGCCCAAAAGCAATACACTTTGCAATCGCCCAATGGAAAAATCACCGTGACTGTCTCAGAAGATGAGATATGTGAGATGAATTCCGAACAATCTGAGTATTGTTTATACTATTCCATAAAACACGAAGAAACCGCCGTCTTGGACAAGTCGGCAATATTCATGCAAATTGATAACGGCAAAACACTTGGTATTTCCTCAAAACCATCCATCATTACGGCCAAGACTCAATCCGTAAATCAAACTGTCAAAGCTCCTTTTTACAAGAGAGCTGAAATTCAAGACCAATATAACGAACTGACACTCAGTTTTAAAGGGAATTATAAGGTGATTTTCCGCGCCTATAACGAAGGCATTGCTTATCGCTTTCAGACCGATTTCAAAAAGCCTTTCAAGGTGATTCGCGAATTCGTTGAATTTAATTTTGATGAGGATTACACGGCATGGGTGCCTTATGTCAACGCCCGCAAAGGCGATGGCAACTTCATCGAACAGCAGTTTTACAATTCTTTTGAAAACACCTATACCGTCACGCCATTGAGCAAGATGGAATATGACCGATTGGCCTTTCTGCCTTTGTTGGTCGAACTCAAGGATGGCAAGAAAGCCGTCATCACCGAGGCCGACTTGGAAGATTATCCTGGGATGTATCTTCGCAACTCGTTGCCCTCCAAAGTGCTGCATGCTTACCACGCAGGCTATCCCAAGACCCGCGAGCAAGGCGGCCACAACAACCTGCAATGGATTGTGAAAGAACGCGAAAACTACATTGCCAAGACTGCTGGCAAACGCGCTTTCCCTTGGCGCATCATCGCCATCTCGGAAAATGACAAAGAGTTGGCCGACAACGACTTGGTCTATCTCTTGGCCTCACCCAACCGCATTGGCGATGTCTCGTGGATTCAGCCCGGCAAGGTGGCTTGGGACTGGTGGAACGCATGGAACATCTATGGCGTCGATTTCCCTGCGGGCATCAACAACGATACCTATAAGTACTACATTGATTTCGCCTCCCAATACGGCATCGAATATGTCATCCTCGATGAAGGCTGGGCGGTCAACAAGAAGGCCGACCTCTTCCAAGTGGTGCCCGAAATCGACATCAAAGAGCTGGTGGACTATGGCGCCGAACGCAATGTGGGCATCGTGCTTTGGGTGGGCTATGCCGCCATCGACAAGGACATGGAACATGTCTGCCAACACTATGCCGATATGGGTGTGAAAGGCTTCAAGGTCGACTTCATGGACGGCGACGACCAGATGATCGTCGACTTCTACTACCGCATGGCCGAGACCGCTGCCCGTTACCATCTCTTCATCGACTTCCACGGCGCTTATAAGCCTACAGGCCTCAACCGCACCTACCCCAATGTGCTCAACCATGAGGGCGTGTACGGCCTCGAGCAAGCCAAGTGGGACAACGAGAGCGACCTCGTCACCAATGAAGTCACCATCCCCTTCATCCGCATGTTGGCCGGTCCGCTTGACTACACCCAAGGCGCGATGAAAAACGCCAACAAGAACAACTTCGCCGCCATCTACACCGAGCCGATGAGTCAGGGCACACGCTGCCGCCAACTTGCTGAATATGTAATCTTTGAGTCGCCGTTCAACATGCTCTGCGACAGCCCGAGCAACTACATGAAGGAAGATGAATGCACCCAGTTCATCGCCTCTGTTCCCACCACTTGGGATGAGACCGTGGTGCTCGACGGCAAGGTGGGCGAATACCTCGTTATTGCCCGTCGCAAGGACTTCCACTGGTATGTGGGCGCCATCACAAACTGGGAGGAACGCGACATCGAAATCGACCTCGGCGTGTTGCCCAACTTCGGCGCCAAGTCGGGACATATCTTCCGCGACGGTCCCAACGCCAACCGCGTGGCTAAGGACTATGTCTCCGAGCAAGCCCAAGTGTGGGGCAACAAGGTGAAAGTGCATCTCGCCAAAGGCGGCGGTGCCGTGATGGTATTCTAATAAGACCTTTAAAGAATTTGAGTTTTTTCCAAAGTTGTGGTTTTTTATCGATTTTGAAAAAAAACTCAGTTTTTTTCCTATGTTGTAAGAAATATTCTTACATTTGCGGCATAAAACAAATCACTATGAGCAGAACAGTAACAGCATCCTTGGGTCCTCATTATGAGGAGTTTATTCAGAACAGCATTCTCTGCGGAAGATATAACAATGCCAGTGAGGTAGTCCGAGCAGGCCTTCGGCTTTTGGAGGAAAGAGAAAAGAAAATGGAGTATTTGAGAGCTGCCATCCAAGAAGGTATTGATAGTGGAGTATGCGAGGACTTTGATCCCGAAGAACATTTGAAACAACTGAAATCCGCCCGTCGTAATGGCTAAATTTCACCTGTCTAACAAAGCGGTAGAAGACCTGGATTCCATCTGGTTGTACACGCTTGAGACTTGGTCAGAGGACCAAGCTGACTTTTACTATCACGAGCTGGTAAAAGCCTGTCAAGATATCGCAAACCGTCCTACCTATTTGGACAAGGAATACCAGGAAATCATGCCAGGTCTATATGGTCATCACATATACAAACACCTGATTTTCTACATTCTCGTAGAAGATGGCGTGGAAATCGTTCGAATCCTTCACGAACGGATGGATTTCGAGCGGCATTTGTAATTGCGGATCTTGTCATAGAATTATAAAACAGGAAAGTCTTGGATATTGCAAGAGAAAAACGTGAAATTCAATTATTTTCCTAAATTTGCTGCTTCAATGCACCTAACACAATGAAGCTGCTGAAACTCCTTATCTTACTACTGGGCTTTGCCCTTGTCCTCTACCAATGCCAGCCGAAAACCGACGGACTGACAACCGAGCAACTATACGAGGCGTTTCAGCAACCCACCTCGGAATACCATCCTTTTGTGCGCTGGTGGTGGAACGGCGACAAGGTGGAGGCTGATGAACTTGTGCGCGAGATGCGCCTCTTGAAAGAGGCTGGCATCGGCGGGGTGGAAATCAACCCCATCGCCTTCCCTACCTACTGCGACAGCCTCGGAAAGCCTTCTTTGCAATGGCTCAGCCCCGAGTGGATTGACATGCTCAAGGTATGCTTCGATGAAGCAAAACGACTCGACATGACCTGCGACCTACTTGTTGGCTCGGGCTGGCCTTTTGGAGCCGAGTTCCTCAATGAAGATGAACGGGCGCAAATTGTGGTCAACTATGCTGAAACGGTGACAGGGCCAACCACTTTGACCATCATCCGCGACAGCCTCTGCGCCAAAGCCATGCCCAAGGTGAGCTCACCATATAAGGGAAACATCAAAGAGCTGATGTCGCTGAAACTTTATCCAAATCCAGCTTCAAGCGTTGATGAGGGGATTACCATTTGGACAACGCAAAGCAAGGTCCTTGAGCCTGTCGAAAGGCCGGTTGACAGTATAATCATCATCGAAGTACCAGAAGGAAACTACACTTTGGCCGCCTTGGTGAAGATCAACGGTTTCTTGGAAGTCATCAACGGCGCACCAGGGGCAGCGGGGCCCGTGCTCGACCATTTCAATACCGAGGCAGTCAACCGTTACCTTTACAACATGTCGGACAAAATCGAGGCACAAATCGGACCGCTGAAAGGCAACATCCGAGCATTATTCACCGACAGCATGGAGCTCGAAGGCGCCAACTGGACCTCCGACATGGCCGAGGAGTTCGAAAAGCGTTACGGCTATGACATCACGAAATGGTTGCCTTTTATCCTCTTCAAGATTGGCTCTATGGGCAGCGCAATCAACTATGACCCTGTAATACCCGTCACAGAAGCCTTCCAACAAGAAATCCAACGCGCGCGATACGATTTTGAAGGCTTTAAGGCCCAGCTGATGCAGGAACGCTTCACCAGCACCTATTTGCATTGGTGCCACCAACTAGGAGTGAAAGCTCGCGCCCAAGCATACGGTCGTGGCTTTTATCCTTTGGAGAATGCCATGGGCTACGACATCCCTGAGGGCGAGTCGTGGACCACCAATTGGCTAAAACACAAACCCGGTGAGGAAATGTCGGAAACCGACTACCGCCGTGGCCGTGCCTATACCATGGTCAACAAGTTTGTGTCATCGGCAGCACATCTTGCCGACAGTCGTACCATCAGCTGCGAGGAGATGACCAACACCTACACCGTCTTTAATATGAGCCTTGAGCAACTGAAAATCGGCGGTGACCAATCGGCTATGTCGGGCATGACTCACAGCGTGTTCCATGGCTTCAACTATTCACCTAATCTTGAAGCCAATTTCCCCGGCTGGGTACGCTATGGTGCCTACTACAGCGAGAACAACAACTGGTGGCCGTATTTCAAGTACTACAACGATTACAAGGCACGGCTCTCTTACGCCCTTCAACATGGCACATATTACGCCGATATCGCCATCCTTAATCCCGAAAACGACATGTGGAGCACCATCGGGATGCAGAACGAACCCTTCCCCAACACCACTCGTGCGCCCTACAAGACCTTGATTTGGGAAACCATCAACAAATGCGGTGGAGGCGTGGACTATGTGAGCGAAAATATCATCAACCAGTCGAACATCAAAAAAGGTAACCTCTGTTTCAACAAGTGCAAATACAACACTTTAATGCTTATTGATGTGGAGAGCCTGCACCCTGAAACTTCCAAACAATTGCTGCGTTTCGTGGAGACAGGAGGCAAGATTGTCTGTATCGACACCATACCTTACCAATCGTTAGGAAGGCCAGGCAACCATCAAAAAAATGATTCACTTGTGAAGGCCACTATGGACAAGGTGATGCAGCACAAGGAACAATTTGTCTTCGTAGAGCCACCCAAAGAAGGCTTCATTCTTTGGTACGACAGCCTAATGCGGCAGATTTCCCCTTTTAAGGAGGCTAGGGGAATTAAACTGCCGCATTACCTAGATATCGAAAACCCCGACCCATTTGTCATGCAAAACCGCTATACCACTGACAACGGCAGCGAATTGATTCTGTTGAGCAACAGCCATCGTTACAACGCACATCAAACCAAAATCACCTTCAGCAAAGCATTGACCCACAAGCGACAAGCCCAGATTTGGGATTTGCAAACGGGCAAACGCTATGCCTTGCCTCTTGACAAGGATGGCAGCTACACCTTTGACTTGGGTCCTGTGGAGTCGGTGCTTGTCGTGCTCGAGAAATCAAAGCCTATCAACCTTCCTGTTTGGCAACCACTCCACACCATTGCCAGTACTTTACCCGCCACCGACATCTCAGACAACTGGAATGTGACCCTGTGCCATAGCCTCTTAAATGATACAATCAGTGCACATTTCGACACCCTGTTCGACCTGAAGGATAACGAGGCGTACCAGCATTTCTGCGGAACCATTATCTATCATAAAACCATCAACTGCGGTAGAGACGGTGTGCACACTGTCTCTACAATTCTGGATTTAGGCCTCGTGGAAGGCGTTTCCGAAGTGTTCGTTAACGGACAATCTGCTGGCGTACAGTATTTTGGTCGTAGAATCTATGATATCACCGATTGCCTCCAAGAAGGCGAAAACGACCTTGAAATCCGCGTGACCACCACCATGGGCAACTACCTCAAGACCTTCATCCGAGAGGAGAACCCGACCACCTGGATATATGTGAACCATCCTAAAAGAGACCAACCTTTGCAACCCATGGGCTTGCTAGGACCAGTCAGATTATATCATAACCCAGCCCCGTAGGGGCGCCAGACATTAAGCAGGCGGTGTTAACCCCTGCCATTAGCAAAACAACATAGTAAGACATAATATGAAAAAACACCTCCTAACCCTCTGCCTCTCCTTACTGATGGCCCTCCAAGCCACAGCGCAAGACACCAAACCTACCTATAATGCCTCCAAGTTCGGCATCCGCAGCGACGGCGTGACCATGAACACCCGTAGCATCCAATTCGCCATCGACTGGATTGCTGAACAAGGCGGTGGCACCCTGCGTTTCTGGGTAGGCCGCTACCTGACGGGCAGCATCCATCTCAAGTCCAATGTCACCATTGAACTGATGGAAGGTGCAGTACTCGTGGGCAGCACCAACCCCTTCGACTACGACCGCCTCAACGCCACCAACGACCATGGCCTCATTCTCGCCGAAGGCGTCGAAAACATCCGCCTTATCGGGGTGTATAACAGTGGTGGCGTCATCGAAGGACAAGGGCGAGAATTGGGCAACAATTGCACCGACCTCGTACACAAAGGCCTCATGAAAGACAAGCTGAGCAACGACCGTGTTGGCGAGGGATTCCGTCCCCGACTGCTGATTTTCAGAGAGTGTAAGAATGTGGAAGTCGACAATGTCACCTTCCGCAATGCCGCCAACTGGGTCACCATGTACGACCAATGCGAAAATGTCAAAGTCAACAATGTACGCATCCAAAGCACTGCCTTCTGGAATAACGACGGCATCGACATCGTGGACTGTGACGGCTTTTTGCTGACCAATAGCTACATCGATGCCAGTGATGATGCCATCTGTCTCAAGTCACATAGTGCCAAGAAATTGTGCCAAAACATCGAGGTGCGACACTGCACCGCCCGCAGCAGCGCGAGTGGCATCAAGTTCGGCACTATGGGTGCAGGCGGTTTCAAGAATGTGCGCATCATCAACAACAATGTCTATGATACCTATCGCAGCGCTATCACTATCCAAAGCGTAGACGGCGGCATTTGTGAAAACATCCTCGTCGATTCGCTCTATGCTACCAATGTAGGCAATGCCATCTATCTCAATATAGGTGCCCGTCGCGACAAACAGAGCTACATGGACGGCATTACCATCCGCAACCTCTACTGCGAGGTAGCCGCCACCAAGCCCGATGCGGGCTACGAATACGAAGGTCCCATCGAAGACCTGCCGCGCAACATCTCACCTTGCGGTATCATCGGACTGAAAGACAGCAAGATCAAAAATGTCACCTTGGAAAATATTGAAATTGTCTTCCCTGGTGGCGGTGACCCACATTATGCCCATGTCGGCCTTGACGAACTGGACAAAGTACCCGAGATGCCCAAAGCCTATCCCGAGTTCTCGCAGCACATGGAGCTTCCTGCCTGGGGCTTCTTCATCCGCCATGTCGACGGCTTGACCATGCATAACATCAAACTGACCGCACTGAAAAAAGACTACCGCACTGCCATCGTGATGGATGATGTTAGCAACCATAATATCAGCAATCTTAGTGTGACAGAACCTGATAGCGAAACAAAAGAAACCATCTTCGAACGATAATACAAGCATGAAACAACTAAAGCAATATGATAGAAGCGTTTTTTGAAAAGGAGTATTGGGTAGTGGATTTCCTCCCAAAACAAGTGCCAGAGAACGGTGGCGGAGAGTTCTTCTCTGTGGAGCACTATTATTTGGAGCCCTCTCACTATGCTGTCCTACGAGAGCAGTTTTCTGACATCCTACTGAAGCTGTATTGCTATTATGATCTGCGGTTGTTTATAGATGACGACACCGAAGGCATCTTCAATCCCGATTCCAAACTGCTTGCAAGCCATATTATGGACAACCAAAGCAATTTGTGTATGCTCTTAGGGGCATCCGAAGCCCTTATCACTTTAGGTCGTGACAATACCAATCTGACTGTTTACGCTCCTTCCGAAAACTTGCTTGAACTCATCAGGATGCTTGCTGGGGCTGTGGGATTGTTTGTTTGGAAGCCAAAACAGCTATGAAAACAATCTAACTAAACCCGCTTTTTAATCCATCCCAAAACACCCTTCACCAAATCCTTCTCCTTCCAACAAATGAAAGCAAAGAACACCAATAGCAGACCTGTGTTCACCACCAAGGTCCATACGGTGTTTTCGATGTGGATGTACTTTTGCACGAAATACAAGGCCAAGGCAATAGCAAAATAAAGGAAAGCCGACTTCAGGTCGTATGGTATAGGAGCCTTTTTCTGCCCAACGAAATAGGACAGCACCATACAAGTGGCATAACCCGCAAAACCGCCCCAGGCGCAAGCCATATAGCCGTATTGTGGCACAAAGATGAAGTTAATGGCCAACAATACCGCACAACCAATGGCACTGAAGATGGCTCCCCACCAAGTCTGGTCGGTGAGCTTGTACCAAAACGAGAGGTTGAAATAGATGCCCATGAAGATTTCGGCCATCATCACGATGGGCACCACTCGCAAGCCTTCATGATAATCTGACCCAACGAGATACTTCAATAAAGGCATATACATTACCACAGCAAGAAAAGCCAGCAGCGTGAAGATAATGAAGTATTTCATCACCTTAGCTTGGGTCTCTTTGTCGGCGGTGTCGCGCTTACCGCCAAAAACAAAGGGCTCGTAAGCATAGCGGAAAGCTTGCGTGATCATCGCCATAATCATCGCTATCTTGACACAAGCACCATAAATACCGAGTTGCTCCTCCCCTTCCAGACCAGGGACGATTTTCTTGAAGACAATCTTATCGGCCACCTGATTGAGAATACCCGCCAATCCCAAAAGCAAAATGGGCCAAGTATATTTTAGCATTTCTTTCAACAAGTTACGGTCGATGCCAGAGCGCAGTTTCTTGATTTCGGGAATAAATCCTAAAGTGACCAACACGGTGCAAATCAAGTTGGCGATGAAAATATAACCCACCTGATAGCTGGCATGATACCATTCCATCATGGAGGGATAGTGTTCTTTCAAGTAGGGCGCCAAATAGAAAATGAACAAGTTCAGCAACAAACTCATGATAATGAAAGAGAGTTTGAGCGTCATGAACTTGATGGGGCGATTCTCATAACGAAGCCGTGCAAAAAGGATGGACTGGAAAGCATCGAAGGCAACAATGATGGCCATAATTTCCACAAATTCGGGATGCAAGGCATAATCCAAGGCTCCGGCAATAGGCTTAAGGAACAACGATACCAGAATGAGGAAAACCAAGGAAACAAAGCCGACAGAAAGTCCCGCGGTAGAAAAAGCCTTGTTGGGGTTGACATTCTCCTTGTTGGAGAACCGGAAAAAGGTAGTTTCCATACCAAAAGTAAGCAGGACAAGGAGCAAGGCTGTATAGGCATACAAGTTGGTGACAATGCCGTATCCTCCGGATTCGGCTGCCATTCTATGTGTGTGTATGGGCACCAGCAGGTAATTCAAGAATCTGCCGATGATGCTACTCAAGCCGTAAATGGCGGTTTGCTTCGCCAAGGAGCCTAATTTGTTTTCTGCCATGTGGATTGCTTTTGGTCTTTCAAGAACGCAAAATTACGCTTTATATTGACTCTATTTCAATTTTTCGGTAATTCAATAACAAACTCCGCTCCCTCCCCTTCCTGGCTTTCGAAGGAAATCATCCCACCAGCGGCCTGAACGATATTGTAGCTCAACGAAAGACCCACACCCGAGCCACCCGATTTAGTGGTGAAATTAGGCAGGAAAATACGGTCCTTGTCTTCATCCTTAATACCCTTGCCGTTGTCTTTCACGCTGATGACAAAAGCTGTCTTGGTGTTCTTCAGGCTGACATCAATTCGTCCATCGGGCTTCGAGCCTATGGCCTGTGTGGCATTCTTGATGAGGTTGCCGACAACACTGTTTAGGTTGGTCTTGTCGCCGTTATAAGTATGGTCTTTTGTTGGGTTGAAATCGTAATGGAATTCAATGTTGTCGGTGTTGTCGTAAAGATTCACCACATTTTGAACAAGTTCGGCTAGATCCAAAGGTGCAGGATGGTTCTCGGGCAACTTGGCGTAGCGTGAGAAGGACGAAGCAATATCGGATAGTGCATCAATCTGTTCAATGAGCGTGTTTGTAGTGCGTTGGACTTGTTCTGGAGTGGCTTTTCCATTGTCAACATTGCGTTGCAGCAATTGCACACTCAATCGCATCGGGGTCAGCGAGTTCTTGATTTCGTGAGCCACCTGTCGCGCCACCCCTCTCCAAGCCGATTCGGCTGCGGTTCGTTTCAACTCGGCTGCACTCTTTTCCAATTCCACAATAAGGTGGTTGTACTGCCTCACCAAAGCCCCGATTTCGTCATTGCTTTTCCACTCGATAGGTTCGTTCTTTTGTCCAATTTTAATGTTTCCTAATTTATTCTGAATCAATGTTAAAGGTCTTGTAAGGCTTCGTGTAATGAGAAGGATGACAACCAAAGCACCACCCAGCAATAGAATGATGATATTGAGATAGGTAAGAATGAAGTATCGGATCTCATCGTGCAAGTCGGTAGAACTTGAGAAATATGGTGTGTTGAGATAGGCCAAAGTATTACCATTGGCATCGGTCAGAGGAATGTAGGCCGATTCGTATTTGCCTTTGCCAAGGTGTTCTTGATGAGTGAAATAAAGGTCTTTGTTGTGGTTCAAACTATGGTAAGCCTCGGCGTTCATCACAGGCGCTTGCAAATAGAGTTCATTGATTTCGGGACGGGTGGTGGCCAATAGTTCACCGTTGAGTTGGTATAGGTTCAAATCCGTGAAAAAGGTATTGGCATAATGCTGCAAAATGTCAGTCCAAGCTGCTTTCGACACCGTTTGCATTTGAGTGGCAATGTCAAGGTCGTTGCGCATCTCAAGCGAAAGCGTTCGCGTGGTCTCAAACTGAGCATCGGTGGTTTTCTGGTTGTAGAGCGTACGCATATAAAGCACCGATACGGGACCGATGGCAACGAACGAAATGCCCAGAGTCAACAAAACCACAGTCTGCAAGCGCCGACGGAAACTCATATCACGCCATTTGCGATGTTCTCTAGGCCTTGTCAGCCAAACGATAAGGACAAATGGCAAGGAAAGACCTAAGAAAAACAGGGCAAACGGAGCCGTCTTTTGGGAAAATCCTTTGGTCGGTGTGCTGATGACCAAGGCATTATTCTCACCATCAATGATGGCGTAATGTTTGTATTTGCTGCTGTAACTAAAATCGTGGTCTTTAACTTTCAAGCTGTTAAGAAAACTAGGATAGACATATTTACCATATTTATAAACCAATAAGTTCCCTCGATAACTAGCCACCGAATAATCGTAGGAGGTCTGACTATTGGATTGTTGTAAGAGTTGTGGAAAGCCAAAACCTTCGGGTACCATAGGTTTATAAAACTCTAGATAAAGAGCTTTCTTCAAGGTATCTTTTGAAACATCAACTCGAGCTAAATAATTGGGATCCAAGGTATAATAGTCCATAAAAAAGAGGTTGTCCCCTACCCTTTCGTTTTTGTTGTTGGCCAACTTGTCGCGGAAAAAGCTATCACATTCGGTGACGAAACCTTCCGGTTGTATGGTGATTTCCTCGCCTGGAGCACAAATCGTTAGCGTTGCAGAATAGGCTTTCATCGTCTCATCAAAGAGCTGATACTTGGAATAGCCGAGAATGAGATCAACCAACACATCGTTTTCCGCAAACAACATGTCCCTCAAGGTGGAATTGGCTTTCATCTGTTGGGCAAAATTCGAAAAACTGCTCTCAAAAGCCATATCGCGTTTTTGCATCAGCGTCTGGGCTTGTTGCTGCATCTGTTTATTTTCTTTTCTGACCCCAACTCGATAATAGATATAGGTACCCATCAAAGAAACCAAAAGAATGATAACGATTCCGATTTCAGTAATATGAGACCCTTTTCGCAACTTAGGTCCCTTACCAAGCTCTACATAGGCTAAAATCAGACCTACAATCACAAGGACAATGAGGGGCAACGGCCATAGATACATGAAAGGTTTTTTCAGTTTTGGTTTATCCGTAATTTGATATTTGGCCAAGATTTTGCCTGATGCATTTACCAGAGGCTCTCCTACGGTATTATCAAAAACACTGATATTAGCATCTATGAATTTGGGGAGGCAAGGTGATTCATTCGCAAAATAAGGATTATCAATCCGATAAGTAGTGTTGACCAATTTGAAAACATAATAGGTCAGATTCTCACCCACATAGGATTTAACATAATAGTTGCCAGAGAATAAAGGACAGATAGTATCGTGTCCGACGACAACAGTGCGCTTCAGCAATTTCGGGTCAACATCGTTACGATTCCAAAACACCAAGGTATCATTCCTAAAAACTGTCAAACCTGTCTGGCTTTTCTCCAATTCATCATGATTAAGTCCATTTTCGATTTGTAACAGCATTTCCTTGTCCATGCCTAAAACCGAACTTTGTAGGCTACGGTTCAAAAAAGCAGGTTTCAGGGAAAGGTAAAAGAACAACCAAAGCGCCAGCATCAAAACAATGCCAACAGCACATAATAGGAAACCGATTCTTTGTATTCTTTTACTTTTCATCGTGTCTATTTGTTAAAACTCAAGAATTCCTTTGATATTGTGTGAGTTATAAAAAGTCTCCTGTATTGGGTTTTCAAATGGTCAAATGTATAATTATTCAAAAACAACGAAAAATGGCTTAAATGGGCTAAAAACGGGCAAATTTTCAATTTCCTTAATTCTTCTCAAAAATATAGATCAGACTAGACCACTCTCCAGACCTTTTAGCCTTACAATTTGAAATCCAACCTCGAAACACACCTCTAACCAATGGCAATGAATGCAGCTTGTATTGTTCACTCATATATGAAATGTAATAGGCATCCCACCTCAATTTGTCCATTTTGACTAGTTCCATACCACTTGCCTTGAATATTTTGGTCAAAGTGGTCTTGTTGAAATGGTTCAGATGTCGCGGTACATCGTATGCAGCCCATAGTTCTTTGTAATATTGTCCATCGTATGATTTGTAATTTGGCAAAGCGATTACAATACGCCCCTTAGATTTAACGAGGCGTCGCAATTGCTCGACTTGCCATTTCAAATCATCAACATGTTCAAGAACATGCCACATCGTGATCAAATCAAAATATCCTTCCGGAATGTTTTCCAAATCTTCACTTGAAATGATTTTGCCATTCATCCGCTTCTGGGCAATGACTTTAGCGTCTTCCGAAGGTTCCACACCCGTACATTCCCATCCATGCATTTCAGCAGTATGCAAAAAGTCGCCTACTCCACAACCTATATCCAACACTTTTCCGACTTTCAACCCATTTGAAGCAAGCTTATATTTGTGCTTTAAATTGATCTTTTTAACCGCCTCATATACTTTTGGTATAAAACCTTTCTTGTTTTCTTGATGACTATAATACTCTTCCGATTTATAATACTCACCTATCTTATCTTTACTTGGGCGAGGCATAGTATAGAGCAAGCCACAATTCAGACATTTACAAATATGAAAGTCTTCTTTCGAAAGGAATTCATCTTTCAACCAAAGATTAATTTGCGCCTTGTCGGAGCCACACCATGGACATTTGTTGTTCATCTCTTTATTCATGTTTCATGTGAAACAATTCTATTATCTTCCTAAAAATATGGCCAACACATTGATGTCGGCAGGTGAAATTCCACTTATCCTTGAGGCTTGACCTAAGGTTTCGGGATGATATCGGTTTAGCTTTTCTCGTGATTCGTACGATAAGGATTGCAAACTGTGGAAATCAAAATCCTTGGGAAGCTTCACATACTCCAAGCGGTTTAGTTTCTCTGCCAATTCGTTCTCCTTTTGAATATAACTATCGTATTTGATCAAGATTTCAGCCTCTTCCAAGCATTCTTTTTCAAACCTATCTTCACCTGAGCAATAGGATTTTAAAGAATCGATATGAGCCACCATCTCCGACAAACCGATTTGAGGTCTCAACAATAAATATGCCATCTTCACTTTTTGGTCAATTGGCGAACTCTCTTTTTCCACCAACAAGCCATTGATTTGTTCAGGATAAACATAGTTCTCCTTGAGAAAACTCATAATCTCATTCACCCTTTGTTGTTTTTGCAACAACTTTTGGTACCTGTCTTCTTTGGCCAAACCAAGTTTATACGCCACCTCCGTTAACCTCGAGTCGGCGTTATCTTGACGCAATAAGATGCGATATTCTGCTCTACTCGTAAACATGCGATATGGTTCATCAACACCTTTAGTGATGAGGTCATCGATGAGCACGCCAATATAAGCCTCAGTTCTTGACAAAACCAAAGGTTGTTTATCCTGTAACGCCAAACTCGCATTGATTCCCGCCATCAATCCTTGACATGCCGCTTCTTCATAACCCGTGGTTCCGTTGATTTGTCCAGCGAAATAGAGGCCATGAATTCGTCTTGTTTCCAAAGAATGATACAACTGTTCCGGCGGAAAATAGTCGTACTCAATGGCATACCCAGGACGAAAGATTTTGGCATTTTCAAAGCCCACAATCTGCCGCAATGCCTCATATTGGATATAATCCGGCAGTGAGGAACTAAAGCCGTTAAGATAGTATTCTTCGGTATTCCACCCCTCAGGTTCAACAAAGAGCTGGTGGCTGTCTTTTCCAGAAAAACGCTCAATTTTATCCTCAATGCTGGGACAATATCTCGGCCCTACACCCTGAATACGACCATTGAACATGGGTGAATATTTAAAACCTTTTCGGAGTGTTTCGTGTACTTTTAATGAGGTATGGGCTATCCAGCAGCTTCTTTGTTTCGAGATTTTGAACGGCTCCGTATAGGAAAATCCCACTACTTCATCATCGCCTTTTTGCTCTACGAGTTTGCTGAAATCTATCGTTCGCCCATCGATTCTGACTGGCGTTCCCGTCTTTAAGCGTTTGACCTCAAAACCGATTTCTTTGAGCTGTTCGCTGATGCCGTGACTGGCCACCTCACCCATTCTGCCTCCAGAGAAATGCTGCTCACCGATATGAATCAAACCGTTCAAAAAAGTGCCATTGGTAAGGATGACCGCCTTACTTTCAATCTCGCCACCCATCATCGTCTTAACACCCTTCACTTGGTCGCCATCAAAAAGAAGCCCTATCACCGTGTCTTGCCAAAAGTCGACATTGGGTGTCTTTTCCAACATACTGCGCCATTCAGCCGAAAACATCATCTTGTCGCTCTGGCACCTTGGACTCCACATGGCAGGACCTTTCGACTTGTTCAGCATCCTGAATTGGATCATGGTGCGGTCGCTGACGATACCCGAATAGCCACCCATAGCGTCAATTTCGCGGACGATTTGCCCCTTGGCAATACCACCCATAGCAGGGTTGCACGACATGGAAGCCATAAGGCGTAAATCCATGGTAATAAGCAACACCTTGCTGCCCATATTAGCCGCTGCCGCCGCTGCCTCACAGCCCGCGTGACCCGCGCCTACAACGATGATATCATACGGTTCGAAATACATTTTGTTTCAGTGTTTCACGGGAAACATTATTTTTAATACTTTGATTTTCTGTTTTTTACATTGATTGACTATGGCTATTGACAATGACCACTTTTACAGTAGGCGTGGTCATAGCCATAGTCATTAGCCATAGTTTTATATAATTCCAAAGATATTTCTTCCTGCTCTCTCATCTCTTTCTCCTCTTCATCCGTCAAGTCATCCAAACCGATAAGATGCAATACACCATGGATAATGACACGATGTAATTCGCTCTCATAGCTGCGACCAAATGTCTCGGCATTCTCCTTGATCCGTTCGATACTGATGCAAAACTCACTCGAAAGTACCGTCTCGCAATCCGTCAACGGGAAGGTCACAATGTCAGTATAAAAATCATGGCCAAGACGCTCTTTATTGATTTCAAGCAGTTTCTCATCGCTGCAAAAATAGTAGTACAGCTCCCCTACCGTTTTGCCATGCTTTTCGGCAACCTCACCAATCCAAGCCTTGACGCGCTGTGGGTCAATGGGCGGCATCTCCACATCCAATGTGCTGAATCTAATCATCTCAATGTGTGTTTTTCTTTAGGTAATATTCGTTGATTTTATCCTTGTAATAAGGAGCATATTCGATGGGATTGCTGCGCAGGAATTCCTGGTTTTTCTTGAGAGACTGCTCATAAAGATATTCATCTATCCTGCGGTCGAAATGCGAACCTTTGTACTCGTTTGACTTGCGTTTCTCTTCCTGCTCGCGTTTCTCCTGCGCCTTCTGCGATTCCAACATTCTGGACTCGATTCTTTGGCTACGCTCAATCATCTGACGGTTGATCTTTTTGTTCACCAACTCCTCCTCCAACTTCTCCATATCCTTGATGATTTCGTTGAGGCCGTCATCGCCAAGCTGACCGTTTTCTTTCATATCGTTAAGCATCTGTTGCATTCCCTGACGCAACATCTCTTGCTCGGCAGCCATACGGGCAAATTCCTCACTCATAGAATTGGGGGTCTGTTGTCCTGATTCCATCTGCTGCTGCATCTGCTTGAGTTGCTCACTCAACTGTTGCTGCAACTGTTGCATCTTTTGCATGCTCTGTTGACCTTGACCCGGCTTGGGCATGGGACACGCCATCGGCATACCCATAGCATCCATACTACTCTCCATATTCTCCAATGACTCAGCCAACATCAACGCCAAATTGTTCATTGACATCATGGCGGTCTGCTGATGGCGCACGGCCTGTGAGAGTTTCAGGTCGTTGAGGTATTTCATTGCATTTTCAGTCTGATTCTCAATGGTATGCAATTCATCAAAGACGAAATTCTGTATCATCGGCTGGCGCAGAGCCATGCTCCGCAACGAGTCGCGAACCATGTTGAAATTGTCGGCCACTTCCTTTTGATGGATAATCTTGTCGACCAAGGACGGATCATCTGAACGCATTTTACCAATTTCGGTCATCAAGTCTTCCTGCTCGTGCGAGGCATGGACCACATTTTCGAGCAAAATGCGCAGCAAATGGGCATCCTCTGCCATTTGTTGCATACCTTGCATCAGCATTTGCATCATCATCTGGTTAGCCATCTGCTGCATCTTTTGACCGGCATTCTGCTTCTTCTGCTGTGATTGTTGTTGTTGACTGTTCTGCTCGTTTTGCATGGCATCTTGCAGGTCTTGGTCGATGCTTTCTTGCATCTCCTCGTCTTTCTGCATGTCGAAAGGCTGTTGCAAATCTTGGTTCTTCTCCAACAGTTTATCAAGCTCTTCCATCATCTCGTCGAATTCCTCTTTGGCTTCCTCGGCCGATTTTTGGTCGCTCTCCTCCCCTGCTTTATTCTGATTTTCAGCCTTTTGGTTTTTCAACTCCTCTCCCAGTTTGTCCAATTTATTGGCCAAATCGTTGAGGTCTTTCTCCATCTTCAGCTGTTCAAGAAGCGCCAAATTACGGTCGAGCAGTTCCTGCATCGACTGATTGTTTTTCTTGATGTCTTGCATCATTTGTTGCATCTGCTCGCGCGGCATTTCCTCAAGCAACTTGTCGATCTGCTCCATCATCTTTTTCAACTCTTCGGGAATCACTTCATCGAAGAGTTTGTTGATTTGCTCTTGCTTCTTGATGAGGTCCTCGTTGCCCAAGTCGTGCTCTTTCATGAAGTCCTCGAGGTTATTCTGCTCTTCTTGCAATTTGTTCCATTCGTCTTGGATCTTTTGCTGCTTCTCCAACAGGTCTTTCATCTTTTCCTTGTCTGACCAATCCAAATCCTTCTTCTGGATGAGGTCTTGCAGCATCTTTTCGATTTCGTCTTGCAACTTGTCAGCCTCTTGTGACTTCTCCTGCAAACGCTCCATAATGTCTTCCGACTGCTGGTCAGCAATGCTGTCCAAAGCACTTTCGGAAGGTTTATAATAGGTGAAAGTTTCCGAGCGTTTCGACTTGGGTCCATGGAAACCGTCGTTGTCCCACACCTCGAAATAGACTTCCATATTCTGTCCCGGCATAATGCCCAGGCTATCCATGTTGAAGCTGTAGAAGAAGGAGGTGCGGGTCTGCTTGAGATCCAATGCGACCGTCTTGACGATTTTCTTTTCGATAGGTTCCTTGACAATGCAGTTGAAGGTGAGTTTGCTGAAACCATAGTCATCGGTGACAAGACCCGAGTAATACACATCGGTGGAGAGTTGCTCATCGAACGACTCCACACGGATGTCGGGATAGGCATCAGGCAACACATCGATAGAGAAGGGGAGGGGCTCTATACTATTGTTCCAAGCGTTTTGCACCTGCACTTCAAACTTGGTGGACTGTGCCGCTACGAATTGGTATTCAAAAATGTCATCGGTTGCGGTCAAGTCGGTGGTCAGTGAATCGCGGGTGACGGTAATATGCTCGGTGTCTCGGGTGGTAAAGCTAAAGGTGAGTTTTGTGCCTTGCGGGACGATGAGTCGCGTCTTGGCATCCAAGGTCTCGTTGGTGCGGTGTATATAAGAGGGATAGTTTAACTCGCAGCGATAGGAGAGTAGGGTTGGGTTGGGATGCACCGTGATATGCAGCGGACGGCTAGTGTATTCGCCTCCGATGACATTAAAGGTCAAATCGTTGAAGAGGTTCTTGAAAGTGTAACTGAAATCGTTGGCCGAGCCTTTGGTCATCAGTTGTTGACCCAGTTCGCTTTTCACATAGAAGGCATCGGGGATACGGTCGCCGGTAACGCGGATGTTGAACTTCACTTCCTTGCCTTGGGTGGTCTCAATCTCGTCCTGTTCGATTTCCACCTGATAGGGGAGGGGCTTCTCGAAATGCTGCTCGTAGTTGACGATGCGCTGCGTGGGTTGCACAGCAAACGAAGGCAGAAACACCATCAAGGCAATTAATATAAGGAGCGAACCAAAAAAGATGCCGAGGTATTTCAAGTTGCTACGCAGATCGACGGCATCAGAAAAGCGGATAGGGGAGAGGCGAGCACTACGCTGCTCGATGGTAGCTGCCAACAGGGCATTGTCGGCATCAGAGGCCGCTTGGTTGCTCAACTGAATGGTGTTCAACAGCTTATCCTTGATTTCAGGGAAAAACTTACCAATCAGCACCGAGGCTTGTTCCACCGACATCTTCTTTCGGAATCGGATGAGGTTAACAAGCGGAATAAGAAAATGATACACCAAAACAAAACCGCTACCAGCCAGCAAAAACAGGAAGAGCACGAAGCGACCTTTGGGCGGGAACCAAGAGAAATACTCCAACCCATTGATGAGCAGATAGAAGACAATCCAAAGCACGGCGCCCACCAATACGCCTTGTATCAGACGGTTAAGGTAGTACTTCCGTGTGAAGCCTTCGATTTTCTCTATCAATTTGTTTGGTGCAGACATCTCCATATTAGATTAATCTGCAAAAATAGTGAATTTTCGCGAAAGAGAAGGAATTATAGTCGCTTTTGGGCAACAAAAAAAGAGTTCCGTTTCCGAAACTCTTTTGCTGGAGCCACATGTCGGACTCGAACCAACGACCTACGCATTACGAATGCGTTGCTCTACCAACTGAGCTAAAGTGGCATCACTTTTCCCCCTTCTAAGGGGGCAGGGGGATTAAAAGCGGCTGCAAAAATAGGAATAATTCATGAAACAGAGCCAATTTTTTTCAAAAAAGTAGGTTTTTAGAATTGCTTCGCAAGAGATCCAAACAAAAACATTTTAAAATCTATTGAAAATCAATAACATAAAAATTTTTTACCGACAAATGCAATAAATAAACTAATTTTTTAGTTGTATATTCAAAACAATCTATATATTTGCAGCGTCAAGACAAAACAAAATGGCTATCAAACGACACATAGTATTATTATTGGGGATTGGATTATTCACCTCATGCGCAACTCAACGAGCCAAGTATGTGACTTATGTTCCTGATTCGGCGGTCGTATTTGAAGCAATCAAGGCCGAAATACAATATCTTGACATTCCCAAAGACAATAAAATCGAGGTGCTCTCGCTGACCAACTGTGGTCTCGACCGAATTCCTTCGAGCATCAAGCGTTGCAAGCATCTGCAAAGGCTGAACTTGGAAGGGAACCAAATCCGACACATCCCCAGATGGCTCAGCTCGCTGGATAGCCTTGAGGAAATCAACTTGAACTTCAACAAACTGAATTTGAAAAGACGGGATATCCGTAGACTGTCGAAGGTAGAAGATGTTCTGTTGGCAGGCAATGGCATCAAGAAACTCCCCGACAATGTTGGTGTGCTACGATGCGAAAGCCTTAACCTGTCAAAGAACCAACTCAGCACCTTGCCCAAGTCGTTTGCAGAACTGAAACAAGCCAGATACTTGATTTTCTATGACAACGCGTTTGAGACCATCCCGAATGAATTGGCTGGTTTCAAGAATTTGAAACACCTGGATTTCTATAAGAACAAGATCAAGGAAATTCCTGATTTCATTGGCGACATGGATAACCTGCAACAACTTTTCTTGTCGTTCAACCAAATCGAGGAAATCCCAGACACCTTGAGCAACTTGAAACGCCTGAAGTTTTTCTATATCCACCACAACGAATTGCATTTCATTCCAGAATGGATTACGGAGATGGATTCCATCGAAAGGTTTGGCGTAGGCTTCAACCATTTGTTGGATTTGCCCGACTTGTCGAAAATGAAGTCGCTTTACGAATTCGACGCCGAAC
Source organism: uncultured Bacteroidales bacterium (assembly GCA_900317055.1). Taxonomy (GTDB): domain Bacteria; phylum Bacteroidota; class Bacteroidia; order Bacteroidales; family F082; genus Limimorpha. The sequence continues at coordinate 1,552 of ONFF01000030.1, read as the reverse complement.
ACAACCTGCTAGAGCGTTTCCCATGGGAACTCGTGGAAAAACCTGACATGGAGATACTCATTCTGCGCGACAACGACTTCAACCTGTCCGACGAAGAAAAAATGCGACTCATCAAAGCAGGTAAAACTATCAATCTAGCCTATTGAAAATCAATGAAAAACAAAGAAACTTGGAAAATTTTATTGAAAAATACAATAAAATAACTAAAAAAATAGTTGTATATTCAAAATAATCTATATATTTGCAGCGTTAAACCATTAGAAACGGAGGTAAAAATGGCCAGAAAGAAAGAAAATATCGAAGATAACTCCATCAGGATGAAGGAGTTGACCAAGGCGGAAGAGCAAGTGATGCAGGTCATCTGGAACATCGGGCAAGGTTTCGCCAATGAGATTATGGCTGCCTATCCCGAACCCAAGCCTGCCTACAACACGGTGCTTTCCATCATCAAGATTTTGGAAAACAAGGGCTTCGTGAAGCACGAGACCTTCTGTCGTGCCCATCGCTATAGTCCCGCCATCAGCAAGGAGGAGTACTCGCATCGCTACCTTGGTAGCGTGGTGGAGCGTTACTTCAACAATTCGTATCTCGACCTTGTCTCGGCCTTCGCCAGAAAGGAGAACTTCAGCGTCGAGGAACTGGAAGAAATGAGGAAAGCCATCGACGAGGCCATCGCCTCAGAAAGGAAATAAGCCATGAACGCACAAGAATTAATCATCGGTCATCTGCTGCCCATTGCAGCCACCGTTGCCATCCTTTGGTTGGTGTATCGCCTGTTGTTCCGCAACAGCAACCGACTGTATTTTAACCGCTTTTTCCTGCTCACGAGTATGCTGCTGGCCTTAGCCATGCCTTTGCTCGGCTTGCTCTCGGGAATTGAAGTGCCGCAGATGGCGACTTTGAAACAACAGCTTTTTAACGGAATCATGCTGAATGAGGTCATCGTCACGCCCGACGGTCAGCCCATCTTGCCCGAAGTGACGGTAACAACCAATACCACGCCTTCGCGTTTTAGTGTGTGGCAAGTCATTGGTGGCATTTATTTAATAGGTATTGGCGTGATGACACTGTTGTTCCTCATCAAGTTGGGGAGGCTTGTGGCGCTCATCATCCGATCGCCAAAGCGTAAGATGGACGGTTTTACAGCGGTGTTCACGGGCAAGGAGCAAGGCTCGTTCTCCTTCTTCCGTTATGCCTTCTTCCCCAACGAAAATGTAGACCCCGACATCATGCGGCACGAGATGAGCCACATCGAGCATCACCATTCGTGGGACATCCTTTTCGCCGAGGTGATGATGATCCTGCAATGGTTCAACCCCTTCATTTATCTGTACAAGAAGGAATTGCAAAGCCTCCACGAATACCAAGCCGACCGCGATGTGGTGGCCACCGGCGTTGACAAAAAGAACTACATGATGCTGATCCTGCAGCAGTGCACGGCTGTCGACTTCAGCGGAATGAGCAATAACTTCAGTTTAATCCTTACCAAAAAAAGAATCAAGATGATTACAAGAAACGAAAAGGCCAAGGGCCTCTGGTGGAGGCTCTTGGC
>ONFF01000019.1 GCA_900317055.1 uncultured Bacteroidales bacterium | reverse complement strand
TGGCGGCCGTTCGTTGGATTATTGGATTCTCCACATCACTGATACGGTGGACTACACCACCTTGCAGGTGCCGGAACGACCAATGCCAAAGGAAGAGGCAGCGGTGGAGGTTTATCCCAACCCGACGAACAACACGGTTTGCGTGCTGCTTCCCAACGAGGCCGAGGCCACGGAAATGGAACTCATCAACATGAGCGGCCAGGTGGTGGCCACAAAGACCTTCGGCGGCAAGGGTGGTTGGATGGAGATGGGCGACTTGCCCAAAGGGATGTACATGCTGAGAATCCGCAATGCGGAAGTGTGCCTCACACGGAAAGTGCTGAGGGAATGAGCGGAGTGGTAGAAGGGGTGTATTTGCTGCGCATTGCGGATGCTGAAGAAAAAGTTTACACAAATAAAATCACGATATAATGAAAACAAAATTATTAGTTCTGTTAAGTGTATTCTACACTTGTTTTTCATTCGCCCAAATGCCGACAATCAAGCAAGGCCCTTTGGCCAAAGGTGTGAAACTCACCAATCAGGCAATGTATATAGGAGAGGACGAGTCCTGTTATTATTTCTTTGACTGTTCCATTAAGACAGCCGTCCTTGGTTTCAGCAAGACCGACTTGTCGCTGAAAGTGGAGAAGGAATACAAGTCTGGGCTGTCGGTGCGTTTCCCCATTTATGGAGGAGTGTTTGGCGAAAACATCGAGCTGGTTACCGCAAAGTGCGAGCCGGAGGGCTATCGCCTCGAAAAATTCACGATAAAGAAGTCGGACATGACATTGGCCTCGACCGATGACATCGGATTCTCGCCTTTCGAAGACGGGAAAAAGCATGTCATCAACATGGATCCTGTCAAGCTGAAGGATATGCTTACGGTTTCCAGCAAACTATCTCCTGACCGATCCCATCGTGCGCTGGTGCGATTGGACCAGTGCAAGAATGGCGCACCCAGCGTGTGGAAGGTCGTGATGTTGGACAACAAGACAGGTGCGACCTTATGGAGCAGGGATACGGATCTCCATTTTGCCGATTTCGTGCCTATTGACGACGGCAGGGTCATATTGGCAGGCTATTATCTTGCCGACACCGAAGACAAGGCAATAGCGGCGCTCGTGGTCATGTCGAACGAAGGAGAAGAACAAATGGCATTCCCTTTGCCCGTCAACATCGGGAGTGCGGAACTTGCTTTGAACGGCAATCGTCTTTGGGTTACGGGTTCGCTGAAAGGCGAGAAATACGGTGACTGGATGTTTTTGTTCAATAGAAACGCAGCCCTTTGCGGGATGTATGTTACCGTATTCGACATGAAAGAGCAAGCCGTTGTCACTTCCGATATGTATCCTTTCACAAATGAAGACGTAGACGTTTACCTTAATGCCAAGGAAGGCAAGAGCAAAGACAATGAGGTTCATTGGATTGATTTTCAGCCCTATTTCATGAACGATGGCCGTGTCTGTGTGACAGGTGTTTATAATTATGATGAGGTCATTAGCACTCATACGGGTGCGTATTACCAGTACGGGAAACAAGGTAGCATCCTGAACATGTTCGATGCTGACGGAAAACTATTATGGAGGAAGCCTTACAGTAATGAGATTATCGGCCCCAAAGAAGTGGTCACCGATGAATTGTTCGACATCAATGGTAACCTTTGCTATTATTCGATGGTCTGCTCCAAGTACAAATATCCATCGGATGTGGCGGCCTCACAAGACCCGCGGTTTTTGCAGACCAAGCTCCGCGAGATCATCTTGGACCAGGAGGGGAACGAGACCGTGAATGTCATCGACGGCAAAGGTGTTGCCGGCATCGCCGCCCAAAGCTATAATTCAGACAAGACGAAGCGGCTGTTTCTGCTGATGGAGCAAGGCTTGATCAAAAGCGATGTGCGGTTGGTGGTGGTAGATTGAGGTTTAGATAAAGCCATCGAAAGCCTAGCCATTCCCATCGGCGACATGGAGACGGTTTAAGGCCTTTGGTGGCTTTTTATTTAATTTGCTGGATTTTGAGTATTTTTGCCGCGTGAAACGGTGTTTGCACATAGTGAGCTTTTTGTTTGGGCTGGCCATGCTGGTGGCTTGCTCCAAACCTACTAAAGTTGAGGTCCCTGAGCTTGTCGAAGGGCCGACCAAAGAGTTGGCGACCATCGACAGTTTGATGTGGCAGCGGCCTGACAGCGCCTTGGCGGTGATGATGGAGTTTGCGGGGAGTGAGGCGGCGGATAGCCTTGGTGAGTTTGAGGGGCATTATTGCCAGGTGCTGATTGCGGAGCTGCTGTTTAAGAATGACTATGTACAGAGCAATAGGAAGGATCTGTTGAAAGCGGTAGCATATTTCGACAGCCTAAACTTCACCTTGAACGACACCCCCACCCCAAAAAGCCTCATAGCGGGCGCAGACCCGCTATCTCCGACACGAAACGACAACATCGTTTTCCTCTCCGCCCGCGCCCATTATATGAATGGTGTGGGATTCTATGAACAAGGGGATTTGGCGAACGCCTGTACGGAATACCTCAACACCTTGCGGATCATGGAAAGCCATTTCTCGGAAAAGGAGTTGGTGGATAAGAAGGCGCGGTTTATGGCCTTGACATACGGCCGTCTTATTGATATGTTCAAAGGCCAACTTATGCCAGAATCCGCCATTTATTGTGCCAAGCAGTACTTGTTATACAACCAGATTGCACCGACTTCGCTTAACGCCAAAGCCAATATTTTGTATCAGATTGGATTACAATATCATATATTGCAAAAACCAGACAGCGTTGTTTTCTATTATGATGCGGCGTTTAATGCCTTGCATGACAGAAATACTATGGTTTACAGGGATTTGATGGCTTCACAATCTTTGTTTGATTATTATCATCTCCACGACACCATAAAAGCCTTGGACAATCTGAAAAGCATGGCAGCCCTATCCGAAAGCAATATTGAAAGAATAAACCGATATTCAACCATTGGCGACATTTATCATAATGCCAGACAATTCGATTCTGCCAAGGTATATTTGAAAGCAGTATTTGATTTTTCAAATGACGACATTGGAAAAAAACTTGCAGCAAAGGCTTTGCATGACATCGCTATTGGTGAGGGCGACACCTTGAAAGCCAACCAATATGCCCAATTCATCATAGAAGATGTAGCTGCAGCAGCCGAAAGCCAAAAGCGGGTCTCCCAATTGAACGACCTGTTTCAACAACATTTGCAGTGGAAGCAAGGGCGAACCGAAGCCGAAAGGCAGCAGGCAGCGCGGCTGCGGAGGAACAGGATGATCGTTGTGGTGTGCGCTCTCGTTGTAGTGGCGGTGCTGTTGGCTTGGCTGTTTTATAGGCGCAAGATGCGGCAGCAGCGCGACGCGGCGAGCCAGCAGATGGAAGCTGAACGAGAGGCGCACCGCTTGGAGAAAGCATCTATGTCGGGGAGGCTGAAACGGAGCAACCAGGAACTGCGCGAGCTGAAGGAACAGATGCGGCAACAGGCGGGCAACGTTGCGCCGAAACAGGAGGCGCAAGCGGTGTCGTTCAACGAAGAGCCTATCTGTCGCCTCATCATGGAGCGGGTGAACGAAGGACAGTTCAAGGCGCAGATGGACTGCAAGCTATATCAGGACTATGCCTTGGGCAAGGAACAGGTGATGGCGTTGCGCGAGGCTGCCGACCGCCACTTCGGGCAGTTCACCGTCCGTTTGGCCAAGGCCTATCCCGAGCTCACCAAGGGCGACCTTGACTATTGCTGCCTCTATCTGCTCGGCCTTTCGGATGCCGACGTTGCGGCTATGATGCAGAAAGCTTATCCCACGGTGTCGCATCGTGCCCGAAAGATGAAGGCTATTTTTAAAAATGAGGCTCCTCTGCCTACAACACTTCTTGATTTTGCAAAGGAAACAAATGGTTAAAAATCAAGATATTGCGTGAAAATTGATACAAATTGATACATTGTTTTTCTTGACACGCGTGTCAAGAGGGTGTAGTTTTGCAAAAAAGTTCAAAACCTAACGAATGTGAAATGATGAACCCTGTTGCATCATTCTAGTAATGGATAAACAATTACAGGTAACCTAAACAAAAATACAATGAATAAAGCGACCAACACAATGGCAAAAGTCCTTTTCCTCCTGCTGCTGGCAGTGGCGGGCACGGCAAAGGCACAAGATTATGAACCGATTATCCAGGAAGGCAACGAATGGCACACCCTTGATGTCATCGTAAACCCTGGCTTTCCGCCAAATGATCATTACAGCACTTTGGTCCATTGGCTTTCGGACGACACGCTTGTTGATGGCGTTCGATACACAAAAGTCTTGGAGACCAGAAATGGTGAAGGCACGCCGAAATTAGCCACCCTGTTGAGGGAAGAAGACGGCAAAGTCTGGAAAAGAAAATTGGCGACCGATATTTTGATTTACGATTTCACTGCCCAAGTTGGTGACACCTTGCGTTTCGGCGATTTTGCCCAATTTGAATATTTTGTCGTTGATTCCATTAGCATAGAGCAAATTGGAGGCAAGGACAGGAGAAAGTTCTGGTTCGGATTGGAATATGACTTTATTGGTGAGCCGCTTGCCATCGAGACATGGACAGAAGGCATTGGCAGCGACATGGGGTTGCTTTTCAGCGGATGGTATTATGCCACAGGAGGGTATTACAGGGCCTTATGCTTCCATCAGAACGAAGAATTGGTTTGGCAAAACGAGTATTATGGCACCTGCATGATTGATGCCGTGGAGGAAGAGGTTGCGCCTGTGGTTTCTGTCTACCCCAATCCGGCATCCGAGACGGTTCGCATCGAAGGCATAGAGCCCACCGAAGTGCAGATTTACAATGCGCTTGGGCAGGTGGTGAAGACGGTGCGAAACTCAAATGAAATCGGTGTAGAGGGCTTGACGGAGGGCGTTTACCTGCTGCGGATTACCAATGCTATGGGAGTTTCGCAATCGGAACGCATCACGGTAATAAGATAAGCCATGAAAAATTCGCCTTCATCCAAGATTCTCGTGGCAACAGTGGTTGCTTTGGCCGCCCTGCTGCTGGCGGGATGCCAGCGAAGTTACCAAAAGGAGCCTGCCAAAACCCCTATCCAAAGCGGTAAGGAACTTGCCTACAGCCTGAAAAAGGACTCGGTGGAGGCCTTCAATGAGCAAATGCGGCGGTGGCATGTGCTACATGGCGGGATGAGCAGGTGGGAGAGCGATAAATGAGTTTAGTGTTTAGTGTTTAGAGTTTAGAGTTGTGGGGAGTTGAGAGTTTATAGTTTTGAGTTGATCGTTATGCGTGCTAACGTGCTAACGAAGTGGGAACTCCCCCGCCGCGAAGCGGCACCCCCTTTGACTACGTCGAATCTTCGATTTCATAGGAGGAAAGGACTGATAAGACTAATAGAACAATGAGAGCGATAAGGATTTTTATTTTGGTTGTGGTGATGGCAATACAGTTACTTGGTTTTGCCCAGAACAGTATTTATCGTGGCCGAATCGGACTTCCGAAGCAATGCTCATACGTTGAATTAACCTTGGGCGAATTGATAAAAGACGGATTCAATCCAGGCTACCCAGTCTACCAACCTTTCAAATAATAGTGGCAATGAAAAACCTATTTCAATACGTCTACTTCAGAATAGCGAAAGCATACAAAGACATCTTTGGAATTGAGGACGCGCCAGGGTATCTTTTGATTCAGAGTTGCTACAGTTGGGGATTGCTGGTGCTTGTGACGGCTCTTTGCTCTTATACATTAGCTTTAGAGACGGTCGTCTTATGGTATTTTGGAATCAGAATTAAAACAATGCACATCATCATCACACTTCTCCCTTTTGGTTTGTTTTATTTTTTTGCCGAACTTTTTATAGGTGATTTAAAAGAAAAGTATAAGGCATTAGCTAAAAAGCACAAAGGCGACAGGCTCTCATGGCTGAAAGGAATAGCAATACTTATATTTGTTGTTCTTTCTTTTGTATGTTTCATGGTGGCTCTGTCGCAATGCAAATAAAAGAATGTATCGTTCTATCTTGGGCGGGTTCCGCGGAACCCGCCCATAGATTTGCCAACCCGCAAAAAACCACTATCTTTGCAGAAAAACCCAGACACTTGGCAACAGAAGGCACATACGAGCTCCACTACATCCATAAGGACCACCTCGGCAGCTGGACGACAATAACCGATGCCGGAGGCCAAGTGATTGCAGAGCAGAGCTTCGACGCGTGGGGCAACATGCGCGACCCGGAGACGTGGAGCTGTGATTACAACAACACGCCGATGTTCGACCGTGGCTTCACCGGGCACGAGCACCTTCACATGTTTGGCCTCATCAACATGAACGGGCGCGTCTACGACCCGGTGATGAGCACGTTTCTCTCGCCCGACAACTACATCCAGGCGCCCGACAACTCGCAGAACTTCAACCGCTATGCTTACTGTTTGAACAACCCCTTGAAGTACACCGACCCGAGCGGATGGCAGATGGTTCCAGGCTTACTCCGCAAGCCTGAAACCAGGACGTACACCCCACCTGGACCGTTGGTACAGGTACAAAGCGACTTGAATTGGTGGCTCACGATGGCAGGGGGCGATATGCTTTCGGGAGGACTCTTCTCTTCTACGGCTCTGGCTTTTGGAACCACCTCATATTTCCTGAATTTCCCCAACACCGAAGCCGGTTATGATTTTCAGAAAACCATTTCTCCCGTGGCTTTCAAACTTAACTACGGGTTTGGCTCCCGCAATCATATCGGCTTGGATGTCTCGCTGGGTTTGCCTGGGCTCAATTCATACCGCTGGCACTGCGGGGCGTCGTATTATTTTGGCAGGAACATCTACGGCAACTATAACAGCTGGGAGACGCGCACCGGATCGGAAATCCGTATCATGGGAGTGCTGTCATACTCCGGAACGAAGTTCACAGCGGGCTCCTATTCGCAAATCACCAACAAGGTTTCGATGCAGGTCGCACCCTTCCTCCGAATTTCATACGAGAACGACTTCATGTGGAATATCGGCTCTGTATTGGGCCCCTATGCAGCCGACAAAGGCGACCGCTGGCGCTCTGCGGCCGTTAGAATAAACTGGGGAGGGGTTTTGGAAATCGGAACCAACCTGTTCACGGGTGATCCGGGCCACGATGACGATTATAGAGATGAAGGTGCAGAAGAAATTTATGATGCCAACTGGAATCAGCATTATTACTACACCCAACTCGATGCTCTAAATCCAGACCAACGGGCGGGGGTGCTGTATGTCGGTTTTGGCAACCTGAGGTTCGGCCGCAATTCGGAGAGCATCAGGCACGCTTTCCAAAACCGGTTTGCGCATGATCGCTTAACTGGCGGCGATGCCTATTGGTTCTTGCCCTTGGATATTGAGCCATCAGTTTATTTCCAATACGGAACAGGCACGGGAGACACACTATGGTAAACCTTAAAATCAGATTCAATATGAAAAAGATAAGTTTGATTCTGCTCTTGGTATTGTTGATGGCAAGTTGCAACAAGAATAAATATGAACCCCTGAACTTCCCGAGAACGCCATACTATGGGAATGAACTTCGGACTGATGGGTTTTGGTATAATATCCACTACTCGCAGTATGACTGGAAGCCGGACTGTATGAACCTGTATTTTATGTATCGTGACGGCACTTTTCTAAGAGCTGCAACAGTTCAAACGACCGTCCCTGATGAGGTTACTGTGGATTGCATCACCCATCAAGGTCATAATGATTTCAGTAGTCAGACTGCTTGGGGGGTTTTTGTAGTGGAAGGCGACACCCTCAAATGGTCAAAATGGTTTTGGCCGGCCATGGGTTCGGGGGTGTCAATCCTGCACACCTTCGAGATAGTGAACGACACTTGTATTAAAAGAGCAGGAGAGGATGACTATTTCTATTTCCACCCATTTGACTACAAGCCGGACAGCACCATTGCACGGCAGTGGATACCATGAAGATCAGGGGCGGCCCTTGCGTCGCCCCCGAAACTGTTTTCATCAGTATGAATTTTGCAAGATTTTATGTATGGTTAAGGTGTTTTTGCTAATTAAGCCGTGCGAACAGACAACACCGGAGACTTTGAAGAGCAATTCACATTCGACCAGCTGAACTTGTTTGGACAGTAGCTGGCTGAATGGTATGCTGATGGGCGTTTTTGCCATGGTGACAAAGACAGACAGGACTTAAGAAGTTCAATACATCCAGTTCAAAAAGGAGAAGCATTAAATGAAAAATAACACAAAAACTATCATTCTTGCAACAGCAGTGGCGGCTTTGGCCGCCCTGCTGCTGGTGGGATGCCAGCGAAGTGACCAAAAGGGGCCTGCCAAAACCGCTATCCAAAGCGGTAAGGAGCCTGCCGACAGCCTGAAAAAGGACTCGGTGGAGGCCTTCGATGAGCAAATGCGGCGGTGGCATGTGTTGCATGGGGGGATGAGCAGGTGGGAGAGCGATAAGTGAAATGTTGTAATCTAGAATTGCAACGTGTTGTAAAACAACGAAGTGGTTTTGCAAATGTTTGTAATGGCCTTTGGACTTGAAAAAACAGCGATAATTTGCTATACTTTTGCATCATAAATTCAAATCAAATTATCAATACCTAAAATTAAAGTATTATGAACAACAGAAAATTCAGATTCGGAACGCTGCTGGTGTTTTTGGCGGCAATGACTTTTACGGTGTCTTTCATGACCTCATGCACTCCCAAGGTGCCAGTTGGTTTTATAGCCACCTGTACCCCAACTTCTTCAGTTGACACCGTCACTTTTGAAGCTTGGAGTTTAGGGGAACTCGTCAGGGATCATTCTGCAGTGTTTTACCCAACACCACAGAATGAACAAGACGGGCAATATGAAGAGCTTCCAATTTACCATTATACCGGGGTGGGAAGTGTTTCAATAGAGAATGCTTTCACTTATTTGTCGACTGAATATGACAGCGTGAGGTTTACGCGCAGTTCTGATGGTGCAGCCACCATTACTTATCGCCATGACGAGAATGCCAGCAATGCGCAGCGGTATTTCTTCACACGCGAGGCATGGACATGCAGCCCTGATGATGAAGGGTATGATGGCACTAGGACTTATACGCTTATCCTTACGGATGAGATGTTTAAATAAACTGATAACATTAAACAATGATAACAACAATGAGAAAAGTAGTATTATTTGTAGTTTCCATGTGTTGCATGGTTTCGGCCTCTGCACAAAGTTTCAATAAGGAGCCTAAAGTTCGGAGGTCATTGGAAGAAACCCTCCAGATGGTAGAGAAAATGAATCGCCATGAGAATGTTTATACCACGGAATTGGACAGCGTTACGATGTACGGTAGTGACAATATGAAAGTTATTCTCGATTACGATGCGCATTCCAATTGTACGGGGATTGCCATATATTACCTCGATGACGAATGGGAGATGGAATTTGCCTTCGAATATGGTTATGATGAACAGAACCGCCTGACCTACGTGATTGACTATGATAGCGAGGAAAAAGAAGAATACATCTATAATGCACAGGACCTTGTGGAAGAAATCTATCGCTCCAGCTATCAAGCCAACGGAACTTGGCGCCTCTATTTGAAAAACGTCTTGGCTTATGATGAAGACAACAATATGACACTTTCCAGGGGCTATTCTTATGTGGAAGGTGAATGGGTTGAGTCGGGCAAACAGACATGGGACTACGAGAATGGTCTGCTTCAAGCGAACACTACCTACTATATCAATGAGAACGGCGAATGGGTTGGCGACAGGAGAATAGAATACCACTATGACGGCGATGGTCTTTGCACGGAGATGATTGAAAGCTATTGGTCGGAGGCTTGGTATAATGAGAGCAAAACCGTTTACCATTATGATGCCCAACAGCTCTGTTATGAAAAGATTGAGTACGGTTACGGGGAAGAATGGTATGAGTTGTACAAAAACAGCTATGAATATGACGCTGCGGGGACTCTTCACATCGAGATTTCCTATTTTCATCAATCGGGCACTCAAGACTGGACTTACCGCAATAAGTATGAGTATTTGTACGACGAAGACAACAACTGCACCGACTATTACGAATATTTCTACTATGTTTATGACGAGACATGGGAGCTGGAAGAAGTGTATCACATAGCATACGGAACACTTGGAATTGAATACATCTCTGGCCTTTCGTTATTGTGGGACTTGTTTGAGTTTTCATTCCCGATTTCCAACAAGGTGGATCAACTCATCATGGACGAGGATGGCGACTATTTCTATCTTGATTTCCATTACTCATCGACTAATGGAATCGAGGAACAGAACGGCAATATGCTGACGCTTTGGCCTAATCCGGCTATGGATAGGGTTGTTGTTGAAGGAATTGAAGCTGCCGAGGTGCAGGTTTATAATGGGCTTGGGCAGTTGGTGAAGACTGTGCGGAACACGAATGAAATCCCCGTTGCAGACCTGCCGCAAGGGGTTTACCTGCTGCGGATTACCAATGCAATGGGAGTTTCGCAAACGGAACGCGTCACGGTAATAAAATAAGCGACAGAGAAGGCCTTCGATGAGCAAAAACTATTTCTTCAGCGCCTCCTCAGCCTGTTTCACCGTGCCGCGCTCACCGTTGATGAAGGCAATGACGAAGGCATCCTTGAAGCCTAAATCGCGCACTTCGTTCTGTCGTGCCAAGGCTTCAGCTTTGGTCAGAAAACGGCCTGAAATGTAGCGATAAGCGCCGTTGTATTCGTATACTTCCACATCTTTCACTCCTTTAAAAGCCTTGTCTGTAACGGGCACTTTCTTGTTCAAGGTGGAGAACTGAACCGAAAAATAGGTGTCTCCAACGACTGAAGAAGGCTTTTCATCACTGGTCTCAGGCTTGCTGGAAACATGGTTCTCGGCTTCAAATTCCCGCTTGTACTCTTCAAAGGCGCGGTACAAAGCCAAAGCCATTTGCGTTTGTCCTTTTTCGGAATTGAGGAACTGCTCCTCTTTTGTATTATTGATAAAGCCTAATTCCACGAGGATGCTCGGCATGGAAGTTTTCCAAAGCACCAGAAAACCAGCCTGTTGTACGCCTCGGTCGTTGCGACCTTTGTTGGCAAACTGTTTTTGCACCTTGCCTGCCAAATCGAGGCTTTGGCTTTGGTAGAGGCTTTGTGAGAGTGAGAAGAGGATATAGGCTTCGGTGCTGTTGGGATCGAAGTTGTCGTAAGCATCGGTGTTGTCTTCTAACAGGATGGCCGCATTTTCCTTCTTTGCGACGGCAAGGTTTTTCTCGTTTTTCGATTCACCCATCACGAAAGTCTCCGCGCCAGAGGCCGAGTTGGGTGTCTCCGTCGAATTGCAGTGAATCGAGATGAACACGTCGGCATTGTTGCGATTGGCAATGGCGGCACGCTCGCTCAGTTCGACGAATTTGTCTTTTTTTCGCGTGTAGATTACTTTCACATCGGGAAGGTTCTCTTCGATATATGCTCCAAACTTGAGCGCGACAGCCAAATTGAGTGTCTTTTCGTTGGTTACCTTGCCTAAGGCCCCCGTGTCCTTGCCGCCATGACCTGCGTCGATGACGATGGTTTGTATCTTTTCACCTTTTTGGGCAAAGGACCATAAAGGCATTAGAAATAGCAGGGCTAAAACACCAAATCGCGAAATCTTTCGTTCTATCATACTGAGTTTGTTTATTTATGCGCGAAGAAAAACTATCTTTGCAGCGGATTTCTACCGTACAAAAGTAATTGTTTTCACTTTGACAGAACGCACGGCACATAAGAATTATTTTCATAAGGCGGCCTTTTCTTTGCTCACCGCCATGGTCGTGTTGTTTTATGGGTGTAAACAATTATCTCATACTGAGAAAGATAAGTATGATATTGAGCAAAACAAGGTAGATAGTGTGTCGGTGGCTCCAGAGCGCATTGTCGATACGATAACATTGGTTTTGGATTCCATTCAACCCGACACTATTACCCAACACTTCTCCGACTCTTTGACTTTTCCAGCGGATAGCATTGCTGCTTTTGATTCTTTACGAATTTCTACTGACAGTCTCCAAGTTGATTCTTTGACGAACGATACATTGAAGCAAACAAAACCTCGCCGTATCGAGCCTAAACGTTCGGAGTCGGCCATCGAGACGAAGGTGATTTGCTCGGCAGTGGATTCGTCGTACCGCGACATGAACAAGAAGAAGATTTACTATTTCGGTCAGGCCGAAGCCAAATACGATGACATCACTTTGACAGCGGCATGCCTGGAATTCGACCTTGAGACCAGCACTTGCCGTGCTTACGGTGTTGCCGATTCGTTAGGCAAATTGCAAGGGCGACCTGTCTTTACACAAGGGGAAAGCACTTTTGAGGCCGTGGAAATGCTATACAACTTCAAGACAAAAAAAGGTATCATCACCAAGGTTTGGACTGAAGAGAACGATGGCTATTTGCATGGTGAGCGCATCAAGCGCATGGACGACAACACCATCAACATCCGTTCGGGAGGCTACACTACCTGTGACCTCAAGGAGGATCCGCACTATCAGTTCAAGTTCACCAAAGCCAAGGTCATCCCAGACGATAAGATTGTCACGGGTCCGATTTATTTGACCATTTCCGACATCCCATTGCCCCTGGCTTTACCTTTCGCCATCATTCCCAACACGAAAGGCAAGAAGTCGGGCCTTATCATACCCACCTACGGTGAATCGGCCAATAGAGGTTTCTATTTGGAAAACGGTGGCTATTATTGGGCCATCAACGACTATTACGACTTGCAGGTCTTGGGCGACATCTACACACGCGGTTCATGGGGCATCAAGCCGACGTTCCGTTACAACAAACGCTACCGTTTCAATGGCTCGATGGCTTTGGGCTTTGCCGTCAACAAGATAGGTACGAAAGGTGCCGCCGATTATCAGGAAAGCACTGATTTTAAGATCCAGTGGACCCACAAGCAAGACCCCAAAGCTCATCCGAGGCACAATTTTTCGGCCAATGTCAACATTGTGAGCTCCAACTTCAACAAATACAACGCCCAAACCACCACCGATCAGCTGAGCAACACTTTCAATTCGAGTATTTCCTACCAGACGAATTTTGCTGGTAAGGTCTATCTTACATTGAATGGAAGCCATAGTCAGAACACACTGACGCGACAAGTGACAGCCTCTTTACCTGAGCTTACTTTGTCTGTCAACACATTTTATCCTTTGAAAAATGTAGGCAAAGCAGGCAAAAAACATTGGTACCAAAGCCTGAGCATGGGCTATACATTGAATGGGAAAGCTTACATCAATGATGTGGACACGGTGCTTTTCCATGGCATCTCCGATGACTTCGGTGGTTGGGCGAGGGAAATGCTTCGCGATCATGTGCAGACGGGTATTTCGCACAGGATGCCCATCAATGCCACTATTAAACTCTTTAAGCATTTCTCGTGGACCAATTCGCTGACATTGAATGACTACATGTATTTCAAGCGCATTGAACGCCAATGGATTAATGACAGTGACTCGACAGGACATCTGCAGACTGACACTATCCATGGTTTCCGTAATTTGGTGGACTTCAATGCAAGTTCCAACCTGACCACCAAAATCTATGGTATGGTGAACTTTGCCCAAGGTCCCATCCGTGCTATTCGCCATGTCTTCACGCCAACCATCGGTTTTACCTACCGTCCCAACTTCGGCGACCCGAAATGGGGTGTATATGGTTCATATGTCGACGGCAATGGCAAAGAGCAGGTTTACAATAAGTTCAGTAATGCGCTTTATGGCACGCCATCGCAAACGCAACAAGGGCTGTTGACCTATAATTTTAATAACAACTTGGAAATCAAGGTGCCGTCGAGTTCCGACACCATCACAGGGGTGAAAAAAATACCCATTTTGGAATCGTTCAGCATTTCGGGCAATTACGACCTGACCAAGGACTCGGTCAACTTTTCTCCTATTTCGATTAGTGGGCGCACCACATTGTTCAAGAAGTTAGGTATCAACTATAGCAGTTCATGGGATCCCTACGCCGCCGACTCGTTGGGTCGTCGCATCAATCGCTTTGAGATTACTGACAATGGGCGGTTGTTCCGAAAGACGGGCTCGTCTTGGCGTTTCAGTTTGAATTATAGCTTCAACCAAAACGACCTCAAGAAACTGCAAGGCAAGAAAGGTAGCCAGGAATTGCGTGACGAAATCAACGAAAATGCTAGAAAATCAGGCAATTTCGACCCAGATGAATTGAACGAAATCTTGGGTAATCCCAATGCTTACATTGACTGGACCACGCCTTGGTCACTCTCTGTGAGCTACAACCTAACCTACACGACATCAATTGCATACGCTGCCTTTATGGGCATTGCTACTAACACCCATGTGCATACCATTGGCCTCAACGGTGATATTAGCATTACGCCCAAGTGGAAGGTGACCTTCTCGACGGGTTGGGACTTTGTCAACAACAAGCTTTCTTATACCAACCTCAGCGTTTACCGCGACCTGCACTGCTGGGAGATGCGCTTCAACTGGATTCCTATCGGCAGCTACAAGAGCTGGAATTTCACCATCAATGTGAAAGCCCAGGCGTTGAAGGACTTGAAGTATGAGAAGAAGAAGGATTATCGTGATAATTAGTTGAGAGTTTAGAGTCAGTTGAAAGTTGATAGTTGAAAGTTGATAGTTGAGAGTTGATAGTTGAGAGTTGACACTTCGCATCATTCAGCATTCAGCATTCAGCATTCATAATTAATTCTTATCTTTGCATCGGAATAACAACAAATTAATACCATTCATTATGAAAAAACTTATTACCTTCATTCTCGCGCTGGCCATTGGTTTTGGCCTGAAAGCGCAATGCCCTCTCACACAAGCCGTTGACTTTACTGCTACGGATGTTCATGGCACAGAAGTCCATTTGTTCGATATCCTTGATGGTGGACAATATGTGCTTGTTGACTTCTTCTTCGTCAACTGCGGCCCCTGCCAAATAGCTACACCGAAAGTCGTCGAATCCTATTATGCGATGGGTTGCAACCAGCACGATGTGTTTTACATAGAAATTTCTGACCGCGACAGCGATGCGGCTTGCCTCAATTGGGTGAACAACTATGGTGTGGAATACCCAACTATCAGCGGTGCAGCTGGCGGTTCTGGCATCAGTAACACCTATCAAATCGGAGCTTTCCCCACAGTTATCCTCATTGCGCCGGACCGTTCCATCGTCATCAATGACTTGTGGCCTATCAACAACGCCCAAAGTGTCATCACCGCTTTGGAACAACACGGACTGCAGCAGCATGACTGCAATGGCGCGACCTACGACCCGCAGGTGAGCATCACGGTTGACCAAGTGCTGGAGACCGAGGTCACGGCCACCTTCACGCCTAATGAAGACTGCGCATCATACGCTTACACCTTGGCTACTGAGGCAGAAATCCAGGAATGGATGGGTATTGCAGGTCTCGACCTCCCCGAATACCTTTGGAACCACGGTATGCCTGGCTCGGGAGTCATCTCCAACACCTTCAGCGACCTGACGCCCAACACGGAATATGTAATCTACGCAGTGCCTGCCGACATTGATGGCAACCTCGGTGAGGTCGTCCAAGAGCCGGTTACAACTACGCCGAGTGGCCCTTCTGACATCATGCCCGACTTCACCGCCACCGACATCGACGGCAACGAAATCCACCTCTATGACATCCTCGACGCAGGTCAGGCCGTGCTCATCAATTTCTTCCTCACTGGCGACCCGTACAGCGAGCAACCCATGCCCGACATGACCGAGGCCTACCGCCTCTATGGCTGCAATCAAAACGATGTGTTCTTCATGGAAATCTCGCCCAACGGCCACGACAACGAATGCCAAACTTGGGTAGACCAATTCGGCGTGCAGTATCCCACCATCAGCCGCGACGGCGGTGGCAATCAGATTGCACAAGACATCCCCGTGGGCTACTATCCCACCATCATGCTCATCCGTCCCGACCACACCTTTGCAGTTCGTGACATCTATCCGCCTACGCTGGAATACATTATTAATGCTATGAACGCAGAAGGTTATGAGCAATATGCGTGCCCATTTGAAGAAACGCTGACTTTCAGTGAGGATACAGTGAATATAGTTGACAATCAATATGAAATTAATTGGATTACCGTATACAACAATACTGCTGAAGACGCTATAGTTACCAGTATTCATGACGAATACGAGTATCTGGCTTTCAATATAGATGGCGAAGATATTTATTGCTATGAACCAATAGAAATCTCCATTCCTCAAGGCGAATCTAAGGAGTTAGGTATTGTATGTAATGTCGTCGCCAAGAGCATCGTGCCTGATATTGTCACCTTAACAAGTAACCTGCCCGATGCCTCCTTTGTTGTGATGCTTGAAGAACCATGGTCCGTCAATGACAACACAGCTTCTGTCAGCCTCTTCCCCAATCCCGCCAACGACTTCATGACCTTGAAAGGCGAAAACCTCGGCACGGTGCGCGTCTATAACGCCCTCGGCCAGAAGGTGGATGAATACGAAGCTAATGGTAGCGAACTCCGCATCAACACGACGGGCTATGAGAACGGCGTTTATGTCGTGAAGGCTGATGAGAAAACGCTGAGATTTGTAGTGAAACATTAAACTAAAAAAGACACCCTTATGCCTCTTGTCCTCATGGCGGAGGAACATCCGCCATCCCTCGTGCAGAATCGTCATCCAAAAGCACGAGGGATTGCGGGTTAAGCCCGCAATAAGGACAAAGGGCATAAAGTACTCCATATCCCATGAAAATAATCATCCTTCGTTCCTCGTTTCAGACCGACGATTTTGTCAAAAACGAATATGCCGACCTGATCCAAAGGCTGGAAAACGAATGTTATGCTGAAATCAAAATCATCGGTGACGAATTTGTAGAGACACACGGCCGTGTGTCTCTACAGGCGTTACCCGATGCATTTATGATCGCCACCGGTGGTGTGGAAAACCTGTTCAAACGCATCTGGTCGGCCATCGATGTTGAAACTATGTGTGGGCCATCGCACCAAAAAACCGTCACCATGATTGCCGATGGACGCAACAATTCCTTGGCTGCGGCATTGGAAATATTGACCTATTTGGGCAATATCGGGGTGGAAGGAAAGATTTTGCATGGGACGAATGATGAGATTATGTCGGCCGTTGTAGAGACATGGAGCGCCGCGTCTCTACAGGGCCGAATCGGATTGTTCGGTCAACCCTCCGACTGGCTCATTGCCAGCGGGGTGGACCGCGATTATCTCCACCAAAAATACGGTATCGAAACCGTTGAAATAGATTTACAACGCCTCATCGATGGCATCAAGATGGTGCCTCAAACTGAGGCTGGGGAAGTGGCGCAAACTATGGTGAAACGAGCCAAGGCCGTCAAAGAGCCTTCGGATACCGATATGCTGGAAGCTGCCAAAGCCTATCTCGCTATCAAACACATCTGTCAAGAGGAGCGCTTGGATGCCATGACCATCCGCTGCTTCGACATTGTGAAAGCCTGTGGCACGACGAGTTGTTTGGCTTTGGCATTGCTCAATGATGAAGGCATCGTGGCAGGCTGCGAGGGTGATATGCAGACACTGATGAGCATGTATTTGGCCAAACGTTTGTGCGGCGAGGTGGCATTTATGGCCAACCCGTCACAACTCACGGATAAAACCTCCATGTTGGCACACTGCACCATCCCGCTGACCATGTGCGATGAGACTGTGGTGCGCTCGCATTTCGAGTCGGGCATTGGCGTGGCCATCCAAGGTGTGTTGCCTCTTACCGACTATACCTTATTTAAATGGGGTGGCCCGAAATTGGACCGTTATTTTGTCACCGAGGCACAAGCCATAGAGGCACCTTACAGCAACCATTTCTGCCGCACGCAAATCACGCTCGATGTGAACTTGAAGCCTTATCTGCTCCAACATTCCATTGGCAACCATCATGTCATCATCCGTGGACGGCATGCCGAGGACATTCGCCGTTTTATGCAAGAAAACAAGGTCTCAAAACTGTAACTGGACTGCTTCCACCACGCTTCACTGGTGGCAGGATCAGCCTCGCGATGCAAAGCGACAACTGAAACAACTACTAACAAATAACTCCTAACTAAACAACTGCTAACTCCTAACTGATTAGAATGTGTAGCCGATTGAGAAATAGGCACCATAATGATATAAGCGGTAAATGTCCGACCAATAGGCAGTCAGTGAGATAGGCCCTAAGGGACTGTTGTAGGAATACTTCAAGCCTGCGCCTTGCGCATCGAACCCTAAAACGCTGCCTAGGCTTTCTGCATTGGGTATCATATTCCAAAATGCAAAGAAGTTATACATTGCGGTCAGATAATGGTCTCCGAAGAAGTTGTAGCGCACATCGCAACGCAATACAGCGATATTATCGGTCATACTCTGAATGGAGGTAATGCCTATAAAGGGTAGCTGATGATCGAAATGACGCCCCGCTATCTCACCGCCATACACATTCCAAAGGTTGTAAACGAAAGGAGAGCCCGATATGTAACGGCCATACACTTGGGGAATGATAGTGAATCTTCCATTTAGCGGAGTGATGTAGGATTGGAAAGAATAATTCAGGTCGAAATACCTCTTGTCAAATTCTTTCGTTTCCATGTGATAGCTTCCGTTCACATGTGCGGCAATACCGCGTTTGGCGAAATAGGCATCATCGAGGTTGTCGTATTTCAAGTTGACGAAAGGTGTCAACAAATTGTTTTTCACAAAAACAATGCTATCCAAAATGTTTTGTCCCTCCATAGAGGAAAGGTCGAAAGTGGTCCTGGTGTAGGACACACCGAAAGCTGTACTGAAGTTGAGCAAGTGAAACTGCGAGATATAGGCACTCACTTTTTGCTGCTTGTAGCTCATGTTGAAATTCTTCTCATTCGTGTCTGTTATTCCGAAATGCTCATTGCGGTAGCCGTAGCTTAAGTTGAAATTGGCCAATGATGACCTTGAATAAGTGTAAGTGAGGTCGATTTTGGGGTTGTAACTGAGCTTGAAGTTAGCGTTCAACTTTGAGCCGTTGAATTTCTTCTCGTTGAGACCGATGTGAAGCAACAGAGCAGCTCCTTCCTCAGTGTCATAGCGTACACCTAGACCAAAAACATGGGGCTTGGAGTATTTCATGTTGATATTCAAGTCGTAGGCATCCGAAAGCTGATCATTCTGGTGGATGGAATCGGATTCTTTGATTTGATAAGTGATTTCATCGAAGCAGCCTGTACCACGATAAATCTTAACGGCGTTTTCGATATCGGCTTCTGAATACACTTTATTGACCTTCAGTCCACCTTTTCGGATTAGCCAATTGCCTTCCCGAGGGCTCACATTGTTGAAGGTGATGGAACGGATGAGTACGGACTCTTTGTCCAAATTCTTGGCATGAGGCGCACGAAGCGTCTTGCTGACAGGATGCCCTGCCGAGGCATCGACGGCCTTTTTTATGGCCAGGAGTTGGTCGTGGTACTCGCTGGCTTTTTTGTAGCCTCTACCCACAAGTGTGTCGATGGCATCAGGGGTGAAGCTGAGCATGCCGAAGCCGCTGATGTCAGGGATGATATGGACATCGCACAACTTGCGGTTTTCCACTCGCTTTGCACTTGTGCTGTTAGTGACCAATCGAAGAAACACTTGGGGTAACGACTTCAAATCGTTGATTGTGACATCCTTAGTGGAAGTAACTTCAATACCAATGATGATATCAGCACCCATGTCACGAAGCACATCGGCGGGGAAGTTGTTCACTAAACCGCCGTCAACGAGTACTTTGTCATCAATCGTGACAGGAGAGAACACACCAGGAATGGCCATACTGGCACGCATGGCAGTAGGCACGCTACCACTACGCAACACCACTTCCTTGCCGGTAATCATGTCGGTGGCCACGCAGGCAAATGGAATGGGCAGGTCGTTGAAGTCCATTTCCTCCTGATAACCGACACAAAGGTCGTTGAATAAGTTGATAAGTGAACTGTTGTTGACATATGCACTGGGCAACTGGCTGATAAACTTCGAATTAGGGTCGTTGTCAAAGAGACTTTCTGTGTTGAAAGGTACTTGAAGCAACAGAGTGCTGTTTCGTTGCCTCATTTCCTCCGACATCATGGAACGGTCAATCTTGTTGCCGATATACTCTGACCAGTTCATGCCTGCAATGAGTTCGGTAAGCTCGTCGGGAGAGTAGCCTAAGGCATAAAAGCCACCGATGATGGATCCCATGCTGGTGCCGGCCACATAATCAACGGGGATGCCCAATTCTTCGATGTATTTCAGTGCGCCGATATGCGATGCGCCCTTGGCACCACCACCGCCTAAGACCACACCGACTTTGAGGCGGGGCGGTTGGATGGTGGTATTGGTTTGGGCTTGGGCCACGAGAGAAACTAAAAGAGTTGCGATGAGTAAGTAGACTTTTTTCATTGTTACGGATTTATTAACCGTGCAAAAATAAGTTTTTTTCGTTCATTATTGATTTTTATTGCAAAATCAACAACATTAACCAATCTGGCTCCAGTCAAAAGTCTGCGCAAACAATTCCTTGTAATGCTCCCTTAACATCCGATTCTCGGGCTTGATGAGTTTTGGGTCGTCGGCCAAAAGTTTGATGGCGGCTTCTCTCACTTGAGGTATTAATGGACCGTCTTTCTGCAAATCTCCGATGAGCATCTCGATTTGTCCGGATTGGCGTGTGCCGCCCGTTTCGCCTGGGCCACGAAGTTCTAGGTCAACCTCGGCGATTTCGAAGCCGTCGTTGGTGCTGCACATGGTCTTCATGCGGGTCTTGCCATCATTAGTCAACTTGTGGTCGGTGACGAGGATGCAATACGACTGGTCGGCACCACGGCCTACACGACCCCTCAACTGGTGCAGCTGCGACAGACCAAAACGGTTGGCATTCTCAATGATCATCACCGTGGCGTTGGGGATATTCACGCCCACCTCGATGACCGTCGTGGCCACCATGATTTGCGCATTCCTATTAATAAAGCGTTGCATCTCGAAGTCCTTGTCCTCGGCAGTCAATCGGCCGTGGCAGACGCAGAGTTTGTATTGCGGCTCGGGGAAGTCGTGCAGAAGGGCCTCATAGCCCTCCTGAAGCGCAATCATATCCGTGTTTTCAGACTCCTTGATGCAGGGATAGACCACATAAATCTGTCGCCCAAGCGCAATCTGTTGCTTCATGAACATCATGATGCGATAGCGGTCGTCGCTGTAAATGTGATAAGTCTGCACGGGCTTTCTTCCAGGCGGCAACTCGTCGATTTTGGAGACATCGAGATCGCCGTATTGCGTCATGGCAAGAGTGCGAGGGATGGGTGTGGCGGTCATCACCAAAGTGTGCGGAGGAATCTCGGTTTTCTCGTAGAATCTTGACCTTTGCTCCACGCCAAAACGATGTTGCTCGTCGATGATGGCCAGACCCAAGTTCTTGAACACCACCTTGCTTTCAATCAGGGCGTGGGTGCCCACCACGATTTGCATGGTGCCGTCGGCCAGACCAGCGTAAATCTTCCGTCGCTCCGCGATTTTGGTGGAACCCGTCAGCAATGCGAAGTTGATGTTCATGTTCTTCAATTGCTCCTGAAGCGTGGCAAAATGCTGGGTGGCCAGGATTTCGGTAGGTGCCATAAGGCAGGCTTGGAAGCCGTTGTCCAAGGCCAGGAGCATCACCATAAGGGCGACGATAGTCTTGCCACTGCCCACATCGCCTTGCAGCAGGCGGTTCATCTGGTGACCCGAGCCCAAGTCTTTTCGGATTTCCTTGATGACACGCTTTTGGGCATTAGTCAACGGGAAAGGCAGATGGTTTTTGTAAAAATCGTTGAAATAGTCGCCCACCACACCGAAAATGTGACCTTTGATAGCCTGTTCGCGGTGCATCTTGTTGCGCAGCATTTTCAGTTGAAAGAAGAAATGCTCCTCGTATTTCAGTCGGCGCGTTGCCTGCTGGATTTCGATGTTGTTGGAGGGCAGGTGGATCTCGTAGTAGGCGTAACGGCGTGGTATCAGTTGCTCTTGCTCAATGAGGGATTTCGGGAGCGTCTCGGGTATGTATTCGTAGACCTGTTGCAGGATGAGTTTTTGTAGTTTGGCGATGGTGCGCGTGCCGAGGCCATGGTCTTTCATCTTCTCGGTGGTGTTGTAAACGCCTTGCAAACCTTCGCCGATGAGTGGGTCTTTGGGGTCGTACTCATCGATTTCGGGGTGGACAAAGTTGAAGTTGTGGTTGAACTCGCTGGCTTTGCCAAACAGAACATATTTCACGCCTGGCTTGAAGCGGTTCTTGATCCATTTCAGTCCACGGAACCACACCACTTCGATGCTGCCCGTCTCGTCGCTGAAGAGCCCCGTGGCGCGTGTGGCCCTCGGTGCCCCAATCATCTTGATGTTAGAGATGGTGCCGACCAACTGATAATACACGGAGTCATCGTTGATATAAGCCACCTTTTGGATCTGGCTGCGGTCGATGTAACGGAACGGAAACTGGTTGAGCATGTCCTGATAAGTGGACACGCCCAACTCCTTCTTCAGGACTTCGGCCTTTTTTGGCCCGACACCCTTTAGATAGGCGATATTCGTTTGCAGCAGGTTCGTTTCCATGCGGCAAAGATAATGATTATTTTGAATTTTGTGGTGCCGCCGCCCGGCTTTGGTTGACGATCCAAACGCCGATGAAGACCAACACCATGGCAATAGCCTTCTTCCAAGTGAAGTGGTCCAAACCAATGATGATGCTGATGATGGTAGCAATAATGGGCTGCACATAATTATACATGCTGACCAAAGTTGGCCGCAGGCGTTTCTGCCCTATGGGGATGAGGAAATAGGCGACGAAAGTGGCGAAAAACACCACAAAAGCGATTTGCCACGCCACAGGACTCTCTATTTGTCCGAAAGGAATATGTATCAGGTTTTTGACATTGAATGGAACGGTCACCAGCATGGTGAACAGGAACATCCACTTCATGAAAGTGACCACATTGTATTTCGAGATGAGTGGGCGGAAGATGCCGAGATAGAGGGCGAAGGTCAGGCCGTTGACCACCACGAGGACAATGCCCAGGGGTTTGGTCTCTGAAGCGCCACCTCCCAGTCCTACCGAGTTGAAAACCAAGATCAAAACGCCGGCCAGACTCACCAAAATACCGCCCACTTTCTTGAAGGTGATGGGCTCCTTCAAGACGATGGCCGCCACAATCATGGTCAGGATGGGGGTGCAGGTGTTGGTGATGCTCGTGTCAATGGAGGTCGTCATGGTGATGGCCTTCAGGAAACTCCATTGGGTGAGAAACAGACCCAGCATGGAGGCTATGAAGATCTTCCACAAGTCGTTCAGCGGCACTTTTTCCTTGGGCATGAAGAGGGATAGAATCCAAAACAACAGGGTGGCACCCGCCGCACGAAAGCATAGCAGGTCCATGGGGGTCACTACATGCGCGTTGGAGATGTTCTTGCAGCAAACGATGTTGAACCCAAAGATACAGTAGGCACCAAAACAAGCGAGGTGCCCCGTAAGCGTTGACTTATTCAATCCCATAGACCCGTTTTCAAGCCGCCGCAAAAATACGGAGAAATTCAAAATAAATACATAGTTTTGCCGTTGAATTAAAAACATCTATTGCTATGAAAACACATAATAATTGCAGATTAGAAGGAATGGGGTTTCTCAAAATGGCCAGTATTGTTCTCGTTATGTTATTCTCGTTAAACAATTGCTGGTCAGATAATTCATCGTCCCATAACGATACGGCAAAAGCCGAATCTTATACTATTCAATCCAATCAAATAGAGAATGGTAATGAAGTACAGAATGAAGACCAAATTCAACCTGAAAACGCTCCTTTCTATCAAATAGAGAATAACATTGACAGTATAATTGTTAATTACTGGAATGCCGTGGATTCTGATTATGATTCCTATAACATTTCATATTCATTTGTGTCGAAAAAAATGGTTGTCTTTGTAGAATACTTAAAGAATCACCCAGTGTATTATATCGACTCCATAGAACACATTAATTTGTTTCTTGCTTCTATTGATGATTTCTATTTGAAAAAGACAGTTTCAATTATAGAGAAAAAAACAAAGTATGACAGAGACGAACATGTTGAATATGATATTCCAACTTTCACTATTAGTTGTTATAAAAATGGGAAACAAGTATTACTCTCAAATACACCTTTGGAAGATGGATATTATGAATTGGTTTTCAATCCAAAGTTTGAGGAGTTTAAGAGCATGTTGTTTTCTATAATCAATGAATTTGACAAGTATGTAGAACAACTTCCGGATGTGAAAGGCCCAGCAAGAAACAGATAAAAAACGACTATTCCAATGTTGGTATCCTCTTTCATCGACATTCACACGCATACTGTCCATACTGATAGTAACCTTATCCAAATTGTCAACCTGAATTTAAACCAACCCTGTCCCGAGCAAGGCTTTTTCAGTTATGGCATCCATCCTTGGGAAGCGGATAAGGCTGATTTCCAAATGGAAACTGCGCTTCAATCCTTGGAAGAAAAGGTGAAATTGCCGAATGTCGTTGCCCTTGGCGAGGCGGGTTTGGACAAGATGCACAAGGAGACTTTCGAGCAACAGATAGAACTCTTTGAGCGGCAAATCGAACTTTCGGAAACCATGCAAAAGCCCATGATTCTGCACGATGTGAGGAGTCATAACGAAATCATCGCCCTGCGGAAGAAGCGCAAAGCCCAACAGCCTTGGATTGTCCATGGCTTCAGCGGGACAGAACAGGACATAAAGCAACTCCTCGGGCAGAGGATTTATCTTTCCGTGGGCGAGAGTCTGCTGCATCCTGAAAGAAAGATTCATAAATCACTAAAGTTCATCGATCTGGATTATCTCTTCCTTGAAACCGACATGGTGGAAATCGGGATTGAAGTGGTTTATGAGGCTGCAGCAAATCTGTTGGAAATGGATTTATCGGTCTTGCAAACTAGAATCTTTGCTAATTTTGCACGATTATTTAGACAATAGACATGATAAAAATCCTCTTCATCTGTCACGGCAACATTTGCCGCAGTCCCATGGCCGAGTTTGTGATGAAACACCTCGTCGAGGAAGCAGGCTTGAGCGACCAATTTGAAATTGCCTCCGCAGCAACTTCAACGGAAGAAATCGGCAATCCCGTCTATCCTCCGGCGCGGCGCAAGTTGGCCGAGCACGGCATTGGCTGCGAGGGCAAGACCGCCCGCCAGATGACGCGACAAGACTATGCCTATTACGACTATGTCATCGCCATGGATCGTAACAACTTGCGCAACCTGAAGCGGATGTTTGGCGAAGATATCGACCACAAAATCAGTCTATTAATGGACTATACTCACAGACCTGGCGATGTCGCCGACCCATGGTACACGGGCGACTTTGAGGCTACTTGGGTGGATGTGTTGGAGGGATGCGAGAGGTTGCTGGAACACCTTGAGACGCGATAAATCGGCATCTCTATAGGGGTGCGGCAAACGGCTCCATCACCCGCGTAAAGATGCCGTTCATGTAGGCCAATGCCATGCCGTAGTTACTAATCGGAATACCTCGGTCGACAAAGAGATTGGTGCGATTGAGCAGTTGTTTGCGCGTGCTCATGCAGCCCCCGCATTGGATGGCCATTGCGTATTTTTCAGGGTTGGCGATAGGAGAGAGGCCGGCAACATATTCGAACTTGATGTCTTTTCCAGTGAACTTCAGAATCATTCTAGGCAATTTCACCCGGCCGATGTCCTCGCAGGTGCTGTGATGGGTGCACGACTCCAACAAGAGCACTGTGTCGCCGTCCCGCAACTGTGAGAGATGTGGCGTGCCCTTCACATAGTTGTCAAAGTCGCCACGCAGCCGTGCCATGACGATGCTGAAACTGGTCAAAGAGATGTCATGGGGGACGATTTTGCTCACAAAACCAAACACTTGGCTGTCGGTGACAATCAAGGCGGGCTTAGGCATGGTGTCGAGGTATTGCTGTAAGTGGGTTTCTTTCAATACCACGCAAATGCATTCGTTGTCGAGCACATCACGAATGGCCATTACTTGGGGCAAAATCAATCGGCCTTCGGGGGCTTCGGAGTCTACGGGGCAGACCAAAACGACCACCTCATTGGGTTGGATGATACCACCCAGCAGCGACACCTTTTGATAGGCGCTTTCAGGGATGGTATTTTTGAGTAGTTCAATTAATGGAGCTATATCTACATCCTTTATAATGCTATAGTTCAGTACTTTTGTGTCGTAGTTCTTTTCAATCATCGCCTTCACTACGGCAAGGAGCGACTCTTGGTCGGATTTGTTGTGGACGACGAAAAACGGCACCGCCCTTTCCTTCATGCGGACGATGAGTTGTTTCTCGGGTTCGCCAAAATTGTTCTCCGTGATGACCAAGATGGCGCAATCGATTTCCTCCAGCACTTTCATCGTTTTTTCCACGCGCTGCTGTCCCAGTTCACCAATATCATCAATGCCTGCCGTGTCGATGAGCACGCAAGGTCCGATGCCGAAAATTTCAATACTTTTCTTGACAGGATCGGTTGTAGTGCCCGCCGTGTCACTCACGATGGCGATATTTTGTCCCGTAAGAAGATTAATGAGGCTGCTTTTGCCGCAGTTTCTGCGACCGAAAATGCCGATATGAGGCTTCAAATCCTTTGCCATTTTTCGTTGTTTTTCAATTTTGACGCAAAAATAATAAAAAGTTGTTGAAAAATAGGAAAAACTTAATCAATTGATAATAAATAATATATCCGACAGCAAACGACAACAAACGATTACAGTCGACTACAAACGTTTAATCAACGGCTTAGTCTTGACAAGTGTTGTTACTTTGCATCGTCAAACCAATCAAAGGGGCGACACGACAAATCAAACTTATTCATTAATTACTAAACACACACAACCATGAGTACAATGAGAAATTCGGTCATGCTGATTGGCCGCCCGGGTGTAGAACCTGAAACGAGAACCTTCAACGACAACCGTATCGTCACGCGCTTCAACCTCGCTGTGAACAACATGCGTCGCAACGCAAAGAACGAACAAGTGAAAGACACACAGTGGTTC
Organism: uncultured Bacteroidales bacterium; assembly: GCA_900317055.1. GTDB lineage: Bacteria > Bacteroidota > Bacteroidia > Bacteroidales > F082 > Limimorpha. The sequence continues at coordinate 93,686 of ONFF01000019.1, read as the reverse complement.
ACTGTAGTTGCATGGGACAAGACCGCCGAGCGCGTTGCACTGGCGGTGAAGAAAGGGAAGCAGATTGCCATCGACGGCACTTTGCGCAACAACGAATGGACTGACAAAAACGGCCAGCGTCATTTGTCGACGGAGATCCATTTGAACAACTTCATCCTTTTGGATTGGGGTAAAGAACAAACAGCTTAAAACATTTAAACACCTTTAATTATTAATCTTTTAAACACACACAACTATGAGTACAATGAGAAATTCGGTCATGCTGATTGGCCGCCCAGGTGCAGAACCTGAAGTGAAAAACTTTAGCAACAACAACAAAGTGGCGCGTTTCCGCCTTGCCGTCGACGAGCGCCGTATGAACGCCAACCGCGAATGGGTGAACGACACGCAATGGTTTACCCTCGTGGCTTGGGGAAAAACCGCCGACCGTGTCGAACGCTATGTAAAAAAAGGCATGCAAGTTGCCATTGACGGCAGCCTGCGCAACAACGAATGGACCGACGACAAAGGCCAACGCCATTCCAACATCGAAGTCTGGGTCAACGACTTGTTCTTGATAGATAAAGTCAAGGATTAAGATTGTCATCCACACGCCGACAGCGTGATTGGTCCGTGGAATTATGGGTAATTGAGCATTGCTTCACATGGCCCATAATTTCACGGTTTTTTGTATGAAACAGCAGGTTTTTTGTGCAAACCTTTGGCACATCGGAAATTTCCTTATTTTTGCAGCCGTATAAACTGTTGTCACCATGTTTCACTTAAATGCATCACCTCGACGTCGTTCACTCATTGTCGGGTTTTTTGCTCTGATTTTTTTGGCAGGTCAACCTCAAGCCAAAGGGCAGGATACTTCTCCTGGAATAGATTTCTTTTCGGGTATTAATTTCAGTTTTGCTGATATGAATTTTTACAGGCAGTATGATGTATTACTCCATCTTACTCCTGGGTTCAAGTGGAACATGGGGCACCATTGGCAATTGACCGGACAAGCTATGATTCCTATTGTTAACACCTTTGGCGATGAATACAAATATACTCAGATAGGCGCATTCAATATTAGTAAAGAGATGCGTATCAATAAGTTGTATCTCAAAGCCACAGTGGGCGTTTTTGACATGTACCGTTATGGTGCGGATTTAAAAACTTTTGTGACTTTGTCTGACAATCTTGCCTTCGAAGCACAAGCAGGGTATGTTGGCGTATTATATTTAGATCCTTCACCCCATATATACAAACCCGATCGGTTTGTGTGGACCGTAGGAGGCGACATCTATCTGCCGCGATGGAACACCCAGTTTCGTGGCACCGTTGGAAGGTATCTATTTCGTGATTTTGGCTGGGAGGCTGAGGCCATGCGCCATTTCAACCATACTACCGTCTCGCTCTATGGCCGATGGAGTGGTGTTTATGGTTTGGATGGAGGATTTCGGATTGTCATCATGCTTCCACCATATCACCGCAAGCATAGGGCCGTGAATTTCCGTCTGGCTTCCAACTATAGGATGTCATATACAATAATGTATAAAAACTATGCCAATTGCATGTACCATACCGACCCCGAACAAAACGAACGCGACGGCTGGTTCAGCCGCGACCTGCTGCATTGGGGTAGCCATACTATGGAACCTGATTTCATTATTACCAATAAGTCCGAACAACAATGAAACACCTTATTAATAGATTAATTGCAATTGTGGCCTTGAGCCTCTTCCCACTTGTGGGTCAGGCACAACAGTATACGGGCACTTCGGGTTTAGCACACATTCCCACGGGCGAAATGAACCATGAGGGAGACGCGCTCATCGGCGCACATTTCCTCAATAAGGCCATGATGCCCGACACGGGTTTTCTCTATCTTGGAGAAAAATACCACACTTTCGACTATTACCTTGCCCTGACACCCTTCAGTTGGATGGAGATGAGCTATGTGTGCACGGAACGGAGAAGAGCTATTAATGAACAGACGGGACAGATTCAATGGAGTAAAGACCGGTATGTTTCTATTAAAATACAGCCATTGAAAGAAGGTAAATACTATCCTGCAGTGGCCATTGGCTGCAACGATGTCTTGACTACGGTTTTTTTCAAAGATAGGCCAGATGTTCAGCTGTATTACATGAATGTGTATGTGGCAGCAACTAAGACATTCACTTTTTCAGGAAATGAATTGGGCATGACTGTGGCTTATCGCCGCTTCTTACGTGGTTACAATGCCAAATGGAACGGCATAGTGGGAGGCATCACTTTCAGACCGTCGTTTTTCCCACAGTGGCGGCTGATGGCCGAATACACAGGCAACGAGTTTCTGCTTGGCACTGATGTCTTGTTGTGGCAGCATCTGCGTCTGCAAGCCAGCTTAAAGGATTTCAAATATGCTAATGTAGGGCTTTGCCTACAGTTCAATCTCCTTGGAAAGAAATATCGATATTAATGGATTATGTTTAAAAAAAATGAAAAAAAAGTAATCAATTTGAAAAATATACTTATCTTTGCTGCGTCGAATAGGATGAAAAATTCGCTTGGTAGAAGCGGAAATGGTTCACATTCAATAAGATATTATCAAATAACTGAGTATTAATCAATTAAAAACATAAATCTATGATGAAGAAAAGATTATTAATGCCATTATTAGTGGCGGGCTTGATGTTGGCATCTGTCGTATGCCTCGATTCATGCAAGAAGAATAATGAGGTGCCGAAGCAAAATTGGAAGGCAGTTCTTGAGAACGCCGAGAATGATCCTCTGATTGATGAAGAAGTAAGTGGCAAAAACGCTGAATATGTGTGTCCTTATTGCCATGTAGAACTACATCACGGAGATGTTCATTATCATTATTTCGGAGAAACCCCTGAAAACTTTGATGAATCATACCTTCCTGCAGGAGAACCTTTTGGCGTTAATGAATGTATTTATGGTTTGTCAGCTAATTCTTGCCCATATTCTGGTGCTTTGGAAGGTGATGAAGGTACCATACAAGCTATTATGGCTGAATTAGGAGTGAGCCATCAAGTTGCCGAATGGATGTTATTGCCTCGTTTTCATGCACACAGAGTTACATATAGAGTTGTTGTCGATGGTGGCATGACAAATAAATGGCATGTCGGTGGTGGAGTTCCTGGTTGGCCAGGTTGGCAAGATCCGGAAAATCCTAACGTGCCGAACCCCTAATTGAAAGAAACGAAAAAAAAAGAATGACCGCGAAAGTGGTCATTCTTTTTTTATTATCCTGAGACCATAAACACACGGGAGTCTTTCCATTTGGAATGGCGCAGCATCTCGTTGGTGAAATGCGTGCGGCTGCCTACCTGGTCCAAAAGTTCTTTTGCTTTGTCGAATTGACGCAACTCGCGGTAAATCTCTGGCACCTCAAGGTCGATCTGTTCGTCTGGGTGTTTCTCAAGCAAAGCCAAAAGCCGTTGCAGATTTTCGGTGAAAGCTTTGTGGTTCTTGAGGAATAGTTTTTCGCCCTCAAGAATCATCTTACGATTGCAGTGCCACACACCGAAACTCATGAAACCATTGAGTAAGTACTTAAGACGCACATGTTGGTGGTTGCGGTGTAGGTCGTTGTAAGCCCACCACAAAAAACGGCGGAGGTAAATCTCTTTCTTCGGGTCGTAATGGCTTTTTTTCAAGAAGGTTTTGTAGTGATTAATCAAAGCCATCTTCCCTTTGTTGTCCGAGAAACTGATGCCGAAGAAACGCCAAGTGTTCCAGGAATAGATTTCAGCGTCGGGTTTTTCATAGGTGATTAATGGCTCAACGGGATGCTCAATCCAGAAAATGTGCCCACATGATGGACACATGATCATCTTTTGTGGAGTAGTTATTAGGTTGTCATTCAACACCTTACCATCGGAATACAAGATAGACTGATTGACCATCTCGGCTTTCAGGTTGCGACCTTCGAGCCAGGCTTGGCAATGCGGGCATTGGAAATAATATGAATCGTATTTCAGCATTCTTGTATTGGGCTAACCGAGCTATTGTTTCGGGCGGTAAAAATAGTGTTTTTTTATTTTCTGCCAAAATCTGCGGGAATTTCACCCCAAATTTCGGTTTTCCATTTGATAATTGGCACTTCAATTACATTTTCGTTCAGCCATTTTTCGGCTCGGGCGATGAGCTCGAAGAGATACTCGTTTTTAGGGTTTGGCTGTAGCTTGGTTTTGCATTTCTTCTGTCTGATCCAGAGTTGCGCATTAATTGAATCGCTGTAGATGGGATATTGAACGCGTTTCTGTTTCATCCAAGCCAAGGCATGTACAATGGCCAGAAACTCACCAATGTTGTTGGTACCGTTCTCAAAAACAGGACTCTTAAACAATTGAATAGTCGTGGCAGGTTGTGTTCCGAAATCTACAAACACACCTTGATACTCCATTTTGCCTGGATTGCCCGAACAAGCGGCATCCACGGCAATGGCGGGACTGACAGGTTGCTCCTTAGCCTTCGAAAGGTCTACAGATGGGGCCACATCTTTGCCCCAATAGTTGTCAGGGCCATCCTTGAAGGCAGTCTCGGCACTCGTGCGGTCAGGGAAGCCTTTGTATTTGGCGCCTTTGACGCCCTCTATCTCCTTCTTGCAGTCCTCCCAACGGTTGTAGACACCTGGGTTTCGGCCTGTCCAAACGACATAAAACTTGTTTTTCGACATGGGTGCAAAAATAGAAAATATTTACGATAAATCGTTATTGCAGAAAAAACACTATTTTTGCCCCAAACAAATTATTAATCCGATGAAAAAACTCTACCTCATCACCCTCTTAAGCCTCATGTTGTGTTTTTCTTGCACAAAGAAGGCCGAAACCGATCCCGAAGTCATTGCTATGCGCGGGCTGGTGAACCGTGTGGTTCCCGAATATTCGGAAAACATTGTCCTCGAACGACTTACGACGGATACTGTCGATCGCTTCGAAATTGAGACAAAGGGCAAGAGCCTTATTATTCGCGGCAACAACGCCAACAGTATGGCTGTCGGCCTCAATCATTACTTGAAATACTACTGTATGGCGCAATACTCTTGGTTCAAAGAGGAACCTTTGCAGATTCCTGCCGCCATGCCGACAGTGCCTGAGAAGGTGAGTCTGAGTGCTCGCGTGCCCGAACGCTTCTTCCTTAATTACTGCACTTTTGGTTACACCTTGCCTTGGTGGAACTGGTCGCAGTGGGAGCACTTCATCGACTGGATGGCACTCAATGGCATTAATTTGCCTTTGGCCATTACGGGACAAGAGAGCGTGTGGTATGAGGTATGGAGCGACTTCGGTCTTACTGATGAGGAGATTCGAAGTTACTTCACTGGGCCAGCGCACTTGCCTTGGCACCGTATGCAGAACATTGACCGCTGGGGTGGACCGCTGCCTATGTCATGGCTCGAGAACCAAAAGGAACTGCAAAAGCAAATCGTTGCCCGTGAGCGCGAACTCAATATGAAGCCCGTATTGCCTGGCTTTGCTGGTCATGTGCCGCCTTGCATTACGAGGATTTACCCCGATGCACCTTTGGCTTCCTTGGGCGACTGGGCAGGCTTTGACAGCATTTGCTGGTGCAAGTTCCTTGACCCAGAGTGCGAGTTGTATTCTGAAATCCAGAAGAAGTTCATCGAGAAGGAGATAGAGTTCTATGGCACCGACCATATCTATGGCATTGACATCTTCAACGAGATGATTCCACCCAGCTGGGAGCCTGAGTACCTCGCACGCGTGAGCCGTCAGGTCTATGAATCCCTCGAAGCCGCTGATCCTGATGCCAAGTGGCTTGAAATGGCATGGCTGTTCTGGAACGAACGCCAGTATTGGGAGGTTGACAATCGCATCGAGGCCTACATCACCTCCATGCCGAAAGACAGACATATCATGCTCGACTACTACTGTGAACGGCAACCCGTGTGGGAACGCACGAATTCATATTATGGCGTTCCTTATATTTGGTGCTATCTCGGAAACTTTGGTGGCAACTCCATGTTGGCGGGAAACCTAGACACGGTGAATGTGAGAATCGAAAGGGCTTTTGAAAAAGGTGGCGACAACTTCATTGGCATCGGCTCAACGCTTGAGGGCTTCGACTGTAACCCTTTCATGTATGAGTATGTCTTCGAGAAGGCATGGGACAACCCGCTCACCAAGGATGTGGATGCTTGGGTGCTGCGCCTTGCCGACCAACGGGCAGGCAAGGAAGACCCAGCCATGCGTGCCGCTTGGACCTTGTTGGCTGACAGCGTATATAATAAGGTGTCTTCGCCAGGTCAGACCGTTCGCATCAACCAAAGACCGACTATGGGCGATATCAACGAATACCGCCAGTATTATGTGGCTCCGACCTATAAGTACAACAACATCACCCTGTTAGATGCCTTGGACGACTTGCTGGCTGCCGACTGCAACACGCGTACGCGCCACTTCGATGCTGTCAATATTACAAGACAGTTGCTGGGCAACTACTTCAGCGACCTTTATGCAGATTATGTGAAGGCCTACCGTGAAGGCGATTATGAAACACTGCGTCAAATTGAGAAAACCATGACCTCCATCCTTGATGACACGGATGCGATTCTTGCTACCGAAAGCGCATTCTTGGTTGGCCGTTGGATTCGTGACGCGAGGGCCATTGGCATCACCGATGAGGACAAGAACTACTTTGAGAGCAACGCCCGCAATATCATCACCACATGGGGCGAGGAAGATGCCTTGCTCAACGAATATGCCAGCCGTGCTTGGGCAGGTCTCACCGCAACCTACTATGCCTATCGTTGGAAGGAATTCTTCAAAGATGTGGATGCCGCCATCGATGCGAAAAAGCCCTTCGACGAAAAGGCCTATCACGAGCGCATTTGCAAATATGAAGGCCAATGGTGGCGTGAGCGCTTCGGCACTTTCAACGCCGAGCCGGAAGGTGATGGCGTGGCTTTGGCTAAAGAAATTGCCGACAAGTACCGCGCCGAGCTGGAAGCTCGCTATAGGAAATAAATAAAGGAGTCCCGTAGGGACAACGGATATTAAGCAGGGTTGAAGCGTAGCGCAACCCCTGCTTCAAACACAAACAAATATGAACATCACCGAACAAGATAAAACCTTTATGCGCGAGGCCATCCGCCTCGCCGATGAAAGCGTGAAAAATGGTGGCGGTCCCTTCGGGGCCGTCATCGTGAAGGACGGAGAAATTGTCGCCGGCAGCTCGAACAGCGTCACCCGCGACAACGACCCCACGGCCCATGCCGAGGTGAACACCATCCGCCAGGCCTGCCGCAAACTGGGCACCTTCGACCTTTCGGACTGCGTCATCTATACCTCCTGCGAGCCTTGCCCCATGTGTCTGGGCGCCATCTATTGGGCGCATATCAAGTGCATCTATTACGGCAACACGAAAAAGGATGCCGCCGCCATCGACTTCGCCGATGACTTCATTTACAGGGAGTTGGAACAGCACATCGAAGAACGCTCCGTGCCGTTCATCCCTTTGCTACGCGAAGAGGCCATTGAGACTTTCCATGCCTGGGAAGCCAAACAAGACAAGGTAGAGTATTGAATTTGTTCTAAGATTTGTGGCAGATTTGTTTCCCACAACAAAAAAATCAGTAATTTTGCAGCCTCAAATCTAGCCGCACCACGCTGAGATGAAGACGACGCGTTGACATCAAGGCCGCTGCGGGAATCATAATCATCTGATCCGGAGGACATTCAAATGGAAAGGAGAATAGGCTCAGTCCTTATTTATGTGGGAAACCGTGAAGCCGCGCCACAAGTCAACGCGGTGCTATCCCGTCACGCAGGCATCATCATCTGCCGCCAAGGCTTTCCCCGTGGTAATTACAGCATCATTTCCGTCATTTTCGAAGGCACCACCGATGAGATTGGTTCCCTCACGGGCCAGTTGGGTCGCATCGAAGGCATCGAGGTGAAGTCGGCGCTATTAAAAGGACACGAGACTGCGTGACGACAAAGAGTCTCGAAGTCTCGAAGTCCCGTGTCCCGTGTCAAATAAACTTGAACAACAACTTAAAACTAAAAACTGATATGCAATTCCATCCCGAAAAATGTCGTATCCCCGACGAGCCCAACCGCCCGTTTATCTCCTCGGAAGAGATTTGGGACTACATCAACAACACCAAGAGCACCCCTGAGCGTGTGCACGAAATCATCCAAAAGTCGTTGGATAAGAACCGCCTGACGATGGAGGAGACCGCCGTCCTCGTCAACACCACCGATCCCGCGCTGGTGGAAGAGATCAAGGAAGGCGCCCGCGAGCTGAAACGCCGCATCTATGGCAACCGTATCGTGCTGTTTGCCCCGCTATATGTAGGCAACTATTGCGTCAACAACTGCGTGTATTGCGGATTCCGTTCCTCCAACAAGGAGCAGATTCGCACCACGCTGACCGATGAAGAACTCATCCGCAATGTGGAGGCTCTTGAAGACGACGGCCAGAAACGCCTCATCCTCGTTTATGGCGAGTCGCCGAAATATTCGCCCGAGTACATCGCTCACACCGTGAAGGTGACCTACGCCACCAAGAAAGGAAAGGGCAGCATCCGTCGTGTCAACATCAACGCCGCTCCTTTGGATGTGGAAGGCTTCCGCATCGTGAAAGAGGCAGGCATCGGCACTTATCAGATCTTCCAGGAGACCTATTGCCCCGAGATTTACAACGAATACCACCCCATTAATACCAAGAAGGGCGATTACAACTACCGCCTTACCTCGATGGACCGCGCTCAGCAGGCCGGCATCGACGACAATGGTCTCGGTATCCTCTTTGGCTTGTACGACTGGCGTTACGAGGTGTTGGCCATGATCCGTCACACCAACCACCTGGAGGCTTGCTTCAACGTGGGTCCGCACACCATCTCATTCCCGCGTATCAAAGACGCTTCGGGCCTGAACATCGACAAGAAATATTTTGTCGACGACGACACCTTCGAGAAGATCATTGCCATCTTCCGTCTGGCCGTGCCTTACACGGGCATGATCCTGACCGCCCGTGAGGACGCCGCCTTCCGAGCCAAGGCCATCGAATACGGCATCTCGCAAATCGATGGTGGCACCAACCTGCAGATTGGTGACTACAAATACCACCACGAGGAAGAGGAGAAGAACAGCGACAAGCAGGAGGACCAGAACCTCCACCGCGAACAGTTCAAGATTGGTGACGACCGCTCTTTGGGCGACATCATCGACAAGCTCCTCGACCACGATTTCATCCCGAGCTTCTGCACCGCTTGCTACCGTTTGGGCCGCACGGGCGAACACTTCATGGAGTTCAGCGTGCCGGGCTTCATCAAGCGCTACTGCACGCCGAATGCCATCCTCACTTTGAGCGAGTATCTGGTGGATTATGCCACTCCTGAAGTCGCTGCCAAAGGTTGGAAGTGCATCGAGAACAACTTCAAGAATGTCGACCCGAAGTTCTTGGACGAGTTGAAGAGCCGTATCGAGCGCATCAAGAAGGGCGAGAGAGACCTTTATTTCTAAGGCTAGAATGACTAACTCCAAACCATACCCGTCATAGACTCGCTTCGCATCGTCGAATCGGGGATTTGCGGGCGCAGACCCGCAATCTCCTGAATGGAAAGGGATGACTCTTCAGTGTGGGAGATCGCGGATCAAGTCCGCTATGACGGCAAAAAGAAAAAAGGAAGTCATTCAAAGTTGAAAGATTCCAAAAAAGATTATTAGATAGTGAAAAAGCCCTCCGTTTAATGGCGGAGGGCTTTATTTTGGATGCCTTACGGCAGAAATCCTAGAAAATCTATTTCAAAATCTTTAGAAAAGCTTTTTTGATTGATTTTGAATTGATTTTTGAAAGATTTCTTGCAACGCAATCCCCATCATAAATTATCCTTGAAATACTGCGTAATCTTAGTAATCAAATGCGCCCTGTCGGGACCAGCAACATTGTGGCCGTGGCCGGGATAGACGAAATAGTCTAACTGCTTGCCGTTGTGGATGCAGTTTTCAACAAAGACGAGGCTGTGTTGCCACATTACGACATCGTCAGTAGTGCAGTGAATCATCAGGAGCTTACCTTCCAGTTTGTCGGTCTTGTTTTCGAGGCTGGTCAGTTCGTAGCCATCAGGGTTCTCTTGTGGCGTGTCCATGTAACGCTCGCCATACATAATTTCGTAGTACTTCCAATCCAGCACGGGACCGCCTGCCACGCTTACCTTAAACACCTCAGGATGGTTAATTTTCAGAGAGGTTGACATGAAACCGCCATAGCTCCAGCCATCACTGCCGATGCGGTTGGCATCAACATAGGGCAGGGTCTTCAGCCAATTGATGCCCACCAACTGGTCGCGCATCTCAAGTTGACCGCACTGGCGGTGGATGCACTGCTCAAAGGCCTCGCCACGGTCGGCGGAGCCACGGTTGTCGAGGGTGAAGACGAGGAAGCCTTCTTGGGCGAGGTAGTTGAGGTAGATGCCTGCACCAGCTGTCCATTCATCGGTGATGAGTTGGGCATGAGGACCGCCATACACATAAACGATGACAGGGTATTTCTTTGAAGCGTCGAAGTTATAAGGCTTGATGAGGCGGGTGTAGAGTGTCTGACCGTCTTCGGCTTTCAGTGTGCCAAGTTCGGTCACGCCGATGTTATAGTCTTTCAGTGGGTTCTCGGCCTCATGCAGGCGCTTGACCAGCTTTCCATTGTTGTCTTGAAGGTCGACATTGTAAGGTACATCGGTGCTGGTATAGAAGTCGAGGAAATACTTGCCGTTGCCCGAAGGCACGATGTTGTGGGTGCCGTGTTCCTTAGTGAGTTTTGTCACCTTGCCACTCTTGATGTCCATCATGTAGCAATGGCGTTCGAGCGGGCTGACCTCAGTAGAGCGGTAGTAGATCTTGCTGCCATCCTTCGAGAAGCCATTGAAGTCGGTGATGACGAAGTCGCCGTGGGTGAGTTGCTTTACAGTCTTCTTGCTGATGGTGTAAAGATAGAGGTGATAGTAGCCGTCGCGCTGAGCTTTCCAGATGAACTGGTCGGAGTTGTTGGGCAGGAAGTAGGCGGGACCTTGGGGCTCCACATACTGCTCGTCGCGGTCTTCGAAAATGGTTTGGATGAAGTCGCCTGTGATGGCACTGTATTCGTTGAACTTCAGGTAGTTCTGCTCGCGGTTGAGCACGCCGATATAGATGCGCTTGTTGTCTGGGTTCCAAGTGATGGCGGTGAGGTATTGCTCAGCAGGTTCGCCAGTCTTGACGACGACCTCTTTACCCGTGGCGATGTTGTAGATGTGCAGCGTCACCTGATGGCTCGTCATGCCGGCCATGGGGTATTTGATGGGTTTGGCCGTGGCGATGCGTGTAGTGATGTCTACCAAAGGATAGTCAGTCACCATGCGCTCGTCCATGCTGTAGTAGGCGAGGAGTTTGCCGTCGGGCGACCAGAAGATGCCTCCGTTGATGGCGAACTCGTTGCGGTGTACGCTCTGACCGGCCACCACACCTTCAGGATTGTCGGTGATTTGGATCTGTTTGTTACCTTTGGCCACATAAAGATTGTTGTCGATGGTATAAGCTACATTCAGCGTGGACTCACAGATATTCTGGTTTGCAACACCTGAAGGAATTGATGTGATGGATTCGATGGTTTTGCTCTTTATGTCCATCTTGTTAAGCGTGATGCCGCTCTCGCTTAAACCATAATAATAGGCCTGGTAATCGTTGATCCATGTCAATTGGGGAATGCGTGTCAGGTCGTTGACGCTTTCTCCTTTTTTGAAGCCATTCAATTCGTCAAGGGTGAGAAAAGTAGCTTCTTTCTTGCTGCTAGGCATAGTGGTTACTATTTCTTTGTCCTTCACCTGCATCAGAATCTCTGAGTTACCAATCCATTTCAGTTGGTTGGGTCGTTGGGCATAGACTGCACGGTTGTTGTAGGAAGCGTCGGCAGGAGTGAACATCTTCTTTTCTTGAGCCGTGGCAGGCATGGCAAAAGTCGCTAAGACGGCCATCAATAAGAGAGTCAGAATTTTCTTCATTTTTGTTCAAATTTAAGATTTAACTCCGTTGAATTTTCAATTTGGTGCAAAAATAGGGATTATTTCAATACCTTTGCCCCACAAATCGAAGATTAAATGTAGCTAAATTTGGAACACGATGAAAAAGCGCAAAGTCCCACATACCTTCGTTATCGTTTTCTTTATCATCGTTATTGCGGCGGTGCTCACTTGGATTATCCCGCCGGGGAAATATGTCTCGGAGCAGGTCGGTGACGAGACGGTAATGACATTTTATTATGCCGACCAATTGCCGGAAGGCGGCCCTTCGACAGGCTCAGGGACCGCCGAGTTCCATGCTGAGCCGCAGACCTGGCAGGTGTTTTCGGCCTTCTACAAGGGCTTCGTCAAGCAGAGTAACATCATCGTGTTCATATTAATCATCGGTGGCGCCTTCTGGATCATGAACAAGAGCAAGGCCATCGACATGGGCATCATGTCGTTCTTGAGGTTTACCAAACGCCTGGAACGCAATAAGTTGATGCAAAAAATCGGGGTGAACAACATCGTCATCATCTTGATCATGCTGCTGTTTAGCCTCTTTGGCAGCGTGTTCGGCATGAGCGAGGAGACTATCGCCTTCGCCTTGATTATCATCCCTTTGGCGGTCTCGATGGGCTACGACAGCATCGTGGGCTTGTGTATGGTGTATGTGGCGGCGCACATCGGTTTCTCGGGCGCCATGCTCAACCCGTTCACCATCGGCATCGCGCAAGGCATCGCCGAAATACCTTTGTTTACGGGTATCGGCTACCGCGCCGTCTGCTGGGCCATCTTGACGGTGGTGGGCATTATCTTTGTGCTGTGGTATGCCAACAAAGTGAAGAAAAACCCGCAGTCATCCATCATGTATGCAGAGGATGCCTATTGGCGCAAGTCGGCGGAGGTGAAGGAAGAGGAACTGGAGCGCTACACGCCCCGCAAGGCCTGGTGGGTCTTCGCATTCCTGACGGCCGTATTAATCGTGTTCTCGGTGCTTTATCCGATGACTACCTTGAAAATCGGCAATAGCGAGACCACATTGCCCTTGCTCCCCATCGGAACGGCAGTATTTGTCCTGTTGAGTATCATCACGCTTCGCAAAACGGTGCATTATTTTGTCCTTACCTTGCTCTTCGCAACGGTGTATTTCTTGGTGGTCGGCGTACTGGGCTACGAGTGGTATATCATGGAAATTGCCTCATTGTTCTTGGTGCTTGGCATCGCCAGTGGATTGGCCGTCGACAAGAGCGCCAGCGACATCGCGAAGCTCTTCCTCGAAGGCATGGGCGACATACTCTCGGCGGCGGTCATCGTGGGTTTGGCAGGTGGCATCGTCATCGTGTTGCAGGACGGCGGCATTATCGACACTATCCTTTATGGCCTCTCCAAGTCGATGAGCAACATGGGTAAGATTGCCTCTGCGGAAATCATGTATGGTATCCAGACCTTGATTAATATAGTCATCCCCAGTGGATCGGCCAAGGCTGCCATCACCATGCCCATCATGGCGCCGTTCAGCGACCTCATCGGAATCTCGCGTCAGGCTACGGTGGTCGCCTTCCAGTTTGGCGACGGCTTCACCAACATGATTACCCCCACCAGCGGCGTCTTGATGGCCGCTCTCGGCGTGGCCCGCATCCCGTGGGAAAAATGGGTGCGTTTCATCTGGAAGTTCATCCTCGTGCTGGTCGTTTTGGGTGCCTTGCTGCTAATACCCACCGTGACTATGAAGCTGGCGGGGTTTTGAAATTAATCCAATGTCTCTTGCGGTTTGGGAAAAAAGCCTCCACATACTAGGCATAAACAATGTATAAAAACGCTGGCCTGCGCACTATAAAACAATCTTTTTTGTAATTTTGCAGTGTCGTTATCATCTGGTTCTGTTCAATGGACTTCGGCGGAATCGGATGAAACGTCGCGAAAATGTCAAAAAGGAGTCCCGTTTATTTATATGAATTTATATGAAACAGTATCGTAAATTATTAGCGCTTATGCTCTTACTAATAGTAAGTGGCGGCGTATTTGCACAAGATCTTTTCGACAAGGCAAAGTTGGATAATTACTTTGATATACTTGAAGAAAACAACAAGTTTATGGGAAGTGTTGCCGTCACGAAGAACGGGGAGATTATCTACACAAAAACAGTCGGCTTCGCTGAGGTCGAAAACAATGTAAAAGCAACTGAAAAATCCAAATATAGAATTGGTTCCGCCTCGAAATCGTTTACAGCGGTTCTGGTTTTAAAGGCGGTTGAAGAAAAGAAAATAGACCTTGACCAAACGATTGACAAATGGTTTCCGACAATCGCAAATTCACAGAAAATAACTGTAAGGCATTTGCTAAGCCATAGGAGCGGAATACACGATTTTACACACAACGATGACTATCTGTCCTGGTGCACGCAGCCTAAGACAGAAAAAGAAATGCTTGGGATTATTGAAAACGGCGGCAGCGACTTCGAACCCGACAGCACGGCAGACTACAGCAATTCGAACTATGTGCTGTTGACATACATGCTTGAAAAGATTTTCTCGAAACCCTATTCCGACCTGTTGCAGGAATACATTGTCGAGCCAATTGGTTTGGCTGACACATACGTTTTTGGCAAAACCAATCCTAACGACAACGAATGCCGATCATATCGCTTCTTGGGTTCTTGGGTGGTTGAAAACGAAACGGACTGCACTGTTCCGATGGGGGCAGGTGCAATAGTGTCAACGCCGACCGACTTGACAAAATTCGCAGACGTTTTGTTTGGTGGAAGGCTTCTGACGAATGAAAGTCTCGAAATGATGAAAACCATCAAGGACGAATACGGTCTTGGACTGTTCGAGATTCCTTTTGGCGATAACATTGGTTTAGGGCACACGGGTGCAATAGATGGTTTTGTTTCTGTTTATTCGCATTATGCAGATGGAAATGTTTCGTATGCCTTGACTTCTAACGGGCTTAATTTTAAACTCGGAGATATTAAAAAGGCGGTTTTAGGCGCAGTTTACGGCAAACCTTATGAGTTGCCGGAATTTTATAATGTCGCTTCGGAGGACTTGGACGTTTATTTAGGCGAGTATGTTTCCGCGGAACTCGGTTTGGATATTATTGTAACAAAAGAAGGAAACACATTGATTGCGCAGATTGGCGATGATGTTTTTGCGTTTGAAGCAGTTGACAAGGACAAATTTAAGTATGACCCGATAGAGGCAACATTTGAATTTGATCCGGAAAAGAACACAATGACTTTATTTCAATATGGAGTAGAATTAGTTTTTCAAAAGAAAAAATAGTTTTCCTGTGAGTCGGACCTGTTTGGCTGGTTCGGCCGACATGGGGGAGGACTCCAACCGAGACGATCATTCGCCGTTTCGGTTTTTTTGTGTATTTTGCCATGATCGATTCCGAAATAAAGGTTGTCTATTGCCATGAAGCGTCTTCTTTTCATTATCCCCTTATTCATGTTTTGCGGTTGCCAAAAGCAGTTCCCCCAGCCGCAGTGGAACCTCACCCACACTGCTCCCGCCCAAATCTGGGAGGAGTGCTTCCCCCTGGGCAACGGCCACCTGGGCATGATGCCTGATGGCGGCATTGACAAAGAAACCATTGTGCTGAATGACATCACCTTATGGTCGGGCGCACCGAATGATGACAGCAATCCTTTGGCTTTGGAGTCGTTGCCGGAAATACAACGCTTGTTGAAGGAGGGCAAGAACGATGAAGCCCAAAACCTGATGTATGAGACTTTCGTTTGTGGGGGACAAGGTTCAGGCCACGGTCAAGGCGCTAAGGTGCCTTTTGGTTGTTACCAGACCTTGGGCAATATGACTATAGATTATCAATATCCCAATGCTGATCCCGTAACCAATTATAGGCGAACGCTTTTTCTTAATGATGCCATCCACAAGGTTTCTTTTGATAAAGGTGGTCAACATTACGAACGCGAGGCTTTCATCTCCCGCCCAGATGATGTTGCGGTAATAAAAGTTAAGGCCCTTGGGCCTGTCGAAGGGCCGACCGTAAATATTGACGGCGTTTCGACAGGCTCAACGACCTGCTCTTCTTTTACGATAAATCTCTCCCGTCCTGAAAAAGCCGAGGTTTTCACCTATGCTGACAGTGTCATTATGTTTGGCCAGCTGGACAGCAATGTGGAGGGTGTGGAAGGGATGCGATATTATGCTAAGGCACAAATAGTTGTATCTAACAATGAAACGATTATCTACTTCTGTGCCGCCACTGATTTTTTATGCACCGACCCCGAAGCGTATGTCAACGAACACCTGCAAAATGCCATGGTAAAAGGCTTTGAGGCCGTGAAAAACGACCATCTGAAAGTCCATCACGAGCTGTTCGACCGCGTGGAGTTGGTAATTGGCGACCCAAAAGAAAAACAAGACCTGACCTTGGAAGACCATTGGAAAGACTTCCTTGTCAACGACGACCCATGGCTGCCGACCTGTTATTTCCACTACGGGCGTTACCTACTCATCAGCTCCACCTTCGAGAGCCTTCTGCCACCCAACCTGCAAGGACTGTGGGCCAACACCATCCAAACCCCATGGAACGGCGACTATCACCTGAATATCAATGTGGAGATGAACCACTGGCCCTGCGAGGTCTGCAACCTCTCGGAGCTGCATCTACCATTAATTCACTTTGCTGAAGGGTTGATGCCTTCGGGAAGTAAGACGGCCCGTGACTTCTACGGTGCCCGAGGCTGGACTGCCCATGCGGTGTGCAATCCGTGGGGCTTCACAGCACCTGGCGAGCATCCTTCATGGGGCGCGACCAACACGGGTGGGGCTTGGCTTGCTCTCCACGCATGGCAGCATTTTGAGTTCACGCAGGACACGGCATTTTTGCGAGAAGCCTATCCATTAATGAAAGAGGCGGCGCAGTTTTTCCTTGATGCGATGATAGAGGAACCCGAACACGGCTGGCTTGTCACCGCCCCGACTACATCACCCGAAAACGCTTTCTGGCTTAACGACAGCATTGCTGTCAGTGTGTGCATGGGCAGCACTATGGATGTGCAGATTGTAAGTGAGTTGTACGATGCGGTTTGTCAGTCGGCAGAGATTTTGGGTATCGATGAGGCTTTTTCCGACAGCCTCTGCGACGCAAAATCCCATTTCCCACCTATGCAGGTCAGCGAGCAGGGCTATTTGCAGGAATGGCTGAGAGACTACAAGGAAGTGGAACCTCAGCACCGTCATGTGTCGCATCTCTTTGGTTTGTATCCTGGTACGATGCTGACCCAATCCAAGACACCCGAACTGATGGATGCCTGTCGCGAGACCTTGCGTCGTCGTGGCGACGAAGGCACGGGCTGGTCGAGGGCTTGGAAGATCTGCTTCTGGGCACGACTTCACGACGGCGACCATACCTATCAGCTTTTAAGGAACTTACTCGAACCGGCCGTCCATCTTGACGGAAGCCATTCAGCAGGCACCTATCCCAACCTTTTCTGCGCCCATCCGCCTTTCCAGATTGACGGTAACTTCGGCGGCACGGCAGGCATCGCCGAGATGCTGTTGCAAAGCCATGACGGTGAAATAGAATTGCTGCCCGCCTTGCCATCGGTATGGAAAGACGGTCATTTCAAAGGGCTATGCGCCCGAGGCAATAAGGTGGTGGAATGTACTTGGAAAGATGGGAAAGTCACGCGTTATAAAGTGACTTCGCGGTAAGGTGTTTAGAGAAAACAAATCTCCTGTTCTTCCGAATTTGCAATTCGGAAGGCCTGATTATCAGCATTTGCAATGCGCGAATGAATAATGTGGTTGCCGTGGTACGACAGCCTTGCAGCCCGGAAAGGATGGTGTAGGGCTGTCACAAGGTCGCTGAGCTTGTCAAAGCACCGTGGCAGCTGCTTTGTTTATGGTTGTCATGGCCAATTTATTCCGACAATAACATTCAAAAGTGTCCATATCTCAACAAAATTTCGAGTTATGGACACTTTTTGTGATTTATAAGTGTCCGTATCTGTGTTTTTTTTGTATTTTTGCCAGCATAATTAATCGGACAATATGAACAGGATTATTGCAAGAACAAGCGAAATTGATACGCTGGAACGAAAGTTCAACTCTGGGAAGTCGGAGTTTGTCATTGTTTATGGCCGTCGCCGTATAGGAAAGACTTTTTTGGTGAACAATGTCTTCGCCGACAGGCTCACCTTTGCTTACGTCGGGGCGAGAAAACAGAAACCGAAAAAACAACTTCAGCGATTTGCCGAACAACTGAAAGCCTATAGTGGCTCTCCATTTGCTCCAGTTTTGGCCAATTGGGATGAGGCTTTCCAAGCCCTTCGGACATTGATAGAAAGCAAGCCGAAAGAAACCAGAAAGGTTGTCTTCTTCGATGAGATGCCTTGGATTGATACCCCACGGAGTTCTTTTGTAGAAGCACTTGAATATTTTTGGAATGCTTGGGCGGCGCAACGCAACGACATCCTTTTCATTGCTTGTGGGTCGGCCACCTCGTGGATGGTGAATAAATTGGTCAAAAACAAGGGTGGGTTGCATAATCGAATCACAGAACAAATCTATCTGCGGCCTTTCCGATTGGGTGAATGTGAAGAATACTTGCACGCAAACGGATGTGTTTGGGACAGATACACCATCCTTCAGTGCTATATGGCCTTGGGCGGCGTTCCTTATTATATGAGTCTGTTGAACCCAGAACAAAGCCTCGCACAGAATATAGACCGTTTGTTTTTCGTCAAAAACGCCCCGATGCGCGAAGAGTTCGATGAACTTTTCAACGCTTTGTATAGTCATGCCGACAAATACATCGCGGTAATGAACGCCTTGTCGGAAAGCAAGAAAGGGTTGCTTAGGGCGGAGATTATCAAAAAGACGGGACAGTCGGGAGGCAGGCTCACCAAAGTGCTTGAGAACCTGGAACGCTGCGATTTCATCGAAACATACTCGCAATACAAGTCATCCGTCCGTAATTCGGTTTATCGCATTTGCGACCCATACACATTGTTTTATTTCAAGTTCTTGGATGGGAAGAATACCAAAGACGAACACTGGTGGACAAACAACATGCATTCTCATTCGGTGGAGTCGTGGCAGGGATTCAGCTTTGAAACCATCTGCATGACACATCTTGAACAAATCAAGCAAAGATTGGGCATCAGTGGAATATCAACCACAACAGGCACGTGGAGGATGCTGGGTGATGAAACTGAAAAGGGAACACAAATCGATTTGGTGATTGACCGTTCAGATAGGGTTATCAATCTATGCGAAATGAAATTCTCGGAGGCGCCATATACCATCACCAAGGAATATGAGGAAAAGTTGCGCAATCGTTTGGCCATCTTCAAGGCAAAAACCAAGACCCGAAAAAGCCTTGCTACAACTATGGTGACTACCTACGGCGTTTTGCGCGGTATTCATTCCGGCATTGTGCAAAACGAGGTTGTTATGGATGATTTGTTCCGAGAATAACATTCAAAAGTGTCCATATCTCAACAAAATTTCGAGTTATGGACACTTTTGGGACTTCGCGGTGAGCGCTCTGCTAATCCAAATAGCAAACGGCAAAGAAGTCAAAAAGGTGCAAACGTCGGCGATGGCTTGCGCGGCTTCGAGACCCGTGATGCCCCACAGCCACGACATTAGGAAGACCGCGGGTAGAAAATACAAGCCCTGACGGCACATTGAGAGTAAGGTGGCTTGCCAGGTGTAGCCGATGTTTTGGAACAGCATGTTGGTCGCAGTACACATACCCATCAGCGGGAAGGCGATGCACTGCCAGCGCAAGGCCTGACTGCCCACGCGGATGAGCTCTGGATCCTCGCCACGGAACCATGAGATGATGTCAGGAGCGAAGATATAGACAACGGTTGCAAGGACAATCAGAAATGCCGTGGAAAGTGTGATGCAAAACATATAGCTCTCCTTGACACGCGCATAGAGTTTGGCACCATAATTATAGCCGCAAACAGGTTGGAACCCTTGTCCAAAACCAATGACGATGGCGAAACAGAATAGGGTGATGCGCGAAACGATGGTGAAGGCCGCAACGGTGGAGGCTTCGTTGCCGGGCAAGGCATAATGCACCGCCATTCGGTTGAGGCTGATGGTGGCCACCACCGACAAAGCCTGTCGTGCCAACGAAGGCAATCCGCCTCGCGTGATTTCTTTGTAATAGTATAGGGTAGGAGAGAAGTTCTTCGGTTTGATATGCACATTCCCTGGTCGCGAAGTGCCCCAAAGCAACACACACCAGCCGAAACACTGGCTCACCGCCGTGGCCAACGAGGCGCCACTGACACCCAAGTCAAGCACAAAGATAAAGATCGGGTCGAGGATGATGTTGAGGATGGCACCCGAGGCGATGCCAATCATGCCGAAACGGGCATTGCCTTGTAGTCGCAACTGGTTGTTGAGCGTCAGCGACGACATCATGAAAGGCGTGGCAATCAAGATGAACCGCAGGTAGTCGTTGGCGTAGGGGAGGATGCTATCGGTGGCGCCCATGGCCCGCGACAAGGGCGAGATGAAGATCATGCAGATGAGGCCTGCAATAGCACCCAAAATCAAAGGGGAGAAGAAACCCGTGGCTGCCATACGCCCTGCATTCTGTCCTTGTTTTGCACCCAAGGCACGCGAGATGTAGTTGCCCGAGCCATGCCCGAAAAAGAAGCCGCAAGCATTAATAAAGGCCATGTAGGCAAACGAAACGCCCACGCCAGCCACGGCTTCGGTGCTCAGATGACCCACATAGAACGAGTCCACCATATTATAAATGGTGGTTACGAGCATGCTAATGATGGTCGGCACAGCCATCTTGAGGATCAGCCGCCTGACGGGCTGCTCCGTCATCGAATTCGAGCGCAAAGATAAGCCCTTTTTGTGTCACTTTGTCACCCCGACTGACAAAACCCTGCCATTTTCCACTTTGGCACGAAATGTGACAAGCAAAAGCCGTTCTGAAAGGTCGCGGTCCCTGAGCCTGTCGAAGGGCCGCTTCAACAATTAAACGAATATACAATCAACAATTAAACATCAAATAAAATGGCAAAATTATCAATCAAACCTTTGGCTGACCGCGTAGTCATCGAGCCCGCAGCCGCTGAACAGAAAACCGCTAGCGGTATCATTATCCCCGACACCGCCAAAGAGAAACCCCAACAAGGAACCGTCGTAGCCGTGGGTCCTGGCACGAAAGACAACCAAATGACCCTGAAGGTCGGCGACACTGTCATCTATGGCAAATATGCCGGCACCGAGTTCCATCTCGATGGCAAGGATTACATGATCATGCGTGAATCTGATGTCATTGCAATCATCTAATAAATAGACGCGAGACACGAGACTATTGGACGCGAGACCGTCCCGCGTCACGAGTCCCGAAGTCCCGTGTCGAACAACAATTAAACACTTCAACAGTCAACAAATAAACAACAAATATCATGGCAAAAGACATTCTTTTCAATATCGAATCGCGTGACGGCCTGAAGAAAGGCGTCGACGCTTTGTCAAACGCAGTGAAGGTGACCCTCGGCCCCAAAGGCCGTAATGTGGTCATCGAAAAGTCGTATGGCGCTCCCCAAATCACCAAGGACGGTGTGACGGTCGCCAAGGAAATCGAACTCATCGACCCCGTTGAGAACATGGGTGCACAGTTGGTGAAGGAAGTCGCTTCCAAGACCAACGACCTTGCTGGTGATGGTACCACCACCGCTACCGTATTGGCTCAGAGCATCGTGGCCACGGGTTTGAAAAACGTCACCGCCGGTGCCAACCCGCTCGACTTGAAGCGCGGTATCGACAAGGCTGTTGCCGCTGTGGTCGCTTCGCTGAAGAAGATGTCGGTGAAGGTCGATGGCGACAACGAGAAGATTAAACAAGTGGCTACCATCTCCGCCAACAACGACAGCGAAATCGGCGGCCTTATTGCTGAGGCTATGAGCAAGGTGAAGCAAGAAGGTGTCATCACCGTTGAGGACGCCAAGGGCATCAACACCTATGTCGATGTCGTTGAAGGTATGCAGTTCGACCGTGGCTACATCTCGCCTTACTTCGTGACCAACACCGAGAAGATGGAAGCCGTCTACGAGAATCCTTACATCTTGATCTACGACAAGAAGATCTCCGTGATGAAGGACTTGCTGCCCGTGCTCGAAAAGACCTTGCAAACGGGTCGCGCCCTCATCATCATCGCTGAGGACATCGATGGTGAAGCCTTGGCTACCTTGGTCGTCAACCGTCTGCGTGGCTCGCTGAAAGTCGCTGCTGTCAAGGCTCCTGGCTTCGGTGATCGTCGTAAAGAGATGCTGGAAGACATCGCCATCCTGACCGGTGGCACAGTCATCAGCGAAGAGAAGGGCTACAAACTTGAGGATGCCACCCTGCAAATGCTGGGTCAGGCCGACAAGGTCAGCATCAACAAGGACAACACCACCATCGTGAACGGTCACGGTGCCAAGAAGGACATCGAAGGCCGCACCAACCAAATCAAGGCCCAAATCAAGACCACCACAAGCGACTACGACCGCGAGAAACTGCAAGAGCGCTTGGCCAAGTTGGCTGGTGGCGTGGCAGTCATCTATGTGGGTGCCGCCTCTGAGGTCGAGATGAAGGAAAAGAAAGACCGCGTTGAGGACGCTTTGAACGCCACCCGCGCTGCCATCGAAGAGGGTATCATCCCTGGCGGCGGTGTCGGTTTCATCCGTGCCATCAAGGCCATCGAGAAGATGAAGGGTGAAAACGAGGACGAAACCACGGGTATCGCCATCATCAAGCGCGCCTTGGAAGAGCCGCTACGCCAGATTGTTGAAAACGCCGGCCTCGAAGGTTCGGTCGTGGTCAACAAGGTGATGGAAGGCAAGAACGATTTCGGTTTCAATGCCCGTACTGAGGTCTATGAGAACTTGCTCAGCACTGGTGTCATCGACCCCGTCAAGGTGTCGAGAGTTGCCTTGGAGAACGCTGCTTCCATCGCTGGCATGCTGCTGACCACCGAGTGCGTCATCAGCAACCACAAGGAGCCTACACCTCCCACACCTCCAATGCCCATGGGCGGCGGAATGGACGGGATGATGTAATCCTGAAACGCGGATAATCATTGAACACGGATAGCACGGATGACACGGATGGATTTCCGTTAAATCCGTGGGATCCGTGTTCCTAGATAGAAAACGAGCAAAAGACCTGCCTCGAAAGGGGTGGGTCTTTTGCGTTATTGACCTTCCTTTCTCTTAAAACCAAGAAAAAAATAGGGACAAACCCAAAATCCGATTTTTCATAAACATTTGAACAAAACCGATTTAGGGCTTGACAGATAGCTTTTTTGGTGATTTTTTGAATAATTTTGCGCGTATAACATAGAAAAACACTTTGAAATGAAAGCAACAAAATTATACACCTTGCTTGTGCTCTTGCTGATGGCGGGAGGGGTGAAGATGATAGCCCAGTCGGCAGATGATTTCTGGATTGAAGTCAACACAAATGGTGAGTGGTTTCATCATCCTGTCGGACGTAGTATCGACACTGTTTATGCGGCATCTATGCACGGCGTTTATCGCAGTACTGATAGTTGTCATACATGGCAGTGCGTTGGGTTTGAAAACCAATCTGTTTATTTTCTGTATCTTTCTGAAGACCATGAGCTATACGCTTCTGTAGCACCTATACCTCCTTCTACATCTCCTTTGTACAAATGGGATGGGAACACATGGAATATGTTGCATCATTCTACATTTTCGGCTCCTTGGGCATTTATCAAAGCATCTGACGGCACACTATATGTAGGCGATAATCGAGGCATCCGTATCTCGGTTGACGGTGGTGATACTTGGTGGACTTCGTGGGACAATCCCCATGAAGGAGTGACCGTCGTTAATGGTTTTGTTGAACTTGACGATGGAACCCTGTTCGCATGTTTGACTAATTCTAGCGATTATCATATAGGTGTTATCCGTTCAATAGACCATGGGCTTTCTTGGGAGCCGGTTGGTTTGGATGAGAACTATTTGATTTCTTTCGCAAAAAGTCCTGGCGGAACTATATATGCAGGATGTGATGGATATAATAACGATGAAGATGTCGGCGTGTTCAGGACAGAGGATAATGGGGAGACTTGGGAAATGCTGAATGGTGATTTTCGTGTCAATTCCATTGTAATTGACGACAATGACAATGTTTACATTGCCCATATCGACTTTCAAGGATTGTATCGTTCTAATGACGGTGGCTATAATTTCGAAAACATCAGTTCTGGCATGGATTATATTCAGACAGGCCTATCCATATTGCCCGATGGCTATATGTTATCATACGAGTATAACGGCTCCATCTTCTTTGGAAAGATGTTCGTCAGCCGTGAGTCTGTTTACACGCCTTTTGAACTTGATGTTGTTGCAGAGCCAAGTGATGGTGGCATGGCAAACGGTTCAGGAACATACCTTTTCGGTGAAAGAGCCCATCTGACGGCCACGGCAAATGAGAACTACCAGTTTGTCGGCTGGACTAACCAAGACGGCGACACCATTTCAACAGATCCTGAATATGCCCACATGGTTGCGAGAGGTGGACAGATTACGGCGCATTTTGTCAGTATTGAAGCTGTGGAAGAGACGGAAAATAAAGCCTTTACATTGTGGCATAATCCTGCATCTCATACGGTTTACATTGACTGCATCGAGCCTGCTGAGGTGCAGGTTTATAATGCACTTGGGCAGTTGGTGAAGACCGTACGGGGAACGAATGAGATCGATGTAGCGGATTTGGTGGAAGGGGTTTATCTGGTGCGCATTATGGATGCGGAAGGTAAAGTTTACACGAACAAAATCACGATTAGATGAAATACTTGAAGATTTACACCCTGCTTGCACTCTTGCTGATGGCGGGAGGGATTCATCTTCAAGCCCAACTTCGCATCGATTGGCAGCAGACCTACGGTGGTCAATTGCCGAACTGCGATGACGAAGCTTGGGGAATAGCACCCACTGATGATGGGTATCTTGTCGCAGGAGTTGGGCGTTCGCCTATTTCTGGGATGGTCACTTGCGATTTCGGTCAACAAGCTACAGGGAACTGGCTCCTAAAAATCGGTTACCATGGTGAGCTGCTTTGGCAGACTTGCTATCCAGCAATCTATCCTCTTGATTTAGATAGATCAATAGCCAATAAGAATGTCTATTATTCTATTGGTGAAGGAAGATATCCTACAACGGGAAAAGCTTCACTCTGCATGGCCAAGTACGATTCGGAAGGAGAATTGCTGTGGTCACGGAACTTGGGGAACGAGAACTACAGCTTCCCTTACGAGAAATATGGCTGTGCCACCACCGATGGAGGTGTGATAGGAGGGGCGCAGCTGACCTTTTCGGAGGGAGGAGACATAGGACTCTACTATGGTCAAAGCGATGGATGGATTACCAAGCTTGATAGTCTTGGGCAGGTGGAGTGGGAGATTTCGATTGGTACGACGGGAACTGAATTCATACACCATCTCTCCAACGCAGCCGATGGAGGTTACTATGCCTTCCTGTCGGGCTATACCATAGGGGATGGCTCCATCGAGGCCTGCGACATACATGTGGGGCTCTATACCAATGACAACATCCTCGTCAAGCTCAGCCACCAAGGTGAGGTGGAATGGACCCGATGCTATGGCGGGAGCAATAGTGAGAACAGTTATTGTTTAATGGAACTTGGCAATGGCTTAATCCTAGCAGGAAACAGTGATTCCGAGGATGGAGATCTCCAAGACGCCAACTACCATTTAGGCTATTGGCATACCGGTGTCCGCACCACCGATGTGTGGCTTTTGCGTACCGACATGGATGGCAACATACTCTGGAGCCGTTGCTATGGCGGTAGCGGGTTTGATACCCCCTGGCGGGTTTTCCAAAATGTAGACGGCGGATTTACCGTGTTTGGACTTACCGAATCGAAAGACGGCGATGTACAAAGTGCCCAAAACCTAATCTATCCCACTGGTGACTTGGGCAGAAAAATTTGGATGTTCCGCACAGATGCCAACGGCAACTTGCTTTGGGAAAGAGCCATAGGACACACCATGTGCTCGAGGATAGGAATTGGCGATGTTTTAAAAGAGAGTGACAGGGAATACGTCATTGCAGCAACCTCCGAAACCATGCTTGGCGAGCACAATGGCGACTATTATTGCACCAACGACACACTTTTTGATGGTCACACTATGAATTATTGGGTTCTTCATGTCACGGACACAGTGGATTACACGACTTATCAAGTGCCGGAATGGCAGCAGCCGCAAGAAAGGACCTCGCAGGTTTATCCTAACCCAACTAACAATACTGTACGGATTGTGTTGCCCGAAGATGCTTTGGTTGATGAGGTGCAGCTCTACAATGCCCTTGGGCAGTTGGTGAAGACGGTTCGGGGGACGAATGAGATCGATGTAGCGGATTTGGTGGAAGGGGTTTATCTGGTGCGCATCATGGATGCGGAAGGTAAAGTTTACACGAACAAAATCACGATTAGATGAAATACTTGAAGATTTATGCCCTGCTTGTGCTCCTGCTGATGGCGGGAGGGGTGGTGCATGTTCAGGCGCAGAAACCGTTCAAACTGGAAGTGGGTGCTACGGGGTATGCCACCTGGGTGAGTCCTGATTTTTTTGAACAAACCGTTTTCGACTTTAATGATGGCCAACTGCCTGAAGGCTGGACCATTTACAGCGAAGGCAATATTGTGGAGCCGTGGCGTTTCGAGACACCTACCTCCAATCCGCAACTCAATTTTCCGCCCGACGGTTCCACCTACCTTTATGCCCAATCCAACCAATTGAACAGCACGGATTACATGGAAGAGTTTTTCCATTCGCCCGCCATTGACTTGCATGGCTACAAAAGGGCTTTTGTCATGTTCGACTATGATTATATGGAGGATTGGAGCGATACCGAGGGCGAGTGTCAAATGAGAAGTGATGGCGTGTTGTGGTCATGGAGTAATCTTTTCTGGCCTTGGAACGCCCAATCAGGAAGGTTCCTTGGCGAAATAACCGAGATGATTTCACATCATTTCGAGATGCGTTTCCACTTCAAGAGTTGCTATGCCAACGACCATTTTGCCATCGACAATGTGACCATTCTCGGCGAGACAGAAGAACCCATTTCATACGATGTCCTCGGATTCAGGCTGTGGTTGGACGGCGCTTTGCTGGGCGATGTGACGGAAAACGAGTACCAAATCGATACGGACACTTTGCAGGATGGTCACGACTACACCCTTTCTGTGGCCAGCATCCTCACTGACGGCATCTCTGACACAACAGCGTTCACTTTCACTTATTCTTCCTGCTCCAATTTTGATGGCGTTTACGAATTTCACGGCGAGTTTATCGACTCGACCCATGTGGAACTAACTTGGGACACGCCGTATGAGATTTTCAAATCCAAAGACGGAGAAAATCAGAAGTGGTTCATTGGTGAGCCCGATGTTATCACCCATCCGGGCGCGGGCTACAACGATGGTTGGGATGTCAGTGCATTGCATGACGGCTTAACAGCTTACGGTTTCAACGCCGATAAAGAAGCAGGTTTCAAGGTGATGGACAAGTTCACCATTCCCGAAGGTGCTCCCACCAGTTTTGCCGGCCTCCGCTTTTATGTCTATGAAGGCCCAACACCGACTTCAACCATTACGGCTGCCTACCTTACCATTTATGACGGCGACCCGCTGAATGGAGGAAGTCCTATAGGCGGTGGGGATGGCATCAATTGTCTTTATTCTGGTTGGTATGACTGCTATGAATGGGCTCACATCTACCGCGCCGGCGAGGACGATTTCTCGGATGTCAGTCGGCCTGTTTTTTACACCCTGGCCCATTTGGAACATGTGGGAATGGGGATGGAATTGGAACCAAATCACACCTATTGGTTTGTGGCATCGTTCAAAGGCTCGTTGCGCGACGATGTGCATGTGATTCCCGTCACTCGATTGGGCGAAACCACTACGGGCGAGGCTCGCATCTATTCCGAGGCTACGGGGTGGCAGCCCATGATTGATCCAGGGACACAAACCCAACAAGGCATTGCTTTCGACATCATTGGCTATATACCTCTTTCTTTTAGCGTGTCCTATAGCGACATCTTCCGCGATGGAGAACTCATCGCCCACGGCGTGAACCAATGTTACTATATCGATGAGAATGTCCCTCACGGCATCCACACCTACAGCATCCAAAATGTCTATTACGACCACCTTTTCTTTGACTATCCTACCAAAGCCTGCCTGCAAAGCGTTGAGGTCAGACCTTGCTATCCGCCAAAGAACCTCGAAGTCAGCACCGAGCCGTTGAACGGAACGGACGAACTCAACCGCCTGACTTGGGACAAGGAAGACGACATTCCCTTGCGCGACGATGTGAAGACCTACTATGAAGTATACCGCAAAAGTATTTTGGAAGATCAGTATGCTTTGATTGGCACTCTGGCCAAGGACAACACATCGGATTCCTTTGAATACTTGGACACCGTTCCTCAAGGCAACTATTATTACAAAGTGAACGACTACAATATTTTCCCCACGGGTTCATGCCAAAGCGGTTTTGCCAATCAGTACGGTGAATGTGTGATTATAGGTAGCATAGCAGCCGAGGCCGATTGGTGCCAAGGCACTGACGGCGTGGAGTTGCATTGGGGAGAAGACCTTTTCAAAGCGCATTGCCAGTATGAAAATGGGGAATTCATCGATGCGGTGGGCTATGAGGGAAACCTTTCTTGGGGCTTTAAAGCAACGGGGGCAGACATGTTGGGCTCTTTCGTAAAAAGCGTATCGCTTTACAGCGTTGCCGATGGGGAATACGACATTTTAATCTATTCTGGCTACAATTCGCCCACTACGATTGTTTGGCAACAGACCGTGCAACTCACTGGCGTAAACCAATGGCACACTGTGAACTTTGAACACCCATACCAGATTATGACTTGGCCAATCTGGATCATCATCCACCAACAAGGCATTGAGAATCCAGCCGCCTACGCGCACGACGACGGCTCAACGGATGATGGACGATGGGTTTGCCTCGATGGCTATTGGTACAAGCCTGAAATGAATGGCTCCTTCATGGTCAGGGCCGACATCGACAACCAAATGGAAGGGGAAGATTTGCTGCAATTAGAGGAGCCTTCCATGGGCGAACTGCACTACAATCTGTATCGCTCGCACGACAATGGAAGTTACGAGAAAATCGCGCAATTCCCCTACCCGGGCTATTGGAGCCATGTGCGTTATTTTGACCCGATTGACGAAACAGAATATTCCTGCTACAACTACAAAGTCACCATAACATTCCGCGATGAATATGGCCACCTTTGCGAGTCGCAACCTGCACCCAATGCCGAAGACCCATCCATCGACTGGGCAGAGGTTTGCGATACATGGAGCATTAGTGAAATTGTTGAAAATAAGAATCTTATATTATATCCCAATCCCACTACAGGAAAGGTAACAGTAGTTGGAGTCGAGGCTTCAGAAGTGATGGTGTACAATGCGCTTGGTCAGTTGGTGAAGATCGTGCGAGGGACGAATGAAATCAATGTGGCTGGTTTAGTGGAAGGGGTTTATCTGCTGTGCATTACGGATGCAGAAGGGAGAAACCATACGGCGCGGGTAGTGGTGAAAGAATAGGGATTTCTTTTCTAAACGAGCAAAAGGCTGACTGCGTGAGCGGTTGGCCTTTTTGCATGTATGTCGCAATTTTTTCCTATTTTTGCAGGTCATTATGACCTATCACATAGCAAAATGTCAGAAACATCCCAAAATACAAAGCCGAAGAGGCCGAAACTCCGCAATGTCTCCCTCAAGAAGCTGAACCGGAAATACGACTTCCTGATGTCGCACGATGAAAGCGGCCGGCCCATACTCAACTTCAAGCTGAACCTGCTCAACCTGATCCTCGTCATTATCGGCATCGCCCTGTTGCTTATTGTCATTACCACTTTTATCATCGCTTTTACACCCTTGCGCGAATACATCCCAGGTTACACTGACACTAGCTTGGACCGTGAGGTGTACGAACTCAATCTTCGCGCCGATTCGCTCAGTCGCGAGATGCGGAAAAAGGATGTCTACTTTGAGAACCTGAAGAAAATCGTCGAAGGCTATGACTTTGCCGCCGATAGCACTTTGGCATCGTTGAATATTTACGAACCATTGCCGAAGGGCGTCACGGATACCATTACGCTGAAGAAATCGGTGGAGGACAGCCTGTTGCGCGCTGAATACGAGGCACAAAACCAATACAACCTCTTTGGCCCCGACTATCTGCCGCCCACCAAGCCGAGTTCGTTGGTGAAGAATTTCTTTGTCCCCATTAATGGCACGGTGATTAATGGCTTCAATCCCGATAACGGACATTTTGGTGTCGACATTATTTCTGACGGCGACCAAATCATCAACGCAACATACGACGGCACTGTGGTCTTCTCCACTTGGAGCATCAACAACGGCTATTGTATCGGCATTCAACATTCCGACAGCTATTTCTCAGTCTATAAGCATAATGCAACGCTGCTCAAGAAAGAAGGCGACTATGTCAGGGCAGGGGAGGCCATAGCCATTTTGGGCCGCTCAGGTGACCAGGAAGAGATTGAGCACTTGCATTTCGAACTATGGCATAGCGGTATCGCAGTCAACCCTGTTGATTATATGACCATTAATCATCCCGACGAAAACTAAAAATCACTATCTTTGCGCCGTTTTTTTCAACGATAAACAAAACCTACTATGACTATATTAATAAAGGTATTACAGTTTTTCCTTTCCCTTTCCATTTTGATCTTTGTCCACGAATTAGGGCATTTCCTTGCTGCCAAGGCCTTTAAGACCCGTGTCGAGAAGTTCTATCTTTTCTTCGACTGGGGCTTTTCGCTTTTCCGTTGCAAAAAGGTGAACGGCAAGTGGCGCTTCAAGTTCTTCTCGAAGAATGTGCCAGAGAAATATACCGTCACCGAATATAGGGATGCAGCCGGAAAGAAGCAAAAGAACTACGAGCCTATCGACTTGAATACCTTGCCCGAGGACGACTGGCGTCGCAGTGACGAGACGGAATACGGCATCGGTTGGTTCCCGTTGGGCGGCTACAACAAGATCGCCGGTATGGTTGACGAATCGATGGACAAGTCGCAGATGCAGCAGCCTCCGAAGGAGTGGGAGTTCCGCAGCAAACCTGCTTGGCAGCGTTTCATCATCATGGTGGCAGGCGTGTTCATGAATGTGGTGTTAGCCTTTATCATCTATATTGGCCTGCTGACCTCGGAGGGTAAGACATACCTGCCCACAGCCGAAGTCAACAAATACGGTATAGCGGTCGACAGCTTGGGTTATGAGTTGGGCTTCCGTGATGGCGACAAGATATTGTCTGTTGACGGCAAGTATTATGAAGACTTTGCCAAGATACCGTTGCAAATCATCATCGACAAAGCAAAAACCGTTGAGGTAGAACGCGAAGGCAAAAATGTCGTCGTCGAACTGCCTGAAGATGCCACGGCTACCTTGCTTAGCACACAAGATGCAGAGTTTATTTCAACCCGATTGCCTTTTGTGATTGACAGCGTGGCCGATAGCATTGCGGTCAATGGCAAAATGGAGGTGAGCCCCGCCCGTAAGGCAGGGCTGAGAAAAGGTGACCAAATCATCGGCATTAATGATGAGGCCACTCCCTATTTCCATGATTTCAAGAATACGATTGTAAAATATAGGAATCAGGATCTCAAGTTGTTGGCACTTCGGGCAAGAGACACAATCGCTTTGGATATGCATCTGGGCGAACAACCTCTCATCGGAGCCACCGTCAAGTCGTTTGACATGGCAGTGAAGCAATACACCTTCTTCCAAGCCATTCCCGCAGGTTTCTCTGAGACTTTCAGTGGGTTGAGTGACTATTGGAAACAGGTGAAGCTTATTTTCAGTCCCAAGACCAAGGCCTATGAAAGTGTAGGCGGCTTCATCTCCATTGGCAAGATTTTCCCTGAAACTTGGATTTGGAGTTTGTTCTGGCGTATGACGGCCTTCCTCTCCATCGCCCTCGCTGTGATGAACATTTTGCCCATTCCGGCTTTGGATGGCGGCCATATCCTTTTCCTGTTGGTGGAAATCATCACGCGCCGCAAACCCTCCGACAAGTTCATGGAAGTGGCCGAAACGGTGGGTCTCATTCTTGTGTTGGGATTGGTCATCTTGGCCAATGGCAATGACATCATCAGATTGTTCAAATAAAAAAAATATCATACTGAAAAACAAAGTATTAGTTCAACCGCTCGAAAATTAATTTGTTTAGATAAATACTATTTTCGTAAATTCGCGGTTTCAATCGCAGCAGTATTGTTGAATTTGAAGACGAAAATAACACATATCGTTATACTCATTGTGATGCTGTTTTCAGCAGGCATGGGAGCCCAAGCACAGCAGGCACCCATCTTCACCAATTACGCGAATTCCTATGCTTACGCCAATGCTGGATTTGCGGGTATGAGCGAAGGCATTAATGTGTTGGGCCTCTATCGCATGCAATGGGCTGGCTTCACCGATATGGATGGTAACGAGATTGCGCCCACGACCTTCCTTTTGTCGGGCGATATGCCTTTCCGCAAGCTGCATGGCGGCATGGAGTTTTCCATCATGCAAGACAAGTTGGGCTTTGAGAACAATGTCAATGTGGGGTTGGGCTATTCCTACCACATGGACCTTGGAGGCTCTACTCTTGGCATCGGCGTGGCGGGCACCTTGCTTAACCGCTCCGTCGATTTTGGACAGCTGCACCCCAATCAAGAGGGTGACCCGATTTTGGCGGGCTTGGGTGAAGAAAGTGCCATGATGTTCGACTTCAATGTAGGCCTTTTCTGGCAAATCCCCGATTCGTTCTTCTTGGGCTTTTCGGTCGTCAATGTGCTGGAATCGATGAGCGAGGCGCTTAATGACAACTCTGAGACTAGTGCCAGTTTCACCACCGACCGCACCTTTTATGCGATTGCCGGCTATCCGTTCCAGTTTGAGGACCTTCCTAATCTGACGTTCGTCCCGTCGGTCAGCGTGATGAGCGATATTGCCTCGACGCAGTTCAATGCCAGTGCTCGTGTCATTTACAATAATGTGTTTTCCTTGGGTGTGAACTACCGTTTCCAGGAATCCGTTGGTTTGATGGCGGGCATCAGTATTAAGGATTTGACCATTGCTTATTCATATGATATTAATACTTTGGGCTTGGGATTGCCAGGCTCACACGAAATAGGTCTGAGTTATTGCTTCAAGCTTGACCTCGACCGGACGCCGCGCGACTATCGCAGTGTGCGTTATCTGTAATTTTTTGGATGAAGATGTAGATGTTTTGGAGTAGATTAATGATGATTTAGGAGGGAATTGAGGGAAAAAAGTTGGAAAAAAATGGAGGGGATTATAATATTTTCTAATTTTGGCGGTTTTTAATAAGAATCGCTGTCTTGAAATGTCAGCGAGATTGAATAGAAAAAATAAAGAAAAATAAATAGTAATCATATCATTGTCAAGAAGATGAAAAGACTATTGTTCATGTTTTCCGTAGCGTTGCTGCTCACAGCCTGCGGCAATTCAAACCAAGGCGAGTTGGTTGGAGTGCGAAAGTCCAACAAGACCTTCAATCAACCGGATCCTTACGGGATGGTTTTTGTCCCGCAAGGCAGTTTTACGATGGGTGCAGGTGGTGAAGACATCACCGGTTCTTATCTCAATGAGCCCAAAACAGTTTCGGTGTCGGCGTTTTTTATGGACGAGACCGAAATCACCAATAATGAGTATCGCCAATTCGTATATTGGGTAAGAGACTCTATCGCAAGAAGAATTCTTGCCGACCAATTCCCGGATCGTTTCGCCATCACTGAAAGCAAGACCGGTGAGGTGTACGACCCGCCGAGGCTGAACTGGAAGGAAAAACTCGACTGGAACAGCAAAGAGCAGGATGTGCGCGAGGCTCTTGAGCCGATGTATCTCCCTGAACATGAGAGATATTTCCGCCGTAAGGAAATTGATACCAGGAAGTTGTATTATTCCTATTTCTGGTTCGACATGGTGGCCGCTGCAAAGAAGGACTTTGCCGATGGCAAATTAGCACCGAACGACTATTCGTTGGGAGAGGCCGATGCAGGCATTAATGTCGACCGTAAGGGTGCTTGGTCGAACCGTAAGCAGGGTTACACTGATCGTTCGGTTTATGCCCGTGCTGAGGTCATTAATGTGTATCCTGACACGCTTTGCTGGATTCACGACTATAGTTACTCATTCAACGACCCGATGACTGAGAAGTATTTCTGGCATCCGGCCTACGACAACTATCCAGTAGTGGGTGTCACATGGCAGCAGGCTCGTGCCTTCTGTGTGTGGCGTACCGAGTTGCTCAACTCCTACATGCGTTCGAAGAAGGATGTTGATGTGTCGGAGTTCCGCTTGCCCACCGAGGCTGAATGGGAATGGGCTGCTCGTGGAGGCAAGATGCTGAATCCTTATCCGTGGGGTGGTCCCAATGCTAGCAATGCCAAGGGCTGCTTCCTGGCCAACTTCAAGCCAAGAAGAGGTAACTACCTCGCCGACGGTGGTCTGCGCACCCTCGTGGTGGGCTGCTATCCTCCCAATGGCTGGGGCCTCTATGACATGGCTGGTAATGTGGCCGAATGGACCAACACTGCCTACGACCCCAATTCCTACAATTTCACTTGGGACATGAACCCGAACTACACCTATAACGCCAAGAATGACGACCCGCCGGTCATGAAGCGTAAGGTCGTCCGCGGCGGTTCTTGGAAGGATGTGTCTTACTATATGCAAGTTACTACCCGCGACTATCAGTACCAAGATACTGCTAACTGCTACACAGGCTTCCGTTGCATCCAGCCTTACTTAGGCCGCAACAAGGGCGACAACCCGAGAATGTCAAGGGTGTACAGATAATTATCAAGAAATCAACAAATTAAAAAAATAACATAATAACAATCTTTTAAATTACAATTGTCATGGCAAAAAAAGAACTTAGCAAATTCCAACAATTCCTCGTTTCGAGAAAGTTCAAAACCTTTATGGGCTACCTCTATGGTTGGGGTGCTTCCGTGGTTATGATCGGTGCATATTTTAAACTGACCCACATTCCTGGTGCTGACTTCATGTTGGCTCTCGGTCTGGGTATCGAAGCATTGATTTTCTTCATGTCGGCTTTCGAGCCTCAGCATGTCGACTATGCATGGGACAATGTTTTCGTTGAACTCGAAGAGGATTGGGATGGAAAGACGCGTACACAATTTGCCACAACAGGCGGTGGTGCTGCCGGTAAGCCTGCTGTTACGGATGCTGAAGAAGCAATGTTGAGCAAGATGTTTGAAAAGATGAATGTCAGCGAAGATACATTCAAGAAACTCGGTAGAGGCATTGACAAACTGGCTGAGAACGCTGGTCAGATGGCCGACATCTCCAATGCTATGGCTGCTACCACCAACTATGCCAACGCTATGGATCGCGCCACGAAGTCAATCGCCGACTTCTCGAACGCATATGTCCAGACCAACCAGAAACTTTCTGATTCTTTGGGCAAACTCGACTTCAGCGCCCTCGATGCCAACACCATCAAGAAGGTGGCTAACAGCATGACCTCGCTCAACTCCATCTATGAGCTCCAGCTCCAAGGTGCCGAGCAGACTTCAGCCGCCAGCAAGAAGTTGACCGAAACTATGAACAAGTACATGGATAACCTCACCGCTTCATCACAGAATGCCGGTCAACTCAACCAACAGTTGACCCAATTGTCACAGCGCTTGACCGCTTTGAACAATGTCTATGGTGGAATGTTGTCAGCAATGAACATCAAGGCATAATTCTACTCAAACCTGATTGTTTAATATAAAAAAGGAGTAAAATTATGTCAGGCGCAAAAGAAACCCCAAGACAGAAAATGATCGGTATGATGTACCTGGTCTACACTGCCTTGTTAGCCATGAATGTCTCGAAGGACATCTTGGATGCCTTCGACACAGTGAACAGCGGTGTGCAAACCACTAACATCACCCTTTCGAATCAGATTAATCAGAAATACGCTGCCTTCGAGGAGCAATATGGCCTTGATCAGGAAAAAGTCGGTCCTTATTGGGAACAGGCTCAAGCCCTGAGAGAGGAAGCCACAGACCTCATCAACTATGTCGAGGCCCTCAAGTGGGACTTGGTGAAGAAGATTGAGGAGAAGGATGCCACTACTGCTCTGGCCGACGGTCTGCTGAAATCAGCTGACACTGTCCGCAATGGCCGTAAGATTTACGACATCAACACTTCGAAGGTCAAATCGAGAGACAACTACAACAAACCTACTGCTTATATGATGGGTGACCCCGAAGGTCCCAGCAGTGGCGGTAAGGCTTATGAACTTTCAGAAAAGATCAGACGTTTCCGTGGTGAAGTGGTCAAAGCTATGGGTCCTCAACACATCCACGAAATCGGCTTGATTACCGACAGCATCTATGGAACGAAAGCTTATCTTGAGGAAAACGGCTATAAGGATGCCCAACTTAAGAGACTTCCGCTTGAAGGTGAATATTATGGTGCTAAAATCGGCTACTATCCTGGTGTGACCGACCCGGTGCAAGACAGCTGGGAATACCACAACTTCCACCACACGGTGTTGGTTGCTGATGTTACCTTGTTGAACAAGATCATCTCCGAGGCTGAAACTGCCGAGTTGAATGCTATCACTCAATTGATGACCAACATTCACGCCCAAGACTTCACCTTCGATGAGATTGGTGCCCGTGTGTTTGCCGAAAGTGGATATCTCCTCTCTGGCCAGACCTATAGGGCTCAGGCCATGGTGACTGCTTGGAAGAACTCACAACTGACCGCTCGTGTCAAACTCGATGGCGGTGCCGAAAAAGAATACACCAGCAATGCCCAAGGCGTGATTCCGTTGGAGTGGAATGTCGGCGTTGGCTCGCACAAATACACTGGTGTCATCGACATGTTGGATCCTACCACCAACCAGATGGAAGAATTCCCGTTTGAGGGTGCCTTCACTGTGGCTCCTCCTGCGGTGAGTGTTTCGGCCACCAAGATGAATGTGGTGTATCGTGGTATCGACAACCCGATTGCTGTCGGTGGTGGTGTCGGTGGTGAAATCAATGCCACGGCCAGCAGCGGTTCATTGAGCAGAACGGGTAACGGTACTTATAATTTGCGTCCTGGTGAGGCCAACGAGGTGACCATTAATGTCACTTCTGGAGGTTCCAGCCTTGGTAGCATGAAGTTCCGTGTGAAAGACCTGCCGAAGCCTACGGCTATCATCCGTAACGTTGTTAACGGTGTGGTGTCGAAGAGTGCTTTGCTTGCCGCCAACCGTGTGGAAGCTGAGATGAAGGACTTCGACTTCGACGGTGTCCACTATGATGTGGTTAGCTACACCTTCCGTTACAAGACCAAGAGCGGTACCACCAAGGAAGCTAAGGCCAGTAGTGGCGCTTTCAACGATGAGATTAAGAATGCCATCAGTCAATCCAATGTTGGTGACATGTTCGTCTTCACCGCCATCCAGGTAAGAGGTAACGACGGTAAGGTCAAGACCCTCGACACGCCTATCGGTGTTGAAATCAAGTAATGAACAATTTAAACCTTTATAAGATGAAAAAGACACTTGTTTCCATGTTGACCCTTGTGGCGCTCTTTGGCAGTCTGTGCTTGAATGCCCAGACGACTGACATCAAGCCGCCGAAGAACAGCATTCTCTCAGGTCAGCAGCAAATCATGAACGAAAAGGCTCCTTCGCCGCTTCCGATCATTGATGAGTCTAACGTCATGTGGAAGAAGACGGTGATTCGGGAAATCGACTTCCGTCAGAAGATCAATCAAGTGTTCTACTATCCGATCAATCCGACCGAGGATTGGAGAAACCTCATCACAGTGATTTATGATGGCATCAATAGCGGTGACATCACTCCTTACCGTGTGGAAAACAACATCGACGACATGGTGACGCCTTTGACTCGCGACGACTTTGAAAAGGAAAATGTGAAGATTGGCGATCCGCCGGTCATTTGGAAGGACGGTGAAGAGGTTCCGAATGAGATTGTCTTCAAAGATCGTATGATTAATGTGACTCGTTTGAGAATCAAGGAAGACTGGTATTTCGACAAGAAATTGTCGCAGTTCCTTGTCCGCATCATTGCCTTGGGTCCCATCGTCGTCGACGATGATGGCGGTCTCTCGCAGGTGTGCTGGATTCCTTACGAAGAATCTCGTGATGTGTTGGCCAAGGCTTTTGCCTTCAACCGCAACAACTCGGCCCAACGTCGCACATACGACGAAGTCTTGCAAAAGCGTATCTTCGATAGCTATATCATCAAAGAAGAGAACGTTTACGACCGTTACATCAATGCCTATGCTTTCAATATTGACGCCCTCTACGAATCGGAGCGCATCAAGAACGAAATGTTCGACTTCGAGCAGAGCCTCTGGGAGTATTGATGGTTTGCTAATGACAATGAAAAAGGACGTCCGAAGACGTCCTTTTTTTGTTGATGTCGCTTCGCGCCATTGCGAGGCATCATTCCGTGAAAACGGAAAACGACGAAGCAATCTAGAATAAAAGCATATGTCCTGGATTGCTTCGTGCCTCGCAATGACGGCACAAAAAAAGCAGCAGAGAATTCTGCTGCTTTCCGTCGGAGTGGCCCGACTCGAACGGGCGACCGCTTGCACCCCATGCAAGAATGCTAGCCAACTGCACCACACCCCGATTGCCTTAGCGGCTGCAAAGATACGAATGTTTTTTGAATTGATGTTCAATTTCCGAAAAAAAAGTTACCTTTGCAAGGTATAACTCTAAACACTAAATACTAAACTCTAAACTTAAGAAAATGGAACATATTGAATGTCTGATAATTGGTTCAGGTCCTGCGGGCTACACAGCCGCCATTTACACTTGTCGCGCTGATGTAAAAACCGTCATCTACGAAGGCATGCAACCTGGTGGACAGCTCACCCAAACCACCGAAATCGAGAATTTTCCTGGCTATCCCAAGGGTATCAACGGCCCTGACATGATGGAAGACATCCGTCAACAGGCCTTGCGCTTTGGCGCTGAGATTCGCGAAGGCGAAGTCACTGGCATTGATGTCAGCCAGCGTCCTTTCAAAGTGACCACGGAATATGACGGCGAGCTTTTGGCCGATTCTATCATCGTGTCTACAGGTGCGGCTGCTCGTTATCTGGGTCTGCCTACCGAAGAGGAATTTAAAGGTGGTGGTGTGTCGGCTTGTGCTACTTGTGATGGCTTCTTCTATAAAGGTAAGGATGTCGCGGTCGTTGGCGGTGGTGACACGGCCTGCGAAGATGCCACTTATCTGGCCAAGCTCTGTAATAAGGTCTATCTCATCGTCCGTCGTGATGTGCTGCGCGCCTCCAAGGCTATGCAACATCGTGTGTTGAACACACCCAACATTGAAGTGCTGTGGAAGCACCAGACTAAGGAACTTTTCGGAGAGCAACAAGGCTTCATGAAGAAATTGAAGGGCGCAGTGCTCTATCATAGTGACACCAAAGAGGAGCGCACCATTTATGTGGATGGTTTCTTCGAGGCCATTGGTCACACGCCTAACACTGAGCCTTTCAAAGGCATCCTTGACATGGACGAGGAAGGCTATATCATCACCAAGCCGAAGTCGACGGCCACCAATGTGGAAGGCATTTTCGCTTGTGGCGACTG
Organism: uncultured Bacteroidales bacterium; assembly: GCA_900317055.1. Lineage (GTDB taxonomy): Bacteria > Bacteroidota > Bacteroidia > Bacteroidales > F082 > Limimorpha. Next base: position 54,001 of record ONFF01000019.1, on the reverse strand, counting down.
TCAGGATCGCATCTACCGTCAGGCCATCGTGGCTGCCGGCACGGGTGCCATGGCGGGCATTGAGGTGGAAAGGTTCTTGGCGGAGCATAAATGATTTTTCAGACAGAAATAAAGATTCAACCTTTAGAGCAGGCCATCTCCTACGGCGACGGTCTGCTCTTCCTAGGTTCCTGCTTTGCTGATGAGGTGGGCGGCATTTGCCGTGGCTTTGGCTTCGATGCCTTGGTGAATCCCTTTGGCGTGCTCTACAACCCCGCTAGCATTGCCCAGTCGGTTGAACGACTAGGTAGTGGCAGTCCATTCACACATAAAGAGGTGATTTCGGTAGGCGAGGGGCAGTACTGCACTTTTAGCCACAATACGGCGTTTTGGCAGTCCGACGAACAGAAGCTTTTGGAAACGGTCAATAATGGCTTAATGGAGGCGCATGAGCGGTTTTTGCAGGCCAAATGGGTTGTTATTAGTCTGGGCACCTCGTGGGTATTTAGGCATAAAGAAACCCGTCTGGTGGTCTCTAATTGCCATAAGCTGCCTGCCCGACAATTTGACAGGGAGTTTCTCTCTGTAGAACAATCGGAGGTTTGTCTTACTAAGATGCTGCAAGCCCATCCCAACAAACAATTCATTTTCACTGTGTCGCCCTTGCGCCACTTAAAGGATGGCCTGCATGAGAACCAACTGAGCAAGGCTGCATTGCTTTTGGCGGTTGACCAAGTTTGCAAACAATTCGATAACGCTCATTATTTCCCCGCTTACGAAATCCTCTTGGATGAGTTGCGCGACTATCGTTTCTACAAAGAAGACATGGTGCATCCCACTGAGCAGACGGTTCGATACATTTGGGAACGCTTTACGGACTTTGCCATTGACCCTAAAGAAAAGCCTGCCATGAAGGCTGCCGCCGAGTTGAAGCAGATGCTGCAGCATAAGCCTCTGTTTCCTGAAAGTGTGGCTTTCAAGAGGTTTGAAATGCTGAAAGAGGAGAAAATTAGCGAATTGAAGAGGTCTTTTCCGAGGATTTGTCTTGATTATATTTAGTTCACAAATTTGTGGTCTACAAATTTGTGGTCCACAAAGTTGTGAACTTTTAATATATAATTTGTAATTACTTAAATAACAATTTGTTATTTACACCATTCTTTGGTAAACCAGAGCTCAAAAACAGGGTCAGAGAACACGATTCCGTTGGGCGTTTTTTCTATCAACTCTTTTTGTGTCAATACGGTCTTGATCCTTGAAATATTGGATTTTGACCCTAAATCATAGGTGGATAGCACCTCTTTGGAGGTGAAGTCGGTGTGTACGCCTTTTGCGACGGCTTTCAGGAAGTTCATTTGGTAGGCAGTCAGATTCTCGATTTGCTGCAGAAACAGCAGTGAGTTTTGATTCAGCAGGTCTTCAATGGCGGTTTCCAATGCGGCTTCATCCGCTTTTTTTGTGGTGTTGAGCATGACATTCCATGCCAGTTGTTGAACATATGAGGATTGGCTTTGCACTGTAGAGCAGATTTTTTCAATGATGGCATCGGAAATGCTCATGTTTTTTTCCTCGAACTTCTGGCTGATAAAAGGAATCCAGTCTTCTATAGGGATAGGTTGTAGAAACAGAATGTCGCCAAATTGATAAAATGGCATCTTCTTGCTTTGAAAGAGATTGGCAAGCAGATGCTTTTTGCTTCCAAACAGGCAATAGGAAGCATTGCTTTGCAGTTGCCATATGCTGCGCATTTTTTTCTGTACTTTCAGTGAGTCTGGGAACTCGCCAATCTGTTGGAACTCGTCAATGCAAACTACAATGTGCTTGCCCATTTTTTCGGCCATACGTTGGGGTAATTGTAGGATTTCTTCTGGAGAATAGCTTTTGGATGTAATACCTAGAGATAGGGAAAACTCGTTGTTGGGGTCGGGACCGAAGGAAATGGTAGGTGACAATCTGACCAGGAATTCCTTGATGTTTTTCATGACGGCTTCGGCTTTGCCAGAGGTTTGTTTAAGGAGCTCGGCTGCAAATTTGTTATAGAATTCATATTCGTTGCGACAGTCGTAGATGTCCATGTAAACCGTCACGATGTCTTTGTCAACTAGAGTTTGAACTTTCCTCACAAGAGAAGTCTTGCCCATTCTTCGAGGAGAGATAAGTATCACATTCTGCCCGTTTTCAAAATCCTGTTTGAGGCGTCTTGTCTCTTTTTTACGGTCTGTAAAGTTGGTACCTTCAACCGCTACGCCATAGATAAATGTTTTTTTCATGATGACGAATTCCTTAATATTCGCTGCAAAGATACAACTTTTTTCATTAGTTCACAAACTTGTGGTCCACAAAGTTGTGAACCAGATTTGGAACAATGGTTTTTCTAAGTGTTTCTCAATATGAAGTAATATCCAGAAAAACAAATTATTCACCTAAAACAATGGCACATTCCTAAATTATTCGTACTTTTGCCGCCCATTCCGCGACGGAATGGATTTTTTATCACTAATACATATTTATAAATGACTGAAAACGAAAGATCTGGCAAGCGTCCGCGCACCAGAAAGCCTGCTGATGAAGAATTCCAGCAGAGAAGGTCCTTCAAGTTCTATCACCGCGACGGTGACGAGGAAGGACGCGAAGAGAGAAGTTTTGGCGACAAGCCGAGAGGTGAGCGCCGATTTGATGACAACCGTGGTGACCGCAGGTTCGGCGACCGAAAGTTTGGTGACCGTCCTCGCCGCCGCTTCGATGACGAACACGGTGAAAGCCGTCGTGACGACCGCCCACGCCGTAGATTCGACGATGATGAGCGTCCACGCCGTCGTTTTGATGACGACAAGCCGCGTGAACGCCGTTTCCACGACGACGACCGTCCGCGTCGCAGGTTTGACGACGAAGACAGACCTCGCCGCCGTTTTGATGATGACAAACCTCGTGGCGAACGCCGTTTTGACGACCGTCCTCGCCGCAGATTCGACGATGACGAGCGTCCGCGCCGTCGCTTCGATGACGACAAGCCGCGTGAGCGCCGTTTCCATGACGACGATAGACCCCGTCGCCGTTTTGATGAAGACCGTCCAAGGCGTCGTTTTGGCGATGAGGAGCACCCTCGTCGTAGATTCGATGATGACAGACCGCGTGGTGGCAATCGCCGCTTTGACGACCGCCCGCGTCGCGGTTTTGAGGATGAAGAAGAGCCGCGTCGTGGCCGCAAAGGCTATGTCCGCGAAAAAGACCCGCTGTACGATCGTCCGAAAGCCACTGGCGAAATCCGTTTGAACAAATATTTGGCCGACTGTGGCATCTGCTCACGCCGCGAAGCCGACGACCTCATCAAGGCCGGCTGCGTGGAGGTGAATGGTGAAGTGATTACCACAATGGGCTATAAGGTGAAGACCGAAGACAAGGTGGTTTACGGAGGACAGACCCTCAATCGCGAGAAGCTTCGTTACATCCTGCTGAACAAGCCTAAAGGCTATATCACTACTTCTGACGATCCATATGAGCGTGACACCGTGATGGAACTCGTCAAGAATGCTTGCCCGGAGCGCGTTTATCCTGTTGGTCGTCTCGACAAACAGACCACTGGACTGTTGCTGTTCACCAACGATGGTGACTTGGCCAAGAAGCTGACCCATCCGAGCAGTGAGATCCCGAAGCTCTATCATGTCATCCTGAACAAGCCCTTGACCAAAAACGATATGCTTCGCATTTCTGAAGGCATTGAGTTGGACGATGGCCCCATCGCTGCCGACAACATTGCTTACGACCAGGACGACGACAGCAAGAAGAGCATTGGCATCGAACTCCATTCGGGCCGCAACCGCATCGTGCGCCGTATTTTCGAACACCTCGGCTACGAAGTGACCAAGCTCGACCGCGTGATGTTCGCTGGTCTCGACAAGTACAGACTGCCTCGTGGCGAGTGGCGTTTCCTCACCGACCTTGAGGTGAACAATCTGAAGAAGATCTGAACTTGAACGATATCACTAGACAATACATCAGGGAAAACCTGAATGCTGATGTGCCGACGCTCGCCTTGAAAAAGGCGCCCGTCGGCACTGATGTTTCATTGGCTCTGCGACAAATCGAAGCACGGCAGTTGCTTCGTAAGAAAGTGCCTTCGTGGAGCGAGAATGAAGACCTGCTTTTCCCAGCACACCTCTCCATTGAGCAATGCTCTTCGGAGGCCAGTGCACAATACAAAGCAGGTTTATTACAAGGCCAAACCTTTGTCGACTTGACGGGCGGTTTGGGCATCGACACCTGTTTTATTGCACAACAATTCCAACAAGCCGACTATGTGGAGCGACAGACAGAGCTCTGCGACTTGGCGATGCACAATTTTGAGGTTTTGAAGGCTAATGTCAAAGTTTGGAATGAAACTGCAGAAGAGTATATAGCTCACTGTGAACCCAAGGATTGCATCTTCATTGACCCTGCCCGAAGAGATGAGCATGGTCGCAAGACAGTCTCCATCAGCGATTGTACACCTGATGTATCGACATTACAAGATGAGCTTCTACAAAAGGCACAAAAAGTGATGATTAAGCTGTCTCCGATGCTCGATATCAGTAAGGCTTTGGAGGAATTGCACCATGTGAAAAAGGTGCATGTGGTGGCCGTCGCCAACGAGTGCAAGGAACTGGTTTTCATTATTGAACGCGATTACCAAGGCGAACCTCAATTTGTGTGCGTCAATTTGATGACTTCCCAGCCTGAAGTCCGTTTCACGCAGGAGGAAGAACGCCAGTGCCCAAGCCGACTTGCAGACGGCATTTTGAACTACCTTTACGAACCCAATCCCGCTGTGATGAAAGCAGGATGCTTCAAATTGTTGACGGAACGCTTTGGTGTTTGTAAACTACACAAAAACAGTAATTTATATACATCTAATCAGTTGATTACTGATTTTCCAGGCCGAATCTTCGAGGTTGTGGATTGGGCTCCATACAATAAAAAAGTGAACCAGACCTTGCTTCAGGGTGTCGAAAAGGCCAGCATCGCTGTGCGCAATTTTCCGCTTTCGGTGGCCGAGCTGCGAAGGATTTTGAAAATCAAGGATGGAGACATCGTTTATCTTTTCGCCACCACCTTGAAAGGGGAGGAGAAGGTAATCATTCGCACGAAAAAAGCCGCCTCGTCAGAAGCGGCTCAATAAGGTTCTAGAATAATGTTTTATCTCCTATCAGGGATGCCGAACTTGGTCCACCAAGTTTGGTCATACTTCGATTTGATGGATTTTTTCACGATTTGTGTCCTGCTTTTTAAGGTGTTAAGGGCGGCATGGGCTTCATCGCTCTTCTTGCGAAGCTCTTCTTGAAGCTTGTCGATTTCGGCAGAAATGGCTTCCAAACGCTTGCAGTCTTCCTCCATCTTCTGGATCACGCTTTCTTCCACGCCGGCGTCGCGACCGAGGCGTTGGTTCCTCTTTACGCCGGTAATGATGAGTTTTGACTTTTCGAGTTGGTCTTTAAAAATTTGGTACATAATCCGTTGAATTTATACTGTTGTTGGTTGTTCGTTTTCAAAATCGAACGCAAAGGTAGGAAAAAAAATCCACAGTTTTTCATAAATAATTGAAAATAAGATTATTACATTTTTAAAGCGTTGATTTTCAAAGCCGTTTGCGGATTATCAATTTTTATCAAATAAAGAAATGGCATGTTTGCACTCAATTGTACTCTGCCATTACTTCCTCCCGTTCTATCTGCTTCTCTCCCCAATCATCCATTAGGGTTTGAGTCCTTTCCCCTTTTATTCATTGTATATAATCTGCTGCTAAGTCATCGAAAAATAGACTTAACAGCATGTTATCAAACAAAAGTTTCAGATTAATCGCTGTTAAGTATAAAAAATATTGACTTAGCAGCAGATAATCGAAAAAAAATGCGTTTCTTTGCAATATCAATCTAAAAATAACGCCATGCTGATTGGACGCAACGAAGAAAGAAGAGAACTCCTTGAACTGTTGGAGAAAGACGAATCGCAATTCTGCGCCGTTTATGGGAGGCGACGCGTGGGCAAGACCTACCTTATCAAAGAGACCTTTGAGAACCATTTCGCATTTTATCACACGGGTGTAGCCAACGCCCCGAAAAAAGAACAACTGACCGAGTTTCGCGAATCGCTGCGCAAGGCTGGATTGAAGCGCTGCAAGATGCCACGCACTTGGTTTGAGGCCTTCCACTTACTTGAGATGGTATTAGAACAATCTCCCGATAAGAAAAAGGTGGTTTTTTTGGATGAGCTGCCGTGGATGGATACCCCAAAGTCACAGCTCATCAGTGCCTTGGAGCATTTTTGGAATGGTTGGGCCAATATGCGTAAAGATATCGTCCTTGTCGTTTGCGGCAGTGCCACCTCATGGATTATCAAGAAAATCATCCGCGACCATGGCGGATTGCACAATCGATTGACTGACAAGATTTACCTCCAGCCTTTCTGTCTCAACGAATGTGAGCAATTAGCCCAGTCACTCAAACTCAGCATGACAAGAAAAGACCTTGTGGAAACCTATATGATCTTGGGCGGCATACCCTATTATTGGAGCCTCTTGCGACGCAGTGAGAGCCTGGCACAGAATATTGACCGTTTGTTTTTTGAAGAGGACGGACGCCTTGCTGATGAATTCAATGCTCTTTATGCCTCCTTGTTCAAGCGACCTGCACCTTACATTGCCATCGTTACTGCCTTGGCAACCAAGAAAGCGGGCATGACCCGAAAAGCGCTGCTCGAAAGCACTGGACTTGACGACAATAAGGTTTTCATACAGGCGACCGAGGAGTTAGAGAAATGCAATTTCATTCGAAAGTATCAGGTCATTGGCAAGATAAAACGCGAGGCGATTTATCAACTTATGGATCATTTCACCTTGTTCTACTTCCGCTATATCGAGAACAACTACCATCACGACAACCATTTCTGGACCAATAATTTGTCTACTTCAATCCATACAGTCTGGGCAGGACTGGCTTTTGAGCGAGTGTGTTTGTGGCATTTGCCTCAAATCAAGTCTGCATTAGGTATCGCTGGAGTGATCAGCAATGCCCAATCATGGCATGTCGAAGCCACCAAAGAACATGAAGGGGTACAAATCGACTTGCTTTTTGACCGTAACGATGGTGTCATCAATCTTTGTGAAATGAAGTTTTCGGATGATGTTTATCGTATTGACAAGGAAGAAGATGACAAACTTCGGAGACGGAAATCTGTGTTTCAGGAAGTTACCAAAACCCGAAAAGCCATCCACCTTACCATGATTACCACATACGGTGTCGCTCATAATGCTTATTGGAACAACATCCAATCGGAAGTGACGATGGATGATTTGTTCAAAGAATCACGATAGTGTGCTGTTAAGTCCCTAAAAAATCGACTTAGCAGCACGATATCAAACATTTTTTGCAGATAAAATGCAGTTATGTAAGAAAAATTTCCACTTAACAGCATTTTATCGCATCTTATTTCTCATATTCCGCCAAAACTTCCTCCCGTTCTATCTGCTTCTCTCCCCAATCGTCCATTAGGGCTTGGAGTTGTTCTTTTTTCTGTCCATAGGCCCAATACCAGTCGTTGTCAATCTTGATGTCAGGATGCTCGTCGGGATGGGCCATGATGGCATCTTGCTCGGCCAATTCGGCTTCCAATTTGCCGATGGCTTCTTCGAGGCGTTGGATCTCTTTATCGACTTTGCGCAACTTGGCATCAATCTGCTTCTTGCGCTCGTAGTTAATCTTATTCTGTGACTGTGGTATGACTTCTTGGACTTTGGTTTGTTTGGCAGCAATCTCCAACTCCTTCAAGTGGCTGAGATTCTTCTGCTCCAAGAAGTCGTAAATGTCGCCGATGTATTCCTTGATGTTGGGCTTGCGGAACTCGTAGACCTTGTTGGTCAGACCTTGCAGGAAGTCACGGTCGTGGGAGACGATGATCAGTGTGCCGTCATATTGGATCAAGGCGTTCTTCAAGATGTCTTTGGAGAGCATGTCCAAGTGGTTGGTGGGCTCGTCGAGGACTAGCAAGTTGGTCGGGAAGAGCAGCATCTTGGCCAAGGAAAGGCGGGCTTTCTCACCACCCGAGAGCACTTTCACCTTCTTGTCGATGTCGTCGCCACGGAAAAGGAAGGAACCGAGCAGAGCCTTCACTTTCAAGCGCATGTCGCCAACGGCCACATCATCCAAGGTCTCGAAGACGGTCTTGTTCATGTCGAGCATGTCCTGCTGGTTTTGGGCATAATAGCCAATCTTTACCTCGTGACCCAGTTTCACCTCGCCTTCATGGTCGAGCACGCCACAGATGATTTTTGAAAGCGTGGACTTGCCTTCGCCGTTGCGTCCCACAAAGGCTATTTTCTCACCTCTCGGAATCAACAGATTGATGTCCTTGAGGATGACTTGGTCGCCGTAAGACTTGCCAACATGATTCAGCTCTAGTGTAACCTTGCCCGAATGTGGTGCAGGCGGGAACTTGAAATGGATGGCTGTGCTGTCGATGTCATCCACCACAATCTCATCCATCTTCTCAAGCATCTTCACGCGGCTCTGCACCTGCTTGGCCTTGGTCGCCTTGTAGCGAAAACGCTCGATGAACGCCTCGATGTTCTTGATTTCGCGCTGCTGGTTCTCGTAGGCCGAGCGTTGCATGTCGACGCGCTCTTCACGCAGGCCGACATAATCGGAATACGGCACCTTGTAGTCGTAAATCTTGCCGTTGGAAATCTCCACCGTGCGGATAGTAATATTGTCCAAGAAGGCGCGGTCGTGCGAGACCATCAGGATGGCGCCGTAATAGGCTTTCAGGAAGCCTTCGAGCCATTGGATGGACTCGATGTCGAGGTGGTTTGTGGGCTCGTCGAGGAGGAGCAAATTGGGTTTTTTCAGCAGGATCTTGGCCAGTTCCACGCGCATCTGCCAGCCGTTGCTGAACTCGCGCATGGGGCGCATCATGTCGTCGTGACCAAAGCCCAAGCCGACCAAAATCCGTTCCGCCTCGCCTTCGATGCTGTTGCCACCAAGCAAAGCTAAACGGTCGTTCAGATTGTTCAACTTGACAATAAGTTTCTCGTATTGAGGGCTCTCGTAGTCGGTGCGTTCGGCTAATTCCTGCTGCAACTTTTCCACATCGCGTTCCAATTGATGGTATTCATCGAAGGCTGAAAGCGCTTCATCCAAAACGGTTTTCGTGCTGTTGACATTCTTTTCTTGAGGCAAATAACCTATGGTAACGCCTTGAGGAATAATGACATCGCCCTTTGAAGGCTGTTCCAATCCGCAGATGAGTTTCAGCAGGGTGGTTTTTCCTGCGCCGTTTTTTCCCACCAAGCCGATGCGGTCCTTCTCGCGAATCAAAAAGGAAATGTCGGTGAAGAGGTCTTCACCGGTAAAGTGCATACTCAGGTTTTGGATTGAAATCATCGTTTACCGTTTTAGGCGGCAAAGGTATGGATTTTTATTGGTTTGGCATGCTATCGCTTTGCAAATGCTAAAACATGATAAAGACCTTAATTATTGGAGAGTTTAAACGCCATTCCTCTTAATTCACCTGGGAAAAACCGACTTTCAATACCCTCCGATTTTATAATGCCATAAAAAGCAGCATCTAACCCTGTATCGAAAAATTGTAATAAACGCCCTTCTCTTTCATACTTACCCGAAGAAAACAATATATCCCGGATTTTATATTGATAATGTCCATCATTGAATAATTCTATACAATATACACCATACTGGTATTTCCCTTGTTTAAACGAATGGTATTTTTTGCTTCGGAAATTGTCTCTATCCTCGTCATAATTAGAAAAAGCATCAAAAAGATCAGATATATCAAATGTGCTTTCACCGTCGTATTTGAATGACATATTCGCAAGCGGGGCAAATCCCTTTTTCAAAACTAGAACATCGCCGCATCTTTTTTTGAAAGTCATTTGAAAACCGTTTTTATAGTCTATTGTGGTGATTTTTCTTCGAGATGTTTCACAATTTCCGTATGATATTGTAATGAAACCATAACTATCATCTGATGTCCAATAACCAAGCAATAAACAATACTTGTCTTTTTCTTCGTTAAGAATCAATGAAAGATCATAATCTTGTAAAAATGGACTTTTGGAAACAAAAGTACTATTTTGGCCTACGATCATATTTGATACCATTATCGTAAACACGACTATTAGGGCTATTCTTTTTCTAATCATAATTCAGAATTTTCTTAAACTAATTATCGTGAAATAACGAAAGACCTAACCGCCGTTCCCTTTTGCGCCATCACCTTAACCCAGTACAAACCATTCTCGAAGCCCGACAAATCGAGTTGCAACACATCTCTACTGGCTTCTTTGTTGAGCAAAGCCTGTCCCAAAGCGTTATAAACCACGACCTTCTGCATCCCTTCCAACGCAATGGTGATTTGGCCGCTCGTTGGGTTGGGGTAGAGCTTGAAATTAAGCGCTTGGTTTTCGTTGGTCGAAGTCAGGTCTATTACGACATAGTTCTGTTCGGGATCGTTCAAAGAGGCGGCATAGTCCGACTCGCAGGTTTCGCCATTGTCGGCCAGATAGAAGGCGGTCAGACGGTAATAGACATCCTCGTGGTCATCATCGGCAAAGTTGTCGCGGTACTCATAATAAAGTTGCCCATCTACGGCAGGTATCGATGCTGTCATTTGGTAATCCGTATTGTCAAACGAGCGATACAGGTTGTATTGCTGCAGGATGTAACCGTCTTTGCTCAACTCTATGGCACGGCCCGCTTGGTTGGTGACAAAGGCTCGCAGCATCCATGTGTAGTGCATATTGAAGGTGTGCATGTCGGTCCAGGTTTCGCCATCTAACGACACCCAGCGTCCATTAGGGTTACCCATGTCTTGACAGGCTGCTGCCGGACGCGCCAAGCCTTGCTGCCCGACGACAATCCAAAGCGGCTCGTTTTCTGGAATCTCGAAAGCTGGACTAATGGTTTCCTCATGCCAGGCTTGGGCATTGGTCAAGGTCATGTTTTGGGAGCGGACTAAAGTACGCGGTGCCGTGTCGCCACCGACATACACCCAAAGTTGATAGGCGCCTGCGCCCACATCGTAAAGCGACACTTCCCTCAAATGTGTCCCAACATACTCGGCCAAATCCTCGGCCTCAAAACGAATGGCCCAAAAGATGCGTGGTTCATCATTACCACCTAAAGAACGCTTGAAGACACCATCATCATGATAGAGCCATTGGTTGATAGGCTCGGGTCGCTCGCCCCAAGATACCAAGGCACCATGGTCGTTTTCATCTTCGTAATAGGTCGTGCCGTCCAATTTCACTGGCGGGTCGCAATAGGCTGGGAAAACGGCCAAGGTACACACCTCGCACGACATGGAAAAGTAGGTGCCGTCCGTCGGGCCGTCATACACCAAGCGCAGGCAATACTCCACCTCGCCATGCAACTCTACAGTCTCGTCAACGAAGGAACTCTCCTCTATGAAACCAATGAACTCGCCATCGCGGAACAACATGACACCTAAGAAATCTCCTTCAGGGTATTCCCATGACAGTTGAATTCCTTCGTTATGCAAAGTCCAAGTCAGAGCAGAAACTCCCATGTAGTCGGAACACGGGCGATATATCCATTGGAAGGTTTTCCATTCACAGGTGTCAGACAAGTAAACGGGTCTCACCTGAGCCATGCAAGTGTCGCCATCAGCCAAATTACTGATATCCAGTTGGAAAGAAGTGTTGGTCGTTCGACCTATCGCTTCTCCATTCAACATGATTTCAAAATATTGTAAATCACGGTTCTGTGCTTCTTCTAAGGACCAAATCGCCCAGCCCGTGGAGGAGACATAAAGGCTGTCAACGCCATTTGTCGCTTCCATCAATTCCACTTCGATTTGGGTCGGCTCGAAAACGGAGAGGGCTGAATCAGAAACATAGTCCACAAAACCATCAAGATGAACCCTCAAGTCATATTCGTCGCGGTAGACGGTGGGCAACATCAGATGTCCATTGGCATCCAAAGTCGCCTGATAGTCATTACCTTGTCCGTCGAGTGAAGAAAGCGTCACAGTGGCTCCACCTGGCGACAAACCCACATTGGTGGTGACATCAAGGACAAAGTTGGTGGTCATATTATGATCCAAATAGGCCGACCAAACGGTGTCAGAGACATCTTTGTCGCCGTCGTAGTGGCAACTCACGCCCCAGCGGTATTTTCCCCACGGCAGGCTGCTCCAATTCATGTCCATAAATACCGTATCGGTCAGATGGGAAGCCATCATCACGGGCTCTTCATCGAAACGGCTTCGAAGCAGTTCGAAGTATTGGAAGGAACGCGTCGTTTTCGTGCTGTCCTCCTGATAGAAGCGGATGCAGTCCACATAGAAACAGTCGTCGCCCACATCGGTGGAGGCATCTTTGACATAATCCCAGCGGAACACATGCTCGCCTACGGTGATATCAAACTGATGTTCGGTCCAATCTTCTTCGCCCGCACATTCCATTTTCTTCACTCCATCAAGGTAAAACCGTCCCATGTCCCAAGGACTTTCCGAGGAAATCTTGCTATAGAAACTCATCTGTCCTTCCAAAGGCACATAAACGGAAACCTCGATTTGGGAAATGCCGTTTCCTACCCCTTCGCAAGTCGACTTCATGCAAAACTCGCCTTCGTAGGCATTGAGGGTGTCGATGGTCCAAGGATGATCACTTAGGTTGTTGTTCCAAGGGAATCGGCTGAAGTCGCCTGTCTCAAAGTCCTCAAAAAGCATCGGGTCATGCATCGACCAACTGATGCGTACCAAATCATCGGTAAACTGGCGTGCTGCCACATATCGGACTGGTAGACCCCGATCACGCAGCGAGTAAACCGTACCGTTGACAGAATCTTGCGCCCAAGCCTGTTGACCTAAAGCGAAAAAGGCTAAAACCAATAAAACCATTGCCCATCTCTTCATCTCACTGCCCTTTCTTATCGTTTAATAAATTTGGCCATCATCGTTCCCTTATTGCCTATCACTTGGATAAAGTAAATGCCGCTTGACAGCCTGTTCACCGAAATCGGAAGTTCACCCAACAAATCGGTACTCATTTGGGCTTCGGGCAATACGGTCATCCCTAGGCTGTTCAATACAGTAACGCTGTAGGTCGTATTGACGCTTAAGCCTTTCACAACAACAGTTTCTTCGGCAGGGTTGGGATACACCTCCAAGTCTGTCGGAAGCGTAAGGTCGCTTTGGTATTTCATGCTCACTCTACCTTCTTGGGTGATAAAAAGATGCAAGCCTTCCACCAAAGGTTGGTCAGGTGTGAGCGTAATTTCTTCGCACATCCCTCGGCCATAGCGTGGCAAGTCGGCCATCACATAATAGGTGCCAAAAGGCAGCTTGTTGAAGCTGAAATGGCCGTCTGGACCAGTCAAGGCAAAGCCCAAAATGCGTTGTTTGCTGGCGTTGAGCAACAGCACACCGACATTGGAAAGACCGTCGGAGCAATAAGAGACTTCACTACCTTCCTGCAACCAAGGTTGGCAATAGAAGTCACGCGCCTTGAATGTCCAATCGGGATAGTCGAACACACCGCTGATGAGGCCGTTGCCCGTATGAAAGCCAGGCTCCATAAGGGGCAAGTCAATATCCACATCGTAGACATCGCCGTCCACTTCGATCATGTTCGACTCGTTCCATTGCAGGTCACCGAGGTAGTAGCAGCCGCCCGCCTCAGCATCCAAAGTGTCGGGGAAGGCGTATAGGATATAGGTGTCGGGCAACAAGGCGTCGAATCTGAAGAAGCCTCCATCATCGGAAGTCGTTCGATAAAATCCAGAGACAAAGGGATTGTCATCGCTCAAAGCGACGGCAACCACTTGAGTGTGAGGTCGCATAATTCCACCCGACCAAGTGTGACCTTCAAGGGCATAGTCCTTAAACAACTCGAAACGCACTGTATCTGATGAATGGCCACATAACGACCAAGCCTCGAGTATTATCTTGACAAAGCCCTGCTCTATGTCCCTCTCACCTGGATAATACAGGGTGTGTAGTGCCACCGCATCCTCAAAATGGCCATCTCCCATTGAGGTCCATCGAAGTGTGTCATAATACTGGGCCTCAGCTTGGTCGAGCGACAACGGGCGATTAATGCCACTATAGCTGTCTTCGCCTGCAAACACTTGTATAGCTTTGTAGAGACTGAGCGTCAAGGCATCTGTCTTGGTCACGCCATTGCTGGTCACGCGCAAAGTCAGTGTCACCTCGCCGGCATCGTAGTCCTCATCAGAGGGGAAATAGGTGGTGCTCAGTGCTGTCGAGTCGGAAAACATGCCCGAGCCTGAGGTCTGCCAAATGAAATTGCTGTAGATGTAAGGGATGTTTGCGTCGTTGATGGAATATCCAGATGGTGAGGCACAAAGGAAATTGTCTTGACCAGCATAAGGATAATAAGTCGCAAAAGCGTAGGCACTTTGTCCGACCGAGGCGTACACATCGGGATTATAGGCGCGGTCGCAGGCCATAACGGCTACATTTTCAGCTTGTTGAGGGTTGAGAAGATAAGAATTGCCGGTGATGCCATCAATATGGTTGGCGAATTTGTAGTAGTTGAAATCGCCATAAAACAGCACATAATGGTCAATGTCACGCTCCTTGTTCTCGTCCCACGAAATCAACCATTTGTTGTTTACAAACTGTTTCTTCACATTGAACGGCGGTGCAATGGGCGCTGTGGTGTCGCACTCGGTCAGGTAGTTTTCATAAACAATTGTGCCCAAAGCAGGCGTGTCATGTCCGTCGAGAATAACGGATTCAATCTCGGCTGTGGTTTCGGCATCCCAGTAGTTGCCGCGCATGTCGATATCTTGAGTCGCGACATTGGCAAAGAGTATCGCGTCTTTCTTGTAGTGCAGGAAGTTGTTTCCGTTCATCTGCGACTTGTCGGAGGGGAAGCTCACAATTCTTTTCTTCGCCTCGCTGATGGTGTTGCCGACAAAACGCATCGAACCTGCTGTCATCAGATTGGCAATGGTCAGTTCATTGTCGAAGAAGGTGTTATGTTCAAAATCAAGATGGCAAACCCGCATCATTCGGACGGCTTCGTCGTTGCTCCAGAACACATTGTTGCGGATGACGACAGAATCCATAGCGGCTTTTAAGCCATACGAGGAATATCCTGAGCCGCCTTCTGGCAAGTCAGATGAAATCAGGTTGTCTTCAATGTAGTTGGTCGCGTCCTTGTCGGAAATGCCGCCCACATTCTCGAAGCTGATGGCCGTGGCAGCACCTTGGAAGCAGTTGCCAGTGATGTGGTTACGGTTGCACTTGAAGCCGTATTCCACATTGGAGATCTCGATATTGATCTGACCTTGGTCGAAGATGTTGTGCGAAAAAATGTTGTCTTCGCTGTCGGCGGCACGGGCCTTCAACTCGATGCCCGACACACATTGGAAGAAGAAGCAGCTGTCGACCAGGAATTGGTTGCAGTCAATGAGCTCGATGCCTTTGCCCGCATAGTAGTTGTTGAATGTGCAATGGCTGACGGTCACATGGTTGCTGGTCGAAGCGTTCAGAGCAGTGAGCGCTCCCACAACTTCAACATAGGAAATCTGCACGGTGTCATCTTCGGTGATGTTTTTCAGCTGGATGCCTGCCCAGTCGTGCGAAATCTCGTAGCATAGCAGATAGATTGAGTCGTTGCGTTGCCCTTCAAGCAAGAGGTTGCCGCCATCGACACGCAGATAGGCCGATTGTCCGAAATACATCTTCACGCCGCTTTCCACGCGTAAGGTACCACCGTTCTGCACGGATAGCGACTCATTCACCCAGTACACCGAATCGCCGCCCAACTTCGGCAATACCAGCAACGAGTCAATCTCGCCGTTGATCGGGACATAATGCTGTGCCTCGACCCACACGCCCTGCGCCAATAGGAGCAGGAGCAAGATATGCCTTATGTGCTTGAGCGGTTTCATCGTTTAGAAGTAATAGGTCAAACCCAGTCGGAAGTCCCAAAGCCGCATGCGCATGTCAAAGGGGAAATCGGCGCGATACAAGGAACCGCTGGTCACGCGGTAGTGGACCTCGGGCACGAATTCAATGCGGTTGGCCACCTTCCAAGCGACACCCAACCCGCCGTAATAGGAGAATTTGGTCGTTTCCACTTGTTCCTTGGTGATGGGCGTATGGAAAGGCGACTCTGTCGAATTGAGCGAACCGGCATAATCGACCAAAAAATCAATCGAAGCGCCCGCCTTGGCAAAGGCTCTAAAGTGCTCCATCTTGATGAAGTCAAAGGAAGCAAAGAGCCCGAGGGTCAAATAATCCAGGCGGTTGATGTCGCGGTAGGCGTAATGGGTCGTGGTCAATGGGATGTAGGTCGAGTCCAAGATGTATTGGTATGTGGTATCGCCCGTGGGATGCACCACATAATAGGTGTCCAAGGTGTCGTTCACATAGCAGTCGCCGGAGAAAACGGTCTGCTCAAGCAGGAAACGGTAACGCACTGAGCGGTAGCCAAGGTTCAGGCCTACACTGAGGCGGTTTTGCTTGTAGCCGCCGTCAAGACCGATGCCGTAGACCAGACTTGGAGTCAAGTCGACTGAGCCGTCTTCGGGTTTCGGCATGTTGACTTCGTGCTTGAATTGCGCTGAGCCCAAGCCTATCGAGGGCGTGATGAACCAGCCATTGTTGCGGAATTTGGGCCATGGAATTTCCAGACCTCTGTATTTCACCTGATACACTGTGTCGGTCTGCACCTCGTGTTTCACTTGCACAATGGTGTCGTAACGCATCACGGTGCGGATGATTTGCAAGGTGTCGTAGATGTGTATGGTTTTTTCCGTCTTGTCGACCACGGTGTCGCGTTTAGGCTTGGTGACTTCGGTAATAGGTTCAACAGGAGTTGTTATTGTGGCTTCGGGTTCGTTCACGAGTTGTTGGTTCTTTCGGATCACATATTGCTTGCCGACTTTCTTGAAGCCATAGTCGGTGCCTTTCAGCAGGTCGGTCAGCACTTCCTCGACGGATTTATAGGAACAGGAATAGCTCTCGATGCGGATTTTGCTCAGTTCTGCCTTGCTGAAGGCCACATTCAGTTCATACTCGGCAAAGAGCTTCTCTAGGGCTTTGTCCAATGTGCATGACTTGACCGAGAATGAAATCAGCGGGTTGAACGATTGAGCTTGGGAGCGTTGGGGGAGAGCCAGAGAGAGGAAAAACAGGAACAACAGCGGCAGCCATCGCAACCCCGTTTTTCTTGCTGTTTGTTTGTCAAGAGATATATCGAGATGAGGGTATTCCATTTCCAAGATAATTCAAAATAGGCCGCTAAGATACGACAAAAAAATGAGAGGACTCTCATTTAATTGAAAAAATGGCAAAAGCCCATGTCATTCCGAAATCGACCGACTATAGATTCCGTTCGCACATATCCTTGCTAGGAATGACATAGTTGGTCGATTTCAAGGAATCTATGGGCTGGCTTGTTAGCTTAGGAAATGGATTGATTATCGAATCTGATAAACTTCGCCTTCCTTGGTGACGGTCACTTCCGACACCAAAGCGATGGTTTCGAGCACCTCGTCGATGGATTCGTCGTCGGAGAAGCGAGCCGTGAGTTTCTTGGAGGCGCAGGATTCACCAAGGTCGATTTCAACCTTGTAGATGTACTCCAAAGCCTCGACAATCTTCGACAGTTTCTCGTTGTTGAACACCAGCACATGCTCGGTCAACAACTCATCTTCCTTCACCTCGGAATAGGACATCGTTTTCAGCTCGTTTGCTGTGGCATTCCACACGCCGCGTTCGCCTGGGTTGATTTCCACTACCGACAGGATGCTGCCTTTTTTGTCGAAAGCGGTCATCTTCACCTTGCCTGTGTAAAGGTCGAGGGTGTAACGCTCGGCGTTCTTTTCAGCATTCAGCAGGAAGCTGGTACCCAGCACTTCCACATCCATGTTGTTGCAATGGAGCACGAAAGGCAGGTTCTCGTCTTTGGTGACATCGAAATAAGCGACACCTTCGAAGTCGACGGAACGGTCAGACTCTGCAAAGTGCTTGGTATAGCTGAGCGAGCTCTCGCTATTGAAGTTGACTGAAGTGTTGTCGGGAAGGACAAATGATGACTCGTTTTGTCCGTTGAAGGCGTAAGTCACGGTTGAATTGAAGGAATTGCGCACCAAGAAGCCCACGAACAGGGCAATGAGGAAGGCGGCGGCCACACCGGAAACATATTTGTAGTTGCGGCGGAGCCATGGCATCTGCACCACCTTGGTCTCGGTCTCCTCAATAGCATCAATCTTGGCATTGACGGCATCAAGGGCGGCTTCCACATCGGCCTCGTCAAGCTCGGGCATGGCGAAGTCGGTGAGGTTCCACACCTCGTACTGATCCTTTAATGCATTGAAATAAAGACGATTCTCTTCCGACTCGGCCACCCATAAAAGCAATTCACGGGCTTCCTCGGCCGAGCATTGCCCGTCCAAGTAGCTCATGATTAATGCCTCATATTTGTCGTTTACCGAGTACATTTCTATCGTTTTTATCTCGTCGATTCACCTAAATGACTAACAACTTTGGTTTTACCCTTAGTCGAAAATGAATTAATTTTGAAAATTAATTATAAGGATTAATGCTGCCCTTAATTATGTGGCCCTTCGACCCTTCGATGGGCCTCAGGGACCGCAGGCTTAGGGACCACAGGAGGGTTAAAGATACTCTTTCAGTCCTTCCCTGAGCTGCTTGATGGCGGCACTCATGTGAGCCTCGACGGTCTTTTGCGACAATCCGAATTTTTCCGCGATTTCGGCGTATTTCAGTCCGTCGAAACGGCTGGCCAGGAACACTTCGCGGCGTTTTTCGGGCATGGTGGCCAAGACCTTTTGGTAGGAGGCTTCCAAGTTGTTGGACTGCAAGGTCTCCGAGGGGTCGTTGGCATCCGAATCGTCGGTGTAGATGCGCTCGTTGACATCGGCATGGGTGCGCTCCTTATTAATATAGGTGATGGCCGAGTTACGCACTGAGCGCAGCATGTACGACTCAAACGAGGTGTTGAAAGTCAGCTTCTCGCGGCTGGTCCACAGTTTAACGAAGAGGTCTTGAACAATTTCTGCCGCTTGGTCGCCGTCGCCTACAAAGCGGACACAAAAACGGGTTAAAGGCGAATAATAGCGACGGAAAATCTGGTTGAACGACTCTCTGTCGCCTCCTTTCATTTTGTCGATAAGAACCTTAAGCTCGTTTTCGTTCATTAATTAATAATGGTATTAATGCCAAAGGCAAAACTGGCTGCAAATGTACGCATTTTTATGTAACAAAATACATTTTTATATTTAATTATTTATCAACAACTTGCAGTTGGTATTGCGACTTTTTGAAGAAAATTAATGCGAAAAACGAAAAGAAAATCTTTTCCGATTGAAAAAAGTTGTATTTTTGCAGTCCGAAAAAAATGAGAGTTAGTATCTAACTAAAAGATATCGAGAAATGTACGCAATAGTAGAAATCGCAGGACAACAGTTCAAAGTTGAGAAGGGACAGCAGATCTTCGTCAACAGGCTGCATGAAGAAGAAGGAAGCAAGGTTTCTTTCGACAAAGTGTTATTGATTGGAAACGACGGTTCGACCAAAATAGGAGCCCCGACGGTAGCCGGCGCCAGTGTCGAAGCCACGGTGATGCAGCACCTCAAAGGCAACAAGATTATCGTTTTCAAGAAGAAGAGAAGAAAAGGATATCAGACTTCTAACGGTCACCGTCAGTATCTGAGCAAGATCCAGATTGAAAACATCACTGAGTAAAAACCCGAAAAACATAAAAAGCTATGGCACACAAAAAAGGCGTTGGTAGTTCTGAGAACGGTCGTGAGTCCGCTAGTAAGCGACTCGGAGTGAAACTTTTCGGTGGACAAGCTGCTATCGCTGGCAACATCATCGTTCGTCAGCGCGGCACGAAGCACTATCCCGGCAAGAATGTCGGTATGGGCAAGGATCACACTCTGTATGCACTGTGTGACGGCGTTGTCGAATTCCAAAAGAAGAAAGAAGGCAAGTCCTTTGTCTCCGTCCTTCCCGTTGAAGGTCAAGTCACTGAATAATTGTTCATAACATACCGTTTAATCCCGACTGTCATTCGATGGTCGGGATTTTTTATGCCTGATTCCACCAAAATGCGTATCTTTGCCGTCCTAACCACTAAGATTGACTAGTAAAATGCATAAAAAGCTTTGTTTTATTGGCTGGCTCGCGGCATTGCTGCTGCTTGTCGGATGCCAACCCAAGACCGACCTCGACAGAATCGACGCGCTGAAAAAGCAAGTCAACAAGGATGTCAGGGCTTTGAACGACTTGAATACGAACACCTTTGTGCAACTTGAAAAGGATTTCATTTTCTGTGACTCTTCGTTGCAATTCCTCCCTGAAGAGGAATTGGATGCCGTTTTCGAGAAGCTAAAACTAGTGGATGCCTACATTCAACAATTCAAGATGGAACGCCCCGTCATGCAAGCCGAGATGGACTCTACCTTGGCACGCCTCGACTTACTCAGAGCCGATGCCGCCACACATTACCTTTCTGATTCATTGGTCGCCGTCTATCTCGAAGATGAGACCCAACAGGTGGAAAAGCTGAACAGCCAAGTGGAGTATTTCAAAGACCGCTTGGGTGACTGCCGCAAGGACTTGGACAATTTCAAGAAAAAGAAGTGATTACACGCTCCTATGAAAAAACACTGGTTTTTCTTTTTGCTTATGAATCTCGCCTTCATCATTCAGATGAGTGCCCAAATCACTGTGCCACCCAAGGGAAAGAAAGTGGAAGCGAAACAAAAAGAGCAAATCCAGATCGATGAACAATTGGCTTCCCAATACTATCGCGACCAAGACTACGAAAAGGCCCGTGATTTGTACGAAAAAATCTACGAAAAGTCGGGACAACTAGGTCATTTCCAGCAGTATGTCGAATGCCTGTTTCATCTGAAGGATTACGACAAGGCCGAGCGCGAACTTAAGTCGTTCGTCAAGAAGAATCCCACCTATTATAAGGCGGTGGTCGATTTGGTCTATGTCTATACCATGCAAGGCAAGAACGACAAGGCCAAGAAGCAGTACAATGAGATTGTGAAAGACTTGCCCGACCACGCACCCACCATCCGAAACCTGAGTTATGCCTTCCAGTCGCGGAGCATGAACGACATGGCTTTGGCCGTCTTGGAGAAAGGCAATGCGCTCCTCAACGGCAAGGAGACTTTTTACTTGGACCAAGCCTACATCCATCAGTCGTCGGCCAACTATCAGGAGGCTTTCAAATTCTACTTCCTAGAGTTGGAAACCCATCCTGGACAATACAATAATGTGCGTAATCGCCTGCAAACCATGATGTTCTATGATGTCAACCACAGCATCTCCGATGAGTTGCGTATGGCGCTGTTGAAGCAAACCCAAGAGAAGCCCGACAATCTGGAATTCGCCCAACTTCTCGTTTGGTATGCCCTGCAGCAGGAAGACTACGACATCGCCTTGGCCCAAAGCCAAAGCATTGACCGCAAGACCCACGACCAAGATGCACAAATCAATCATCTTTCGGGCATTTGCTTGAACAACAAACAATACGACATTGCTAAACAAGGCTACACCTACATCTTGGACAAAGGCATGAGTAGCCCGTTCTATGGCCAGGCACTCACGGGACTCATCAAGGCCGACTACCTGAAGCTGAAGGCTGCCAATAGCACCGATGCAAAAGCCTTCGAAAAGCTCTCGAAGCGCATCGATGAGGCTTATACGGAAATCAACACCAACGACTTGGCGAAGTTGACCCTGATACAAGCCGACATCATGACCTACCAACTTGACAAGATCGAAGAAGCCATCGCCTTGCTTACACAAACCATCGAGACGGTAGGAGGGAAGCAGGACAAGGCCGAACTCAAGCTGAAGCTTGCCGACATCTATCTCTACAAGGATGAGGTGTGGGAAGCGACGCTGCTTTATAGCCAAGTCGACAAAAGCATGAAGGAAGAGCCGTTGGGACATGAAGCTCGTTTCAAAAATGCCCAACTGCGTTATTTCATCGGTGAATACGAATGGGCTGAGAGCCAATTGAAGGTGTTGAAAGCTGCCACCTCCAAGCTCATCGCCAACGATGCCATGACGCTCTCGTTGGTCATCAAGGATAACTACGAGGCTGACACCACGGGCACAGAGCTCAACCGATTGGCGCGCGCCGACTATAGGATCTATCAGCAAAGGGAAGACGAAGCTTTAACGCTGCTGGATGACATCATCGCCACAGGCAACGAAATCAGCAAGCCGCACGCGCTGTTCCGCAAGGGTGAGATCATGGAGAAACGGAAGGAATATGCCGATGCCGAGCAGCTGTTTTTGCAAATCGTGGAGCAATACCCCTATAGTTACATGGCCGATGCCGCGCTGATGCACGCTGCCCAGATCGAGCAAAACGAATTGAAAGACAAAGAATTGGCCAAACAGCATTACGAGAAGCTGATTGATGAGTATCCGACGAGCATTTATACCGCCCAAGCGAAAAAGAACTACAGAAAGTTGTAAGTTGTTCAGTTGTTCAGTTACTCAGTTAAGAGGTGACTGGACGACTGAATAACTGAACAACTACAAACTGAACAACTGAAAATGAACGAAGTACGACCCAAGAAAAGCCTAGGCCAGCATTTCCTGACCGACCAAAACATAGCCCAGCGCATTGTGGAACAGTTGTCGCCCGATGTGGAGAGCGTCATCGAGGTGGGTGCGGGCACAGGCGTTTTGACCCAATATTTGGTGCAAAGCGTCCTTGACAAGTTCCATGTCATCGAAATCGACAAGGAGTCCATCGCTTACCTGCAAAAGCATTTCCCCATGCTTGGCGAGCGGCTGATCGAAGGCGACTTCCTGCGCACCGATCTCAGCCAATTCGGGAAGCAAAACATGGCCATCATCGGGAATTTCCCTTACAACATCAGCAGCCAGATTTTCTTTCAGGTGTTGAAATACAAGGAACAAGTCGTTGAAGTGGTCGGTATGGTGCAGAAGGAAATGGCCGAGCGCATGGCCGCCAAGGAAGGCAGCAAGACCTACGGCATTCTCAGTGTATTAATGCAGGCTTGGTACGACATTGACTATCTCTTCACTGTGCATGAGAATGTCTTCAACCCGCCGCCCAAGGTGAAATCGGCAGTCATCAAGATGCGGCGCAACGCCGTCACCGATTTGGGCTGCGACGAGAAGCTGTTTGTGAGCATCGTCAAGCAGGCCTTCAACCAACGCCGCAAGACCATGCGTAACTCATTGCGCCCCATTCTCCGTCCCGACATCATCGACAACGAAGTCTTCAACAAACGCCCTGAGCAGCTGTCGGTGCGGGAGTTTATTGACTTGACGAATTTGATTGGTTAAGATTCCCCTTCGGGGAATGGAACTAATTCTTTTATCTACACGCGGCGGCTCGTGACGTTTACAATCCGTAAGCTCAACAAGCCGCCGCTTATCACCTATTGACCTTGCTCCATTCCCGTTAGGGAATCTCACAAGTCGGTTATGTTAACTACTCGTAAAACCGATGCTCTTTCATATACTCAAACGCTTTCTCCGGCATGAAATGCCTGACATCGCGTCCTTCTTTGACGCATTGGCGGATGAAGGTGGACGAAATCTCCAAAATCGGGGTTTTCAACACCGTCACTGAAGGGTAATTGATGAGCTCGCCGCCATCGTAACCCTCGCGGGGAAAGACTAAAAGCTCGTAGTTGTCGAGAATTTTTTGGTATTCGCGCCAGTTCTTGAGGTTTTGCAGGCTGTCCATGCCGCAGATGAAGACGAACTCGCTGTCGGGATGTTGCTCCGAGAGGGCGGTCAAGGTGTTGATGGTGTAGGATGGTGTAGGTAGGTGCATCTCGATGTCGCTGACATGGATACGCGGGTCGTCGCCGATGGCAAGCTGAACCATCTTGAGACGCTCATCGTCGTCAAGTAAGTCCTCTTTTTTCTTCAAGGGATTCTGTGGCGTGACTACAAACCACAGTTCGTCCAAGTCGGAGAACTCGACCAGATAATTAGCCAGCATCACATGGCCGTGATGGATGGGGTTGAACGAGCCGGAGTAAATGCCTACTTTTTTCATGATACGATGTGAAACGGCCCTTCGATGCTTCGACTTTGCTCAGCAACCTCGGGCTCAGGGACCTTTGCAAGACTTGTTTTTTTATTAAGCTTCAAGGAAGGCTTGCACCACTTCAAGGATCTCACGCTTGGCGGTCTCGAGGTCGTCGTTGATGACGGTGCGGTCGAACTTGCCTTGGGCAAACTCCATCTCCCAAGCTGCCTTGGCAAGTCGCTTCTCAATCTCTTCCATCGAGTCGGTCTGACGGTTGATGAGTCGCTCGCGCAGTGCCTCAATCGACGGGGCTTGGATGAAGACCGAAAGGGCTTGGTCTCCGTAGTGGTTCTTGATGTTCACGCCACCGCAGACGTCCACATCGAAGGCCACGTGCTTGCCCTCTTCTTGCATCTGTGCGACCACGGAGAGCAAAGTGCCGTAGCAACGGCCGGGATAGACCTCTTCCCACTCAAGGAACTCGCCGTTCTCGACGCGTTGTTTGAAGTCTTCCATGGTGAGGAAATAATACTCGCGACCGTTAACCTCCTCGCCACGGGGTGGGCGTGTGGTGGCCGAAACCGAGAACGCCATCTCAGGGATGTTGGCCATAACATGATTCAACAAGGTCGTTTTGCCCGAACCCGATGGGGCACTGAAGATTAGAAGTTTTCCTTTCATAGTTGTTTTTATTGCTGCTGGCTACTGGCTACTGGCTCTTGGCAGCATCAACCGAAGTTCATGGTTTTTTCTTCTTTTTTTGCTGCCAGAAGCCAGAGGCCAAAAGCCAAAGGCCATTACAAAATATTACACACCTGTTCTTTTATCTTCTCCAACTCGTCCTTCATCTTGACGACAATCTTCTGGATGTTCACCTCATTGGCCTTCGAGCCCAAGGTGTTGATTTCGCGGCCCATCTCCTGGGCGATGAAACCGAGTTTCTTGCCCGCTTGGTCATCATCGCAGCTCTCGTTGAAGTAGTTACAATGCTGGCGCAGACGCACTTTCTCCTCGGTGATGTCGAGTTTTTCGAGATAATAGATCAGTTCCTGCTCGAAGCGGTTGTCGTCGTATTGTCCAGTCGTGGTCAACTCACTGAGGTTCTTGGTGATGCGTTGTTTGATGACCTCGTGGCGGCTCTTCTCGTAGGGTTCCACTTGGCCAAGCAGGTCAAGGATCAGTTCCACGCGATGCAACAAGTCTTTCTTCAAGGTCTGGCCTTCCTGGATGCGGAAGCCGTCGACGATGTCCAAAGCCTGTTCAAGGGTTTCGGCCACTTTAGCGACAAAAGCTTCGTCGTAATTCTCTACAGGGATATTGAAGATGCCTGGCATGCGGAAGAGGATGGAAGCCAAGTCGTCCGCAGGAGCTACATTCAAGGCAACGGAGATGGTTTCAATCTGCTCCTTGTAAGCCTTTACAATGTCTTGGTCGATATGGTAAGTCTGGCTCAAGTCGGTGTCGGTGATGGTGATGACCACGTCCACCTTGCCGCGTTGCAGCTTGGCCCCGATTCTGTTACGGAAATCCAGTTCTGCAAAGCGCAATTCGTTGGGCAACTTCACCTGAAGGTCCAACTGCTTGCTATTGAGGGTTTTGACTTCTACTGATACTTTTTTCGCGTTATAGGTTTGTTCGGCAATGCCGTAACCTGTCATGGAACGAATCATAAATTTTGTATTTGCGAATAAAACTATTGCTGGACGAATCCCCAGGATGTTTTGCCATAAAGGTCAATTTGTGCTCCCGACGAGATTCCAACTTCTTTCCTCAAGTTAATCTTGGAAGAGAACACACCGTAGCCTCCTGTGACATTGGTGTAGTCGGGCACGGCTTGCGAGAAGCCTGACTCAGAGTTCACCTGGATGTAGTTATAGAGCTCATCGGCGCCCGCTGACAATTGAATTTGAATGGGGTGTCTGTCGAAGTAACGCACCACATTGGGATGATTGACATCGTAAACCGTATCGCCTCCAATGGCTGCTTCCAGAAGGTTGAATAAGACTTTGTTGCTGTAAGAAAAGAAATATGACCCGTCTTCTGTGCTCAACTCATCAATGCTCTTGGTTCCACATGAATACGACACCTGCTTGTCGACCACCGGACCTCCATTAATGGACTCGTGGTAATTGAAGACAAACTTCATGTCGTAAAAGACGGCGTTATCGGCATCTATGAATTTGATTTTACTGGATTTTTCGTTTGCGTCAGAAGAGAAATGGAGGGAACTGTTGATGATTTTAAACCTCTCACCGCCTACAATGCCTGTTTCGGCTGAGATGGTGTCGTTGCCCTTGAAAACAAAGAGTTTGTACTTGTATTTCGAGTTTCCGTTGTTGTTGGCAAACTTTTCCTTCTCGGTTGTATAGTACACTTTTTGGTTGGGTGCATAGAAAATGCCTGGTTCCTTGTCATGTATTGTCGTCGTGTCAAGCTTCAGTGTGTCTCCCGTGGGTTGGTAGGTGTTGCCGTATCCTTGTTTATATTCAACAATATAAGCCTTCAGTTTGCCAGGATAATTGCATGAGTCGGCAATGAGTGCCACTTCGTTGGCGTTGATGTGAGTGCTGTTGCTGCCCGAAAAGGCCCTGTTGATTCTCACGAAGTTGGTGTCTTGGGTGGCGTTAAGCAGGCCGTAAATCACAGGGATGTCCTTGTAGTCGGCGTATAGATCCACATCAGTGGTGCAAGCGTTAAAGAAAACAAGACTTGCCAACAGCGAAAGGGACAAAAACAGTTTTTTCATTGTTCGAAGAAGTTTGATTAGAAACTGCAAAGGTAGCAAATTTTCATGAAGCACCGTATAATTTGTAAATTAATGCTCCTTGAAACCCCATGAGGTCATGCCATACAACTCTCTTTTGGTATTGGCGGACAACTTTGCGACTCTTTCGATTTTGGTGCGTGATGAAAAAAGACCATAGCCGCCTTCGATGTTGGTGTAGGTCGTGACGAGCGACAACGGGCTGTTGATTTGAACTTGGTTGGCAATATAATAGTCGGCAAGTTCGTCGCTGGCGGCACTGATGGAGATGACAAAGTCATCGATGTAGCGTATTACATTGGGGTGATTAGGGTTGACAATGGTGTCCCCGCCAATGGCGTAGGCGAGGGCATTGAACAGCCAGTTTTCGGAGTATTCCAGATAATAGCAGTTGTCGGTTCCTTCAAGCTTGTGATACTCATCGATGGTCCTTGTTCCGAAAGTGCGGCTGACGCTTTTTTTCTTTGTCCCCTGACCGGCCTTTTGTTCATGGTAATTGAACTGGAACGAGACTTCGTAAAGAGAAGCGAAACCGTCTGCCTTGAATGTGACTTTCCTCACATTATTCGTCGTATTCATCTGAAAGCCCACACCTCCTGTCAGGATGGAGAATTCCTCGTTGCCGACCATGCCTGTCTGGGCAGTGAGCGAGTCACCGTCAGGCTTGATCACGATGAGACGATATTTATACTTGCCCCCGTTCATGCCCGTGTTGAAAGGCTCGGTGGTGTAATAGAAGGTTTGG
This sequence comes from uncultured Bacteroidales bacterium, assembly GCA_900317055.1. Classification (GTDB taxonomy): domain Bacteria; phylum Bacteroidota; class Bacteroidia; order Bacteroidales; family F082; genus Limimorpha. The sequence continues at coordinate 26,452 of ONFF01000019.1, read as the reverse complement.
TTGGGGGAATAGAAAGTGCCCGCCTCTTTGTTGTGAAGGGTTATGGTGTCAAGCACAATAACGCGGCCAGTAGCTTCGTATAGATCTCCGTGGGCCTTTTTCAGTTCGACGATGCGGACATCCAACTTGCCAGGATAGTTGCTCGAGTCGGCAATCAGCGCCACATCGTTGGCATTAATGAAGTCGTCGTTAGTGCCGCAAAAAGCATGGGTAATCTTGACATAATTCGTGTCAGATTTCGGGTTGAGCATGGCGTAAACGATGGGAACGTCTTTGTATTCAGCGTATAAGTCAACATCGGTACTACATGAGTCAAAAATAGCAATGAATAATGATATAATTAGGATAAAGTGTATGTTTTTCATGTTGAAACAATTTATTTGATACGGCAAAAGTAGTGTTTTTTCCTTTTCCTGCAAATTATTTTGTAATTATTTCTATTTTTGTCCTCAAATAATTCCAATCAATATGAAAAGAACAGCTTTACTTATCATGCTTCTCCTCTTGGCTTTCATTTCAAATGCCCAAGTGGAATACCTCTACGACTTCAACAGCCTCACCGAAGGCTCGCAAAACCTCAACGGCCAAGACGGCTGGGTAACGCATTATCAGACAGCCACCTCATCTCAGGACTTCGATGTCAGCTATGTTTGCGGTTCCGACATGGCTCCCGACGAGAGCCTCGCCATTTGGTATCCTTATGGTGGCTCAGGCGTAGGCCGCACCGCCACCCGCAAGGCCTCCGATAATTTCAACTTCAGCTTCCAAGGCGGTGGCATCATGGACCTTGAAATCGACATGAACCGCACATGGTGGGGCTCGTTCTTCGGCGTGGGCTTCGATGGCGACGGCGATGGTCACATCCTGCCTGGCATGACCGACCCCGACGGCGGCGTCTATCTCTTCATCAAGAGCCAAGGCGACAGCGGCCATGCCAAGGTTTGTCTGCCCGACGGCACCAGTATTCCTTTCGACTATGAAGAGGGCGGCTGGACACGCTACAAGATGTCGTTCGACTTCACGGCCTTCAACGGCGCAGGCGCGGTGACGGTGTTCGTCAAGCCTAGCTGCGAGGGCGAATGGATACAGATGGCTGGCTGCACCAATGTCTGCATGAACCTCACCCCAGGCAGTGGCGACTCGAACGACTACCAAGTGTGGGATGGTATCTTCTTCCACTCGCAAGGTGGCACGGGCGGTTTCGACAACCTCCTCGTGCGTCAGCAGCCCGACGGCAACACCCAACTCATCGAGATGGCCGACATTCCCAACCAGTTGATTTTCAATGACCCGATTACCCTTGTGGCCACAGCTTCGTCGGGACTGCCCGTCAGCTTCGAGATGATGGAAGGCCCTGCCACCATCAGCGGCAATGTGCTCACCTTGACGGGTGAGACGGGTGTCGTCAAGTTCAAGGCTACCCAAGCTGGCGATGCCAACTGGTTGCCCGCTCCCGATGTGGTGAAGAGCTTTGAGGTGGTTGACCCTTACGCTTACGAGCCTGAGGTGAAAATCCGCCGTCCCTACGATGGTACCAAGGTCTATATGGACGACCTTCATCCCGTGATGATTGTCGTCTCGGCCTATATTGAGCATCCCGAAGTCATCAAGTTCACCAATGTACATGCTTCCATTAATGGCGACTATATTGCCTTACAGACCGACTATCCCGATGACCCTGAAAACGGCTATTATTACGGTTTCTGGACACCTACAGGTTTTGGCTCATACAACATGACCGTCAGCGTGACGCAATCGGGCGACAAGACGACGACCTTCAGCAATAGTTTTGAGATCACCGACCAGATTGACAGCCAATTGGATGTGGTGACGATGAACGGTGACCTCGTTTGCACGCCGACCGTACACAGTGCCAAAGGTGAATATATACTGCCTTCGCATGTGGGTGCGTTCAAGGAGATCATGGCGCATTACGACCACAACTGCGTGAATGGCAACTGCGATAGCTACGACCGCGTGGGTGGCGTAAAGGTGCGCAACTACCGTGGCGAATGGGTGGAGCTGTTCCGCTACATCACGCCTTTCGGTGTGCAGTGCGAAGACGACCTTGACGTGAGCGACTACACCTCTTTGCTGCAGGGCTTGGTCGAGCTTGAGTTCTACATGGAAAGCTGGGCCGGCAGCGGGTATAACCCCAACCTGATTTTCAGTTTCACCAAAGGCACGCCAGACTACCTTTATGTCGATGTCGATGAGATTTGGTTTGGTACATACGCCTTTGGTGACTATGCCAACCAGCAGCCCGTGCCCGTCGTGGATTATTCTTTCAGCGAACAAGCGCAGTCTGCCAAACTGAAAATCACGACGACTGGCCACAACTGGAGCAGCGGCGCCAACAACAGCTACAACACTGGCAACGCCGCTGAGTTTTATGAGGCCACACACCACATCTTCGTGAACGGACAGAGCAAATACGACCAGCACTTGTGGCGCAACTGCACGCCCAATCCGGCGGGCTGTCAGCCGCAAAATGGCACTTGGACCTACCCCCGCAGCGGTTGGTGTCCTGGCAGCATCGGCATGGTTTGGGACTTCGACCTTTCGGAATACCTTGCTGCCGGACAAGCCGAGCTTTTCTATCAGTTTGACCCGACCTACCTTGACCTCTGCCATCCCAACCATCCTGACTGCGTCGATGGCGTGACTTGCACCGAGTGTGCTGCGCCCGACAACCCGGTTTTGCGTGTCTCGGGCAAGGTTGTGACCTATAGTAATGACGAGGACTTGTTGGTGAATGTCCACGAAGCCCATGCTGAGCCGGCTTTCACCGCTGAGCTCTATCCCAATCCTGCGAAAGGCCAGTTCATCCTTCGCACCGACTACGACAAGGGTGCTGTCAGTGTGATGGTGCTTAACATGCAGGGACAAATTGTGGCCACTTTCACCGTAGAAGGACAGCGCACCATTGACGTGAGCCGTTGGCCCGCTGGGGTTTACACCGTGCAGATGCTGGGTGGCAGCTTGGTGACCAAGAAAATAGTTATTAATTAAATATCAAAATAATGAAAAGATTAGTATTACTGACCTTGGCAATGGCATTGACGCTCGGCCTAACGGCTCAGAACAGGATTTCATTAAGACCCAAACACGGCGGCAATCCCCACGGGAACACCTCGTTGACGGTGACCTCACCCCGTAACCAAAGCTATCGTTTCTGGCTCTATGTCGACGATGTGCTACAAAACGAGCAATCCGTCCGCTCCATCTGCGTCCGAAACCTCGAAGAAGACAGTTATTATGTCCGCGTGGAACTCGACAATGCCATGCAAAACTGTGTGGGCCAGTTCGTTGACCTTCGTCAATCGCCAACAATGGCCATCGTGCATTCCGGCAAATGGTTTGGCTTGGAAACCACCGATGCCCATGTCCGTCCCGAGCTGACCATGGATCTGATTACGACTCCAAACGAGCCTTCGGTTGTGCCGCCCATGCCGCCCGTGCCCCCAACGCCATACGCCATGAGCCCTCGGGATTATGAGGAGGCCTGCCAACTGATTTCCGACGAATCGTTCGACAGCTCGAAAATGACCGTTGCCGAGCAGGTGGTTTCGTCCAACCCGATGACGGCCAGCCAGATTCTTGGCATCTGCAGGCTGTTCTCGTTCGAGAGCAACAAGCTGTCGTTTGCCAAATTTGCCTATACCTATTGCGTGGATAAAAACAAGTACTATCTCCTCAACGAGGCTTTCTCTTACGAGTCCTCGAAGCGCGAACTGAACGAGTTTATCAAAGGGCTTTAATCCCCTTATTCTTCATAAACCACATGAAGCAACACATTGCCGACCATTCCAAGGGTGGTCTTGTCGATGTTGTCGATGTTGTCGTTCGTGGTGTGCCACACTTCCGGGAAACATCCGTTGCTGCTTTCGGGTTTCAGGTCGATGATGTCGATGGTGGGAATGCCGGCCACTTCGTTCATGGGGATGTGGTCGTCGCTGATGGCGGTGCCCAACTCGTTGGTGAAGAACGGCCTATAGCCTAAATCGTAGGCCTTGCGCCAAACCTTATTGCTCACCCAAGCGGCATAGCCTTGCGAGAAATACTCCTTCTGGAAATTGGGTTCGCTGCCGCCCACCATGTCCAAAAGGATGCCGTAATAGGCCTTGTAGCCATAGACATGTGGGTGTTTAGCCCAATACTGCGAGCCCAAAGCCCAATAGTTGACCTCGTCGTCGTAGTATTTCTCGGCCTCTTCCGTATGCGGTCCATAGTCCTCAAGGTCGAACAAGACGATGTCGATGCCGAGTTTCTCAGGCAAGGGCTGAGCCTTGAAGAGACGAGCGCATTCGAGTAGTACGCCTACGCCACTGGCACCATCGTTGGCACCGTCGATAGGCGTGCGGGTGTTAGCCTCATCGGGGTCGTGGTCGGCATAGGGGCGCGAGTCCCAGTGGGCGCAGAGCACGATGCGCTTCTTGGCTTCGGGGTGGAACACACCCACGATATTTTGTCCGTCGATGCCTTGTCCGTTGAAGAGTTTCGTGCGGAAGTCCTGTACGACGACCGTGTCGGCATATTCGCCCAACTTGGCAGTGAGCCATTCGGCGCAGGCGGCATGGGATTGGGTCTCGGGCACACGAGGGCCGAAGTTGGTTTGCAGGGCCACAAACTGATAGGCCGAGTCGGCATTGAAGCTCGGCACGGCGACGGTCTTCTTGGGCTCTGGTTTGCTGTTGGGGTCAACCTTAGGTTTTTCGGTGCATGCGGCAAATAAAAGGGCCGAGGCTATAGTGATGAGGATGTGTTTTTTCATTTTGAATGGTTTTAGGCTGCAAAAGTACAATTTTTCTGCTTAACTATTCCTCGTTGACAAGATGCACATCGCATTGCGGGAAGGGAATCGAGATGCCATGTTCGTTCAAGGTGTTGTATATCACCTCTTTGGCTCGGTCGATATAGCCTACGCGTTCGGCCACAAGCACTTGCTGTTTCACCGCAATGGTGACGGCACTGTCGTCCATGTCCTCCAAAGTGATGCTGATGCCCTTCTTCGAGTCTACAATGTCGCGCCCGAAAGCATCCTTGCCTTGCAAGGTGAGCAGTGCCTCGCCCAACAGTTCGCGCACCTGTTGGATGTCGGTGCCATAGGCCACGCCCACCGTAATCTTGACGAACTCATAACCATGGTTGCGCGTGAGGTTGCTGAAGTTCTTGGCGAACAAGGTTGCGTTGAGGAACGACATCTCGGCGCCATCGACGGTCTCAATCTCTGTGCTTTGGTAACCTATGTGCGTGACCTTGCCACGAATGCCGTCGCACACAATCCAGTCACCGACGCGCAGACGACCCGACATGAGTTGGATGCCATAGATGAAGTTGTTGAGGGTGTCCTTGAGGGCAAAACCGATACCGGCAGAGAGACCGCCAGCCACGAGGCTCAGCGAGCTGGTGGGGATGTGCAGCGTCAGGACGATGACGACAATATAAGTGAACCAAGTCAAAACGCTGATGATGCTGTTGCCCAGCGACAAGTTGATTTCGTTGTTGCGGACGGTCTTGCGGTTGTGCTTCTTCATGAAGATGGCGTAGCGAACCTGCTGCCAAACGGCGTGAAGGGCTCGGTTGATATAGCGAAACACGAAGAACAGGCTGATAATGAGCAGAATCCCGTGGAACGACATCCTGAATGTGTCGGCACCGCTGTCGTTGACGAGTTGAACGAAATTCTTGTAGTAGATGTTGTTGTACAAGTCCTCGAAGTCGAACACATCGAGGGCCAAATGGAGGCAGAACGGAATTGACAGCAGTCCCATCACGGGCAACACCACATCCTTGACCAGGTCGTAGAACCATGTGGCACCAAACATCAGCGTTTCCTTTCCGGGACCCGTGACGAAGTCGATGCGCGAGCGATAATCGTTGATGCGGTGGGTCATCCGCTTTTTGCGATACTGGAGGATTAAATAAAGGGTAGCTAAGATAATATGGATGGCAGCCAGTTGGAAGTACCACCAGACCAGAATGAGCAACGAGGCGAAGATGTAGCCAGCGATGGCCACGCCCAAAGCCGCACCTATGGCCACCAGCGAAACCCAGCCCAAAAGCCGGTCGCCGCGGTCCACTTTCTTGGCATTGTGCAGACAAGCGAAGAGTTGCCATACGAAGAAACCGATCACAACGGGCGGGAAGACAAAGTTCATTAGCGCATTGGGCATGAAGACGACACGGAAACCGATGACTGCCAAGGCCATGCAGAAAGTGGGCAGATATAGCCTGAAGCCGTATTTCAGCTGTTGGGGTTTCAAACGGAAGAACAAGGCGACCAGGATGGCGGCCAGCAGCCAAAGGAAGGTGTTGGTGAGCCTTGCTGCGATATGCAGCAAGCCGTCGCCACCGATAGTGGAATTGATGATGATGGTGATGACGATGGCAATCAGCAGGGAAATAAAGCGGCGCTGGTCTTTTTCGACATACTCTTTCAGAGGCTTGAAATAACGGAAGGCGGGGATGAGCAGCAGCGAGACGACGAGCCAAATCACTATCAATTCGATGACAAACAAGACGATGATGAAGACTTGGAGTGAGTATTCCCAACCTGTGTCATGGGCTGACTGTTCGGTCTGACCTCTTCTGAACAACGATTGCAGCGCGCTGAGGTCGTATTTTTCGCTTGCATCATCAGCCGCCTGATGCCAATAGCGTCCTGGGTGCTGCAGGATGGTGTACCAAGGCGTTTGTCCTTCGACGAAGATTCGGTTTTGAAGCACTTGGTAATAGTCGTGTGCGTAGTCGTAGGTCTCTTTTAGGCGCAGGAAGGTCTCGTAGTAGTGGATGCTGTCGGCTACCACGACGGCTTTGGTCTCGGCATACATCTTGAGCAGTTCACCTGCATAGAAGATGCATTGTTCGCGGTCGTCCTCACCCTGTTCGTCAAGCACGAAAGGAATCATGGAGAGGGAGTCGGCCATGGCTTTGAGTTCCTCGTCCAACTCAAGATGTGCTGTGCTAAAGAAGAGTGGGTTGAGCGAGTCGTAATGGATGAGTAGACTGTCGGGAATGCCGATGATGGTGTCGAGTTCGGGGGGCAGACGGCGCAGCGACTCAATGAGGCGGGCATGGCGCTCCATCTCCACATTGAGGTTGCTGACGATGCGGTCGAAAGGCCTGCGGTCTTGATTGAACTCATTGTATTTCTGGGTGACCTTCTGCAAGGCATAGCTCACATCGAAGGTAAAGCCTTGTTTCTGTGAATAAAGCATCAGCGAGAGCTCGTCGCACTGTTTCATCACATCAATCATTTTTTGGCGTTGTTTCTCGTAGTCTTCGGTGAGGCGGTCGCGGTTCTTGTCGATTTGTTGGTAGTCGGCATTCAGCTCGTTGCGCAATGTACGGAGGGTTCGGTTAAGGTTGCGACCGTAGGAAATGGCAAAGAGCGGCACCGCGATAGCCAAGAAGGCGGCCAGGAAGAGGAGGCGTTTTTGTTTGAAAGGAGTTTTCATTGGGCGATTTCTTTGATGAAACTCATGAATAGGGGATGTGGATGCAAGACGGTGCTGGAGTATTCGGGATGGAACTGAGTGCCAATGAACCAACGGTGGCTGGGAATCTCGACAATCTCCACTAAGTCGCTCTCGGGGTTCACGCCGACGCACATCATGCCGTTTTTCTCGTATTCGTCTTTGTATTTATTGTTGAATTCGTATCTGTGGCGATGGCGTTCGTTGATTTGCGGTGTGCCATAGATCTCGGCCACGCGACTGCCTTCACGCAGGTTGCAGCTGTAGGCTCCCAAACGCATGGTGCCACCCAAATTGGTAATGGTCTTTTGCTCCTCCATCATGTCGATGACATTGTGCGGAGTGTTGGTGTCCATCTCACTTGAGTTGGCGTCTTTGTAACCCAATACATTACGGGCAAACTCGATGACCATCATTTGCATGCCGAGGCATACGCCAAAGGCGGGTAGGTTGTTGACACGTGCATACTCCACGGCAACGATCTTGCCCTCGATGCCACGTTGCCCGAAGCCGGGACATACCAAGATGCCTGCCACACCGGAAAGTTGCTCTGCGACATTCTCCTTGGTGATGTTCTCGCTATTGATGAAGTCGATCTTCACCTTCACGTGGTTGTAGATACCCGCCAAAATCAGGCTCTCGCGAATGCTCTTGTAGGCATCCTGGAGGTCGTATTTGCCCACCAGCCCCACATGCACCTCTTTGGTGGCAGTGCGTTGCAACTCCAAGAAACGTTGCCAGCCTTCCATCTTGGGTGTTTCGCCCACGGGAACGCTGAACTTGCGCAAAAGGGCTGCGTCAAGGCCTTGGTTTTGCATGTTGACGGGTACGTCGTAGATGCTCGGCAGGTCTTCGCTCTGCACCACGCATTCGAGGTTTACATTGCAGAAGGAGGCCACCTTCTGGCGGATGCCGTCAGAGAGATGCTTCTCGGTGCGGAGCACGAGCACGTCGGGTTGGATACCAGCGGCTTGCAGTTCTTTCACCGAGTGCTGTGTGGGCTTCGTCTTCAATTCGTCGGCGGCTTTTAAGTAAGGGATATAGGTGAGGTGTACGCTGACGGCGCGGTTGCCGAGTTCCCATTTCAACTGACGGATGGCTTCGAGGAAGGGGGCCGCTTCGATGTCACCAATAGTGCCGCCGATTTCTTGGATAACGAAGTCGACTTTGCCTTCATTTTGCATGATGCGGTGTTTGATTTCGTCAGTGATGTGAGGCACTACCTGTATGGTTTTGCCGAGGTAGTCGCCGTGGCGTTCCTTGTCGATGACAGTCTTGTAGATCTTACCCGTGGTCACCGAGTTGGCCTGTGTGGTGCGAATGCCTGTGAAGCGCTCGTAGTGGCCGAGGTCAAGGTCGGTCTCGGTGCCGTCGACGGTCACATAGCACTCGCCATGCTCGTATGGATTCAATGTTCCTGGATCGATGTTGATATAAGGATCGATTTTCTGTATGGTGATGGTGTAGCCACGGGCTTGTAATAGTTTGCCGATGCTGGCCGAGATAATGCCTTTACCAAGAGAGGAGACCACACCTCCCGTCACAAAAATATAGCGTGTCATAGTGATAGTTAGTTTTTGTTGTTGAATAAAGGGGCAAAAATAGAAAAAATGGCATTACTGACAAAAAAAGCGAAAGTATAAGTATCTTTGCAACCTTGATGAAAAAGTTATGAGCAAGTCACCGATTATAGGCGTCACGCCGCTTTGGGATGTGGAGCGCAAGAGCGTTTGGATGCTGCCGGATTATCTGGACGGCATCAAGGCCGCTGGAGGCGTTCCTGTCGTCCTGCCTATTGAAATGTCAGAAGCTGACGCTGACCGCATTGTGGAAACCTGCGACGGTTTTCTGTTTACGGGCGGTCAGGATGTCGCACCAGAGCTTTATGGGATGAAGGATGCCACAGGAACTGTTGTTCCTAGCCCTGAACGCGACAAGTTGGAAACGCTGTTGCTGTCGAAGGCCTTGCAAGCCGACAAACCCATTCTCGGCATCTGCCGTGGGCTACAGTTCATCAATGCATTTCTTGGCGGTACGCTTTGGCAGGACCTTCCTTCGCAGCATCCTTCGGATATCGTTCACAGGCAGGGCAAGCCTTACGATGTTCCAACACACAAAGTCTCGTTGACTGGCGAGCTGCGTATGCTATTAGGCAAAGACACTCTTGAAGTGAACACGCTGCACCACCAAGCCATCAAAGACCTTGGTTGGGATTTGGAGCCGATGGCCGAATCTCCCGACGGTCTCATCGAAGCCGTAAAGATGGTGGGCAAGCGTTTCGTTTGTGCCGTTCAATGGCATCCCGAGTATATGTTCAAGACGGATGCTGATAGTTTGAAGGTGTTTTCTTGGTTTGTGGGGCAGTGCTTATCATGGTTAGTTCCATGAGAGCAGGTGAATACATCAACCTGTAGCATCATTATCTTCAACAAATTTGGCTGGATTGAAAGTCGTCATAATTCAGGCCTACGAGCAGGGCAACCAGGACATCATGAAGGCCGAGGCGTGGACGGTTTTACTTTGACGAGGGTGCTGATGTGCGGCTGATGCGATATGCGGGTGCAAAGCGTTTTATTCAGCCAAAACAAGGTGCTTTTTTGGGGTTATGGCTGAATAAGGAGGATTTGTACAAAAAAAACGACACAATTCCTCGATTTGGGCAATGGCTTGGACTGCGGTTTTTATGTATGCGTTTGTAAACAATAACCGATTTTCAAAACAATAAAACAACATAAAAGCCGTTGCCTTTGCAAATAACATAAAGTCAAATCACATAAAAAAAACGAATATGCAAAAGCGTTTTCAAAAAGCAATCGGTATTGCCTGTTTTGTAGCATTGATGCTATGCTTGGTATTGATTATGATATGCTGTCATAGCGGTTTTAATACTAATAAGAATACTATTCATTACAGCGATATTGAAAAAATTCATATCGGAATGCCTCTTGACAGTGTGGTCTTGGTGCTTGGTCAACCATACGCCTTTAGCAGTGATCTTGGTTGTCATGATCTGTCGTGTAAGAATCCACGTGTTGTTTCTGATATTAAAATGACAAAAGGAACGGATATTGTTCATTGTATAGACAGCATATATCAAGATACGAATTATTGTTGCGAGGCAAATAAGGAGAATATGATGAACATTGAAAAACACGCTACTCTCAATTATACAGAGGAACCATCATTTCTAAAGAGCATTTTTAATTCTCCGATGTTTACTTACCCGATGTTGTGGATTCATTTTGACAGCAATTATCGAGTGAGTGAAGTTTATGCGAAATACTACGGAAAGGGATGGGATGAGAAGTGCATATATTCGCTATCTAATAATCCTGATAAGGATGGTCAGTATGACAACATAGAATTAATAGTAGATGCGACTTTGTTCAGAAAGTGTTTCCCAAACTGATATAAAGGCCCAATAACATTCATATATTGCTGTGGCTTTGTTGGTTATGTGTCTGGGATGCACAAAAGTGGTGGTCAGGGGTGACTGCGGCATTGCCAGTGCGTTGGGAAAAACCGAAAAAGGTACAAGCATCCGATGCCTACTCATGCTATTCGTTCAAAGGTGAGACAAACAAAAAAGGTGTAACCCATTGGTTTACACCTTTTTTGATAATGCTTTGAAAAGCGTTTATTTCATCCCCTCAATCCCATAATAATCCAGCACATAAAAGGGGAATGTGTATTGACACCGTTCTTATTTTTCCGTTGTATATTATTATAAATCATTTCACTACCCGTTGATTTCCAATTAAGCGGGTTTTAGCGTGCTTATTTGGCGGCAATGCTATAACCCATACATTTGTTTGTTTTTGTTGATGGTGTTCTCTCCTACAATATAAGCGTAACAGGATGCTGGAATAAACTGCAATATGCCTTTTGTGGTCGTATTTTATTGGTATGCTTTTGAAATTCCTACCGCTTCGCCGACGAGCCAATCCTATAGGAATAGCGAAGCTCGAAAGGACAGCCTCCCATATAGTAGCCAGAGAGGTCACTTGTATGGCCCGCTCTAGTCTCTTGCTGACGGCCGTCTTGTCCGAGAATGCCAAGGCTCAGGCTTGAATTCTGGTGGGTTACGCCTATTCCCCAATAGGAATACCAGCCCTGATGTCGCCTTTCATAAAAAATAGTTTCTTGGAACTCAGGTTCCCAATGAGTGGCAGTAAGACTGTTCAATGCAAATGCATACCCCAAACGGAATTCCACGAAGGTAGAGAACCTCTTGTTTTCCCAAAAGTGCGCTTTCAAACTCCCATAGACTGGCACAGAAAGCAATTGGCCTTCCGATATGTTTTCAAAGAAGCCTACACTGCCCCATTCCTTTGAAGTGAAGTTCACACTTCTGAAATCGGCTCCAAAACCGATACTCCATCGTTTAGGGAACCTATATTCCAAAACTGCTCCTACCGAATAACACCAAGGTCTAAATCCTCCTGCCGCATTCAGCTGTAATTGAAATCCATCAACATTGAACTCGTTCAACTTACCATTCTTGATCTGTCTGAGTCGAAGCTTCCCCTCATCGGAAAAGGGTAAAAAAGTGTAATCGTATCGGATGTAGACATTTATCCCGCTTTTGAGGAAATTGGGGAGATTTAAATAATTGACATTAAACGATTCCTTCAGTTTGCCCGGTGAAATGACATGAGAGTACACCATGCCTACGCTCAGGTTGGAATGCTTCATAGAGCAGCCTAAACCAAGATTCAGATAAGGGCCAGACAAAATGTAATCAATGTAAGCTCCACCATAGTTCATTGGATAATACTGTGTCACTTTATTTAGTGGAATGAAATAGCCCAATCGTGCCTCCAAAAACGGAGAATAATACTTTTTGCCCCAGAAGTTCAATTTCATGTCGGCATACACTGGCATGGCGTGCAAATTACAATAATATTTGGTTGCACCAAACCACTCAGCCCCTAAGCCCATACTGAAGTTTTCTGTGAAATGATAATCGAAAGTCAAACCCAGAGCAAAATGGGGTGAAATGGGAGGATAAGGAAAGTTTTTCAAATTATTGGGGTCTATCTCGCCGCCCACTCGAAGTGTAAATTTGTTTTTGGGACGATAGGGATTTTCTACTTTTTTATTGGTTGTTGCTATGCTATCAGTCTTTTTGTTTGTGGTTGCTTGGTTTGGCACAATAGAAACAGGTTCAGCGTATTGATTTTCAAAGGTTTCTTCAGATTTGTTTTCAATAGGCTCAGATAATACAACCATGTCCTCGCTTTCAAAGGTTTCCGATGATTGAGTTGACTCTACCAAAAGCGTATCGTCAGATAACAGTTGATGTTTTTCTTCCATCATTGGTTGCGCAAAGACAGATGGTTTTGTTTGGCAAATAAGAGATTGAGCCACATTATGTGTTTCAGCAACAGATTCTTCGGCAGCCAGGATGTTGTTTTCTGGATGCACAACTGTCGGTTCTTTGGTTTCCATTGGCATTTCCGTATCGGGTTCATCCATCTCCACCATAGCTTTCGATTTGTCCTTAACGAAATTCAGGCTCAAGGCGACCACGACGGAAAGCATCACGGCTGTTGCAGCGGCCCAAAGCCAGTAGCGACGTCTCGTCAAGGCGGCCGAGCGATCCATCATTGCACCCAATTGTTGCTGACGCCGCTCATTCCTGCTATGCTCCGTCAGGATGTCAAGCAATTCCTTCACTCCCTGATCTATGTTGTTATCCTCTTTCATGATTGTTGTGGTTTTTCCCTGTCCATCGCCTCACGAAGGGACTTGTAGGCACGCGACAGGATAGTGTAAAGATTAGTGCTGCTTATCTGAAGTGCCTTTTCTATTTCAGCGTTGGGCATTTCTTGCTCATATTTCATCAAGATGATTTCGCGTTGCTTCACGGGGAGTTGGTCAATCAAGGCCCGAGCTTGGCGATAGCGTTCCTCAAAGTTGTCGTCGAACACCGTATCGGCTATCATGAGCGCTTCATCATCAATAGGAATGGAGGGCTGTTGCTCGCGCAACAAATCAATGCAATGTCGTTTGACAGCAGTGACGCAATAGCCTTCCAAGTTGCTGACACGGTTCATCCGGCGACGGTTGTCCCAAATTTTGAGGACCGTATCTTGCACCGCATCGGCAGCCCTATCGGCATCGTTGAGGATGCTTTCGGCCACTTTTTGCAAACCAGGTTGTAGTTGGATGATGCGTTTTTTGAAGGCTTCGTTGTCCATTTCTGGGGTGTCTTACACTTACATGACGCGAAAGTCGGAAAAATCTTGCAGGTTTTTGGAGGTTTTTTTAAAACAAAAAAAGCGTGTGACGCATTTGCGCCACACGCTTTTGTTCAATTTAAACCTTGAGTGTTTTACTTCACTTCCTCAAAGATGTTCTATATTGATAATCAGTCTATTATGCGGACATGTTGCAAATATGTTGCAGATATTTGATAAACAAATGGACTGCGTAAAGCATTGATTTTGAATTGATTTGCAAAGATACGAATTGTTTCTGATAAACAAATAGAGGAATGACAATAAGGTGCCAAAAGGGCACTTTTGAGAGCCTGACTGACGGACAAAGGGTGCGGCCTATAAGCTTGATAAAGAAGGGATTGACCGAACTCCGCACCCTTTGGCTGGCAGGCAGCATATCCGAATCCAAAACATTGCCGGAATGGGATGCGGATGACCGCCCGAAATGGTGAAACGAGAGCGAGAAAACGCAACCCAATATTTAGCCGAGGGCTGACAAAGGTTGCGGCCAAGAAGCTTCCTAAAAGATGTGCCACTTACCTCCGCAACCTTTGGCAGACATCGGATTAACAATAACACTACAACCGACCAAGAGAGCGTATTTCGCGCCCTACGACAAAAAAGAAAGGCACCCCATCAGGATGCCTTTGATTGCCGTCGTGGTCTGTTCGTTGGACTCAGGCCTTGTTGATTTTGCGACCGACTTTCTCGGCTCTCGTCTTGATGATGAACGAGCCGAAACCACGCAGATAGACATTCTCTCCCTTGGCGGCATAAGTGAGGTAGAAGCGGACGGAATCGCCCACCGCGCCCCAATTGCCGACAGGGATTTCCACACCCATACTTGGGTCGGTGACTTCGGTGTTGAAGATGCCGATCCTCTTCTGGGTGATGTTGTAGGCCACAGCGATGAAGTTGGCTTCGGCAGGCTTGCCGATGGCCACGGCAACTTCAGGTTCTGCGAAAATATCCAACACACCGTTGGTGTCGGTGACCAGGCATTCGAGCATCGGCGAGTCGATGCGCTCACCGTTGCCGATGCCCTCCAGCGTGGAGAGGTCAACGGTCTTGACATCATCCACAACGGCAGCGGCGGCAGCCAGCTGGCGAGTGAACATGTTGCGACGGGTCATGCCACGGTTGACGGATGGAAAGAGCGAGATGAGCTGCTCATCGCTGAGCTGCGAGACGAGCCCTTGCAGTTCCTTGAAGAAGTTGCGCTGCTGCACTTGTGCTTCAGTGCGCGGGTTCCTGACCGACTGGGGACGGCCTTTCATGTAAGAAATGCCGTTCCATGAAGCACCAATTACGGTGCCAACCTTACCTTTGAAACCACCGAGGATTCCTTGTTTGATTTTTCCCATAGTGCTTTATTGTTTAGGGGTTAGACATTGAGTTTATTGGCCTGTGCGAGGGTTGCGACCCTGACGAGCTGGACGCTTGGTCACGGCCAATGTGCCGAAACCGACGAGGACGATTTTGGAGCCCGTGCTGAGCATAAAACCAGCATATTGGTCGGAGCCAACGCCGAAGGCATCGAAATCAATGCTGAAGGACTGCTCACCAGATGCGCCAATGGCGACAGTGGAATTCACGAGGAAGATTTTCTTCTGCGTGACATTGGCCACAAAGATGGTGGGGTACTCGTCAGCATGAGAGGCGCGCCAATCGTTCTCCTCATCCCACGAAATGGTAATGTTGGAACGGTCGGCGGTGATGGTGACCTCAGGCAGCTCGGCAGTGGGAGCATTGCCGATGGTGCCCAGGTTAGCCAAGTCCACATGCTTGCTGTCGGCTTCGATGATGGGGTCAGCGGAAAGCTGTTGGACGATGGCGTTACGACGCGTCATGCCTTTGGGCGATGACGGGAACAGGAAGTTCAGTTGCTCGGCAGTGAGTTGGCTGGCGAGTCCTTGTACTTCCTTGAAGAAGTCACGCTGCACCATTTGGGCAGCAGACTTTGAGTTTTTGACTGATTGCGGAAGGCCTTTCATATAGGCGATGCCATTCCACGAAGAACCTATCACGGTTCCCACTTTTCCTTTGAATCCGCCTAAGATTCCTTGTTTAATTTTTCCCATAATATTGAACTTTTTTAAGGTTGTTGCTTTGTTTTAGTAGAACCCGATTCGGGTTGCTTTTGTACTTCCGAATCCTTCGTTTTCTTGGGTGGTCTGGCAGGTCGATTGACGACACCCATTGTGCCAAATCCGACCTTTGCACCACGCTGGCCAGTGGCGAACATGAATCCTGAGAACTCGTCGCGCTCTCTGCCGTAAGGTTTGAGCTCGACTTCAAAGGATTGTTTGCCCGAGGACTTCATCATCACAGGAGAGGCGATGAGAAAGAGCTGCTGCTGCGTGATGTTGGCCACGAGGATGACCGGGTAGTCCTCTGGGTGCTGGTCGCGGTAGTAGGTCACAGCCTCCCAAGAGATTTGTAAGTCGGAACGATGGGCAGCAACCGTGACCGCCGGAAGGTCGGTCATCGGTGCATTGCCGAGAGTGGTTAGGCTGTCGAGGTCGACTGTCTTGGACTTGTCGAGGACAGCCGCGTAGGAAGCCAGCTGCTTGACGAGCAGATTTCTGCGAGTCATGCCCTTAGGCTTCTTTGGGTAGATGAACTCCAAATCTTCGTTGGAGAGCGACATGGAGAGGGTGACAAGCTCCTTGAAATAGCCTTGCTGCATCTTCTGGCTGCTTGACCGTCCTTTCTTGTAGGACTGAGGCAAGCCTTTCATGTAGAAGATGCCATTCCAGTAGGAGCCGACCACCGTGCCGACCTTGCCGCTGAAACCGCCTAAGATGCCTTGCTTGATTTTACCCATGATGTTGTGCTTTTGTGTTGTGATTTACTCGGGTTATATTTTGCGAACCTGACTCGGAGTTGGTATAGAGTTGACCCCTACATGCCCTTGCTCCGAAAACCTCTTAAAAAAGCCGTCCCGAAGGGCGGCTTTTGAGGATGTCCGCGATAAGCCGTTAGGCATTCTTCTTCGGACGAGCGGGACGCTTGGTCACGATCATCGTGCCGAAGCCCACAAGGGCAATCTTGGAGCCCGTAGCGAGCATGAAGGCGCTGAAATCATCGGTGGCTTCGCCGTAGGCGGCCAGACCGACATTGAAGGACTGGGCACCAGAAGCACCGATGGCAACGGTGGAGTTGACCAGATAGACCTTCTTCTTGGTGACGTTGGCCACGAAGATGGTCGGATACTCGTCAGCGTGTTCGCTGCGGAAATCGCTGGCACCATCCCAAGAGATGGTCAGGTTCTCGCCAGCAGCGGCAACGGCGACATCAGGCATGTCCGCAGTAGCGGCATTGCCGATGCTGTTGAGGTTGGCCAGGTCGACATGCTTTGCATCGTCAGTGACGATGGGGTCGGCGGCAAGCTGTTGAGCGAGCGCATTGCGACGGGTCATGTTCTTCGGGGAGTTGGGGAAGAGGAAAGCCAACTGCTCGTTGGTGAATTGGCCTGCCAAATCCTGTACTTCCTTGAAGAAGTCGCGTTGGATCATCTGTGCGGGGGTCTTGGGGTTCCTGACGCTTTGGGCTTGACCTCTCATGTAAGAGATGCCGTTCCACGAGGAGCCGATGACCGTCCCGACTTTACCTTTGAATCCGCCAAGGATTCCTTGCTTGATTTTTCCCATAACTTTAATCTTTTAAGGGGGTTAATAAATAGGTTGTTTGAATATTTTTTGCGAATATATAACCATTTTATTTACAATAGGTTACATTGGTTTTGCTTGCGTTCTTTTGCGCTTGTTTGCGTAATGGTGGTGTCGAGTTTTCCCCTATTTCCTCCGTTTCCCCTGTGGAGGATTCGGAGGATTTGGAGGAAATCTTCTTCCCTCAAAAGAAAGAGACAATTGCACTTGGGGTCGTTGATGAGGTGGTTAAAAAAGCAAGTACCCTAACGGCAAACGAAGTACCCGCTTCGGCGGGGCGTAGTTTATTTAGGGGCTTGGCTTTTTTAAGCACCGTACCCACAGAAGGACACATTTTCGCAACTCGGGCGAAGGCTTGGGTTGCGGGATTTTTTGTATTTCCTTCAACACCTGTTCGGCTGGATTTGCAATCCAGCTGTTGTGGAATATAAGGATTTGCAATCCGATAGAATAATAAACAAGATGTTCGTTTCGCATTACAAATGCTGATATTCAATGTGTTCGGATTACAAATCCGAACGAAGATTTGATTTGGGCCACAAAAGTATGATATTCTATCAAATCACTAAAAATAATTCTTATTTTTGCGCTAATATAATCTTAAACATATTCTATCATGACACTCGAAGAAGCAATGCGTGCCCGCCACATGGTGCGCAAATACACTGACAAGCCTTTGCCGGAAGACATTGTGGCACAACTCAACCAAAGGATTGAAGAAAACAACCGGAAGCATCACACCGACATCCGCCTAATGCTCAACGACACGAATGCCTATCAAGGCATCGTGAAACTGCTGCTCGCCAAAGGGGTGAAAAACTATTTCATCATGGCTGGCGACGAGGCTCCAGATTTGGGCGAACGCCTCGGCTATGCCGGTGCCGACCTGATGCTCTTTGCCCAGACCCTTGGGCTGAACACATGGTGGGCCAGCGGCACTTTCAGCCGCAAGAACACTAAGGCTGTTGTCGGCGACAAAGCTGTGCTTGGCGTGGTGGCTGTGGGTTATGGAGCCACACAAGGCGTGCAGCACAAACTTAAACCTGCATCGGAAGTCAGTGCCTACGAAGGCGTTGCACCACAATGGTTCAACAATGGCGTGGAAGCGGCACTGCTAACACCGACCGCCCTCAACAAACTGAGTTTCTTTGTGAAAGGCCAAGGCAACAAGGTCGCACTGACTTATAAAGAAGGTGCTTTTGCAGGCGTTGACAAAGGTTTGGTGAAATACCATTTTGAACTCGGTGCAGGAAAGGAGAATTTTGAGTGGGTGTAGGATGAAAATGAAAACGCTCATCATTCTCGCAGTGCTACTGTTGATCACGGTAGCAATAATTGCTGTATTGAACCATCCCTGTTTCGGCAGAC
This sequence comes from uncultured Bacteroidales bacterium, assembly GCA_900317055.1. GTDB lineage: Bacteria > Bacteroidota > Bacteroidia > Bacteroidales > F082 > Limimorpha. Next base: position 7,711 of record ONFF01000019.1, on the reverse strand, counting down.
GGATGTCGAAGGAGCGCAAAGCCCGCATCGAGGCTTCGCCGAACTATCGCGACGGTCAATTCCAAAACCAGATTCCCACACCGCAATTCACTGGCGACAAGTCCATGTTTGGAGCGTTATGGGAATTCCTTTCGGAAAGCAAAAAGGACAGGGTACCCGCCGAAGCTGTCCCTGCCGTGAAAACCGACTTGAAGACCTTGACCACCGACAAGGACTGGCTCGTATGGTTTGGACATTCGTCGTACTTGTTCTGTTTGGACGGGAAACGCTATCTGATTGACCCCGTGCTGAAAATGGAGTTTCCTGTATCGGTGATGATGCATCCGTTCAAAGGCACGGATATCTATTCGCCCGACGACATGCCTGAAATCGATGTGCTCATCGTCACGCACGAGCATTGGGACCATTTGGATTACGCCACGTTGCGCGACTTGAAGAACAAGGTAAAGCATGTGGTATGTCCGCTCGGCGTAGCAGAATATTTGGAGTATTGGGGTTACGACCCACAACACATCACCGAAATGGACTGGTACGAGAAGGCTGATAATATCACCTGCTTACCCACGCGTCACTTCTCAAATCGTCTCTTCAAGCGTAATCAGACACTGTGGGCATCCTTTATGGTGGAATCGGGCAGCAGAAAGGTGTATGTGGGTGGTGACGGCGGTTATGACGGTCGTTTCAAGGAAATCTATAAGCGATTCGGTTCGGTGGATTTGGCCTTGATGGAAAACGGCCAATACAACAAGGACTGGGCGAACATCCATCTCATGCCCGCAGACCTTGAACAAGCCATCTCGGACTTGCACCCGAAACAAGTGTTCACCGTGCACCACGACAAGTTCAGCCTTGCTCCACACGTTTGGACGGAGCCCGATTCCGTCGCGCAAGACATCGCTGAACGCAATGCTATCCATTTGCTTGACCAACCTATTGGGACGGTAGTCTATTTTTAATCTCAAAATCCGTAATTCGGGGGAGACTTGGGTTGAGGGTTTTTCTATGTTATGGATAGCAATTGCCCATTCCGGTACTCCAACGGTGCCAGCCCCAGATGCTTTTTGACGTATTTGCAGAAAAAGCTGACATCGGGGAAATCAAGCTTGAAGGCAATCTCCTTAACGGTGAGGTCGGTTTGCAAAAGGTAGTATTTGATTTGGGCGACCGTGCTTTCCGTAATCCAGTCCATGGCCGTGCGTCCGCTCTTTTCCTTGCAGACGGCGCTGAGATACTTCGGAGTGACCAATAGTTGTTCGGCGTAGGCCCTGACTTCGCGCTCGGTGTTTGTCGGATGACTGAGCAGGGTGATGAATCGTTGGAACAAGAGGTCTTTTTGTGAAGCCTCGCGTTTCGTATGGTCGGTAGGGTTTCCTTCAAGATGAGTCCAATTGTCAAGCTCGTGAAGAATCTCGACGGCTGCCGCTTGCGAGGTGATTTTGATGATGCGCTGGCGGTAAGGATTGTCGCTGTCTTCCATATAGGTTTTCAATAGGTTGAAATAGGCCAAGAAAAGCTTGCTTTGGAACTCGGTAGCGTGCATGACTGGGTTTTGCCTCAGGTAGAGGAATTTCTTCCACCAATTGGGGTCGATGTGAAAAACACCTGGCATAGTCTCATCGTACAGCGATTCGCCCATACAAATCACTTTGCCTTGCAAGTCGGGAGAACGCATATACAAACCGATTATATTGCGAGGCGTGCATGCCACCAAATCACCTTCCTTGGCAAGATACATTTCCCCCTCAATGGAAAACTGCAATGCACCTTTCTCGCAATAGAACGCGATAAAGAAACTCGACATGGTTTCCGGAGCCACGTTGACTTCGTCCATGTTGTCGGAAATGATGAGGTCGTTGAACGATTTCAGCATGGTTGGTCAATTTTTCTGCAAAGAAACAACCTATTATTGGTTTCTACAATGGTATATAACTCCTTTTTTGCTTTCCATATTTCTTCCATCGGATATATCAACCATAAAAAAGGTGGTATAGACACAGCACTTCTGCCTCGGTGCATCTACTTTTGCCAACTCAAGAAGAATAACAATGGAAAAGCAAACCTCAACAAAACAATCGGTGAGAATCCAGACTTCGGTCTTGAACGGAGTGGAGAAAAAAACACTATTGTGGCTCGCGGAACGGCAGCCGAAATGGGCCGACTCCGACATGCTGACTTTCATCGGATTCATCGGTGCCGTGGTCATTGCAGCAGGGTACATCTTGTCGAATTACAATGTGCATTTCCTGTGGTTGGCCTCGTTGGGGTTTATCATCAACTGGTACGGTGACTCGCTCGACGGCACCTTGGCTCGTTATCGTAAACAGCAGCGACCGATTTACGGCTTTTATCTCGACCACACTATGGACGCCATTAATGAAACTTTTATGTTCATGGGTGTGGGTCTGTCGCCTTTCATGCGTTTCGACCTGTCTTGCGTTCTGCTTGTCATCTATCTGATGCTGACCCTCAACGTGTCGATGAACGCGCATCTCAAAGGAGAGTTCCGGCTGACCTACGCCAAGTTGGGGCCCACGGAATTTCGGCTGATTTGCATCATCGCCAATGCCGTTTTAGTGTTTGCCAAACCGTTGAGAACATGGGCGTTGGAGCTGCCTTGGTTCTCTTCCACGCTTGAACTTCATGCCCTCGACTTGATAGGAATAGTCATTCTTCTTGCCTTGGTATTGATATACATTATCACCATAGGGCAAGATGCCCGCTATTATGCAAGAATCGACCCGAAACATAAGGATGAATAAGGCCAAGAAATTGATATTGCACCGCTTTCCAAAGTTTGTCGCAGGCAATGTATTGGGCACACTCGTGGACACACTCGTCCTATGGGTGTTCTCACATCTCGTATTTCATAGGTATGTCGGCAAGGTCATCATCTCGCCCATCATCTCATTTGAGTTTGCGGTTTTCACAAACTTCCTTGTATCCTATTACCTGACTTGGAAAGACCGTATCTCGCATCATTCAGGGAAGACGTTCATCAAGCATTATGGAGCCTATAATGCCTCATGTACAGCCGGTTTCCTCATCAAGATGGGCTTGCTCCTATTGATTCAGGCACTAACGAAATGGGATGTGGTGATATGCAACTTGCTGGCACTCTGTGTTTCTGGAGCTTATAATTTCACGATGAACGAACTGGTGATTTTCAAGAAAAGAAAGGTTGAGTGATGGCACTAATTACGATGGAAGATATGGAAGGCATTTCGCCAGTGTTCAATGGCAAGTTCGGCAACGGATTGGCTCGTCTGATGATGCGGATCACGGGCGTTGACAAGTTGTCGGAACGGTATGGGCGACACGAAGACCTTTCTGGTCAAGAGTTTGCCAATGCATTCTTGAAAGACTTGAACTTGAATTACGAAGTACAGGGGATGGAACACTTACAATCGGTACTCGATGGTCCTTTCATCACTATCAGCAACCATCCTTACGGTGGACTTGACGGGCTAATTCTCATCGACCTGTTTGGACATCTCCGTGAGGATTATAAGGTGATGGTCAACAAGTTTCTGTCGAAGGTGAAGACACTCAATGACAACTTCATCTATGTGGTACCCAAGACCAAGTCCACCAAGGGAATATCGCAAGAAAGTATTGAAGGTATGAGGAAAACCCTTGAGCATATCACCGAAGGACACCCGTTGGGAATCTTTCCATCAGGGGCGGTGTCGGACTTCAGCTTTAGGGATTTTTGTGTACGTGACCGCGATTGGCAGCAGTCAGCTACTGAATTGATCCGTTACTTGAAAGTGCCCGTGGTTCCCGTGCGGTTCTTCAACCGAAATTCCAATTGGTTTTATTTTCTCGGATTGATCAACTGGAAAATGCGCACATTGAGGCTGCCTCGTGAAATACTCAACAAAAGAGGCAAGACAGTCAAGTTGGGAATTGGCGAGGTGATCAGCCTTGAAAAGCAGATGAGTGTCCCCGAGGCGGACTTTGCTGCTATGCTTCGCTCATCGGTCTATGGCATTGTCGAATCTGACAAGAGTAAATGATATGAAGGTTACAATTAAAGAGGTTAGGACAAAAAGAGATTTGAGGAAGTTCGTTCATTTCCCCAATGTACTTTACAAGAACAACCCGTATTATGTCCCGCAAATCGAGTCGATGGATCGCGACACGCTGACACCGTCGAAAAACCATGCCTTTGAAGTGTGCGAAGGAAAGTATTGGCTGGCTTTTGACGAAAAAGGTCATGTTGTAGGTCGTGTGGCCGGTATCATCAATCATCGTTACAATGAAAAAGTGGGTGAGAAAATCTGTCGTTTCGGATGGATTGACTTCATTGACCATCGCGATGTCTCTGAAGCCTTGATGCATGCCGTGGAGGCGTATGCCAAGGAAAAAGGGATGAATGTTGTCAGTGGCCCGACAGGTTTTCTAGAGTTTGATGCCGCTGGAATACTTGTGGAAGGCTTCGACCAACTTCCTACAGCCTACGGCAAATACAACGACCCTTACTACGAATACCATTTGTGGGCTCTGGGTTACCGGAAAGAGGTGGATTTTGTGGAATACCGCATCTTGGTGCCTGAAGTCATCCCTGAGCGTTATGCACGAATGGCCAAATTGGTCTCCGAAAAGTACAACCTGCGTCAGGCGCCGCTGCTCAAACATAGCGATATCAATCTTTATGTCGACGGCATTTTCCAATGCATGAACGCCGCCTATTCAAGTCTGCATGGTTTCTCGGAATTGACTCCCGGCCAATGCGAAGACTTGAAGAAGCAATTCCTGAGCAATGTCAACGTGGACTTCCTTTCCATCATTCTCGATGCCGATGACAAGGTGGTGGGCTTCGGGGTGGCTATGCCATCGCTCTCAAAGGCTATGCAAAAAGCCAACGGCAAACTGTTTCCTTTTGGATTTGTCCATGTCCTAAAAGCCTTGAAGCATAACGACACTCTTGATTTGTTGCTGATTGCCATAGATGAACACTACCAAAACAAGGGCGTGAATGCCATGATTTTCGACAAGTTTGCTCAGGGCATCACAAAGAATGGCATCAAATACATTGAATCAACGCGGGAGTTGGAAGACAACACCGATGTACAGAACCTTTGGCGCCTTTTCAATCACACCATTCACAAAAGAGCACGGGTTTACAGGAAAAACATTTGATAATAGAATTCAATTTCAAATCTAATAACCAATAATTACATATATGAACAACTATTTTGAAGACATGCTGCCTGCCGATGAACTTGCGCAGGTGAAGTACATCCCGACGATTCCAGAATTCGTCACTTGGATTGAAGGTAAATGGGGAGACCTGCCGGCTCTTTCCGACACCGTCAACACTTACACATACGCTCAGATGTGTGAGGCTATTGCACACAAACGTGCTTTGCTCAACGCCTTAGGACTTGCCAAGGGCGACAAGGTGGCCATCCTCGACGGCACCACCGTTAATGCGGTAGAGATGTTCCTGGCCGTCACCTCTGCGGGTTATGTGGCCATCAACTTGCCGTCACAGTTGCCAGGTCCCGCCGTGGCTGGATGCTGCATGAAGTTTGGCGTGAAGGTCCTCGCCGCCGGCGCCGATTTCATGGAGACCGCCAAATTCGCTCAGTGCACCGTGATTGCCGTCACTGATACGGCTGACCAGAAAGCTCCCGTTGCTGTTGTCGACAAGGACGACCCCGCCGCCATCTTCTTCACAGGTGGCACAACGGGTGCTCCGAAAGGCGCCATCCTGCCCCACAGAGCCCTGATGCGTGGTGCGCTGAACGGCGTTTACGCCCCAGGCCATCAATTGGGTTGCCAACGTTATGCGAGTGTGTTGCCTCTCAGCCATGTGTTTGGCCTGATTCGTGGCACCCTGTCGGTATTGTATGAAGGTGGCGCATGGTATGCCGCCGCCAACACCAAAGAGACCATCTCCAAATTCCCGATGATCAAGCCGACCTGCCTCGTGGCCGTCCCCGGCATCTGCGAAATCTTGCTGGGTCTTGTCAAGATGTACGGCAAGCCTTTCCTCGGCGGCAACCTCAAATTCATCATCTCGGGTGCCGCCAATGTGCCTCCGAAATTGATCGGTGAGTTCGACGAACTGGGCATCAGCCTGTTTGCCGGTTATGGCATGACGGAAGGCGCCAACCTCACCACGGGCAACATCGATGTCAAGGAGAAGCCCACTTCGGTCGGAAAACTCTATCCCGGACAAGAGGCCAAGGTGGTCGATGGAGAGTTGTGGTTCCGTGGCGACAATGTCTTCCTCGGCTATTACGGCGACCCTGAAAAGACCGCTGAGACCCTGACACCTGATGGTTGGATTAAAACTGGCGACCTCGTACGCTTCGATGACGAAGGTTATATGTACATCGTAGGACGTATCAAGAACCTCATCATCCTGTCCAATGGCGAGAATGTAAGCCCTGAAAGCATCGAGGAGCCGTTCTACAAATGCGACAAACTCCGCGACTGTTTGGTCAAAGAAGATGAGTTGGACGGCCGCAAGGTGATCGCCATCGAAATACTCCCTCGTATGGAAGAGTTTGGCAACACGTCTTGGGAAGAGGTGGAGAAATACTTTAAGGGATTGGTTGACGAGGTCAATGCGACGCTGCCGACAACCCATCGCATCAGCAAGTTGACGGTGCGTAAAGAGGACTTCAAACGTACTGGCGCAATGAAAGTTTCACGTAACTGATTAAATACCATGGATAGGAAGGATATTTTGGAAGATCTCAAGGAGATTCTTCAACTCATCAAGCCATCGCTTGATCTTTCGACGGTCAATGAAGACACCCAACTCATCAGCGACATCGGTCTCGATTCGCTTACCATCATGCTTCTAAGCCTTGCCATTGAAAACAAGTTCAAAATCAAGTTTGAAGGAGCTTTGAAGTTCAACACCGTGGGTGATGTCATTGACTATATTACACAAGCAAAAGCATGAAAACAACGACTCATATCGTGGAAGGGTTGACTGCCTTTCTTGTGAAGGTGCTTCTGAGGCCGAAGGTGTATTACGTGGAGCCTCCTAAACACCTTCACAAACTTGACGATCCCTCATTACTTATCATCAATCATACCTGCCATCTCGACGGGCCAGTGGTGACTACGGTGTTCCTTAAGGACAAGATCCATAACCTTGCCGCAAAAGACCGCTTTGAGCAACGGGGCTTCGGGTTCTTTCTGCGTCACACGCGATGCATCCCTATTGACCGACAGAACGCCGACCTGTCATGGATTCACGAGTCGATAAAGACGATACAACAAGACAAGGAGAGCGTGGCCATCTTCCCTGAGGGGCGTCATGGCGAGCACAGAAAGCAGCTGCCTTTCCATCCAGGGGCGGCCATGCTTGCTGCTGTATCGCAGGCTCCGCTTGTGATGGTTTACATCGACGGACCGATTAAGATATTCGGGCCTCGCACTCGCCTCATCGTGTCGCCTCCGTTTCATCTCGCTCCTCCCACAAATGGCATGAACTCTGATTACATCAACGAACAAACTGAGATGTTGCAACAAAAGATGAAAGAGCTGATGGAGGAACTGGTGAAGCGGATTTGATTTTGATAGAAGAAACAGGTGCTGATCAAGTTTCGAAACTCTTATTATATTTGCAACATCTAAAACCAACGACTATGGCAACAAAGAAATATCCGCTGGGTATAGCCTTCAGTGGTGGCGGTGCCAAGGCTGCGGCCCATTGTGGTGCACTTCAGGCACTGAAAGAATATGG
>ONFF01000018.1 GCA_900317055.1 uncultured Bacteroidales bacterium | reverse complement strand
GGTCGAGGGCCCGAGGACGCTGGTCGCCAACTTCCAGCTCAACAGCTACGAAATCACGGCTTCGGCCAACCCGAGCGCAGGCGGTAGCGTGACGGGCGGCGGCACCTACGACCACTTCGCGACCGCAGAACTCACTGCAATCGCCAGCACGGGTTACACCTTCATCAACTGGACCGAGAACGGAACCGTTGTATCCACCAGCCCGACTATCAGCTTCATGGTTGAAGGTCCAAGAACACTGGTCGCCAACTTCCAGCTTAACAGCTATCAGATTACGGCTATTGCTAACCCAACAGTGGGAGGCACTGCGACTGGTACAGGTATATACAACCACTTCGAGACTTGTACACTGGTAGCTACACCAAATGAATACTATGTCTTCACCAATTGGACCAAGAACGGTCAGGTGGTATCGAACGATGCTACTTACAGCTTCACTGTCGAGGGAGGTGGAACCTATGTAGCCCACTTCACCCGTGTCAATCATCAAATCACGGCTTTGGCTAACCCGGCTGAAGGTGGTAGCGTCTCAGGTGAAGGTTCCTTCCCACATGGTTCATACTGCACCTTGACCGCTACGGCCAACACAGGCTATACTTTCTTTAACTGGACCAAGAACGGACAAGTGGTTTCGAGCAATCCTTCCTACAGCTTCTCCGTGACAGAGGATGCCACATATGTGGCCAACTTCAACCTCAACAACTACACAATCACTGTTTCGGCAGACCCGACAGCGGGTGGCACGGTTTCTGGTGGTGGTGCATACCTCTATGGTAACAATTGCACTGTCTCTGCCCTGGCCAATGCAGGCTACACCTTCACCAACTGGACGAAGAACGGAACAGTGGTTTCCACAGATGCCTCTTATACCTTCACGGTGACTGAAAATGCCAACCTTGTTGCACACTTCAGCCTCGACCATTACAACGTCACCGTTTCCGTTGATCCCGAAGCCGGTGGTACTGCAACTGGTGGCGGCAGCTTCACCTATGGTGAAACTTGCAACTTGTCAGCCACGCCTAACACAGGTTATGCTTTCGTCAATTGGACGAAGAATGGCTCAGTGGTAAGCACCAATGCAAGCTACAGCTTCACGGTCACTGATAATGGAGACTATGTGGCTCACTTCTCTGTTGCTCGTTACACCATTACCTTGATGGCACAACCTTCCGAGGGTGGCAGCGTCCATGGCGCTGGAACCTATGATTATGGACATGTTGTCACTTTGCGCGCTATCGCACACGAAGGCTACGAGTTCATCAACTGGACCAAAGATGGTGCTGTAGTCTCTTCGAATGCCAACTATCCTATCGTGGTGCATGGAAATGCCGAATATGTGGCCAACTTCCGTCCTTATGTCTTTGAAATCAAAGCCAATACAAATCCCGATAACTCGGGCGATATCGAAGGCATCGGATTATACAACTATGGTGAGACTTGCACGCTAACAGTCACTCCGCACGACGATTACGAGTTCGTCAACTGGACTTTGAATGGTCAAGTCGTCTCAGAAGAAGAGAGCATCTCCTTTGTTGTGACAGAAGCACGCGAGTATGTCGCTCACTTGCAATATGTGGATGGCATTGATGAACAAAGCAACCTCTCGGTTACGCTGTACCCGAATCCTGCCAAGTTCAGGCTGACCATTGAAGCTTCCGAGACTATCAAGAAGCTTGAGATCTACACCATCGATGGCGCTTTGGTAAGCAAGCAAGACTATTCTTCCGATAAGATCGTGATCAGTGTTGACACCTTAGCCAGCGGAACCTACATGATCCGTCTGACCACTGATAGTACTGTTGAAACCAGAAGATTCGTGAAAGAATAAGAACTTGTTTTCAAAAAAACACATTTTCCCCGCCGCAAAACAACACGGCGGGGTTTTTCTTTTTTAGAAAACTCGGTTGAAGAGTTTTTTAAAAGAAACCATATACAGATTCACATTTTTTTGGGGAAAAGAAAGATTTGAATTAATAAATTTGTATTTTTGCAGAAATAATATCATTGATAACAAAAATCATTGGCCATGAAACATCGTATACTCTTATTAAATTTTCTATGTTTTTCGTTGCTCTTCGGCCTTTCATTAACCTCAAGGGCGCAAGATCGTCAAACCATAGTCGACCCGTTGACCGTTTCGGGTACGGTTGGAACCCAGCTCACATCGTCGTGGAATAATGCCGACCTGCACTACAATTCCCCGTTTTCGACCTCTACCTATGCCAATATGACCTTTAATGTCTATGGCATCAGCATTCCAATGAGTGTCAACCTGATCAATGTGAGTGCCGAACAATTCACCTTTCCCAGGCCAACTTTCACCATCAATTTCAGGCCCATTTGGAAAAAATTCACTTTCCATTTCGGTACATCTGCCATGAATTTCTCCAACTATACCTATAATGGTATTTCTTTCGATGGTGTAGGTTTGGAATATAAGGGTGACAAGTTCCGCTTTGGTGGCTTCTACGGTAATTTCAACCATGCCACTACCTTCCGTACAGAACTCGATGAACGCGATGCCATCCAATTCCTTTCCGACTCGTTGTTGGGCATGAACAATGTGGCCTATACCACCTTCCCACAGTTCAAACGCAAGGCATACGCTGCCCACATAGCTGTCGGAAGCTTGCGCAACTATGTGGATCTCAGCCTTCTCCATGCTGCTGACGACCTAAACAGTTTGCCGCCTCAATGGTATATGTACAATGTGTATTCCTCCGATGTAATTGACACCACGCTCTTTGTGCGTGATTCAACGATTAAAGGAAAGGAAAACTTGGCTTTAGGTTTAAAAGGACATTTCACCATTGGCAAATGGGTGACATTTGAGACCAACTTGGGTGCCAGCTTGTTCACTCCTGACATCACACGTGATGAAGTGGTGTTGGAAGAAGGAAGCAATGGGGCTGCCGTAGCCAATAATATTATAGGTGGATTACGGAAATCGGGCTTATATAATCTTCGGTACGGCAGTGAGATTCGCTTTGCTGGTGATGCCATGCTGAATCTGAACTTCAGCCCCGTCTCCACCACATTCACTTACCGCTTTGTGCAACCCGATTATACTACATTGGGAGCTAACGGATTCAACCAAAACTCCCAAACATTCGGCGGCAATCTTTCTACATCTCTGTTTAACAATATCGCTTTCCTGACCTTAAATGGCTATCTGCAACGAGACAATATGGACAAGAAACAACTATACACCAATCAGGTAGGTTCCTATACCGTCAGCTGGAACAATTCCTTTGGTGAAAGTGTGGCCCTGTCTATCTTGTATAACGGTGTGACACAGAAACAGCTTGATGGTGTGATGGTCGTCCCCGAAAACACTCGCATCAACCAAATCACCCATTCTTTTGACCTCTCGCCCAGTTACACCTTGTCACTTAATAACGACCATACATTTAGCTTGAATTTCAATCTATTGCAGAACAAGAACCTTAACAAGCAAATGGAAGGGATGAGTTTCGATGTCACCACGACGAGTTACGGTCTCGGCTATGATGTCTATCTTACAAAGTCGAGGCTCTCGCTTAGTGCCAATTACGATTATTCCCTGTCACGTTCCCCTGGCAATAACTATAACTCACACTGCCTCACAGGGGGTACCACCTACCGTTTTATTAAAACGGAGAACATGCTACTTTCAGGCAATGCCAGGCTGACAGTAGCCTATAACATCGAAAAAACCGAAGCAGAGGATCTGTCGGACTCAGAGAGACAAGCCTTGAACTACCTCGCCCGCCGTATAGGCGCAGAAGTCGGTACAGAGATGACCAACGACCTCTCCTTGGCTGCGCGTCTGGGTGCCTCGCTGAACTACAAGGATCGCCACAATGCATCCGTGTACTTCTCGGTCAGTAACTATAGTGATAACATCATTATCGGCCAGCACGTAGCTGTCAATACCGATGTGCGTCTCATGGTGGAATACAGCTATAGTTTCGCTTCACGTCTGATTAAGTCAAAAAAGCATAAATAACCTTCAGAATCATAAAAAACAAGTCTAATATGAAACGCATTTTTCGAATTCTAGTTTTGGCTATTACTATTGTTACAGGGATAACGACTGTATCGGCCCAGACCGTTCAGGTGGTGTTAACCCAGAAGGTCCCTGCCCTGCCATCAACAGCCATCAGCTATTTGGAAGGTCCATTCCGATACTTTAACACACAGTTTATCGTGACTGGTGCAGGAAGCGAAGGTTTGGACATCTTCTTCGACATGGAAATGACAGTTAATACCAGCCCGATCTTTGTACGCACTCGGCCTGGTACGGTTCCTATGCAACCTATTCACCTTTCTGAAGGAGTCAACATAATGAGAGACGACGAGTTGAACACCCAGGTTTTGATTCGTACGGAAACCAATTATGATTACAGTGACCTCCTCAATGTACAGCAGTTACCTGAAGGCACTTATACATTGTGCTTGGACTTCTACCGCTGGAGTGATAAGGACAACCCAAACCGTGTTCCAATTACCATTGGACCTTGTCCCACATTCGAGATTTGCTATTCGGGCTCAGCACCTGAACTAGTGTCCCCTATGGCTGGAGCACAAATGAACTTGAAAGGCAATATGGTATTGACACCTGCCAGGAAAATCAATTTCTTTTGGACTCCCGTCATCTCCAACTGTGCCGGCAGAAACACCCGCTTCAAATATAAGTTGAAGGTGGTGAAAGTGTTGATAGGTCAGAACTATCAGGATGCCATCAAATACAATCCTACTGTCCTTTCCACAGAGGTGCGCAACAACAACCATGCTGTGTTTGATACCTTGCGTGACATCAAAGTTCAGATGGAAAAGGGAAGGCTCTATGTAGCACAGGTAGAGGCCGAACAAATCAAATTTGCCAGTACAACAGAGAACTTCATCATTGCCAATGAGGGCAAAAGCCAGCCAATGCCTTTCTATTGGGGCTATGTTTCCAATGACGATTATTTCGGCTACAAATTTGGCGGATATGATGACCCAAACGTTTTCCCTCCTGGAATCTCAATAGATGTGAATAATACTTACCCCAACGACCCTCAAAACCCCAAAAACAAATCTTCGAGACGTTATGGTTATAATGTGGATGACGAAACTGAGGAAGGAGACGAAAGCGAAGGAGTGGATGGTCTAACCCAATGGGAAGGCGGTGTTGAGGAAGTATCGGGATTGGATGACATTAATGATGAGATGAAAGTGCAGTACATCGCTGGATTTATCCAAGACGCGGCCTCCGTGGCAAGTCTAACGAGAGCCTATCCAGACGAAAGGAAATATGTGCCCACTCCCAAGCGTCGTTATGTGGAAAGTGACGGCTACTACACCGTCCCAATGACAGATGACTTAGAGGTTAGTTTTATGCCCAATCGACATGAATCTTTAAAGAAAGTCTCCTATACAATAGAGCTATATGATTATATGGATGGTGGCATTGACAGCATCACCGCCTACGAACCATTGTTCGTAGAGGAAATAAAAGAGTTGCCTGATAGCTACAACAAGATGGATAGTCACGAATTGGTAAGCCGTACCCTCACTGGATGGGGTAGCGAACTAGAGCAAGGCAACCTCTACTATTTGCAATTGTCAAGTTTCTACACGGTCGATTATTGGAATTACTCGATTGCCGACACCTTGTTTTATGTCAATGAAATGTTCGCAGAGCATGTTCATGACACCATATCTCGCGACTTCATTGAGGAAGAGTTGACATATTCTAACGGAGTCATGTTCCGTTGGGGTGACGATCCTGAGTCACCGGACTTCAAGACACCACAATGGAAAGCCCCTGTGGATCGCACAAGCGATGACATCTATGACCCAGCGAATTACGGACTTCCCACCTCTGTCACCGAAGTGCAGAAAGCCAAAACATTCCCTGTCATTTGGACTCCTGTCAAGAATGTGGCCAAGGGAGATACAGTGGAATATGAAGTGAATGTCTATGAGCTGAAACCTGATCAAACCTTGGAAGAAGCACTCTCGGATAACGATGTGTTAGTCACCCGTACCGTGACCGATGCCAATGAGATTTCCGAAAACGACAAGGATTTCTTCAAGGTGTTCTCGCCCAAAAAGACATATGTGATGACGCTTAGCACCATAGTTAATAGCGAAGACAACACCTACCATTTCGAGAACGGCAATAGCGCGCTTCCTATCGTATTTAAGGTAGTGAAGTAAACACTTAGCGGTGTCCTAACGCAACTAGGTTACGGGGGCGTAAATTCAAGTAATGGATTTACGTCCCCGTTTTGTGTCTTGCCGTCTACAAGGTTTGGATTCACCAAAATTATTGAACTCAAAAAAAATGTACCGCTCCTTGTCACAAAACGGCTCTTTCAAACGTCTTGTATATGTAAAAGCTCCAAAGATGGACCCTGAATTTGAAAAGACATATCGAAGCTACTACCCGAAACTATTCAGGATTGCAACCAAGATTCTGCAAGACTCAGAGGGTGCAAAAGATGTCGTACAAGACGTGTTCACGGCGTATTATTTCGCAATGAACAACGAGAAAGTCATTCGCGACACGAAAAACTGGCTTGTCAGGAGTACCATCAACAAGGGAATCGACTACAAACGAAAAACGGCTAGGACTGTCACGATGGAAAATCCACTGCCCGACACAAATGAAAGCACCCAAGACGAAGCCCCCGACATCCTCAACGCGATAGCGCATCTCAACGAGAAGGAACAAACGCTTGTCGTGCTTTACAGCGAAGGTTATTCCTACAAGGAAATTGCGGAAATGACGGGGCGCAACCTCTCTTCCATAGGGAAAACCCTGTCAAGAATCATGGATAAAATCAAAAAACACGTGCTATGAAACACTTGAACAACAAAACGATACAAAGCTATATTGACAATGAATTGCCAGAAAGCGATAGAAAGAATGTGGAAATGCACCTCGATGATTGTTCATCATGCAGGCAAAGAGTCGAAGCACAACGATCATTCTTCCAAAAAATGAAGAACTCGTTGGAGTCCTTGGTTCCGGATGATGTCGCAGTGCCAGAATTCAGTTTCAGAAACGCCGCAAGCCCAAAAGTGAACATTGTCCGTATTGTTTTTATCTCCTCCTTGTCTACGGCTTGCGCCATCGCACTTGTGATATTTGCGTTCAACTGGTTTTCGAAACCCGAGCCAGAGCCAGCCGATTTCATCTTCGATTATTACACCATAGAAGATTACGACGCCAACAAGCCTTCTGCCGAACAGGAATTTGCTGAGTTCAAGATGCATTTACAAACAGAAGAAACGGATATTAACCTTTAAATATCAAAGCCATGAAGAACTTATTTTTAATCATTGTTTTGGCCATTGCAACCTGTTTTCAAGTTGATGCGCAAGTGATTCAACTCGTTCCCGACGAAACCTACGGTCAGGGGAACAATTGGGACAAAATCTTTGACACCTATTATGACACCTTAGATGGCCGTCCCTACGGATTGCGGAAGCAACTTGTCGTTTTCGATGACGGCAAAGCCATGGTCAGCCATGCCACACGAAATAGGTATTCCCTCTTCGATGCAAACGGTAAGTTTTTGAAAGACATCACCTTGTACTTCGCTGACAAAGGCAAGAAACCTCGTAACCTCCAACCCGTGGAAGGGAAATTAGGTGACCTGTATTTCACTCGGGCCAACAACATGGGCGACATTTACCTGTTTGACGACAAAGGATTGATTGTCAAAGAACTGAAAATCAAATACCAAGCTTTGGAAATGCTGGCATTGGACGACCACCACATTGCCATCTATGGAGGCACGTCGTGGACTAATAAATACAGGCACTTGGTATCCCTTTTGGATACAAACACAGGCAAGGAGAAAATCCTTTGCGATGAATTCAGAGAGTCGAGTGGTGATCTCAAAAACAAGGACTACTTCATTTACACTGAAGGCAAAAGGGATGACATGAAAGGCCAGTGGCAAATCGCGAAAGTCAACGGCAAGTTCATCGTTTCCAACCCGATAGATGGGCTAGTGAGAACATACGATTTCAGTGGAAACAAGATTTCGGAAAAACTATTGGATTGGGAACCACAAACCCTGTCCGTTGAAGAGCAGATTGCCTTGCAAAACGCACGAATCAAAGACTTGAAAAACGAGTTGCCAGGAGAAACCGACGAGAGAGTGCTTCGATTTTACAACGACTTTATTACCTTTTATGAAAACGGCATCCAACACATTAAAGAGCCTATCAATATGGGGTGGTTCACCATGGCCATCAAAGGCAACGACGACAACATCCTTTTCTTTGGCGATGCCGAAGTGGTAGGCCAAAACACATTCCACGTCTATTCGGTCAGCAAAGGGCAAAGCATTTCGACAGGTTCCTTCCAATGCGAAGACTACGACCTTGCCCTAACGAAAAAGCGCTTCGTCTGCCACAATGGGTTTTACTATGGTGTCCAAGTGCTGAAGAATTATGATGGGATGCCGCTGCGATTGGTGCGGTTTAAGGCAGAATAAATCAACAAAAATCGGGATACGAAAAACCCAATCAGTTGACAAACATCTGATTGGGTTTTTCATTTGTACCCGAGGCCGGGCTCGAACCGGCACGGCATTAGCAACCAACTAGAGGAAGAAAAATCAATAGGTTAGATTCGAATACACTTTAACTAAAATGTTAATGAAATCTTTTTTTATTAAACATGTTATTTTTTTTGAAAAATAATCAAATTCATTTTATCTTTGCAGGCTGAATCATATTCAATATAAAAAAACATGGGAATTACAATAGGAAGAAATAAACAAAACGACATCCATGTTGAAGACCCAAGAGCATCAAGATTTCATTGTCGAGTCAAATTTGACGACATTGGAAGGATTACAGGCGATACCATACAACCATGGCCCAAAACCAGGTGAATTGATGCATGCAGAAATGAATCAGGTGATGGAAGAACGAGACAATAGCCAGGAAGCATCCTATAAGGATTTTCGTCAACGCATGGGATTAAATAGATAACTAATTGAAAATTAAGATAAATATAAATTCATAAAAAAACAAAAAACCTATGACTAAAAGATGTAAAAATTGTGGATGGCCCAATGACGACAACAATGTCAAATGCCAAAAATGTAATTCTCCTCTCGATGGTGGCGCACCTGTAGTTGGTGGCGGCTACAGCACTCAAAGACAACAAGATGGAGGGGGGTATAGCACCCAACGCGAAGGTGGTGCATCAAGTGGCGGCGAGAACTTGAGGAAGACTGTTTCCGAAAACCAGTTCTTCGGCACTGATTTAAGCGGCCATCAACAACAGCCTCCATATCCATACATGAACCCCAACGAAGCAGGGACCATCAAAAATCCAACTATGAGAGAATGCCCTGTTTGCCACTACCAATTGCGTCAAGGTGTCGCTGTATGCCCCAACTGTGGTTCGCCTGTCAGCGGTAGCCCGCAACCTCAGCCCGAGCCGAAACCCCAAGGTAAGCCTTGTCCTAAATGCGGTAAAGAGAATCCTAGCGATGCCAAGTTCTGCAGCGGCTGTGGAGCATCAATGGAACCCGAAGCTGCTCCAAAACCACCAACTGGCAACACAGGACACCATGCCGGTACGGTCAACCCTTGGATGCAACCCTCCACTGGAACATTCTGCACTTTGAAGCCCATCTCGTGGGAAGGCGAGAATATCAACCACCAAGCATTGTCGTTCTCGGGCAATGTCATTAGCCTCAACCGCGAAAACACCGATCCCAACAACCAAAGTATCACTTCTAATGTCCAGGCAGAATTGACCTGCGAAGACGGCGAATGGTATATTATTGACAAAAGTGCCATGCACACCACTTATGTCATGGCATCTCGCAAAATGAAGCTGAAGAAAGGCGACACTATCGTCTTAGGTAACAGATTGTTTGAATTCAATGGATAAACGGTCATGGAACAAATCCCAGATAGATGTGAGTTTCATCCTGGAGATACCATCTATGGCAATGACAACACCTACCGTATTGAGAAACAACTCGGCGAAGGTACTTTCGGCATTGTCTATAAAGTGACCGACAGCTCTAGCAATACTCGAGCATTGAAGCTCTTGAAGCTATGGACTGTTCCTCCAGAAGTGTACAAAGGATTGCGCGACAGGTTCATCATGGAGTTCAAGACGGGCCAAATCGAAAGCAATTACCTTGCCCATTCCTTCGCCTATGGTGATGTGAAGAACAACCCGTATTTTGTCATGGAGTTCTGCCCCAATGGTGACTTACGCTCCTATGTGACCAACAACCGCGTCGATTTCACCCAAGTGGGTACCGACATACTCTGCGGATTGCGTGACCTCCATTCGCATGGTAAGGTTCATCGCGACTTGAAACCAGAAAATGTATTGTTGCGTAAAGACAACACGGCTGTGTTGACCGACTTCGGCATTGCAGGTGACCAAAACAAGCGTATGACCGAACGCGGATTGGCTGGCAAGCCTAAACAGGTGTTTGGCACCTATCCTTATATGCCGCCGGAACAAGTTAACCCGCCCCGTGGCGGTAAAGCTACCGTGCTACCCACTACGGACATTTTCTCATTCGGCGTGATGATGTATGAAATGATGGTGGGCAAGCTTCCCTTTGGCGAACTTGAGCGTGACGAGCACCTACCCAAATACCTTGATAACGGCAAGCGCGGTATCTGGGATCGCAATGCCCTGCGCAATGTGGATCCAACTGGAGCCTGGACCGCCGTCATTGAACGTTGCCTTGTGCCAGATTACAAACAACGTATCTCCTCGGCCAACGATGTCATCAATATGCTGCCGCATTCGGGTGCTGGAACACGTCCTCAACCCATTCCTGAGCCCATACCTGACTACATGACAGTGAGAAACGGTATACTGCTCCGTGTCATGCAAGGCGACGACTATGGAACCGTATACAAATTGGACGATTTCATCAATCCTCGCCATCGCATCATCACCATTGGGCATGTATCCGATGATGTTTATAACGATATCAGTATCCAAGATAACGAATACTTCGTGTCTCGTCGTCACTGCACGATTGAGTATGATGATATGCGCAACAGTTGGATATTACGCGATGGACAGTGGCGCATGAATTGTCCTATCGCATTGCGCCGACAAAGCGGTTGCATGGATTGTACATCTTGGTGTACACCTCTGATGAAACAACAATACGGCAGCGGATGGAGAAACTCGCTAAATGGCACCTACCTCAATTCTGACGAAGTCGATATCTGGGGTACCTACATCAAACCAGGCGACATCATTACCATTGGCGACGTGAAACTACGTGTTGAAGGATACTAATCATATAAAATACTACAAGCTATAGGTTATTGTTTACTCAAAACTCTCCGATCCAATGAAAGCATTGACCGAAAACGAACTCCTCGATGGCCGCTACCGACTGATACAAAAGAAAGGCAGTGGCTCCTATGGAGAGGTATGGTTGGCCAACGACGAGCAGCTCAACATTGAGGTGGCGGTGAAAGTATACTTTGCCCTCGATGATGCCAGCAACAATGAGTTGAAGTCGGAGTTTATCAACACTTTCGACCTCAACCACCCCAACCTCTTGCACAGCTTCTATTACGGACGCTGTGAAGACCGTTCCTACATCGTCATGCCCTATTGCCCAACCACCTCAGTACAGCATATCGGTTGCTGTAACGAACAGATGGCGTGGAACTTCGTAAGCGATGTCGCCAACGGGTTGGCATACCTGCACGACCACGACATCGTCCACCACGACATCAAGCCCGATAACATATTAATAGGTGCGAACGGTCACTATGTAATATCAGACTTCGGCATCAGTACCCAATTGCGTAACAACCTTCACCATAACTCGGGTCGTGACGACATCAATTCCAGTAAGGTAAGTGGATCAATTGCCTATATGGGTCCTGAAATGTTTCTTGAGGAACCCTTCTCGGCAAAAGCTACTGACATTTGGGCTTTCGGTGCCTCACTTTACGAGATGATTTCAGGCACGCTGCCATTCTATGGACAAGGTGGCGTCTTGCAAAACAGCGGAGCCCAATTGCCAGAAGTTCCTTTCGACTTTGTCTCAAGCAATTTGGTCAACCTCATTCATGACTGTTTGGCCAAGGAGCCATGGGATCGTCCAACGGCCCACGAAATCGCCAAATATGCCGACCTAATGCTTAATGACGGTACTGCACCCGAATGGGCCGAGTACTTCAAAGAATGCAGAACAGGCGACCCCGGCACAACCGGCGACCCCGGCACAACCGGCGACCCCGGCACAACCGGCGACCGCCTGCCCGAGCCAAAGCCTAAAAAATGGTGGATTGGAGTGGCTGCTGCATCAATCGTGCTGATAGGCGTAGGCATAGTTTTGGCAGTGATGTTTGGCCACAAAAAGACCGAACCGCTAGTTGAAGAAATCATACCCATCGAAACGGCACAGCATGTCAATGCTTTAGCCAACCTTGAGCCTATTCAAGCCACTTACCTCAAAGTAAACGGCTCGGAAAAGCCCAAGACCGTCACTATGGCAAGTTACGACACCCTAAAGGTCGTCAATGTGGATACCGACGGTGCTTTCACCATTAAGGAAGACTTACCCAAATGGCTGTCGCTCAACAAGGTGACCGACTCTTCCTTCGTGCTTTGTCTCGAACCGAACAAAACCGCGAAAAAGCGCACAAAAACCCTTGAAATAGTTTCGGGCGATATCGTGCGCACAATCACCATCGTGCAAGCCCCTGACAAAAAAAAGGAACTGAAGTCGAGGCTAAGCCCAGCCCAACAGAACCAACCCTCTGTCGCACCAGCTTCCTCTTTGAAACTAACCTTAGAAAAAGCAGAATAAAAACAATAAATAAACAACAATAATAATACAATTATGGCACAAGCAACACAATCTTACAGACGGTCACTTTCGGGCTCAGTTGGAGCCGGTATGAAATCCGTTTTCGGCGGCGGAGGCCGCACTTACTACATGCTCGTCCACAAAGTGTCGAGCAAGTATCACAAGGCGGGCGAATCACAGCCCATCATCGTGGATGAAATTGAAATCGGTCGCGACCCGCGCTGTCAGGTGCGTTTCGACGACTCGTTCACTACCGTCAGCCGCCGTCATGCGGCCATCGTTAGGGACGGCGAGCAATGGAAACTCATCCAACTCAGCACCACAAACTCGACCTACCTGAACGGCCACCATGTCCACAAGGAATGGTACCTTCAGAACGGCGATGAGATCCAGCTCTCCACCAATGGTCCCAAGTTGGGCTTCATCATCCCCGAAGGCGACAAAGGAAAGGTGAGCAGTATAGGCCTTACCGCACGTCTCAACCTCTTCCGCAAACAAGCACTGAGACCTTACAAGACCGGATTGATTGTCTTAGCCAGCGTATTATTGTTGGCCATAGCAGGCTTGATCTGGCAACAGTTCCAAATGGATACTGCTCAAAAAGAGTATAATGCCTATGTGGAAAAACAAGAACAAGAGTTTAAGAAATTGTCTGACTCCCTCTCTTCAATCCAGCAAAACTACGACTCTCTCCAAAGTAAGTACACCCAAATGGCTCAATCGAATGAAGCCCTTGCGAAACGCGTCAATTCCCTGCGTCATCAGATTAGGCAGGTTAAGGGCCCCAGCAGCTCTGAATTGAAACCTTACGAAAAATATGTCTATTATGTTGAAGTTGCCTATATCGATATCAAGACTCCCGATGGCGACATGGTTCAAGTCAGCGGAAAAGACATCGGATGGTCGGGAACAGGCTTCCTGCTAAGCGACGGTACCTTTGTCACGGCACGCCATGTGGCCAGGGCATGGGATTTCTGGAAAGACGCTAGCGGAGTGAACAGTACCTTACTGCAAATGAAGATGCTCGACGAAAGAGGTGGCAAAATCGTTGCCCACTACATTGCAGCTTCGTCGACGGGCGATTTAATTGAATTCAGCTCCGAGAGATTCCGCTACACCACAAGAAGTGACAGGTCGATTGAAGGCATTCCGCTCGGAGTAGCTGGCGCCAACGACTGGGCTTATATTCCTTCACTGAAAGGCGGCGGCGGTTTGAAATATGATTCTGCCAAGAGCCTGCAGCTCACCAAAAACACCAAGCTCACCATCATCGGTTTCCCGTTTGGATTTGGCGTAGGCTTCTCCCGTGTCGAACCTCCGGTCTCATCGGCAACCGTCGCCAAAGACAACCTTGAAAATGGCGCCATCCTTACCACGGACTCTGGCTCCGAACATGGTAACTCAGGCGGTCCTGTATTCTACATGGACAATTCCGGCAAACTTGTTGTCATCGGCTTAGTGTCGGGTGGCGTAGGCAATAATACGGGTATTGTGACCCCCATCGGCAATTTCAAGTAATCTGAAAATGGAAAGGTACCAAAAACTTGAATGATGATGGTATGATTATTGCTAATTTAGATAATGTATAACAAATAACAAAATCAAATAGAAAATGAAAAAAGTAATGGTTTTTATGATGTTGCTCCTGTCAACATCCCTGGCAATGGCACAATTCGGCGACCTCGAAGAAATCATCAAAAAAGCCGAAAGTGAAAAATCTGGTGAACAAATGCCTGACAAACCGAATACACCAGACAAACCCAATAACTACAGCCCTTCTATGTCGTTGTCGTTATTTGACAACGCCATCAAGGATGGCTTCTATCTCATCAAGCAGGAATATCGTCTTGAAGACGTCAATGTCCCTGGCAGTCGCTACAACCGTGAAGGCCTTGATTATTTTGGAGTCAAGATGTCATTTGTCCTCAAAATGAAAAATGGCAACCTTACCACCCTCGACATCCTCAAACCTTGGGATTATGACGAGAACTTCAACGACTACAGAGGCGGCCAATATGTGCCTCATCTGTCGCGCACCTCGTTCGCCAAGGTAGGTGGACAAGGCTGGAAAGTGGAAGACAACTTCTACGAGCCGAAGAACGAACTCGACGAAGAAAAAGATATGGTTTATGAAAAGGTGTCGGAAAGCCAAGCCGGATTCTCTGCCTCTAAAGCAATCGGCCAAAAGGAAGTCTATGTGGTTTGGATCGCTTGCGAAGGCGGCACATCGGGACTGCTCGAAGCCAAATCCCTGAGGTTCGTCACCAAGAAACTCGAGATGGACTTCCAGAAAAAGCAGAAGAAATACGACATCCCGGCCGACTCGAAGCCTGCCGACGCCGTTTGCGCCATCGTCGTCGAACCCATCTTTTCCGTTGGCCAAATCGAACTGGCCGTGGTAGGTGTCGTCAACGCCTTCGACGAAATCGAGATGGACGAAGGCTACCAGTGCATCCTCCTCAAACATGTACTCGGTGACTCAGAGGCTGTTTCGAGCGACACCTCCTTATCCCCCAGCGAAGGAGATGTGCCAAACAAAAAAGGCGGTAAATCATCAAAAAAATAACAAGAGATGAAACAACTTCAATTCAGATTGGCGGCTCGTACCGATGCCGCCGGCAAATACAACGCAGAAGCTCCGTTGGAAGGCAACGAGGACAACATGTATGTCGATAGCAACCTTTCCAACAACGCTCAGGGAGAGTTCATGGCCGATCAGGTCGTGGACCTCTCTGACAAGGGGTGTCTCATGGTGGTGGCCGACGGCATGGGAGGCATGAATGCTGGTGAAGTGGCTTCCGACATCGCCATCAAGACCGTCACCTCCTATTTCAGCCCCGAGCGTATGGCCGAAACATCGTTTCGCGACAGCCGCGCCCGCTGCAAGTATTTGGAGCAAGTGGTGGAAGCTGCTGACGAGGCTATCAAGAATGATGCCCGAAGAGACAAGGAGCACGAGGGTATGGGCAGCACCATTATCTTGGCTTGGCTTTGCGATGATGAAATCTGCCTCACCTGGTGTGGCGACAGCCGCGCTTACCTCTTCCGCCCAGGAAAGGGATTCTGGCAGGTGTCAAAAGACCACTCCTATGTGCAAGGTCTTGTCGACGATGGAAAGATTACCATAGACGAAGCCTTCGACCATCCCTACGGCAACATCATTACCCGCAGCCTTGGCGACCCCGAGAAAAGGGCCAAAGCCGACAGCAAGGTGTTCCCCGTGTTTGAGGGCGACATCTTCATGCTCTGCAGCGATGGCCTCAGCGGCGTGCTGCGCGACCATAAGACCTATGACCCCGATGGGCAACGCATAGACAACGAGAACCTTGAGGACATCATCGATGCCAACCGCCATTCGATGACCGACTGCCGCGATGCCCTCTTTGCCGCTGCCGAACGCAACGACTGGTACGACAACGTGACCGCCATCGTTTGCGAGATTGTGAGTGGTAAGCCCCTTCCAGCCAACCTGAACGAACCGCCTGTGAGCTACCCCACCCCAAAAGTGGCCCATCCCGAACCTTTGCCAGGCTCGGATGGCGAGATGATTAACCCCAGCTTGCCCCCACGCAAGAAGCACTTGCCGCTCATCATTGCCTTGGCAGTTGTCCTGCTGGCTGGTGGCGGGGTTTTAACCTGGTGGCTGACAAGTCGCTACAGTAACAATAATGCAGAACAAAGATTTTTTGAGAACTGCGTTAATTCCAATGATTACCGTACTTTCCTGAAATTGTACCCCGACGGCAAAAACGCCGAGTTAGCCAAAGCGAAATTGGAAGAACTCTATCAAGACAGCTGCGATAAAGCCAATAATGCCAAAGGATTAGTGGATGCAAATCAAATCCAACTGAAAGACGAGCCCAAGCCTGAACCCAAGCCAGAAGCCAAGCCAGAAGCCAAGAAGGAAGAAAAGGATCCTAAAAAAGTAAATGAAAAGGAAAAAGAAAAGGAAAAAGAAAAGGAAAAAGTCCCCAGCTCAATAATCCTTGTACCTGCGTCGACTGACAATAAAGACAATAAAAATAAACTAGATAAAAAAGGCTATGATCTGAAACCAGTAGGAAAAACCATAACTCCAACCCAATCTGCTCCTGCAAAAAATGAAGAAGAAGCATACAATAGATGTTTGAAAAGCAACTCTTATGAGGCCTGTGCTGATTATCTGGATGAATGGGGAAAAGATGGTAAAAAAAATGAAGGACATTTCAATTCAATTCGAAGCTTGTTTTCTAAATTGTATAAAGCAGAAGCCAATGCATGCGACACCAAGGAAAAGTGCGAACAATTCCTGAGGAAGCATGATGGAATTATGAAAAAGGCAAGAATGTTTGGATCTGGCATTGATGGTCAAACAAAAAAAATAGTCAGGGATAAGTTGGCCGAGTTGAATAAAGGAAATGGTGAAAAGACAAGTCAGGATAATACTTCTAGACACAAAACTAGCAACGGCACAACTATTAAGCAACCAGGTTCTTCCCTATCAAAAGTTAAAGAATAATTAAAGGAGATAGTATAAAAGCCGACAATTGTTATGCAATTAGAACCCAATTTATTATTTCATGACCGCTACCGCCTCATCGAGATGAAGGGCCGAGGCTCTTTCGGTGAGGTGTGGCTGGCTCATGACGAGCATCTGGACATGGATGTGGCCATCAAGGTGTATATCGCTTTGGACGACCGTGGCGTGGCCGAATTCAAGTCGGAATACAAGACCACCTTCGGCCTCAACCACCCAAACCTCCTCCATGCCACCCACTTCGACCAATTTGAGAAACGACCCTATCTGGTCATGCCGTTCTGCCCCGGCGCAGCCACCAACTACATCGGCAACATCGATGAACCCACCCTGTGGCGCTTTATCCGCGATGTGGCCTCGGGTTTGGAGTATCTGCACAGTGTGGGCATCGTGCACCATGACATCAAGCCCGACAACATCCTCATCGACACCGAGGACAACTTCCTCATCACCGACTTCGGCATCAGCAAGAAGATCCGTAGCACGCTGCGACGCAATTCGATGCGTCAAGTGGAAGAAAACGAGGGTGCAGGAGGCTCTATTTCCTACATGGGACCCGAGATGTTCGGTCCCAAGCCCGAGTCGGTCAATGCCACTGACATATGGGCTTTGGGTGCCACACTCTACGAAATGTGTGAAGGAGAACTGCCCTTCTTCGGACAAGGCGGTGGCATGCAGCTCAACGGGGCCCAAGTGCCAGAGGTGCAAGGCAATTACTCCGACGACCTCAAGCAAATCATACAGATGTGCCTCGCCAAAGAGACTTGGGACCGACCTACAGCCTCGCAGCTTCACGAGTATGCCCAAGCCAAGATGAACGGGCAAACCCCCGACAACTTCGGTGGCATGACCCCACCCCGCGAGCAGCCACCTGTGCCTACCTACAACAGCGGCAACGGCGCTTACAATTCAAACGGAGGACAAGCCTACTACTCAGGTCAAGGCACTTCTCTTGAGGAGATGGAAAAACCGAAAAAGAAAGGGAAAGTCATAGGATGGATTGCCGGCGTGGCTGCTGTTCTTGTTATCGCCATTGTGCTGTTGCAGACGATGAAACCAAAGATTAGCGTGGAAGAGCAGGAGGCACACAATAATATCTCAACCTATATAACCAAAGTGAATGAATGTCAAAACAACATCCAATCAGGGAGTTATGAAAATTACAAGCCTTTATTGACCGCAAAGGAGGAACTTGTTGAAATCAAGCGGCTCGAGGATGCAGGAAGTCCCTATGTTCCAGAGACCTACAATCGTTACTCCCAGATGAAAAGCCAATTAGATAGCAAATGCAATGACATTGGAAAGCAATATAATGACTATGCTAACGAATGGAATGAAGCAAATCCACAAATGGCGAAAAAGTATTATGACATTGCCAATCAACTTATGTATAGTGCAAAATGACTAAAACAACGAATTGAAATTCAAAACAACTAAGTATGAAAGATTTATACCTTAACCGTAGAATACAAGACAGAATAAGCAACAAGTATATTGGCGTTGCGCTCACGATGATGTTTGTGATTTTCTGTTCTATCCATCCGCTGCAAGCCCAACAGGACGATTGTTATAAAAGTACTCGTGCTACGGCGGTCAATTACATGAACAAGAAGGATTACACCAATGCCGTCAAATACTTTAATCTGGCCAAAGGCTGCCCTGACAAGCCTGCCAAAAACGACCTTGACGCTAAGATAAAAGAATGTGAAAAACTCAAAGCAAAGGTAATTAAGGACAAAAAAGATGCCGAAGAAAAGCGCCGTCGTGATGCCGAAGAAGCCCGCATTCGCGAAGAGCAGGAACGCTTGCAGCACGAGTTGGAAGAAGAAAGGGAGTTGCGTCTGGCCAAAAGAGCCTATATGCAAATCACAAGTGTTAGGTTCATCAATGTTGACGCAAACGGCAACGCTATTACCAATTCGGGTATCCTTTATTGGCAGGACATCAAGTACATATTACCTATACTTGAATACGACGGCTTGGATAATTATGATAGGAGCACTACATTGTATTGCAAGATTTACAAACCCAATGGATCGATGGTCTCATTTTCCGACTCTCCATCAGGATATTCCTACCACTTTCCCATGACTGTTAAGTCTGGTTATGATCACGAGCAAAGGCTGTCCAGCTGGGGCAGTAAGGATGGTGGCACATTCAATGAAGGCACCTATACCTTTGAAATCTACAATGAATTCGGCGAAAAAATCGACACCCGCACCTTCACCGTTTTCGACAAACCACCTACTACGGTTTCGGTCACATTCCGTGTCGCTGATAGGGAAGCCAACCTCTTTGTCAACAATTCATACGCAGGAAAAGGCACTGCCATCATGGATCTTGCATTAGGAAAAACCTATACCGTTGAAGCACGCAAGACTAGCCATACAAGTCAGAGCGTTACGGTGACGGCAAGCAAAAGCATGAACACGACAATAGACATTCCCAGTCCTGAGCCTATCTATGGCTCGCTTAGCATCACCGCCTCCAAAAAGAACGTTGACGTGTATGTTAATGACAAATTCCGTGGACAGGCTCCGGTTCAATTGGATCAGCTCCTCATCGGTGACTATTCAGTGAAGATGAAAAAGGATAAACACTACGATTTCACGCAGACAGTCACGGTCAAGGCCAACCAGAGATCGATAGTCAATGCTGAGATGCAACGTATCAGACACACGCCATGGCTCTTCCGCAGGCCCGAAAACTTTGCCAAAGTTTTCATCGAGCCCGTGTATGCTTTCGACTACGGCCTTAATTTTGACAAATGGGGTAGCGCTGGCGGACATTTCACCTATTGTGGTTCACATCTTGGCTTTTTTGCCCAATATCTACATGGTATTGAAAGCGATAACAAATCCTATTCTGGAGGTTTAGTGTTGCGTCTTACCGACGACATTATCGATTTGCAGCTTTTGGGTGGTGTGGCTTACAATAGCTATACAGAAGTAGACTATAACTATTACAACATTTATCAAAAAAATGCATGGATGGGCAATGCAGGTATGCGCATTGGATGGATTTCAGGAGGTTTTTCGTGGTGGGACATTATGGGAGGCGTTATGTTTGATGGAAACCACAAAACTCCGTATGTAGGCCTTGGCTTAGGCACAACGCTTACCGCAGCTCTTGTAGGTTTGGGTGTGTATGGAGCCAACAGCACGAAATAGTAATCCATCGAGAAAAAGAATTGCTTTAAAAATTATCTGCCATGCTATTGGAAAAAGACACATTGTTTGACAACCGCTATCGTCTCATCAACTTGAGAGGAAGAGGGGCGTTTGGCGAGGTATGGCAAGCCCGCGACGAGCAGATGAACATCGAAGTGGCTGTCAAAATATACATCGCCCTAGACGAACGAGGCATAGAAGAGTTCAAAAACGAGTTCCGTGTCGTTTTCGGTCTTAGCCATCCCAATTTGCTCCATGCCAGTTATTTCGGGCAGTGTGATCATCAGCCCTATCTGGTGATGCCTTTCTGCCCTAATTCGGCTGCTACGCTTGTCGGGCGTTGCGACGAGAACACCGTATGGCGATTCATTCGTGATGTGACCTCGGGATTGGCCTACCTCCATAATGAGGATATCATTCACCACGACATCAAGCCCGATAATGTGCTAATCGACTATAGGGGCAATTTCCTCATCTCCGATTTTGGCATCAGTACCAAGTTGCGCACCACCTTCCAGCGTCACTCTCGCCTGCAGAATCGTGTGGCTCCTGGAGGGTCGATGGCCTATATGGCTCCCGAGCTATTCAGCCTTTCGGCCGAAGCGGTGAAAGCCACCGACATCTGGGCATTGGGTGCCACACTCTATGAGATGGTGACAGGAGAATTGCCTTTCTTTGGGCAAGGTGGAGTGATTCAACTGAATGGTGGCATGCTCGACCGCCCGCAGGTGAACTATTCCGATGCTCTTATCGATACCATTTTGGAGTGTCTGGCTAAAGAAACATGGAACCGCCCCAAAGCCAACGAATTGGCTGTGCTGGCTCAAGACATGCTTTATCATCACTCACCTCCCCAACCACCTAAAGCCCCTGACCCTTTTGAAAGTGGAGGACAAGAAAATGAGGAACCTTTGCCACCTGACAATGAACCGGGAAACAACAAGCCCGTTCACAAGAACAAAACATGGCTTATAGTCTTGATTGCATTGCTCATTGGCGGCTTAGGATTTCTCATTGGATGGTGGCTGACACAAAGAAGCAGTGGGCGACAAGCAGAGCAAAGGCTGTTTGAGCGCTGCGTCACAGCCAATGATTACCGCACATTCCTGGCATTGTATCCTGATGGGAAAAACGCCGAGCCCGCTAAAATGAAATTGGAAGAGCTCTATCAAGACAGCTGCGATAAAGCCATAGGGTTGGAGAGAGTTGACCTGACAAATAACGAGCCCAAGCCCGAACCCAAGCCTGACGACAAGGTTAAGAAAGAAGAAAAGAAGGTAGAAAAGATGGAAAAGGACAAGGACAATATTAGGGGAAAAAACAATCTTCTTCCGGATTCCAAAGAAGGATTTGGCGATGGCAATGGCAATAAAGATAGGCTAGCTCCCATTGACAAACCACATGGTGGATTGACACCAGCAGCACCTAAAGATGGAAAAACCAACCTATCTCCAACCCAATCTTCTCCTGCAACAGCTGAAGAGGAAGCTTACAACAGATGCTTGAAAAGCAACTCTTATGAGGTCTGTGCTGATTATTTGGGCAAATGGGGAGGTAAAGACAAAAAAAATGAAAGTCATTTCAGGTCAATTCAACAATTGTTTGCTAAATTGTATAGAGCAAAGGCAAATTCATGCCGCACCAAGGAAGAATGCGAGAAGTTCCTTAGGGAACATGATAGAATCATGAAAAGGGCTAGACTTATAGGAGGCAGTATTGACATGGCAACGAGGGAGATAGTGGAGAATAAACTGAAAAGCTTTTGAAGTATAACAAAAATCAAGAATCGATATGGAAATAACCCCTAACATTTTATTTGCCAACCGCTACCGCCTTGTTGAGATCAAGGGGCGAGGCACTTATGGCGAGGTGTGGCTTGCCCACGACGAGCAGTTGGACAACATGGAAGTGGCTGTCAAGATCTATATCGCCCTCGACGAGCGCGGCATGCAGGAATTCGGCACGGAATATCGCGCCACTTACGGCCTCAACCATCCCAACCTCCTGCGCGCCTACTATTACGACACATTTGAGAGCCATCCCTATCTGGTCATGCCTTATTGTCCCAAATCGGCCACCGATTATGTGGGGAATATTGAAGAGAGGAAGCTATGGCAATTCATCCACGATGTGGGTGCCGGTTTGGCTTATCTCCACGGAAAGGACATCCTGCACCATGACATCAAGCCCGACAACATCCTTGAGGACACCAATGGTCACTTCGTCATCTCCGACTTTGGCATCAGCGTAAAGATGCGCAGCACCTTGCGACGCAACTCCACCCGACAGATGGTGAACAGCAACCCGTTGGCGGGCTCCATTGCCTACATGGGTCCCGAAATGTTCGCTGCACATGCCGAATCAGTGAAAGCCACTGATATTTGGGCCCTAGGTGCCACTTTATATGAGCTTGCCACGGGTGAGTTACCCTGCTTCGGTCAAGGAGGCTCTGTGCTCCTCAATGGGGCTGAGATACCCCGTCCGCAATTACCCTACAGTGATGCATTAATTGGAACCATCCTCGCTTGCCTCGCCAAAAACACCTGGGACCGCCCTCAAGCTCATCAACTTGTCGAACGTGCTAGTGCAGCCCTTGCAGGTCATCCCATCAATGTGGATGAACCACCGATGGGCAACAGCGAGCCTCACCAATGGCAGCCCCAAACATCACACGACCCTTACAGCACCGTGCAATTCGGTCATCGTTCACACGACCCTCATGGCACGGTGAAATATGTCAGCCGTTCCAACGATCCATACGATTCCCAAAACATCCCAAACGACAATAACGGCAACATAGGCGGTACTGTCAAGGAAGGACAAAGCGAGACTCCTGACACTCCAAAAAAGAAAAGCAAGGCATGGCTTTGGATTTTGCTCGTCTTGCTGCTCCTCGGTGGCGGAGGTGGCGCTGCGTGGAAAGTGGCCGACAACCACAAGAAAGCCGAACGCGACGACAACTACTATGCCAACTGCAAAATCGCCAATGACTTCCGCAACTATTTGAAGGAATATCCCGAAGGCCGAAATGCAGAATCAGCAAGGTCACAGATCAACAAGTTGGTCACCGACAGTATCGCCCAAGCTGAAGCCTTGGCGGAAGCAAAAAAACCGCCCAAGACCGAACCTGAACCCAAACCTGCCCAAAAACCAGAAAAAAAACCAGAGCAAAAGCCAGAACAAAAACCAGAACAAAAGCGAGCCCTCAACAATGACAACGATTACGCATCAATAAACACATCGAACACAAAGAAAACCAAAGTGGAGGTGGAGGAGGAAGAAGAAGACGATGAGGACTTTTACGCAAAACCTCGCATGACCACCAAAAGATACGATGACGGCAGGGTTTACGAAGGATATGCCATTCCTGGCACAGAAAGTAAGGAAGGACAAGGTACCTTGCGTGAACCTAATGGTAGGGTATATACTGGCAACTGGAAAAATAACAAGCGCAACGGACAAGGACAACAAACTTTTCAGGATGGCAGCTGGTACAATGGTAACTGGAGTAACGACAAGATGGATGGCTATGGCGAATACCATTATGCCAATGGTGAAGTCTACAAGGGCTATTTCAAGGGCGGAAAATGGAACGGGCAAGGAACCATCTACGATGCCTACGGCAACATCAAGGACTCAGGTTATTTTGCGAACGGAGTTAAACAATAGTAAAGACATGTCAGTATGAACAACCAAATTATTACTATTGGAAGGGGGGTCGATTGCGACATCCGCATTGATGACCCCAATGTAGCTGAAAGGCACGGCATCATGAGCGTTGACGGCGACATGCTCTGCCTTGAACTTACACCTGGTTGTACGGCCTACCTTAACGACAACCAAGTGGAAGGAAAGTTTTGGCTGCAAGACACCGATATAGTCGTTATCGGCATGGTGCGTCTGAACTTGAGTCTCATTCGCAAAGTGATTACCGAAGGTCGTGACCCGAACGGAATGCAGCTATACAGCGCCATCGGCTCCATCGAGGATTTGAATGACGCTGTAGTGGTCAAACACAATTGGCTGCCCTTCATCCTCGTTAGCGTCATCATCATCGCTGTCGGCATATTCCTTGGAAACAGATTTATTAAACAACATCGCATACAGAAAGCCCAACAAGAAGAATTACGCTTCAGGCAAGACAGTCTGTTTCGTTCACAAAAAATGATTGACAGCCTCAGCAACGAAATCAAACAGTTTGAAATAGAATAAACTACAATATGCAACTTCAGCCAAACACCATTTTTCACGATCGCTATCTTCTCAAGGAGATAAAAGGACGAGGCTCATTCGGTGAGGTTTGGTTAGCCCACGACCTGAAACTCGACATTGATGTGGCCGTCAAAGTTTACATCGCATTAGACACACGCGGCATTGAGGAGTTCAAGACGGAATACAAGACCGCTTTTGGCCTCAACCATCCAAATTTACTCCATGCACATCATTTTGACACCCTGGAAGACAGGCCTTATTTAGTCATGCCATATTGCCCGGACTCGGCTCTTAATCTTATTGGTAATATCGACGAAACAACAATGTGGCGCATGATCCGTGATGTAGCCTCTGGACTCAGCTACCTCCATGGCCTACAAATCGTGCACCACGACATCAAGCCCGACAACATTCTCATCGACACCAACGGGAATTTCGTCATTACTGATTTTGGCATCAGCGTCAAGTTCCGCAGTACTTTGAGGCGCAATTCTCAACGTCAGCTACAAAAACAAGAACGTAGCGGTTCTCTCCCTTATATGGGCCCTGAAATGTTTGCGGAAGAAGCCGAGGCCGTTAATGCCACTGACATTTGGGCCTTAGGCGTGACGATGTATGAGATGCTGAGCGGAGAGCTGCCTTTTTTCGGACAAGGTGGTGCGATGCAGATGAACGGCGCTCAAGTGCCGGAACTGAAAGGGAACTGGTCAGATAACCTCAAGAAGGTCGTCAAAATGTGTCTAGCCCCCAATAGTTGGGACCGCCCTTCGGCTCAACAGTTGGTCAACTACGCTGAAGCGGCTCTCAACGGTAAAACAGAAATCTTCAAGAAGGGAGATAATAATATAAAGCCAAGCAAAACCAAATGGTTGATTATAGGCATTTTAGTAACAATATTGATTATTGGAGGCATCTTTGGAGGTATGGCTGTTAAGAAAAAGTCTGTCGATAGAAAACAACAGCAAAAAGAGCAGGAGGAACATGACCTTGTCAATAATAGGTATGCAGAAATGGCCAAGACCTGCATGATGATGGTTGAGAATTGCGGTGACAAAGACTATGAAGCACTTTTTGCTGCCAAAGATGAAGTCGGAAAAGTGCTATTTTTTGAGGAAAGAAATGCAGACCGCCTTGATTCTGTCGTTGGCTCAAGAATCAAAGACAGTCTCGATGTCAAGCTTCGGAAAGCTGCACAAGAATGGGCCAATGCCGCAGAATCACAAAAAAGAATCCAACAGTATTACCAAGCCTCAGACTTCTACCAATACTCGCTCAGGCTTTATGAGTCACCTGAAGTTCGGAAAGCGTATGACGACTTAAAAAATGACTTATCCAAAACCTTAGCCAATGATGATTGACAATATAAAATCACTACAAATATGAAAAAGACTTTATTCTTACTTATTATAATGCTTATAGGGTCGGCCTCATTCGCGCAAGACTGCTACAAATCAACCAGAAGCAAGGCCATTGGCCTTTTCAACCAAGGGAAGAAAAGCCAAGCCAAGGAATATTTTGAAGCAGCCAAAGACTGCCCCGACAAACCCGCAAACAACGACCTGGATGCTTGGATCAAGAAATGTGATGGTGGCCCTACCCCCACACCCAAGGACATCAAAATCACGGTGGAGAATGTGACACTATCTAACCTATCGGGCTTGACATCTGGCCTCACTAATGCCAACTACTACACTGACGAATTGCTCAAACTTGCACCAAAACTAATCGTTAACAACAGCTCTAAATCAAACAAAAAGAGCAAAATCAGCATCACCATCACCGACCCAGAAGGCAATAAATTGTCGTCAACAGGTAGCGGCAAATACTCCGAAACTAAAGAGATCAACCTTAAACCAGGACACAACGAGGTGCTTTTCAGCAACTTAGGCTTGTTTGCCAATACACCTCTGATTGGCACTTACACTTGTAAAGTTTGGGTAGATAACAAACAAGCCAAAGAAACCTCATGGATAGTTTCGGTTCGTCCTACTATGTTGGCTGTTAATGGCAAAACGAGCAATTTTGAGGTGACACTCGATTGCAATGCCGGTTCTTACACTTTTAATGTTTCTACCAACGCTGAATCCTTTGAAGTGAGACACAAGCCTTCTTGGGTAACCATTGAAACAAAACTTAATAATTCGATTAAAATTAAGTATACAGCCAATCCAAGCCACACCATCCGTGAGGGCATAATGGATATTTTCACAGCAGATAACAAGAGCTCCATCAACATCAACCTTGTTCAAGATGGCAATCCAGCCCTTGCAGATAGGTTTGGCAGCCGAATGTTCAAGGACATGAGGATGAAAGCTGGTCTTGGCTTCTGCTTGCCTAACTTCAGTGCACAAGCAAGTAATGGATTGGGCAGCGTCATCGACTATGGAGTACAAGACCTTCCGTCATTGTCCTATCTAGAAGTGCCAAATTACAAGACACTTGCAGGATTTTCGATTGCATTTAGCGTTGATATGCCCTTAACTAAAACCCTATTCATTGAAACAGGATTAGGTTTCCAATATTTGGGCGTGAAGAATGATTTTAGCAATGGCATGCTGAGATACACTTTATCAGGTATAACATATGACTTGGACTATGGGTGTACCGAGCGCTACAAGATGAGCTATCTGCAAATACCGCTGCTAGCAGGCTATAGGCTTCGCCTCAATTCTGTGTCATCAGTTCGTTTCAATGCCGGCTTTGACATAGGTCTTGGGCTTTCTGCCAAATGCAGCCTAGAAGGCGGTTATGCCAACTACACCTGTAACAACAACGGGAACTCCTACATCGGCAATAGCTTTTACTCAGGTACAGTCAATTTATACTCAGGCCAATATGAGATTCATCAACAATATACCACTGGACAATCGCCAAGCTTCACCTACTCTAGTAGAAAAACCGCACCTTACAAACGAATGAATCTTGGTTTGCATCTTGGAGCAGCATACGATTTCGGCAGTTTTGAGGTTGGCTCATCCTTCACTATAGGCCTTTCCAACATTGGCAACCAAAAATACTTTGAAAGCACCAACAGAATTGGCGGATGCCTATTTGCTGGAGATGTTATTAGTAGCGAGGAAGGTATCTACAACTACAGGCAACACATAAACAGTTTTCAGGTTTTCGTCAATTATTGGCTCTAATCTCAACAAACCACAACCGCGATGCAAACAAGGCCCCTCAACTATCAATCTTTCTCGAATATGAAAACATTCAGAATTGGCAGAGCTTCGGATAGCGACATCCTATGCACCCATCTTGAGGTTAGCAATAATCATGCAGACCTGATTGAGGAAAATGGATCCTACACCCTTGTCGATCATAGCAGAAATGGCACTTTTGTCAATGGGTCTAGAATCCACAACAGCTCGTGCCGTGTACACTATGGTGATGCCATCCTCTTTGCAGGTAAAGAACGCCTCAATTGGAATTTGGTAACAAAATCAAGAGTAGGCACAGTCCCGTCAAGCGGAAACTATGGAGGAAGCACATACAACCAAAAAATTGCTCCATTT
The DNA here is from genome assembly GCA_900317055.1 of uncultured Bacteroidales bacterium. Lineage (GTDB taxonomy): Bacteria > Bacteroidota > Bacteroidia > Bacteroidales > F082 > Limimorpha. The sequence continues at coordinate 42,425 of ONFF01000018.1, read as the reverse complement.
AGTGTTGCATCCATGGTATGCGGTATCTCCTCTTTAGTGCTTTCTGTTTCCACTATTGTAGCCCTTGTTTTGGCTATCGTTGGTCTTGCACTTGGTGTTAGTGGAACCAGGAGAATCATTGGGCAAGAACAGCTTTACAAAGGTATCGGAATGCTCAGAGCTGGCAAGATATGCAGTATTATCTCTTTGGCTATCAACGGCATCGTCATAGTGTTTTGCATCATCTTATTCGGTGCCATTGGCCTTACATTATTCAGTTATCTATGAGTCAACAGATCTCAAGCCAATACTTGTTGAAATATTGTTATATGTTTAATTCAGCTCATTTGTTTTCTTCACATAAAATGAGCCAAATGGTCTTACAATGATTATTAAGGTACGGAACCACAAATAATCCAAGGACTGTAGAAGGTTTTGGCCCTCGGTTTCGCTAAAAATGAAAGCCTCTATAAATGAACTTGTTTAACAATCATTTACAGAGGCTTTTTCGCGTACCCGAGGCCGGGCTCGAACCGGCACGCCTTTAAAGGGCAAGGGATTTTAAGTCCCTCGTGTCTACCAATTCCACCACTCAGGCACTTACACAAAAAATCCCGACTTCCATCGGGACCTCGTGGAGCGGAAAACGAGACTCGAACTCGCGACCCCGACCTTGGCAAGGTCGTGCTCTACCAACTGAGCTATTTCCGCAAAAGCGGAGCGGAAAACGAGACTCGAACTCGCGACCCCGACCTTGGCAAGGTCGTGCTCTACCAACTGAGCTATTTCCGCTTGCGAATTGCGCGGCAAAAGTACAACTTTTTTCGATACCACAAACAATTTTGAGAAAATTTTTCTTTCTTTGTAGTTTTTTCCGCAGTTTTGCGTCAAACAAGCAAACGATTCCGACCAATGAAGGAGCAAGAAACAGAATTCAACCGCATCGTGAAGTCGCACAAAAATACCATCTTCACCGTGTGCTACCTCTTCTCGAAGGACCAGGACGAGGTGAACGACCTGTTTCAAGAGACGCTCATCAACCTGTGGCGAGGCTTCGACTCGTTTAAGGGGCAATGCGACGTGAAGACCTGGATTTGGCGCGTGAGCCTCAACACTTGCCTCACCTTTGAGCGCAAGAAGAAACGGACTATAGAGACCGTTCCCCTCTCGATGGACATCAACCTTTTCACCGATACCGACGACGACACCCGACAAATCCAGCAGCTCTACAGCCGCATCAACAAACTTGGGCTGGTCGACAGGGCCATCATCCTGCTTTGGCTTGAAAACATGAGCTACGAGGAAATCGGGCAAATCATCGGCATCTCCACCAAGAATGTCTCCGTCAAATTGGTCAGAATCAAGGAACAACTGAAGAAAATGTCAAACGATTAAAACGCAAATCCATGGAAAACAACGAATTGGAAGAAATGAAGGCGCAGTTGGCCGTGCTGAATGAAAAGTTGGAGAAGGAAAACATCGTTGACGAAAAGCTTCTCGGCGAAGCCACAAAAAAGCATTTGTCCGAATTGCAGCGGAAACTGATTGGCAGAATCGTCATAATTACCCTGTGGGCAGCTTTCTTCTATTGGAAACTTGAACTTGGGATATTTCTACTTTGGTGCGTGGGTCTCCTCGTAATAAGCATTTACACATATCTTGTGGTTCGCCAAGGCAATTCCGTCTCTATGCCTGTGACGGAATACGCACGACGGCTCCGCAAAGCTCTGAAAATCTACAAAATAGGAAACAGGTTTCTATGGATATTAACCATTATCCTTATATTGGCTTGGGCAACATACGTACTTGTCTTAAATTGGCCATCAAATTTAGAACAAGTATTTACCGTTTTCTTTGTGTGTTCTATGATTGCCTTAATCTTGTTGGTGGCCTATTTTATTAAAAATGTGTATGTCTCGCCTGAAGTTGAACTGAAGCTGGAGCAGATTTTGGAGGATTTGGAGAAAGACAATAAGGATGCCTAACAAACGAAGTTTCAGTTCAAATCCAAATACTTGGTTTTCACTGAAAAGTCATAATTTTGCAAATTAAAACAATAGAAAAATGGACGATGGAATAGGTAAAACGATAAAGCTGTTTCTGCTTTGGAGCTTTTTGTATTTTGCGGTTGGAATTATCGGCGTTTTTTTAGGGCATATCTATAAGAGCGAGGAAATTATGAAATGGACGTTGGCGTTGGGATATTTGCTAATCTCCGTTGTGTATTTTGGCAAACACTATGTTGATTTGTCATTTGGATACATCGATCGGCGTATGGTCTGGCCTGCGGTCGGAATGTCTGTCTTGATTGCCATAGCCTGTTTTTTTGCTGTATGTTCAGTGTTTTCTTTGCTTGGTTTTGACCTTTTTTATCAGGGCAAAGAATTGGAACGTCGTCAACAGCTTTTTTCTGGAATTGCCGGAGCACTCCACGCCTGTATTTTTGGCCCCATAGTGGAAGAGATTGGTTTTCGGGGTCTTGTTCTTGATGGTTTGCTGAAGACGCGATGCCGTCCGTGGGTAGCCATTCTTATCTCCGCTGTTGCTTTCGGGTTGTTACACGGTTTTTGGGCGAATTTTGTCACTGCCACGCTATTTGGAATCCTCGCCGGCTGGCTCTATTGGCGCACGGGAAGCATCATTCCGGGCCTCATCATCCATATCACCAACAATTCACTCACTGCCATTGATTTGAGCAATCAAACCAATGCCTTGTATCTGATTATCCTTGTCGTTGGACTTGTTTTGCTGGCATACGGGGTCTGGTGGTTTTGGAAAAAGTCAATCAATGATTCAGCAACTTCTTAATCTCATTCAATTTCATCAACGCCTCAACAGGAGTCAAAGTATCGATATTGGTATTGAGAATGTCCTCCTTGATTTGAAGCAACAGCGGGTCATCCAACTGGATGAAACTCAACTGCATGGCGTCATCCTGCTTCTTTGCTGCAGCCTTCTCCACATCCTCACTCGTGTGCGATTTCTCCAACACCGAAAGCAACGCCGTGGCGCGCTCGATGACCTTTCGGGGCATTCCAGCCATCTCGGCCACATGGATACCGAAACTGTGGGCGCTGCCTCCACGCTTCAACTTGCGCAAAAACACCACCTTATTTCCTACTTCCTTCACCGACACATGGTAGTTCTTGATGCGGGCAAAAGAGTCCTCCATCTCGTTCAGCTCGTGGTAGTGCGTGGCAAACATCACCTTAGCACGACTCACGGGGTGGTCATGCAAAAACTCGGTGATGGCCCAGGCGATGCTGATGCCGTCGTAGGTGCTGGTGCCGCGCCCGATTTCGTCAAGCAGCACGAGGCTCCGCGACGACACATTGTTCAAGATACTCGCCGTCTCGTTCATTTCTACCATAAAGGTTGACTCGCCCGAAGAGATGTTGTCAGAAGCTCCAACGCGTGTGAAAATCTTGTCCACCAAACCAATGCGTGCCGAAGCCGCCGGCACAAAGCATCCCATTTGCGCCATCAGCACTATCAAAGCCGTCTGTCGCAACAGAGCTGATTTACCCGACATGTTGGGACCCGTGATAATGATGATTTGCTGCTTGTCGCGGTCGAGGTAGACATCGTTGGCGATGTAGCTCTCGCCCACAGGCATCATCTGCTCGATGACGGGATGGCGACCTTCCTTGATATCCAACACAAACGAATCGTCGATGACGGGTTGCACATAGTTGTTTTTCAACGATATATCGGCGAAACTCACCAAGCAGTCAATACGGGCAACAATAGAGGCATCTACCTGTATCGGCTCCACAAACTCGGTCACAGCAGTGACCAACTCATTATACACCCTTTGCTCGATGATGGCGATTTTCTCCTCCGCACCGAGAATCTTTTGTTCGTATTCTTTCAGCTCCTCGGTAATGTATCGTTCGGCGTTGGTCAAAGTCTGCTTGCGAATCCACTCAGCTGGCACCTTATCTTTATGCGAGTTGGTGACTTCGAGATAATAGCCGAACACATTGTTATAGCCTACTTTTAGTGAACTGATGCCCGTCTGTTCCATCTCGCGGCGCTGTATACCCATCAAGTATTCCTTGCCCGAACGCGACAGATTGCGAAGGTCATCCAACTCAGGATCGACTCCCTCTGCGATGTAGTTGCCTTTAGAAAGCAAAGCAGGGGCATCAGGATTCAAATCCTTCTTGATGCGTTCGCGGATGGAGACACAAGGATTGAATTGTTCGGCAAAACGCAGCAAAGCAGGATGTTGACTCTCCTCGCAGGCTGTCTTCAGCACCTCAATTTGGTCGAGAGCACGTCCAACTTGCAACAATTCCCTCGGGTTGACTCTCGACAACGAAACCTTAGAGATTAGGCGCTCCAAATCACCTACCTGCCGGACGGCATCCTGAAACTTCTGAATTTGTTCGCGATGCTCCACATAATAGCGAACCACCTCATATCGAGCCTCGATTTGCTCCTTATTCTTCAGCGGCAGACTCAGCCATCGGCGCATCAGTCGACCACCCATGGGCGAGACCGTCTTATCGATGACATCAATCAGTGTTTTGGCGTTCAAATTGGAGGTATGCAACAGCTCCAAATTACGAATAGTGAATTTGTCCAACCACACATATTGTCCTTGGTCAATTCGTGAAAGCGAGGTAATATGGTTGAGTTTATCATGTTGCGTTTCAATCAAATAATGAATTGCCGCACCTGCTGCTACTATGCCTTTCGGGAAATCATCGACACCAAAACCTTTCAAGGAGACCGTATGGAAATGCTTGTTGAGAATCTCGTTTGCATAGTCGTCAGTGAAAACCCAGTCGTCGAAAACAGTCAAATAATACTTCGCACTGAACAAATCGATGAAATCCTTGCGTTTGTTGCGTTGCACCAACACCTCAGAAGGGTTGAAGCTCTGCAACAGCTTGTCGATGTATTCATTGGTGCCTTGGGTCAAAAAAAACTCACCTGTTGAGACATCCAAAAACGACACACCCGAGACCTCCTTTTCGAGATGCACCGAAGCAAGGAAATTGTTCTCTTTCTGTTCAAGCACATTGTCATTGTATGTGACTCCAGGCGTGACCAATTCCACCACTCCGCGTTTCACCAATTTCTTGGCCAGCTTGGGGTCTTCAAGCTGCTCACACACAGCCACTTTCAGACCAGCACGCACCAATTTCGGCAAATATGTGTCAAGGGCATGGTGAGGAAAACCAGCTAGTTCCACATCGGCAGAAGCACCATTGGATCGCTTGGTGAGCACGATACCCAATATTTTCGACGATTTCACCGCATCCTCGCCATAGGTTTCATAAAAATCGCCCACACGAAACAATAGCATCGCATCAGGATATTTCGCCTTGAAAGAATAATACTGCTTCATCAACGGGGTTTCGACTGCTTTTTCTGCCATAGGTACTCAAATTAAAGGGTACAAAATTAGCGTTTTGTTTGAAACAATCGGTCGGTTCGTTCAAAAAAAACCACACAAGTGACTATGCAATATCTTTTTTCACTTATTTTGCCCCAAAATGAGAGAATCATGCGCAAACTCGGTATGGACGAGCTGAACCGTCTCAGCAAAGATGACTTTGAGCAGGCGGACAAGCTACCTATTATTATAATATTGGACAACATTCGCTCATTGAGCAATGTGGGGGCTTTCTTCCGAAGCGCCGATGCTTTCCGTATTGGCGAGTTGATACTCTGCGGCATCACTGCTTGTCCTCCCCACCGCGAAATCCACAAGACCGCCTTGGGAGCCGACGAGACTGTGAAATGGCGCTATTTCGACACCACCGAGGCAGCCTGTCGGCAACTGAAAACCGAAGGCTACCGTATCTTCGCCATCGAGCAAGTGGAAGACAGTGTGCCTTTGCAGAATTTTGCATTCGAGTCTCAAACTGCCTATATTCTAGGCAACGAAGTGGAAGGAGTCAGCGAGCAAGCTCTTCCCTATTGCGACGGTGCCATAGAGTTGCCACAAGCTGGTACAAAACACTCCATCAATGTTTCAGTATGCGCTGGAATTGTCATGTGGAAACTGTTTGAACAGCTGTATTTAAGGTTAAAATGATGCAAATCTGGGCCTATTATGACAAAAACAGCGAAAAAACGCACTTTTTTTCAACTTTTTTTGTTCACAATTGAAATATTTCATACTTTTGTTGGCTAATTGGAATAGTATAAAAAGAAAATAGTATCAACTAATTAAATTATTACAAACCTAACACAATTACGTTATGAAGAAAAATCTGACTTTTTCGAAACTGCTGATGCTCTTCGTCATCGCAGCTCTTCCGTTGAGCATGATGGCTCAAGAAGGCAAAAAACATGCAAAGCCTGCTGAAAAGTATTGGTACATCCAAGCTGACGGAGGTCTCTCCATCAACCATGGCGACTTGGCCAACTACAACGGCGGCATTTGGGGCGACTTTGATCATTTCAAACGCACTGTTACCCCGCTTGAGAACCTCAACTGGAATGCTCATTTTGGTATTGGTTATCAATTTGGTAAGGTCATTGGTTTGAACCTCAAAGGCGGCTATGGCCTCCTTTCGGGTCACAAACACAAACAAGCCCTTGTTCTGAACAGCGCCCCTGAGGGACGTACTTATTGGAACCTCGGCCTTGACAAGACCAACTACTTTGAAGGCAACCTGAACTTGACGTTCAACCTCTTCAACCTCTTCAACTATAACCCGAGAAGAGTCATCAACTTGGTGCCTCATATCGGTATTGGTGGCATCTATTATAAAGCTGGTACTGTCAACCAACTCGATGCTGACGACAATGTGTCGAAAGTGCGTGCAAACCAAAAGAGCGAGCGTGAACTCTCCTACACAGTTCCTGCTGGTATGGAAATCACCTTCAACTTGGCTCCCAAGTTCGACCTCTTCTTGGATTACACCTACCTCTTCACCGGCACTGACAATCTGGACCAAGTGGCCAAGATCAAGAGCGATGAAGACAAGCACATCATCAACGACAAGGACATGTACGGCCAGTTCAACCTGGGTCTGCGCGTCAAATTCAACGATCCTTGCGACATCGACAAGATGGCCCGCGAGTCGAAGAAAATCACCTATAGAGTGAATCCTGATCCGTTGGTTGAAGGCGAAGACGGCAATGTATGCTTCGATGTCATCGTCACCATTCCTAGTGAATACTTCGAAAAGAAGGCTGTCATGAACCTGAAGCCTTATCTTGCATACAATGGTGGCCAAATCGACATCGATCCTATCACCTTCGTTGGTGAAAAGGTGAAAGGCGAAGGCGACTTCCGCGTCAACTACAAAGAAGGTGGCGAATTCACCAAGCACTATTGCATGCCTTACCAAGAGGAAATGGCCAACTGCGAGCTGAAGGGTGACCCGATGTTCTATGTCTACGATGGCACTATCTATCCTACCCAAGACGAAATTGTAAAGAACTCCTACTACACTCAAGGTGCTACAGAGAAGCTGGCTGATGGCGTCATCGCCTACTGCAACGCCCCCACTAATGTCAGGCCTTCTGTCAACGAAAATACCGTCACTCTTACCTGGGACGGAGACGCAGATTCCTATGATGTCGTTCTTATGAAGGGCAATGAGGTTGTCCAAACCGTTAATGTAACTAACAAGAACTACACCTTCAATGAACTTGACTTCGGAACCACCTATCAAGTTAAAGTCATTTCCAAGTGTTCCGCTAATAATGCCGAGTCACAACCTGCCAGTTTCAGCACTGAAGCTTCTGTTGAGACTCCTGCCGATTTCACCTTCTTCTTCCCGAAAGACAGCTGGGATATCAACAAAAGATCCATCAACAAGAGTGTTAGAGCTGCTATGGTTGAAAAGCTGAAAGAAGACCCCGAAATCAAAGGCTTCAAAGTAGAAGGCTGGGCCTCACCTGAAGGCGAAGATGAACACAACGAGAATTTGTCCGAGAATCGTGCAGCATCCGCAAAGAGCGACATTGAAAAACAAATCAAAAAAGCTGGCAAGAAAGTTCAGAACTTCGAAATCAACATTCATGGCAATGGTCCTGACTGGGATACATTCATGAAGGAGGTTGAGAACTCAGACCTGCCTGATAAGAATGCTATCCTCAGCGGCATACGCAATTCCAACAATAAGGAGAAAACTATCAAGGAAATGATTTTAATCTATCCTCAACTTGAAAATGACATTCTTCCTATGATTCGTCGCGCTGAAGTTTCCATCATCAAATAAGTTTCAAAGCAAACTACAACAAAAAAGCCGCTCCAATCGAGCGGCTTTTTTTATCGCCATATGGTCTAAAAAAATGTCACAATGACACACGGTGCAGTCCAATCTCGTATGGTTTGTCGATAACATCGATGATGCGCTGATAGTCGCCCTCGTTGGCCACGAAATCAAGACGATTGGTGTCAATCAACAGGATGCGCATGTTGTTCTGTTGCTGACGTAGGAAATCAAAATAACCCTGCTGGATATTCTCCAAATAATCGTCACTGATTTCCTGCTCATAGCTGCGCCCACGCTTGCGAATATTGCGCTGCAACCGCGCCACATCGGAATAAAGGTAAACCAACAGCTCTGGCTTGGGCATATCGGAAAAGATGATGTTGAAGAATCGAGAAAAGAGCTGGTACTCGTCCTCCTGCAGATTGTTGCGCGAAAAAATCAGCGACTTGGCCACATAATAGTCAGAGATGATGAAATCGTGAAACAAGTCGAGCACGCCCAACTTGTCCTTCAGCTGTTGGAAACGCAAGGCCAAGAAGGTCATTTCCAATTGGAAGGAATACTTTTCAGGTTCCTTGTAGAATTTGGGCAAAAACGGGTTCTTGTCGCCCTCAAACTCCTCCAAAATCAATTGTCCGTTGAAGTCCTTGGCGATGCGAGTGGCTAGAGTGGTCTTACCCGCCCCTACTGTTCCTTCTATGGCTATGTAGTTGTAATGCATTTTTCGTATGTCTGATCATTATCTCTTTTTCTTACCGTGAGCGTATCGGAGCACCGAGCCAGAAGCTCAGATTGGGTCAACCCAAAAACGGGATGCACCAGATTGGGTGCCACCTCGCATAAGGGCAACAGTGCAAAACGGCGTCGATGCAGCCTTGGATGCGGTACTGTCAAAGTATCCGTCAAGATGATCTTATCGCCAAAATACAAGATGTCCAAATCAGCTGTCCGAGAGCTGTAACCCTCAATTTCAGGATGCCGCTCACGCCCCAACTCATGTTCAATCTCAAGCAGCTGTTTCAACAAGTCCTCAGGATTCATTTCAGTCTCAATGACGATGACCCGATTCAAGAACCATTCCTTGGTTTCGAAGCCCCAAGGTTCCGACTCGTAAGACGACGAAATCTTCATGACCCGGCCACACCTATTATTAATATATAGGCAAGCCTGGGCAAAGATGCCATTTTTATCGCTGGTTCCTAAGCCCTGCCTTAGAGCCCTATTCGAGCCAAAGAGAATATAACAGGTTTCCATACCTTGATTAAACTTAGTATTACCGTTGAGATTTTTTGCAAATATAGCGTTTTATCACCAATCAAAACGAATAAAATGTTACTTTTGCACCCTAATTTCCGCAATAAATACGGGATGAGGTTGACAAGTTCAACAACAATAATTGATTTCATCGAATCTTACGATATTCCGACAAGTTCAATCAAATGCAATAACATTCTAAAAACTAAATAGTCATGAAATTCTCAAAAGTTTTACTGGCCGCGTTCTTAGGAACGCTTATAGCTTTGGTAGTCAACTTCTTCATCAAGGTTGGCGTGGTCTCATCCATGATTTCGAGTCTCTCCACCGAGACGGAAACCATCAGCAAGCCCAAACCCAACTCTGTGCTTTACATGAAGCTCAACTACGACATCCCTGACCGTACCACCGACAATCCCTTCAGTGCCATCAATTTCCAAACCATGGAATCATTGGATGCCACAGGCTTGAACGACATCCTTCGCAACATCGAGCGTGCCAAGACCGACCCGAATATCAAAGGTATCTATATGGAACTGAGCAGCATTCCTACCTCAACTGCCACTTTGCAAGAGATCCGCGATAAGCTTATCGAGTTCAAAGAGTCGGGCAAATTCCTCGTCACTTACGGCGAAAGCTATAGCCAAAGTGCCTATTACTTGGCCTCCGTTGCCGACAAAATATTCATCAACCCTGAAGGAGCCTTAGACCTGCATGGCATGGCCTCGCAAATCACCTTCTACAAGCACTTGTTTGACAAACTTGACATCGAAATGCAGATTGTGCGCGGTCCCAACAACCGCTTCAAGAGTGCCGTGGAGCCTTACTTCTTAGACAAAATGAGCGAAGCCAACCGCGAACAGATGGACAAGCTGTTGGGCACCGTTTGGGGACAAATCCTCTTAGGTATCAGCCAAAGCCGCAACATCAGCGTGGAACAGCTCAACTATATCGCCGACAACTTGGACACCTACTTTGATGCCAATAAGGCTCTGGAATATGGTTTGGTCGACAACCTTTATTACAAAGACCAAGTGCTTGAAGAGTTGAAAGGTCTGACAGGCAGCAACAAAGACATCAATGCCATCGGCAACGCCAACTATGCCAAGTCATTCAAAGACAAGAACCTCAGCAAGAACGAGGTAGCTGTCATTTACGCCTCTGGCCAGATTTTCGATGGTAAGGGCAACGAAGAGCAAAACATCTATTCAGAAAACCTCTCCAAGACCATCCGCAAGGCTCGTGAGGACGAGAATGTGAAAGCCGTCGTGTTGCGCGTCAACTCGCCTGGCGGCAGTGCCGTGGCTTCTGCCATCATCGGCCGCGAACTAGACCTGACGAAGCAAGTGAAACCTGTCATCGTCTCCATGGGTAACTATGCTGCTTCAGGTGGCTACTGGATTTCGGCCAAAGCCGACTATATCTTTGCCGACCCCACCACCCTCACCGGTTCCATCGGTGTGTTTGGCACCGTTCCTAACCTGCAAGGCTTCCTCACCGACAAGGTTGGTTTGACCTTCGATGTGGCCAAGACCAATGAGAATGCTGATTTTGGCACCCTTTCGCAGCCCCTCACCGAGTTCCAATATGGCAAACTTCAAGAGATGGTTGTGAAGACTTACAATGACTTTACAGGTCGTGTGGCTGAAGGCCGTGGCCTGACCCAAACCTATGTCGACAGCATCGGTCAAGGCCGTGTGTGGGCTGGCGCCGACGCCATCAAGATTGGCCTCGTCGACCAACTTGGCGACATGGAAGATGCCATCGCTTACGCCGTGCAGAAAGCCGAACTGGGCAGCGACTACAAAGTGACCGAATGGCCAAAGCAGAAGGACTTCTTCACCCGCATGATGGAGTCGATGAACGAAAGCGACAAACTCGATGCCGCCATGAAGCAGAAAATGGGTGTCTACTACAACTACCTGCAAGGTTTGGACAACCTGCAAAAGAACACAGGCATCCAAGCCCGCCTGCCTTTTGACATGATCATTGAATAATCATCGTTCTTGTAATGTACGCACTGTTTAAGAAAGAAATCAGCAATTTTCTCAGCTCGCTGATCGGCATTATGGTGATAGTAGTGTTTCTGCTCATCACCGGCCTGTTCCTTTGGGTGTTCCAAAGCGACTTCAACCTGCTGAACTTCGGCTATGCCAACCTCGACAGCCTTTTTATCCTCGCCCCTTGGGTGTTTCTCTTCCTCGTGCCTGCCGTCACCATGCGCAGCTTCGCCGAGGAAAACCGAACGGGTACCATCGAGATGCTGGCCACCAAGCCGCTGTCGGACTGGCAGATTATCTGGGCCAAGTTTTTGGCTGGCGTGGCATTGGTGTTGCTCGCCTTGATTCCTACCTTTATCTATTATTTCTCAGTCTACCGCCTCGGGCTGCCCAAAGGCAACCTCGACAGCGGTGGCATCTGGGGTTCCTACATCGGGCTTTTCTTACTCAGTGCCAGCTTTGTCAGCATCGGTATCTTCTGTAGTTCGCTGACCAACAACCAAATCCTGGCCTTCATTATCTCGGTCTTCCTCTGTGGATTCCTGCTTATTGGCTTCGAGTTCATCTACTCGCTCTCGCTGTTTGGCCATGTCGGGCTGTTTATCCAACAGTTGGGCATGAATGCCCACTATGGGTCGTTGAGCCGCGGCGTCATCGACACGCGTGATGTGTTGTATTTCTTCAGTGTGATTGCCATTTTCTTGAGTGCGACAAAACTGGTTCTTTCGAGCCGCAAATGGTAAGGAGGTGAAGCGATGGAAAACAAACGCAAGAATTTGAAAAAAAACCAAATCGTCTCCTTCCTCGTCACGATAGCCATTGTGGTGCTCCTCAATGTGATTGGCTCTTATGTGTTCACCCGCTTCGACCTGACTAGTGAGAAACGCTACACTTTGTCGCCCACTACAAAGGAAATCCTCAAAAACCTTGACGACTATGTGTACTTTAGGGTGTATCTCGAGGGAAACGATCTGCCTGCGGAATACAAAAAGATGCGCCGTGAGACCAAAGAAATGCTCGATGAGTTCCGAGCCTATTCAAAATTCATCGACTACGAGTTCATCAATCCCGGAGAAGGCGACAGCGACGCTGAAATCAAAGACAAGTATACCCAACTGTATCAGTCGGGCCTGGACTATACCAAATGGCAAGATGTGGGCAGCGATGGGTCTGCCAAGCAACTGATCATTTGGCCTGGTGCCTTGGTAAGTTACCGCAATAACACTGAAATAGCCGTCAACTTGTTGCATGAAACACAGAACGGACAGCCCGATGAATACGCTGTCAATGCATCAATAGAAAACCTCGAATTCTACCTCATTGATGCCGTCAGGAAGGTGACTCGTTTGGAAAGACCGAAAATCGCCTTTATCGAAGGTCACGGTGAATTGAGCAACGAAGAGCTCGGCAGCATTGCCCAAACTTTAGCGAAAAACTATGATGTGAAGCGACAAGCCATTGAGGGCAAGATTGATGCCTTGTTGCACCGCACACAGGACACGACAAGAGACGTAAGGGTCTTTCCTTCTTACGATGCCATCGTCATCGCCAAACCCATGGAGCCATTCGACGAAAAGGACAAGTTCCTCATCGACCAATACATCATGCATGGCGGCAAGGTACTGTGGCTCGTGGAACCAGTCTATGCCACGATGGACAGCCTGCAAGCCCAAGAATCAACCATCGGCATGGAGCAGGACCTTAACCTCGACGACATGCTCTTCAGATATGGTGTACGCCTCAACCGCGACTTGCTGCTGGGTTTGAATTGCGCCCAAATCGCCGTCCGTACTGGCGGAATGGTGGGTAACCAACCGCAGTACACACGCTTCAAGTGGTACTACTTCCCCTTGTTGCAAGCCGCCTCCGACCATCCTATGGTACGCAACATGAATGGCATCAAGGCAGACTTCGTTAGTTCAATAGACGCCACCTCTTCGGCCAACGGCATTGAGCAGATTCCTTTACTTAGAACCACAGGCTACACCAAAGTTTCGGGCGCGCCGGTATTCATTTCATTGGCCATGCTGCGCCAAGCTCCCGACCAACGCTTGTTCAACATGAAGGACGGGAAGAATGTGGCATACCTCTTGAAAGGTAGTTTCACCTCGCTATATGCCAACCGCATTCCCCAGGAAATCGTAGACGACCAAGCCACCGACTTTTTGGAGGAAAGTGTGCCCACTGCCATGATTGTTGTGGCCGACGGCGACCTCATCCGCAACCAGTTCGACATCGACCGCAACCCACTGCCTTTGGGCTATGACAAATACACGGGTATCACCTACACCAACAAGGAATTCATCGAGAATGCCATCAGCTATCTAGTCGACGGAGAAAACATGATAGACATCCGCTCACGCAAGCTGACCATCCGCCTATTGGATACCAAAAAAGTAAGCAAAGAAAGAGTAAAATGGCAGGTCATCAACACGGTAATCCCTATTGCACTCATCATTGTTTTTGGTTTTGTCTTGGCTTTCGTCAGAAAGAAAAAATACAGTAAAACAGAACATCATGAAGAAAAATAATCGCATCACAATAATCATCACAGCTATTTTAGTTGTCATTGCAGTCCTCCTGGTTTGGAACAACCGTTACCTCTCTACACTAGAGGGCGAGTCATCGGACTTCCAAGTGTGGGACACAGCTTCTGTCACCAAAATCTATTTGGCTGACCGCAAGGACAGAGAGTCGCTACTCGAACGTCAGGAACACGGCTGGATGCTCAACGGAACCTACACGGCACATCCAAAGCAAGTGCAACACCTGCTTACGACCTTATACAAGATACGTGTCAAGATGCCCGTCTCAGTTGCCAGTCACGACAACATCGTCAAGCAAATGGCTTCGCAAAGCACCAAGGTAGAAATCTACCAAATGGTGCCACGCATCAATCTGTTCGACAAAATCAAGCTATTCTATCACGAAAAACGCACCAAGGTATTCTATGTAGGTGATGCCACCATGGACAGCAGCGGCACATTCATGTTGAAGGAAGGTGCCGACAAGGCATATATCGTTTATATCCCCAGTTTCCGCGGCTTCATCACTACACGCTTTACCGCCAATCCGGATGACTGGCGCGACCATACCATCTTCCATGAGAACATGGCCGACATTCAATCGATTGAGGTGGACTTCAACGAAGACCCTGAAGGTAGTTTTCGCATTGACAATATCGGAAAGCACCAGTACAAACTCACGCGCCTGATCGACAATCAAGAATTGCCTTACGACACTTTGAAGGTTATCAACCTCATGTCATCGTTCAGCGACCTACGTTTCGAGGCCCTGCTCACCAACACTTTGCCACAGGAGCGCATCGATTCCATCACCGGCTCTCCATTCCTGCATTATCTTGTCGTGACAGACAAAGACGGCAACAAGCAAGACATGAGAACCTTTAAGAAGTTAGTACTGAACGGCGTAAATGACATGGGTGAACTTGGCGACATCGATCGTGACCGCATGTATGGTCTCGTCAACGACGGCAAGGACTTCGTGCTGATTCAGAACTATGTTTTCGACAAGGTGCTACATGATGTACGCTATTACGAGGCTGGTCACCCAATCCAATTTGAGATGGGGACAATTGAAGTATTAGAGTAATACCTGTCTTCAGTTGTAGCCAATATACTTAAATCCCCAATGTTTGGAAAGTAAATCGGTCTTTGTGCGACTGGACATGTCGACGCTTTTTTTGATTTCATGACAGGAAGAGAGTATTCCTAAACCTCCATGAATGTTCGTGCTATAATATTCAATACCAGAAGTGGCCGCATTTAATTGGATATAATCCTCCAGCTCTTTGCCATAAGCATAGATTGAAACGACGAAACTCTCATAAAAGCGTTCGACATTAAAGTTATCGTTTCCGATGGCTTCTGACAGCAGGTTGAATAAACTTTCTTCATGGTATGTGAAATACCGTTTTCTGTCTTCAACACCCAAATCATAAGTGCTACCACGCCCTAATGACCAGTTGACATTTTTGTAAACCGTATCCTGACCTGGCCTTAATTCCTTGTAATTGAATTGCATTGTGACTTGGTATATAGCTTCGTTGTCATCAGGGGTGAAAAGCAGTTTTCGCATTCCACCATTTTCTGCCTTGAAAAACACCATCGGAGAACTGATTTGGAAATTCTCGCCACCTATGAGGCCGATATCAGAAGATATAGTATCGTTTAACTTGGTAATCAACAATTTGTATTTGTATTTTACATACGCATCATTGACTTTGAAATGCTCTGTCGTGTAATACACTTTTTGGTCGGGAGCATAAAAAAGGCCTTCTTGCTTATTATGGATAGTCATGGTGTCCAAAATGATTTCGCGTCCTGTAGGAGAGTAGCTTTGTCCCGAGGCCTTTTTATATTCTATAAAACGAGCATCCAACATGCCAGGATAATTTGACGAATCAGCTATCAAGGCAATCTGATGAACATCATACGAGTCATCGTTGTTTCCCGAAAAAGCCCTTATGATTTTAATGACATTGGTGTCGTTTGTTACATCCAACACACCATATACAACAGGGGTGTCTTTCATTTCAACATACAGGTCAACATCAGTGCTACAAGCGCTAAAAACAAAGATAAAATAAGATAAAATAAGAATGAAGTGTATGTTTTTCATGTTGAATTGATTATTATATGCCGCAAAAATAGTGTATTTTTCTATTCGTGCAAATTAATATCCAATTATTTGTGTTTTTGTCAACAAATCATGCAAATACAGAAGGCGGTTTAAGAAGCATTAACCTTATTGGACGGCCCTTGAAGCCATAGATTGACCACATCGAAATCCTTGATTCAGCGTAGCTAATCTTCGATTTTCATGCCACCGCACCATCCCAACATAGGAATGACATGACTTCAAGTGCCTGTAAACCTATTTCTTTTTCAGCAGACCCACCATCTTAAAACTCACATCCGTAAAGATAAGCGGTGCATAGCCGTTGCGCTCAATTTGGCGCATGGCTTCTTCAAGAAGTTCGGCAATTTGTGCCAGATTGGCAGGATTGACGAACGGTGCGAACTTCGAATTGAACACCTTTTCATCATTGGGCAGCATGACAATTTCCGCCAGGTTGTTATTAAACAACAATGAATTGCGGACAATGCGCAGACCGTATTCCAAAAGTTCTTTTTGCTTTTCGCGACCAATCGTCTTGATGTTATTCGAAAAGTCAATCAGCTCTGAATAAGCGGCACGGAAGCAAAGCCGCATCCATTGTTGGAAGGTGGTGAAGAAGTATTTATGCTCTTCCGAATCCTGCACCGAATGGCAGGCTGTGATCCAGTTGCCTTCCGAAATCATGGCTGCATCGTGAGCTTGGTTAGGCTGGCACGACAGACGCTCCACAAGGGCTTTCTCCAAAGCGTTAGTTTCGATGGCTGGAATCTTCACCAAAGCAGTGCGCGACTTGATGGTAGCCAATAGCTCTTCTTGGTCTTCCGCGATGAGCAGAAAAACCGTCTTCTCGGGCGGTTCCTCAAGGAGTTTCAGCAGTTTGTTGGCCGTGTCGACGCGCATCTTTTCTGCCATCCAGATGATAGCGATCTTGTACTCGCCCTCATAGGATTTCATGCTCAACTTTCGCAGCAGCGAGGCAGCATCGCGCACCGACATATAGCCCTGCTTGTTCTCCACATCAAGGAAGGTGTACCAACTTGAGGTATCGACATAACCTTTGTTTTCAATGACATACTCACGCCATTCCTCCATGAAGAGGTCGGATTCGGGATTGCTCTTGATCTTTTTTGTGGTGGCAGTTGGCACAACAAAATGCAGGTCGGGATGCACCAGTTTCTGCATCTTTTGGCAGGTGGGGCACACGCCGCAGCTGTCGGTTTCGGTGCGGTTCGGACAGAGGATATATTGGGCGTAAGCCAAGGCCAAAGGTAACTTGCCGCTTCCGGCAGGTCCCAAAAAGAGTTGGGCATGAGAGACATGGTTTTCCCTCACACTCTGGATAAGCCTTTGTTTGACGGCGGATTGGCCTATGACATCGCTGAACCTCATTCCTTGTGATGAAATCGTTTGAAATGCGTCGCAAAAATACAAATTTGTCCCAAAAAGTCGTACCTTTGCGGCAAATTTCAACGCATCATGTTAAGCGAACAGGAACAAATCAGAAGAAATTCGTTGGCCGAACTCTACAAGCTTGGCATCAACCCTTATCCGCAGGCCGCGTTCCCCGTGAGCGTGTTCACCACGGACATCCTCAACCAATTTGACGACAACAACCCCGACCAATTCCAAGAGGTAACCCTCGCAGGCCGCATCATGAGCCGCCGCATCATGGGCGCCGCCTCGTTCTGCGAACTGCAGGACTCGAAAGGCCGCATCCAACTGTATATCAAGCGCGACGAGATCTGCCCCGAAGAGGACAAGACGATGTACAACACGGTGTTCAAGCGTCTGCTCGACATCGGCGACTTCATCGGCGTGAAAGGCTTCGCCTTCCGCACGCAGATGGGCGAAATCTCGGTGCATGTCAAGGAACTGACGGTGCTGAGCAAGTCGCTGAGGCCGCTGCCCATCGTCAAGGAGAAGGACGGCGTGAAGTACGACGAATTCAATGACCCCGAACTGCGCTACCGTATGCGTTATGTCGACCTCGTGGTGAACGACAAGGTGAAGGATATCTTCATCACCCGCACCCGCATCATCGACAGCATCCGCCGTTTCTTCAACGAGAGCGGTTATTTGGAGGTTGAAACGCCTGTGCTGCAAGCCATTCCTGGCGGTGCCACGGCGCGTCCCTTCATCACGCACCACAACGCCTTGGACATCCCGATGTACCTCCGCATTGCCGACGAGCTTTACCTAAAACGCCTCATCGTGGGCGGCTTCGAGGGCGTGTATGAGTTCTCGCGCAACTTCCGCAACGAGGGCATGGACCGCACCCACAACCCCGAGTTCACGGGTCTTGAGATTTATGTGGCCTACAAGGACTACCTCTGGATGATGGACTACACCGAAGAGATGATCCATCGCTGCGTGATGGATGTCTTGGGCAAGGAAACCGTGAAAGTGGGCGACAACGAAATCAGCTTCAAGCGTCCCTTCAAGCGCATCACGATGATAGACTCCATCAAGGAGAAGACCGGCATCGACATCACGGGCATGGATGAAGCCCAACTGCGCGAGGTGTGCAAGCAACTCGGCATCGAGGTAGACGAGACGATGGGCAAGGGCAAACTGATCGACGAAATCTTTGGCGAGAAGTGCGAAGGTACCTACATCCAGCCGACCTTCATCACCGACTATCCCGTGGAGATGTCGCCCCTCTGCAAGCGTCACCGCAACAACCCCGAACTGACCGAGCGCTTCGAGCTGATGGTCAACGGCAAGGAATTGGCCAATGCTTACACCGAGCTGAACGACCCCATTGACCAGCGGGCACGCTTCGAGGAGCAGATGAAACTCAGCGAGCGTGGCGACGACGAGGCCATGTTCATCGACCAGGACTTCCTGCGCGCGCTAGAATACGGTATGCCCCCGACTTCGGGCATGGGCATCGGTATCGACCGTTTCGTGATGCTGCTCACGGGTCAGACTACGATCCAAGAGGTGCTGCTGTTCCCGATGATGCGTCCCGAGAAGGTCGTGAAGAACGCCACCAAGGAAGACTTTATGGCCTTGGGTATGGCAGAGACTTGGGCGACGCTGTTGCTCACCAACGGCTACAACACCATCGAGCAACTGAAAGCCGAGAAGCCTTCTGCCCTGCGCGAGAAGTTGAACGGCTTGCGCAAGAAGAACAAACTCGACATCCCTGCCTTGCAGCTGGAGGATGTCGAGGCCTGGATGAAATAAGCTGGGCGCGTTGATAAGAAAAACCCCGAAAGTCGTTGGCTTTCGGGGTTTTGTTTTTACTTCACTCTCAGTTTTTGTCCAACCTTCAGTGATTTGTTCTTTCTGATGCCATTGAGCTGACATATCTTGTTGACAGAAGTACCGTATCTCTTGGCAATTTTGCTTAGGTTTTCACCCTTCCTCACCGTATGATACATCTTCTTCGAGGTGCTTCCGGTTTCCTTAGGAGCTTTTTTCGAAGCCTCCAACGACTGTTTGTCGCTCATGCCATAATGCGAGTTGATGCTGAAATAGTGTTTTTTCAGGACAAACACCTCGGAACGAAGCGTTCCGTTTTCCAAGTCGAATATGCGCTCGGGATCGAAAGGCTGACCCATATAACGGGTCTCAAGATGGAGATGTGGACCCGTAGAGCGTCCAGTAGAACCGCCATAGCCAATCAATTCACCAGCCTTGACAATATCTCCACTTTGCACAAGACGCTGCGACAAGTGTCCGTAATAAGTCTCCAACCCATTTACATGCCTGATGACGATAACATTGCCATAGCCTCCCGACATACGGGTTGGCATATCCACGCGCACCACGCCATCAAAGGCGGCGTACACCGGGTCACCCGTATCCAAGCCTATATCAACGCCCTTGTGGGGACGACGCCATCTGAATTTGTACTGTGAAGTCACGGGGCCGGGATGGGGTATGCAATAGCCATGCACGGAATCCACCAGCTGAAGCGTCACCTCATCGGGAAGATCCTTCAAGGCGATGTCTTTATAGCTATGAATACTTTCCGTATCCCAATGATCCTCGCTTATCGAAGTTGGAATATCGGGCTTTTCGATGTTATAATACAACCATGTGTTGTTATCGAAAAGAATTACCTTGCGGAACTTATCAAAAGTGTAAAGAGTATCGATAGGCATTGGGATGCTTTCCGAGAACTCTTCATCCTCATCATCGTCCTCCTCCTCTTCGTCGTTAACGACAAACAAAGTATCCGTCGAAGTGATGTAAACATATACAGTGTCATGCACGACAAACTTCTCTTTCAGGTTATGGAAAAAGCCGTTGTTATCTTGGGAAAAAGCGACAGTAGCAAGCAAAAGGGAAACTAATAGGGCAAGTATTCTTTTCATATATAATAAGGTCTAATTTTAGAAAAAATAAGGGTGCAAAGGTACAAAAAATCCCTGATTTGGCAAAGATATTTGGACTGAAAACGGAACAAAAACCAAATTATTGCCATTTTGTCAGTTTTTTTCTTTTGGCATAAAGATTGACAAAAAAGCGGGCGTTGCAATCCCCCTGCCCCCTTAGAAGGGGAATTGGGCTTGCAATCGCGAAATGAAAATTAAATAAGTAACAAATAAAAATAGGAGAACAAAGAAATGTCAAAGATCATTGGTATCGATTTAGGTACAACCAACTCATGTGTGGCCGTGATGGAAGGCAATGAGCCTCAAGTCATCGCCAACAGCGAAGGCCACCGCACCACCCCTTCGGTGGTGGCATTCACCGACAACGGCGAACGTAAGGTCGGCGAGCCTGCCAAACGTCAGGCCATCACCAACCCACTGCGTACCGTCTATTCCATCAAGCGTTTCATGGGCGAGACCTACGACAAGGTCGGCGCTGAAATGAAGCGTGTACCTTACAAGGTCTTGCAAGGCCCCAACAACACACCTCGTATCGACATCGACGGCAAGCAATACACCCCGCAGGAAATCTCTGCCATGGTGCTGCAAAAGATGAAGAAGACCGCTGAGGACTTCCTCGGACAGACGGTGACCGAAGCTGTCATCACGGTGCCTGCATACTTCAACGACGCCCAGCGTCAGGCCACCAAGGAAGCTGGCGAAATCGCCGGCTTGAAAGTGCGCCGTATCATCAACGAGCCTACGGCTGCTGCTTTGGCTTACGGCTTGGACAAGAAAAAGAACGATGTGAAAGTCGCTGTGTACGACCTCGGCGGCGGCACCTTCGATATCTCCATCCTTGAATTGGGCGATGGCGTGTTTGAGGTGAAGTCGACCAACGGTAACACCCACCTCGGCGGCGACGACTTCGACGAAGTCATCATCAACTGGCTGGCCGAAGAGTTCCAAAAGGACAACGGCATCGACCTGCGTAAGGACCCGATGGCCTTGCAACGTCTGAAAGAGGCTGCTGAAAAGGCAAAGATTGAGTTGAGCTCTTCGAGCGAGACCGAAATCAACCTGCCTTACATCATGCCTGTCAACGGCATCCCGCAGCACTTGGTCCGCACCTTGAGCCGTTCGAAGTTCGAGCAACTGGCCGACAAGCTGATCCACGACACCATCGAGCCTTGCCGTCGTGCCCTGCAAGACGCTGGCTTGACCGTCAACGACATTGACGATGTCATCTTGGTCGGTGGTTCAACCCGTATCCCTGCCATCCAGAACATCGTCCGTGACTTCTTCAAGAAGGAGCCTTCGAAGGGCGTCAACCCCGACGAAGTGGTGGCCATCGGTGCCTCCATCCAGGGTGGCGTTTTGACCGGCGAGGTGAAGGACGTGCTGCTGCTTGACGTGACCCCGTTGAGCCTCGGTATCGAGACCCTCGGCGGCGTGATGACCAAGCTGATCGAGAGCAACACCACCATCCCGACCCGTAAGTCGGAGGTCTTCTCGACCGCAGCCGATAACCAGCCTTCGGTTGAAATCCACGTGCTGCAAGGCGAGCGTCCTATGGCCGCACAGAACAAGACCATCGGTCGTTTCATCCTCGACAGCATCCCGCCAGCGCCGCGTGGCATCCCGCAGATCGAAGTCACCTTCGACATCGACTCCAACGGTATCCTGAATGTGAGCGCTAAGGACAAGGCCACAGGCAAGACCCAGAGCATCCGTATCGAGGCCTCGTCAGGCTTGACCGACGCTGAAATCGAGCGCATGAAGAACGAAGCCCAGGCCAACGCCGAAGCCGACAAGAAGGAACGCGAGCGTATCGACAAGTTGAACCAAGCCGACAGCATCATCTTCCAGACCGAGAAGCAGCTGAAGGAATACGGCGACAAGCTGCCTGCCGACAAGAAGGCTGAGATCGAGGCTGCCCTCGGCAAGCTGAAGACCGCCCACCAGGCTCAAGACATCGCCGGCATCGACGCTGCCATGGCCGAGATGAACGCCATGTGGCAGAAGGCCAGCGAGGAGATGTACAAGAACGCCGGTGCCCAAGGCGGCCCGCAAGGCGGCTTCGACCCGAACAACATGGGCGGCGGCTTCCAAGGCGGCAACCCGAACCAAGGCTCGCAGAACAATGGCGGTGATGACACCGTAACTGATGCGGACTTTGAGGAAGTAAAATAAAACTAACCACCAACAATAAGCAAAAACAAACAAAAAGGTGTAACCCAACAAGTTACACCTTTTTTATTTTCTCATTTTTTTCGATATTTATGCTTGTATATCGGATTTTTATTGTATATTTGCAACATATTTGCAACATGACTTAAAGAGTGATAAAGTGCAACTTATTTGTACTTATGATTACTAAAAACCGATAAAAACAAGCGATATTATGCCAGCAAGTAAATACAAAATCCAGCGCAAATGCAAGGTCTGCGGCACCCTTTTCTATGCAAAGACCGTCTCTTCTTGGTATTGCTCACGCAACTGCACCTGTGCAGCATACCGCATTAAGAAACGCGATGAGAAAAACGAACAGAAGCGCAAAGAGAAAGCCTCGAAGATTCCGGATGACCGTCCTTATATCTCCGTTGCCGAGGCTGTAGCCCTGTTTGGCATTTCGCGCAACTCCCTCTATCGCCTCATCAACAACGGCACCATCCCCGCCATCAACATGGGTCAACGTCTCACCCGTATCAGTCGTGCCCATCTCGAAGCCTCGTTCCCCCTCATCGAGGAGCAGCCAAAAGAGTTGCCTGTTACTCCTGCCTCCTACAAGTTCGATGAATCCGACTGCTACACCATCGGCCAGATTACCGAAATTTACGGCGTAAGCGAGTCCACCGTCTATAAGGCCATCCGCAAGCAGAGCATCCCCTCGTGTCAGCGTGGCAACTATGTCTATGTCCCCAAGGTTGAAATCGACAAACTCTTCAAATCCGTCAAGTCATGAAAAAGAAGCTCGTCAAAACGAAATGCACCGTCAAGCTGCGCAAGTCAGATTACCGCAAGGAGTGGTATCTCATCTTGGAAAGCTACCCCGTCTTTGAAAACGGCAAGACCAAGCGAGTCATCGAAGCCCTGAATCGCACCATCACCACCCCCATCTGGGACAAGTCCCGCACGGCGCGAACCACTGAGGCTTCCACCTCATACAAGCCAAAGCGCGATGCCAATGGTATCATCCAATGCAAGAGCGAAGCCGATACGATGGCTTGCATCTATGCCGATGAGGTGCGCAAGCTTCGCCAGCATGAATACGACAATGCCGACCTCTTCACCGACATCGAGGCTGAGCAGAGCGAGTTGAACCAGAAGATGAAATGCGATTTCATAGAGTATTTCAACCAGGTCAACACCAAGGCACACGCCAAGAGTTCCCAATCCATCATCGTCAACTGGAAGCGTGTTGGGGTGCTGCTGGGAATCTTCAGAGAGGGCAATCCCTGGCCCTTCTCCGAAATCAATCCCAAGACCATTGAGAGCTTCCGGCAGTTCATGATCACCGCTCCGCAAGGTGGCAACAAGTCGGGCACCGTTTCCATCAATACCGCTTCCACCTATTTCAGCATCTTCAAGGCAGCGTTAAAGATGGCCTTCGTCGATGGCTATCTGATGACCGACATCGCAGCTGCCACCAAGGGCATCACCAGTGAAGAGCGCCGTCGCGAGCATCTTACTTTGGAAGAGTTGAACACCCTTGCTGAAACGCCATGCGACCAGCCCACGATGAAACGCGCCGCTCTCTTCTCAGCCCTTACAGGCCTTCGCCATTGCGACATCCAGAAACTCACATGGGGCGAAATCCAAAAGGAGGGCAGCGGCTATCGTCTCAATTTCACCCAGCAGAAGACCAAAGGCGTTGAATACATGCCTATCTCCGAGCAAGCCCTTCAGCTGTGTGGCAAGCCAGGCAAGCCCAAGCAGCTCGTCTTCCCCGACCTTCCCGACCCTTCTTGGATTTCCAAGCCCCTAAAGCGTTGGATTGAGGCCGCAGGCATCACCCGCCACATCACTTTCCATTGCTTCCGTCACACCTATGCCACTTTGCAGCTCGCTGGCGGCACCGACATCTACACCGTCAGCAAGATGCTCGGCCACACCAATGTCAAGACCACCCAAGTCTATGCCAAGGTCGTGGATGAGAAGAAGGAGAAGACCACGAAAGTAATCACTATTGACAACTTGAAAACTGAGGAGGAGAATCAATGATGAAAGCCATCGAAGACATCCTGTATTCTGACAAGAACCCCTTGCGCCCTGATAAACGGGGCGAGGACTATTATAAGCCAATCTTCCGCCAGTCAATCCCAGTTAATGAAGAGTTTGACGCGCACTATCAAATCACTTTTGATGCTCCGTTCGTCTCCACAAAAGTTAAATATCTTAAACGCTCCATCGACAACGCCATCGCCACTCAATTAAACGAGTTGTTTCGTGACGATGAGCACATGTCACAAAATAGAGTGCTATTCATCAGAAAGAAGTTGTACGAGTCAATCTGCTCTTATCTATCGGAAATCAAAGATGTGGTCAACAGAAACAATCTTGATTTGGAGGCCTTTTTAATCACAAAGGACTATTCCAACACACTTCAGTTGAATGAATCCACTTTCGTTTTCCACTATCTGATTCTCGCACTCATACGCTGTTATATGGAGTTCCAGCGGCATTTCATCGAATACATCGAAGAGGACAAGCAAGAAAGCATTGACGACTTCTTTGTGCAAGTCCTCCAGAAGAGGTTGCCGAGCAAGGTAGGCATCAAGGAAATCGTCCACATAGATGTCCCTATTGTTGAGGAAAAACCAAAGAGGAAACAAAATAACCAGGTAGTTATTCTTTCATTCAAATACACCAAGACAAAGGGTAAACAAGCTGATAATATAGATGCGTTTAGGGAAGAGCTGATATATCGAAAACTCATTTCTAAAAATGAGTCTAATACAAATTTTAAGCACCTGTTTTTGGGCGAAAAAATCAAGACACCAATAGTTTGGACTGGAAATATCAGCGATTTATCTTGTCTGTTCAAGATACTTGTCAATGTCAAAAAAGTGCTCTTATTACCTCAAAACACCACTATCTGGGATGTGGTAGATAGTTGCTTTGTAGATAAAGATGGCAATCATTTTGGCAAGGATAGACTAAGAAAACAACAAAAACCAGCAGTAAAACGCTTAAAAATGCTTGAAGATGTGGCGACTTTCCTACCATAATGCCCCCTCGGCACTCGGCGGTGATTTATTTGTTTTTATTATTTTTTAGGTCACCGCAACTGGTAGCTTTTATTGTTTCTTATTTGTAAAAAAACTCGGCGCTCGGCGGCAACTCGGCGCCGAGTTCTATTTTACTATGTTGCAAATACTTACATTGTACTTTTGAAGCGCATTTCAGGGCGAAATGTGCTTTACTTTTTTCGTGGCCACTTGAAAAGGAAGCGATTGTAAACTCAAATACTAAACGCTATGTCTTTTCAAGACGAAACATTAACTTTTGAGCAGCTACCCCAGGCGGTCGCCGCGCTCATCAACGAAGTCAAGGAAATGAAGTCCTTGCTTCAGACAAAACAACAAGTCGCAGTTGAACCCGCTGACCAGTGGTTCAATCTGGAGGAACTATGTGCTTACCTGCCCGACCGCCCGGCCAAGCAAACCGTTTATGGTTGGATAGGTCAGCACATCATTCCATATCATAAAAAGGGGAAGAAGCTGCAATTCCTCAAATCTGAAATCGACCAGTGGCTGCTTGCCGACCAGCACCAAACCTTGGTGCAAGTCCGCGCACAAGCCCGTCGCGATTTCGAAAACAAGAAAGGAGGCTTGAAATGAGCGAGCCGAAGCTGATAGGCCAAATCATCGCCGAGATGGCCGCTGACCCCAACAACCACGTTTGGCGCACCCTTCGTCAGTGTCCTTGCATTCAAGCCATTCTTGATTCCTATCCCAACCTCGTTATCACAAGTAACGCTGGTGCGCATAGCAGATTGAAGGATTGGCTGGATAACCAAGATGTGATGCAAGCACTCCACATCAGCCTGCGTACCCTTCAAACGCTACGCAGCAATGGCACCTTGCCCTATACGCGCATCAATAACAAGATCTACTACCGTCGTCAGGATATTGAGAAAATCTTGGACGACAACTACTCACGCAAAAACCCCAAGCGCCATGATAATGAAGATTGACATCCTGAATGCCACCCACTACGGTCTTGGCATCTATGCGCACATCCTGCGTGTGTACTATCCGAATGAAACGGTGCTTCACCTCGTTGGTAGGGATTGCGGCTTATGCCGCAACCCCTTCGCCAACGGCGAGTCCAACCTCCACATCTGGATTGAGAAATCCAATCCTGAAGACTCGACCTCCGATGAGTGCGCCCGTCATCACGACACCTCTGGCACCATCCCCGACGGCGATGCCTTCACCTTCGCCGAGCAACACTACCACCTCACAGGTGACGACCTCCTTGCCAAGCTGGTAGAAGACCTACACCTTCGTAAGCACGAAAGCACGGATAACGAAATCACGAACATCACCCCCGAACCCGTAGGGGCTGACCCATGTGTCTGCCCTTCTTCGGCACCATTGTTTTCCTTCTTCCGTGCCCCCGTCACCAGCACCGTGCCCTACAAGTCCATCACCTTGTTTGAGGCCTATCTCTACATCATCGGCAAACCCGCTCAAAAGCGTACCGCCGACCTTCGTGCCATCACGGATAAAACCCAAGCGAAGCGCTTCAAGTCGAACTGCTTCGACTATTGCTGCTTCTCTGGCATATTTACCAAGCGCAACGCCAATGCCCTTGTCCAGCACTCGGGCTTGATGTGCATCGACTTCGACCATTTGCCCGACCCTGATGACTTGCGTCAGAAGCTGCTCTTTGACGAGTATTTCGACACCCAGCTTCTCTTCCGTAGTCCTTCCGGCGATGGCCTCAAATGGATTATCCCCGTTGACCTCTCAGAATACACCCATGGTGAATTCTTCGAAGCAGTGGCCGAGCATATTCTGCAAAGCTACGGCGTTCAAATCGACAAGTCAGGAAGCGATGTTTCTCGCGCCTGTTTCTTGCCATACGACCCTCACGCATATATCAACCCTGAATACCTTCATGGCCATGGCAAAGAAAAAGTTTAATCCAGGCGAATTTCTCAATAAAGAGAAAACGACAACCCCCGCTCCTCAGCAGACACCGTCAGCCAATTTCATTCCTACCAATGATTTGGCTGCCGACATCCAGTCCCTTGTTGAACAGGTCGAAGCCTCCGCCATCGACATCACTGCTGGCTATGAATGTTGGCGCGACATCGGCTTTGCCCTCGTCGAAGCCTTGGGCGAAGACGGTCGCGACTTCTTCCACCGTCTCAGCCGCTTCAACGCGGACTACGACCAAGCAGAAGCCGACAAGCAATACACCGCTTGCCTACGCTCCCGTGGGTCGGGCATTACGCCCCGCTCCTTGTTCCACATCGCCCAGCAGCACGGAATCCGTCCCCCTCTGAGAGGGGGTGGCCGTAGGCTGGGGGAGTCTATGCTCTCCTCTTCTGAACCAGGTGCAGCTTCCTCCATATCCCCCAAATCCTCTATTTCCTCCGTGGAGGATTTGGAGGAAACGGGGGAAACGGAGGATATGACCGACACCCTTGAACAGATTGCCATGCCCACCTTCTCCGACAAGGTCAGCGAATCGCTTCCCTTGTTCCTACGTCAAGTGGTAGCTAAGGCAAACTCACCTCAGGATGCCGACATGCTCATCCTTGGCACCCTTGCCGTTGTTTCCGCTTGCATGCCCAATGTGTACGGACTCTACGACGACCGCGAAGTCTTTCCCAATCTCTTCTTGTTCGTCACCGCTCAGGCTTCAGCTGGCAAAGGCCGTCTGTCGCTATGCCGTCACATCGTCCAGCCTGTCCACGACCGCCTTGCCGCCATATATGAGGCAGAAATGGCCGATTACCAAAGCCGCTTGTCTGAGTATGCCCGCAACAAGGAGGGTTGCGAGCCGCCGCAAAAGCCACCTCGCCGTGTCCTTTTCATCCCTGCCAACACCAGCTCCACCAAGTTCTATAAGACTTTGAAGGACAACGGCGAGACAGGCATCATGTTTGAGACAGAAGGCGACACCTTGGTCAATGCCTTCAAGTCCGACTACGGCAACTACTCTGATGGCTTTCGTAAAGCTTTTCACCACGAAACCATCACCTATAGCCGTGTCAAGGATGATGAGTACACCGAAATCAAGAAGCCTCGTCTTTCAGCACTCTTGTCCGGCACTCCGCGCCAAATCCAAAGCCTCATCCCTGATGCAGAGAACGGCCTTTTCAGCCGTTTCATCTTCTATTGCCTCAATGTCGATTTGGAGTGGCACGATGTCTTTGCCCATCAAGACCAGACACCCATCGACGATTACTTCCGTCAACTCGGCAAGGATTACTATAATCTTTACCAGATTCTCTTAGAAAGCCCCTCTTTGATGTTTTGCGTCACTGCTTCGCAGCGACAGCAATTCCATGAGTTGTTCCAAGAGATACAAAACGGATATGTCAAGATTTTGGGCTACGACTTCCTTGCCTCCGTGCGGCGGCTCGGTCTCATCACATACCGCATTGCGATGATTCTTTCTGTCCTTCGCATCCACGAGTTTGGCGAGGTGCCCAATCCGCTGATGTGTGAAGATGATGACTTCAACACGGCTGTCGCTATCATTCGTGTGCTTATCCAACACGCTTCCCGCGTGTTTCAGGAATTTCCCAAGGACACACCACTCAATCCCATGCAACAGTCCACACAGCTTCGGCAGCGGTTCTTCGATGCCTTGCCTGCGCAGTTCGACCGAAGCACCTATCTTTCCGTTGCGCAGCTCATCGGCATCCGTCCAAAAACCGCAGAGAAAACCATCGCAAAGTTCAGAGAACAGGGATTAATTCTGCACGAAGCACAGAATAAATACCTTAAACGCTGACCCTCCATATCGTTTTTTGTCAACAAAGGCCCCATTAATCGTGGGGCTTTTGTCATTTATCAACATTGCTTTGTGTGCTATTTTATTCTACAACAAAGAGTTGCGGAATATATCAACAACAATGTCTGTAGTTAATATCTTTTTCTCATAAACAACGATAAATATCTATGCAGTATCAAGAATTATTTGTACTTTTGCCAAACAAGGTTCGACTGGGGCTTTTTGAACGAGCGAAGCCTCTCAACTCAATTTTTTGGGCAAAAAACAAGCTGTGGGCATCAAAGTTTTTTAATGCACCTGTATAACCTTGTATTATTCATTAACCATCAACAACCATTCAACTATGGCAACACCAAACCGAAAAGGAGGACTTTTCATCAACGCCTTGGCCTTCAGATTTGAGGTCAAACCCCGCGACATCTATTTCGCGACGCAATCAATCAAAGTAACGCCAGCCTACAAGCTGACAAGTCAGACTTGTCCTGTGGAACTGTGCGAGACTTACCCCGAGTTGTCACCTTGTGACCAGATTTACACCACCTATGATGTGCCAGCACAAGGTTTCCACCCCATCAAAGTCAACCTATCCGACCCTAACAACTACTATTTTGCCAAACGCTTCTACACGCGCAAGTTGGCTCACTACTTTCGTTGTTGCGGTCTCTCGGTAAAACCAAATGGTATTACCCAAGATTGCGAAGTGTGGAAATTCAACAACAACGGCAACAAGAATTCCAAATACGCCATATTTGACCGATATATAGTCAAGATTGATTACGACCATTTCAATCATCGACCCCAGCTGATTCTGTCATACAATCGCCCGGCGAAAGTGTACAACACATCGGTTCAGCAAATTCTTGATAGCGTTGATGACCCGTTTTCAGAAAACCAGCCATCGACAAGCTTGTTTAATTGGGTATTATATCGGAAAGACAAGAATCTTATAATTGATAGATATGAGTTTCTTTCAAATCTGCAAGACTTCGATTCTTCCAAAGCATACCCCGTTCTTAATCGAGACTTGATTTCTTTCTTGGGTCTGGACATGGACAATGATCCCGAATCCGACAACGACCAGTATCTTTCGTTTGCCAAACCCGTTAATAAATACGACAGATACTATGAAAAAATCAATAGATTCTATAAGCAGTATCTTGACAACGAAGACTTCCGTTCAATCCTTGACATTGACCGAAATGGTTTCTCTTGGGTCAATCCTTTGCAAATCGGACACACTTCTTCAGATAGTAAACAATTGATATTTGGAAATAACAAACTGAATTACAATCCTCAGATGGGGCTGAACAATGGTCCATATTTGCCCACCCCCTATACAAACATTCAGATAATATCCATTTTTCCAGAAGAAGACATCGAGACCGCTCGCAATCTGCTTCGCTACTTCCGAAAAGACTATAAGAACTTCTTTAATGGCCTGAAAAAATACATCGGCAAAGAGTTCTCTTTTTCAGAATTCAATCTACAAATCCACGACAAAGATAAAATCGTGGAGGAGCTTGACGAGTTTCTAACGGCAAACGCTCCTAATTTTGAGACCAACTGCAAGTATGTTGCCCTTTATCTCACACCCATCGGAAAACATGCAACGAATCGTGCTTCTCATGATGTGTATTATCAGGTCAAGCAAAAACTGTTGCGATATCAAATAGAATCCCAGTGCATCGAGACCGACAAGATGCTGCAAGCTATCAAATACGATGAAACGCATTTCAATAAGAATGGTGAGTCATACAAAACCTTTGCCTATTCTTTGCAGAACATGGCCATTGCTATCAATGCAAAACTGAAGGGAACACCCTGGCGTTTGGCAGCTCAAAAGCAAAACGAGTTGATAGTTGGCGTGGGAGCCTTCCGCAACCTTGAAACCAACACACAATACATTGGCTCCGCGTTCTCATTCGACAACACAGGTGCTTTCAATTCCTTTGAGTTCTTCCAGAAGGACGAGCTGAAGGAGCTGGCAGGCTCCATCGAGAACGCCATAATCAACTTTACCAATGTCAACGACAAGCCCGAGCGTCTCATTATCCACTATTATAAGCCAATGAACAAAAGAGAGTTCTTTGAGATTGAGCAAACGCTGCAAAGACTGGATGTCGATATTCCTGTCTATGTAGTCACCATAGGCAAGTCGGAATCCGAAGATTTCTTGCTTTTCGTGTCCGCAACAGATGAGTTCAATGGATTAATGCCGTATAGTGGCACTTATGTCAACCTGGGCAACAGCTCCTACTTGCTTTGCAACAACACTCGTTATGAAAACTGCGTTTTCAATCCTCGTGACGGCTATCCCTTCCCGGTCAAGATAAAGATAGAGTGTCCTACAAACGGCGGCCAACCTATCGACACTCAGGTTGTGGCCGAGCTTATCGAACAAGTCTATCAATTCAGCCGCATATATTGGAAGTCGGTCAAGCAGCAGCATCTTCCTGTCACAATCAAATACCCCGAAATGCTCGCGGAAATCGTCTCGCATTTCCAAGGTGGCATGATGCCTTCCCAACAAAACAACCTTTGGTTCCTGTGATAATTGAGCTTTATCACTCAAAAAGATGAGCTTTTTCCGCTCAACTTTTGTGAAGTCGTATTAGAGTTTTTCTTTCAATCGCTCCACCATTCGGTTGGAGCGATTGGGTATTAATTCGTAGCACAGGCTCATACTTTGCTCCAATACCCTCAAATATACGCTTTGAGGTGTGTATTTGTTAATCGTTAGTTCATCAGTTATAGGTTCAGGGAAACCATAGTAGTCAATGAGCACGTCTTCAATCATCCACCGCTTCACCAATAGGTTCCAACCTTCTGTCCCCTGATATGGCTCAAAGAACGATTTCGAACCACTCACCGCTGATTTCATCGACTTGCTGCCACTCTTGTTCACCAAAGTGTCATGGAGGTCTTTTAGCATGTGGTCGATAAGGAAGCGACCAACAACAGTGCTATGTCGATACCCTAACATATAATGGGGCTGGAGATAGAGGTTGCCAATGGTTTTACAAAGTGCAGCGCATGGAATAATACGCTGCCCTAATTCCCTAAGGTCTTTACAATGGAAGAACGCTGGCATAAAAAACCAATCGCCAACCTGATTGCCCCAGATAGTATCTGTGATCAATGCTGAGGGCTGAAGAGCCAATGTTCCGTACTTTTTGTCGAACATCACCTCTTTGGAGGCAATATCGTCAAAAGCAATAGTGGCAATAGCACGTACAAGATTGGTGTTGTGATAACACGAATAGCCTTGGGTGTCGCCATAGCGTTTCACCCCCATAATTTGGCTGAAATCATAGTTGATTAAGCCATTGATATCGCCTTCAAGATGTTCATCGATGAAGTCTTTGAGCAACTGACGCGGTTCCTTAAACGGGTCTTCCAGCCTAAGGATGATTTGCCAACGCTCTTTAGCTTTCCGCTCTGCCATTGAAGGCTCGTTCAGTTTTGTTTTCCGGTATTCACAGCGGCCTTTTAGATTTCGCTGTCGGAATGACTTGGTAAACAATCTTCCGCATCCTTTACCTTCAAAGTCAATGCCTCTGGAATAGATACAACCTTCACAAATGGTTCCTTTCACGCCAAACCACATATTTGGCATTTGCACATCTAATTCTATGCCGATATGTTCTCCATAGAGTGCCTTAATGTATCCTATATAACCATCACGAGCTGTATATAAAATGTCGTCACAATCTTTCATCCACCCAATCCTGTCGTATTCCAAGGGCAGTAACACCTCTCCGCGAACATGCAACAATCCATAAAGGTAACGTGTAGGTGTAGTTTTAGTTTTACGAATGGTATTGCTGGCGATGATATATCCGTGGCGATAACCAAATAGTGAACCGTATGATTCTTTGAAAATCAATTTGCCATCTTTCCACATCAGATTTTCTTTGCCTCCAGCTGTGACCTGAGCTTTGTATAGATTGCCTCCCATGTGCTCAATATACCAATAGCAAAACTCTGTGATTTCATTGCCCCGCTCATCAATCAAGCCCCATCGACCACCTTCAGGTTTCTCCAAATGTCCAAAAGCGATTGCCACTCCATCAATAAAGTCTCCAATGGAACGAAAATGCTTGTCGGGGCTGATGGCAACGTTACCTTCGTTGTCCATCAGTCCCATATATAATCCTTCCTCAAAGACAATATAACCGTCTTCGCGTGGCCCTATGATGTGGCGTTCAGACATACAAGGATTCTATGCATTATAAGAGACAAAGATTCACGCCATCTTCCTTATCCGTCACCGTAGGCAAATAATCAGCGAAGAGCTTCTCCAACTTTTGAGCCTGGTCTTCCGTTAGCAAGGTGCCGCTGTGGCCTTTGCTCCACTCAAAGTCAGGAATGGCTTTCTGTAACTGTTCCGTGGTTATGATAGGCATGGTCTCTGGATTGATAATAAAGTTGGGCTGCATGTCCATATAGTGGATTTGCTTGCTTCCACGGCTTTTGTTCCAATCATCACCCACGTATGGTTCAGAAGTGAAGACACCGCTCATCACTATACCAGTCTTGCCTTCTCCAACGCGAACCAAATAGAATCTGTCACCTTCATGAGCCTTCTCCCACTCATAGACGCTCCAGTCAAATGGTTCATCGTCGAAGTGTTCTATACAATACAGATGATAATCCATTGTTACACTTGAAAAAGCGGGATTCCACATCAGGATGAATGTCTTTTGATGCGGGTAGTAACCTTCCCCTGGATAGGGATACATTGGATCTTGCATGTTGTTCATATTTAGATGTATTTTAATTCTTTTTCTATTTTTGCAAATTGAAACAGCCTTGATAGTTGTACCCGGACTGTAGTTCCGGAGCAACTATTGGGGTTGTTTTTCTTGTTCTTTTCGCTTAATCCTGATAGTCAGCTGCACTTGCTGTTCAGGATGCGTGTCAGGATTCAGCTTGGAGATACGGCAGTCGAAAACATCATCCCAACCCATTTCAAGGAAGGATGCTACTTTTTGATTGTCTTCATGAGGAAGATAACCCAACAGATAGTCTTCTCCATCTTTGTTGAAGATGACTTGAACAGCGTAGGCATCGTGAACATTCTGAAGCTCGCGTTCAAGACGAACAGATTGACCAACTTTAAGGTCATTCCAAACGAGGTCTGCATCGTGATACTTGCGGCCAGCCAGGTGGCAATCCATGAAATAAAGGTTGTGTGCTTTCATTTTTTTACGTTTTAAGGTTTAACGATGCAAAAAAACAAAGCCACTGCGCCAAAAAACGGGCCAGTTATGAAATTATTTGTAATTCTCTTCGGCTGCATTAAGCATTTGTTTGATTTCCAATACAATACTTTCAGGAGATATTACTTGAACCCATCCACCTCGTGAGAGAATATAGGCCAAAAAATCTCGTGTTGGATGCAGACAGACCTCAAAATCGGTATAGTCTTCGCCTGTTGCAACTTCTCTTTGCGTTGGGTGCAACGGCAGGTCTCGCAGGTAATAGGGCTCATTCCCGTATGCCCGCAATACTATGTGTTCAATAGGCAGTCGGTCATCCGTCATCACACCAAAGTAATCGCTAAAATAGGTCTGTGCATCGAATTTTCGATCCATTTTGAATGTCTCTTCGGTAACGCTGATTTCCAACATACGATCGAAAGAAAGAGTGATGAAACCGCCTCTTTCGAAGCGTCCCAACAAATACCATCTGCGGCGAAACAGCTTGATGCAATAGGGCTCCACCCTCCATTTGGAGGGCTTCTCATCGCCATATCGTCGGTATGAGATGCTAATTCGATGGGAATTGCGCATAGCTTCAATCACCTGCTGTAGGTGTTCGCTCTCGCTGGGTATGCTTTCCAAAAGGATTCGGTCATGCAACCCACGAGCCTCACTTACGATGTTGCTTACCGCCAAAGTGCTGAGCATCCAACGCGGAACACTGTCATTGCTCATCAGTGATGGGTCGTCGATAAAATAACGATTCTCGCTATCGCAATCAATGACGATACCGAACATTTCTTCCACCTCTTCACGGTGTCGGCGGAAGGTGGTACGGCTGTATGGGATGCCTTCGCTCATCTCTGTACGCAGCCATCGTTCATTGATTTCGCGCAGCGTTATGCGCCCCGCTCGCCTAATGGTATCTACCAACCATACATATTGTTTGAATAGTATTGATGCTTTCATACTATGTTATGGATAGATATTGTTTTCTCTGATTTTGCAAAACTACGAATTGTTTTGATTCTTATTCCTATTTATAAATACTTTTCCCTATTTTTGCGCTTCTATAAAGAAGTCGTTACCATGCAACAATGCGTCAAAAACTACATCACAGATCTGAATAATCTTTACGCCACAGGCGTTGCCCGCGAACACGCCTATCGCGTGCCACTCCAGAATCTTATGACCGCCTTGCTGCCAAAGGGCTATACCATCGTCAACGAGCCGGCAAGGATTGCTTGCGGAGCTCCTGACTACATCATCCTACATGGCGACGTGCCGATGGCCTTCATGGAAGCCAAAGACCTCGATGACCGCGACCTCGACGGCAACCGTGAACACCGCGAACAGTTTGAGCGTTATAAGAACTCGCTCAACAGCATTGTCTTCACCGACTATCTCGACTTCCACCTTTATATCGGTGGAGAGTTTCAAGATGCTGTGCGCTTGGCAGAGATTCGTGGCAATAAGATTGTGGTGAACGAAGCTAACGAGGAGCCTTTCCTCCAGTTGGTTTCGAGGCTGGTTAACTCGAAGCCACAGAAAATCACCTCTCCAGTGAAGTTGGCCAAGGTGATGGCGAGCAAAGCTCGGATGCTGGCGCAAGTGATTGAGAAAGCCTTGGACAACGACCCCGACGGCACCACCGAGTTGGCGCAGCAGATGAAGGTGTTCAAAGACCTTCTCATCCACGACCTTAACAACAAGACTTTTGCCGATATCTACGCTCAAACCATCGCTTATGGTTTGTTCTCAGCAAGGTTGAATGACCCCACTCCTGAAGATTTCTCGCGCATGGAAGCCAACACACTCATCCCAAAGAGCAACCCCTTCTTGCGGAAGATTTTCAACGACATTGCGGGCTTCAACATCGACAACCGCATTGAGTGGATCGTTGACGACCTCGTGGAGGCCTTCCGTGTAACCGACATGGACACGGTGATGAAAGATTTCGGCGAGGCCACCAAGCGAAACGACCCGATGATGCACTTCTACGAGGACTTCCTTGGCCAATACGACCCTCAAACCAAGGCTCAGCGCGGCGTTTACTACACTCCGCAACCCGTGGTTGACTTCATCGTGCGCGCTGTGGATGACATCTTGAAACATGACTTCAATCTACCCATGGGTCTGGCTGACAATTCCATGATTGACCACGAAGTTGTGAACGACCAGTATTCCGGCAAGAAGGGGGATAGCAAAACTCTGAAAAAACGAATGCATCGTGTGCAGATTCTCGACCCAGCCACGGGCACAGGCACCTTCCTTGCCACCGTCATCCGTCAAATCCATGCCAACATGGAAGGGCAATGGGGTGCTTGGGGCAGCTACGTGGAGCAGCATTTGTTACCCAGATTGAACGGCTTCGAGCTAATGATGGCCTCCTACACCATTGCCCACCTCAAACTCAACATGGTGCTTCGTGAGACGGGCTTCACTCAGCAGAGCGACAGACGACTGCGCATTTACCTCACCAACAGCCTTGAAGAGCACAATG
This sequence comes from uncultured Bacteroidales bacterium, assembly GCA_900317055.1. GTDB lineage: Bacteria > Bacteroidota > Bacteroidia > Bacteroidales > F082 > Limimorpha. Next base: position 5,351 of record ONFF01000018.1, on the reverse strand, counting down.
CCGACACTGGCACTCTCTTTTCTGCGGCTATTAGCCAAGAGAGCAATGAGGCAAGCCACATCAAGCGCGACTGCCCAGTAATGGTGATGATTGGCAATCCACCATATAGTGTAAGCAGTTGCAATCGCAGTCCTTGGATTTTGAACCTTTTGGATGATTATAAGAAAGGTTTGAATGAACGTAAAATCAACCTTGACGACGATTATATAAAGTTTATTCGTCTTGGACAAGATTACGTATCAAAGAACGGAGAGGGCATCTTGGCATATATCAGCGCAAACAGCTTTATTGATGGAATTACCCATCGTCAGATGCGTAAAAGCCTAATGCAGACTTTTGACCATATTTATATACTTGACTTGCATGGTAATGCCCGAAAGCAAGAAACAACTCCCGAAGGAAACAAGGATGAAAATGTATTCGACATCATGCAAGGTGTTAGCATTAACATTTTTGTAAAAAACGGCACTCACTCAAACAAGGATGCGGAAGTGTTCCATTTTGATCTTTATGGCTTACGTGATGATAAATACGAATTCCTTAATACCCATTTCCTTGACAACACTCTTTGGAAACAATTACAGCCACAAGAGCCTTATTATTTCTTTGTGCCAAAAGATTTTTCTACACAGAAAGATTATGAATCGGGTTTCAAGTTAGATGAATTATTACCAGTGTGCAACTCTGGCATTCAGACAAAGCGGGATGATTTTGTCTATCAGTTCTCGAAAGAAAAAATTGAGAACATTATTCGCGTATTGAAAACGAAAGATACAGAGGATTGTAGAAACGAACTAAGTGTTGGCGAAGATGGTGTTGCATGGAAAGTTGAATGGACAAAGCAAGATGTATTAAATAATAACGGACGTTATGCTAAGGTTCTCTATAGACCATTCGATAAAAGATGGACATATTTTACAGGAAAATCCAGCGGTTTCATGGCTCGTCCAAGAATGCCGGAATCATACCACTTATTATTTCCAAATATCGCCTTTTTAGCTGTTAGGAATACCCGACGAGCACTAACAAACAATTTCTTTATTACTGACACTTTGGTGGACAAAGATGGTATATCATCATTTGACAATTGTCGATTCTTCCCTCTATACCTGTACAGCCAAGACGGCGCAGTCCGCGTGCCAAATCTTAACAAGGAGATATGGGGTAAGGTAAACGCAGCGGTGGGCGAAGAAATAACGCCCGAGGATCTATTCAACTACATCTATGCTATACTGCACTCGCCGAGCTATCGCGCTAAATACAAAGAGTTCCTAAAAATCGACTTTCCACGCATCCCATATCCTGAAAATGCGGAGGAATATCACCGTTTGGCGGCTATTGGTGAGCAACTGCGCAAGCTACACCTTATGGAAGACGTGCCGCCAACCAAACACGCGCAGTTCAACAATCCTGGTAGCAACATGGTTGACAAGCCCGAATACAAAGGCGGCAGTGTGTGGATAAACAAGGAGCAGTGCTTTGAGGATGTTCCAGAAACGGCTTGGAACTTCTACATCGGTGGCTACCAGCCCGCCCAAAAGTGGCTCAAAGACCGTAAAGGCCGCACACTCACTTTTGATGATATTGCGCACTACCGCAAAATCATCACCGTTTTGCTTGAAACGGATAAGTTGATGAAGGAGATAGATGTATAATTGAAAATAAGATTAGAAATTTGATTATTAACAGATATGCAGCAAACAATCACACCAGAAAAACAGACCGTTGAAATCTGTCTAAAAAACAAATCCTATTATATTGACTTTTACCAAAGAGAATATGTTTGGTCAAAGGAAACTGTTGAAATCCTATTGCGCGACATTTTCTATGCATTTGAGTTGTCCTATGAAGAGTACAAAGATGCCGAACTGACACAAGATCTGATAGAAAAGTTCAACTGGTATTACCTCAACATTTTTATTACCAACAACATCAACGGCAAAGTGTATATTGTTGATGGCCAGCAACGTCTTTCAACACTTACACTGATAGCAACAAAGTTGTATCATATCACAGAGAATGAATACCTGAAGGACACCTTGAAGGAGTGCATCTATGGTCGCGATAAATGGAAGGGTAACATTTTCAGATTGGATCACGATAAACGTCACATGATGATGGATAAAATCCTCAATGGTGACGATGAAGCTCCAAAAGAATTCAAAAACAAAACCGAGGAAACACTGTGGAATAGATACGTTGATATCTCCAAGTATATTGACGACAAGAATATGGATTCCAAAAAGCTGGATACATTTATTAGCTACTTTTTGGAACGTCTTGTATTGGTTGAATTGACCATCACAAAAGATGACACCCCAATGATTTTTGAGGTAATCAACGATAGAGGAGAGGCCTTGAAGCCCTTTGAAATCTTGAAAGGCAAACTTGTGGGGGCGTTAGATAAAAACGACACCGAGATGTATTCTAATTTGTGGGATGAAGCCATGTCACGACTTTTTAGTATGGAGGATGCTTTCTTTGTGGATTTCCTTCGTTCAAGGTTCATCTTTAAACGCAATTCAAAAATCGAGAGTTCCATTAACAATGCCTATCATAGATATATCTTCGAGAGCAACGACATTGGCCAAAGTTTGGCTTTCAGAAAAACCGATAAGAAACAAATCGTAAACATTAAAAGTTTTATTGGAGATTCTTTACCGTATTACAGCAAGTTATACGCGAAAATTCGCAACAACGAGTTGAAAGATGAGTTTTTGGCTTATATAAGCAACATTCATGATCTTAAGGGACATTTTGCTATAATACTTTCGGCGTGTGAAATCAATGACCCCCAAGAAGATGAAAAAATCCGCGAGATAGCACGTGAATACGACAGGTTATATATGTTGTTGAGATTGAATGGTGTTTATGACAGTAATGCATTCCAGGAGATTTCATATAACCTTAATGGTGTGATTCGTGGAAAAGCAGTAAAGGATTATCGAGAAATGTTTGATGGTGTATTAAAAGCAACTATCAGCGAGCGCAGAAACAAAGAAAGCTTGTCTTCATTGTTGGATTATACAACGTTCAAGTCGATGGGTTATCACAATATAGAAAAGAGAGCTTTGCGCTATTTCTTGGCAAGAGTTGAAAAATACATTTGCGACGGCCTACAACAAAACATGCAAGATACGGTAGAATATATTTCGACCAAAACAAGTGATAAGAGGGGATATCATATCGAACATATTCTCAGCCACAATGAAACAAATAAGAATTACTTTGATTCAGAGGAAGAATTCGAGACGAGTCGCAACCAACTCGGAGGATTGTTGTTGTTAAAAGACATAGACAACATTAGCTCAGGCAACGAAGAGTACGTTGACAAATTGAAGACCTACAGCGCAGGTCTTGTTTGGGGACACACACTTGTGGATGCTTTCCATCATGTAAATAAAGAGCTGGAAGCATTCAATGAAAAGCTTAACTCGAAATGTGGCATTCAGATTTGTCCTATTGCTGTTTTCGACAAAGGAGCCCTTGAACAACGCAACAAGTTGCTGTATGAAATAGTCAAGATCATTTGGGAAATTGATAATTGACACTCTTACCATCCCAAACCCCGTCAAGGAGTTCCGCACCCCGCCGAAGCCTTTGTCTTGTGTCCGGCAGTGCTATAGCCGCTACCGTTCCGCGACGGCCACGGTTCGTACCTCTCTGTGTCCATCGCTCCACTAACGCGGCACGCGCTGCCTACCCCAATTCTTCAGGCCTCGTCGAGGCGCTCCACATCGTGTTTATCCCGTCAGCCGCACAAACCTAAGCTGCTGCCATTCGCCGCTTCGGTCGCTACACGGGCGTTTTCACCTCCGCAAACGATGCTCCCTCAGCTTCATCGAGAGTGTCCAACCCTTCGCGCCCTGACAACTACCTTCCGCTCCGACGGGCAGACAATGGCTCCGTAAACTCCGCCGTTGTCTGCTCGCTCCGCTACAGTCCGTCGTCAGGTCGCCCAGCCGCACCAGCCCCACCATCGCTGGAAAGCCACACTTAAAAAGAAGCTTGTTGTGCCGTAGTCGGTCGCGCCGTCTCTCACCCACAAAACGCCTGTTCCGCTCACCTACGCGGCCAATAACAGCAGCCGCACCCCGTAAGAGGGCACCGACCCTTCACTATAAGTCCCATCCGTCCTATAGCTCCCATCATTGGTTTTTACCGACCAAGCCGCCGCTGTCACGGTTTTTGCAAGGCTTGGGCTTCTACTTTGCCTCCCCAAAGCTGTGCGGTAAAGCCGCCGAGCAGGGTGGCTGTCCTCGTTCCTGCGGTAGACCACTCTGCTCGTCGACATCACCGCCCAGCGCCGCGCGACGGCCTGCCACCACTTCTAAATCGCCCTGGGCAAGAGTCGTTTTTCAGCCCCAACTGCTTCGTCAGCTCGTAATCACGAATAACGAAAGCACGTTAGCACGAAAAACTAACGAAAAAAAAACGACACATGCCCAGTGCGGCCTCATCAGGCATGTAAGCGGCTCGCCTGCATAAAAACTCAATGAAAGGCCGTCGCGCCTTACCCACGACTAAAGCTTGATGATGGGCAAAAACACCGCGCCAGCGGCTGTCTCAACTGCTATCTTAAAGCTTCAACGTACTTGAAAGCCCTCAAAAACATCACCTCAATAAAAGAATTTGACTACTTTTGCATCGTGAAAGAGAGAAAAGACATCATAGTGGCGAACACATTGGCTGGCATCGGCAAAGGTGAAGTTGCTGGTTATCTTTGTCATGCTTACGTGTAGCATTGACGGCAGTGGGTGTTGAAGACTCATAGTAATTGCTACTCTTTAGAAACAGATAAATCGGAATTTATGGCTATCAAACAATTCACTCTGGAAGGAATAGACCTCGTTGCAAAGATGGCGGCGGGAGTCTGGGGTAAGGAACAAGGTGCTCATAGTTCTGAAGTAGCCCGTATCTTCTGCCAGCATTTGACCAGATACAGCTTGTATTCTGCTGATTTGGCTTTTCAGGCAGAAGACGAAGAAGGTCTGCAGGCCATCGCCTTTGCATGGTTGCCTGGTGACACGAACGATGCTGCTTCGTGGTTGCGAAGCCAACTGCCCAACATGACGAACGAAGAGCAGCAGACGCTCTTGACCAACGAGCGTTACCTGACGAGGACGGATGCAGAACTACAGTCTAAGATGCTGCCCAATTCGGCAAAACTCTCCTTCTTTATCAGTCAGAAGCCTGGCTATGGTACACCTGTCCTCAACGCCCTCATCGAATTGCTCAGGCAGCGCGGAGTAGAGTGGCTGTATCTCTGGACAGACTGCACCTGCAACTGGCAGTACTACGTCAATCACGGCTACGAAAAGATTGGCGAAGGCGTTGCTCCTGAGTTCAGC
>ONFF01000012.1 GCA_900317055.1 uncultured Bacteroidales bacterium | reverse complement strand
GAAAACAAGGATAATGTTGTGATGAAAAGAGGTGCTGCCAGGTCGTTGCGCGATATTTTCCAAGTAAAAGGTGACACGCTGAAGGCCACCCAATATGCCCGTTATCAGGTGGAAAATCCAGCTCTTGAAGCGGAGAGCAACAGGCAAGTCTCACAACTCAACGAATTGTTTCAACAACATTTGCAATGGGAGCAAGAGCGAGCCGAGGCCGAGAGGCAGCAGGCAGCGCGGCTGCGGAAGAACAGGATGATCGTCGTGGTGTGCGTTCTGGTTGCGGTGGCGGCGCTGTTGGCTTGGTTGCTGATTAGGCGCAGGATGAAGCAGCAGCGCGACGCGGCGAGCCAGCAGATGGAGGCTGTGCAGGAGGCACATCGGTTGGAGAGCCAGAGGATGGAGGCCGAACGCGAGGCGCACCGATTGGAGAAAGCTTCGATGTCGGGAAGGCTGAAACGGAGCAACCAGGAGCTGCGCGAGCTGAAGGACCAGATGCGGCAACAGGCGGGCAACGGCGCGCCGAAACAGGAGGCGCAAGCGGTGTCGTTTAACGAAGAGCCTATCTGCCGCCTCATCATGGAGCGGGTGAACGAAGGACAGTTCAAGGCGCAGATGGACTGCAAGCTATATCAGGACTATGCCTTGGGCAAGGAGCAGGTGATGGCGTTGCGCGAGGCTGCCGACCGCCACTTCAACCAGTTCACCGTCCGTTTGGCCAAGGCCTATCCCAACCTCACCAAGGGCGACCTTGACTATTGCTGCTTATACCTGCTTGGCCTTTCGGATGCTGACATTTCCGCCTTGATGCAGCGTGCTTACAACACCGTGAGCGAGCGCAGCCGCAAACTGAAAAGCATTTTCGGCAGCGAGGAGTCGCTTTCCGCAACGCTTTGCAGCTTTGCCAGCGATTCCGCATCTATTTGATTATAGGGACGATAGCGAAAAACCCGCACAAATCCGCACATTGTTTTTTGAGGTTTTGGAAATAATGTGTATTTTTGCACAAATGAAAAACGATGAAGTGCTTTCAAGACCTATATGAGGCAATTGCTAATGACGGCTTCACACAGTCAACACTTCATATCATCGATGAACTTGTAAACCAGATAGAAAATGGATCCACAGACCTTCCTCGATTTAATCTTCGAGAGCATTCAGGAGTCTGCAAGGCAGGCGCGGCTCTCATCGGGGCGACCCTCGTCGCAAGCTACGCTGAAAGAAGCCTTGCAGCAAGTGGCCATGCTGGAAGCGGCCAAGGAGGCCCAAGCAGTTGGGAAATAGTCTGAACCATGTTTCTTTAGAGGATATGCACCCCGCCAATGTGTTTATCGATGAAGTTACCTCGCTTCCCATCTGCATTGATTGTATCGTCAAATTCGTGAAGAAATGAATTTGATGGCACTTTTAGGAATCTGCATCTAATTGATTATCGGTACGATAGCCAAAAACCCGCACAAATCCGCACATTGTTTTTCTTGACAGGTTTTTATAGTGAGTCTACTTTTGCATCAAAAATCAAACACAAAAGTATTCACGATAAAAAACTCAAAGCAATGAAAAAATTATTCGTAACCTTAATGATTGTGGTCGGCTTTGCGATGCAAGCCCTGGCATATGATTTCCAGTCGGGCGACCTATTGTATTCAATCATCAGCACCGACCCGCCACAAGTGAGCGTGGACGGTCATGTGGACGGGCAAGCCGCACAAGGCGAACTCGTCATTCCTGCATCGGTGGAGCATCAAGGTGTAAATTATGAGGTGAAATCCATCAAAAAAGAAGCATTTTGGAATTGTAGCGGTTTAACAGGAGAACTTGTTTTACCTGAATCAATAACTGAGATTGGTGAGATGGCTTTTGGTCGTTGCACTGGGTTTGTTGGAGAACTCCATCTGCCACATTCGTTGACCAAAGTCAAGTATGGAGCTTTTTTCGAGTGCAACGGATTCACGGGAACGCTTACCATTCCAGATTCAGTGAACGAGTTGGGTGACACAGACGATATGTATTATTTCAATTTTTCGATATATCTTGGTGCTTTTATGGGTTGCTCAGGTTTCAACCGTTTGGTACTTCCAGAGTCTTTGAAGGTTATCGGGGTGGCATGTTTTGCCGATTGTACTAACTTGGCAGGCCAACTTGTATTGCCCGAAGGCTTGGAAAAAATCAAATATGGTGCCTTTGCTAATTGTGGCGGTTTTATGGGTGAACTTGTCATTCCAGATTCTGTGACGGAAATTGGCCTTACCGATAATGATTATTATCTATATGACTATGGAACTTTTATGAATTGCACGGGATTTACTAGATTGGTGCTTTCTGAGTCGTTAAGGATTGTTGGAATCTCAAGTTTTTCGGGTTGGAATCAGCAAGCTGGGGCACTCGTGATACCTGATAGTGTGAAAACGATTGCCCAAAACGCATTTTTTGAGAGCAGAGGCTTTACTGGCGCTTTGGAGTTAGGCAAATCCGTACAATTCATTGAAAATTCTGCGTTTTGTGGATGTAGTGGCTTAACAGGAACATTGACAATTCCGGAGTCAGTAAGGGAAATCGATTTCCTTGCTTTTGCGGATTGCTCGGGTATAGAGAGCGTTATTCTTCCTGCTCGATATGTTTTTGAGAATGAATCCGACCAAGGTTACGGTGTCTTTAAAGGTTGCACGAGCCTTAAGGATATTGTGATTCCCGATGGTTGGGAAAAAACAGGAAGAGAGACTTTTACCGGTTGTTCCAATTTGGTTTCCGTTGTTCTTCCTGATGGACTGAAATATATTAATTCCGATTGTTTCAAAGACTGCATCAATCTTTCAGAAATCAATATGCCCAACGGGGTGATTAGTATAGGTAGTCAAGCTTTTTCTCATTGCGAGAGACTTGCCGAATTCGTTTTTCCCGAAAGCTTAGCGGAAATTGGAGCAGGAGCCTTCTCACATTGTACGAGTCTTACGGGCGATTTGGTTATTCCAGACTTTGTGGAGAGGATTCCGATTTACACCTTTGATTCTTGCATCGGTTACAACAATCTTGTCATTGGTGAATCAGTGAATTGGATTGCTGAGTCAGCTTTTGATAATACACAATTCGAGAAAATGATAATCAAGGCGACCACTCCACCAGAATTGAAACGCATGATGACTCCGAATGCATGGCATTTCCCTGTTGACATCCCCATCATCGTTCCATGCGGTACTCTTGATGCCTACCAAAACGCCGAAGGATGGAGCGAATTTACCAATATGCATGAGAGTTTAACCGTAATTTTATCGGTGGTTTCAGCCGATGAAACTGCGGGAACGGTCAGGGTTTTAAAAGAGGCTACTTGTGAAGATAAAATGGTGCAAGTGGAGGCTATTCCCAATGAAGGCTGTTCGTTCTTGTATTGGGAAGTCAACGGCAATCAGGTTTCAACGGAGAATCCATATAGCTTTGAGCTTGAAGAGGACATTGAACTTGTTGCGCATTTTTCGGGAGTAGGATTGGAGGAAATAGAAGGGAGCGTTTCTGTCTATCCTAACCCTGCCACGGAAAAGGCGACGATAGATGGCATTGAGGCCGCCGAGGTGCAGGTTTATAATGGGCTTGGACAGTTGGTGAAGACTGTGCAAAACACGAATGAAATCCATGTTTCAGACCTGCCGCAAGGGGTTTACCTGCTGCGGATTACCAATGCAATGGGAGTTTCGCAGACGGAACGCATTACGGTAAAAAGATAAGCCATGAAAAAAACATCTGAATTCATGATTCTCACGGCAGCTGTGGCGGCATTAGCCGCCCTGCTGCTGGCAGGATGCCAGCGAAGTGACCAAAAGGGGCCTGCCAAAACCCTTACCCAAAGCGGTAAGGAGCTTGCCGACAGCCTGAAAAAAGACTCGGTGGAGGCCTTAAATGAGCAAGTGCGGCGGTGGAGGGTGCTGCATGGTGGGATGAGTAGGTGGGAGAGCGATAAGTGAGTTTAGTGTTTAGAGTTTTTAGTTGGGAGTTGGTCCGTTTCGTTATGCGGGATAGCGTGTTGAGGTGCTTACGAGGTGGGAACATACAAGATTAATGAGAAAAACAAACTAATTATAAACAAATCAAAAGAAAGGAATTGTAAAAATGAAAAAATTGGCATTATCGCTGCTGTGCATCCTCTTTGTGTTGGGTGTAAGCGCACAGGAATCTTCAAAGAAATGGGAATTGAGGCTTGGCTATGAACAGCCCGTTTTCCTCAAAGCCGCTAAAACCGATTGTGAGACTTTCAGATCCTCGCCAAGAGGCGTGTCGGCCAGAGGGCTTTACGAAGTGTGGCAAAACCGCCTTTCGGTCGGCTTGGTTTTGGGCTACAATGAAGCCATTAGCGTTTGCGAGGATAACGCGCAGGTGGATTCTGACGGATACATCATCACCATTATGGACAATTTCAGTATCATCAACGATATGTATAAAAGGTATTATGCGGATGCCGTAGTGCGGTTTAATGTGGTCAACCGTGGTGGTTTCCTGCTTGCGCTCAGTGCCAGCGGGGGCTATCAGTTTACCAACCATAGAAAATCGGATTTCAGCATCAGCGGTCCAACGGGGCAGTACCAAATCCGAAGAACGATTCTTACAGATGTCGGATCCACATATAATGTGATGGTCGGTGCCGAAACCGGATACGAAATCGTGCGTAATCTTTTGGTTACCGCTGAATATAAATATGACATTATACACGCTATGCACTTGCTGGGTCTTGGGGTGAATTACAAGCTATGAGGGATTTGACAAGAATAGGGAACTACTTGCCAAAAACGAGCAAATCCAAGTGCTGAAGAAGATGTTCGAATGATAATATGATTGATAACAAGGCTAGTGTAAAGATTCAGCATTTGATTGAGGAGGCGGAGCGGCTGCCGAAGGATGAGCAAATGCGGCGGTGGCATGTGCTACATGGCGGGATGAGCAGGTGGGAGAGCGATAAATGAGGGGGCATTTGATGGCAAAATGTTGTAAAATAGAAATCCAACAACACCACTTATGGCGACTATTACATCACTTTGCCCAAGGAATTGCAGAAAAAAATACGACAACGCACAGGCCAAACCGAGGCAAACCTTATTCTTGAGGGTTATCTTCGTTTCGAGTATCCTGACAATGGCGAAACTTGGTTGTTTATTACCAGCAAAGACGGAAAGAATGTGGGTGTGGAAGGTGGAGAGGATTTCCATGGCCAAACATGTTTCGCGCGTGGCATGGAGCTTCATCAATAAGTTGATGGCTCGGTATCAAAAAAAACTGTAATTTTGCAGCGCGATTCAGACAGACTGTCGCGGGTCGGGAAAGCCGGCGCGAGGAAAGTCGGGACAGCACAGAGCACCATACTTCTTAACAGGAAGGTGTCCGCAAGGGCAACAGCAAGTGCCACAGAAACATACCGCCCTTAGGGGTAAGGGTGAAAACGCGAGGTAAGAGCTCACGCATCGGGTGGCGACATTCCGGTGAGGTAAACCTTATGGGCTGCAAGTCCAAGTATAGAGACAACGAAGCCTTCGGGCTTCAAGAGGGCTGCTCGTCCGCGTCTCAGGGTAGGGCGCTTGAGCCTGCGGGCGACCGCAGGTCTAGAGAAATGACAGTCGCCCCGCAAGGGGAACAGAATCCCGCTTATTCGTCTGGGTCGTTATTTAACAGGAAGTCCCGCTTTGGCGGGACTTCTTTGTTTTGTATTACACCGCCAGCAACACCAACAGCTGCGCTGTGAAAATCCTCAAGAACATGGTCAAGGGATACACGGTGGCATAGCCCATGTTGGGCAACTTGCAGCCCTCAGGCGCAACTGTGTTGGCAAAGGCGAGGGTGGGAGGGTCGGTGTGGCTGCCCCCGATGAAGCCCATCAGCGTGTAATAGTTCATTTTCAGTACCAAACGACCGAAGAGCGTGACCAAGATAGGTGGCACCATGGTGATGATGACACCGTAGACGACCCACATATAATGAACTTGGACGGTTTCTATGAACTTGCCACCTGCGCCCAAGCCCACACCAGCAAGGAAGAGTGCGATACCTACTTCGCGCAAGGCATGCACGCCTTGCCCTTCAGTGAACTCAGTGCTGAACCAGCCTTTCTTCACCCCAAGCCAGCCGCCGATGATGGCCACCACTAAGGGCCCGCCAGCAAGACCTAGTTTAATGGGTGCTTTCATGCCCACAGGAATCGGGATGGAGCCAATAATGATGCCTAAGGCGATGATGACAAACACGGGGATGAGTAGGAAACCACCTTTGCCTTTCTTACTCGTGGCAGTTGCAGTGGCTGTTGTTTCGAGGGTGAAGGGTTCTTTCGCCAAATCGATGCGGCAGAGCGGTCGAAGCAAGATACAGGTTAAGATCATGCCTACCACAGCCAAGGGATAGGCCACGGCATATCCAGCCGCAAGTCGGTCGGCAGCTCCTTCGATGCCCAAGTCGGTGACGGCTTGTTGTGCAGCTGAAAGACCTGGTGTGTTGGTGATGGCACCCGTGTAAACACCTGCCATGTCAGCCAAATCCTGATGCGCAACTTTGGCGATGATGATGGTAATCAAAACGCCAAGTGCCACATTGACTAAAGCCATCAAATTCATGGCCAGACCGCCTTTCTTGAAGGAACGGAAAAAGCCAGGCCCAACTTGCAGACCGACAGCTACGACAAAGAGTATCAATCCGAACTCCTTGATGACATGCAGCATTTCGGCATTAAGGCTGATGCCGCATGCACTGAAGGCAATGCCAACAAAGAGCACCCAGGTGATGCCCAAAGAGATTTTGGCGATCTTGATTTTACCCAAAAGGAGCCCAATGAAGATGGACAAAGCTAAATAGAGGATGGTGGGACCAACGCCTGAACCTGTGAAAAGACTCAACATAAATGTAGGGTTTTTGGTTGTTAGATATCTGCGGCAAAAGTAGTGCATTTTTCCGTGCTTACGGCCAAAAACCGATAATAAAAACCCATGAATCCCGTTTTCATACTGTCGTTTCGAACGAATTTTAATCTTTTTTACAAACCAAAGAGAGATTTTTGTATTTTCGCCCAAATTTTGACTTATGAAATCAGGACTGATCAAAGGCATGATAATGGTGGTGTTTGCCATTTTAACTGTTTCATTATCAGCACAAAAACATATCGAAAACTACGACCCTGAAGCACTTTTCAATGAAGGTGTGTTGCTCTTCCAAAATCAGGAATATGGTGCAGCGCTCTCTGTTTTCAACCAATATCGCGCCCAAGCAGCTGATGCCAAATCGCAGCGTTGCGTTGATGCGCAGTATTATGAGGCGGTCAGTTCGCTCTATTTGGGTCAGGCCGACGGCCCTGCGAAGATTATCCAGTTCGTGAATGACAATCCGGGCAGCACTTGGGCGAAACACGCCAATTTCTTGTATGCCAACCATTTGTTCAAGGAAAAGAAGTATAAGGAGGCTTTGGCCATCTATGAAAAGACGGACACCTTCACGCTTACCACCGATGAAGCGCAGCAGATGCAGTTCAACATGGGCTATGCTTATTTCCAGTCGAATGAGTTGGACAAGGCTATGCCGCTCTTCCACGGACTGATGATGAATGAAGGAAAATACAAGGATTCGGCTCGTTACTATTATGCTCATATCCAATATGTCAAAGAGAAATATAACGAGGCTTTGGACAACTTCCGCCGTCTACGAACCCATAAGGACTATGCCAAGGTGGTGCCCTCTTACATTATGCAGATAGCCTACCTTAAAGGCGATTACCAGTCGGTGATTGAAGAAGGTCCCGACTATATCCGTCAGGCCGACAAGAAACGCAAGGCGGAGATGGCACAAATTGTCGCAGATGCCTATTTCCAACAGAAGGACTACGACAAGGCCTTGGAATACTACGACATCTATAAGAAGAACCTGACTCGGGCTGCCACACGCGAGGCCTTTTACCAGATGGGTGTCAGCAAGATGATGAAGGGCAACTACAAGGATGCCATTCCCGATTTGCAGAAGGTGGCTGGAAACAACGACATCCTCGCGCAATATGCTTCCTATTATTTAGCTTCGTGTTACGCCAAAACAGATGAGCTGAAATATGCCCGTAGTGCCTTCTTTACTGCCTATTCCGCGGGCTTCGATGTCGAACTTGCCGAAGAGGCCTTGTTTGACTATGCCCGATTGAGTCTCATTCCTGGCACTGACCCCTTCAATGAGGCCGTTGGCTTGCTTGACAACTTTGTCGCCGAGCATCCCGATTCGGAGCGCAAGGCCGAAGCCGAAGAGATGTCTATTTATTTGCTGCTCAACTCGAAGGAAAACGATGAAGCCCTCAGCCGTCTTGAGGCGATGAAGAAGAAAAGCGCGGAGTTGCAGACGGTTTACAACGATTTGCTGTATGCCACGGGTGTTGACCATTTCCAGAACGGTAGCTTCGATAAGGCGCAGGAGTATTTCTCCAAGATCATGAACACCACCCAAGACTTGACCAAGAAAGCTGAGGCTTGCTTCTGGATGGGTGAGTCGGCCTACCAGATGGGCGACCACGCCACGGCAGGCAAGTACCTGCTTCAGTTCAAGGGAATGAAATCTGCCACCAGCATGCCGGAGTATAACCTTGCGGACTACGATTTGGGCTACCTCTATTACCAAAAGCCTGATTATACCGCTGCTATAATGCGTTTCAAGAGCTTCATCCGTCTTGCCAAAGACAGTAGTCAGAACGACCTCAAGACCGATGCCTACATTCGCCTTGGCGACTGTTACTTCATGGAACGCAATTACTCGTATGCCATCAACTATTACGATCAGGCTATCCGTCCTGGGAAACGCAATGCCGACTATGCGCTCTATCAACAAAGCCTTTGCTATGGTGCAAAAGGCAATGTGAACCAAAAAATCAACATGCTGAACGATCTGATTCAGGCCTATCCGAGCACGCCTTATTATGAGCAGGCACTGTTTGAAATCGGAAATACCTATCTCGTTCACGGCGACAAGCGTTCGGCTCTCGCCAACTTCAACCGCCTCATCAAGGACCGTCCGCGTTCAAGTTATACGCGTCAGGCCATGATGAAGGTTGGCATGGTTTATTACAACAATAACCAATATGACCAGGCCTTGGCTAATTTGAAGAATTTGGTGGCCTCCTATCCCAATACCGACGAGTCGCGTGAAGCCATGAACATCATCCGCAGCATCTATATGGAGCAGAACAACTTGGATGAGTACTTCGGTTATGTCAATGCCAATGGCGGTCAGGTGAAGGTCACCCAACAGGATTCCTTGGCCTTTGCCAATGCTGAGGGCTTCTACCTTGATGGACAATATCAGAAAGCCCAGACCGCCTTGCAGTATTATTTCGACAACTTCAAGCGTGGCGCTTATCTGCTGAAGGCACACTACTATGGCCTCGAATGTGCCGAAAGGGTAGGGACGGAAGACCAAGTCGTAGAACACCTTAATTATATATTGTCGCAACCCGACAACGACTACACTGACAATGCCCTGTTGAAGATGGCGCGTATCGAGTATGAAAAGAGCAATTATAATAAGGCTGGAGAATGCTACGAGCGCCTGTTCCGCATTACAGAGGAGCCGCTCAAGCGACTCGAAGCCCTCGAAGGCTGCATGAAGAGCAACTTCTTCATGGGCAAATACGACAAGGCTATCGAGATGGGTGAAATCATGCGACAATCGCGCGAGTTGACCGACGAGCAGGTTAATCAAATCAACCATATCATGGGCAAGTCGTATTTCGAGAAAGGCAACTACAGTGCGGCCATCGAGAAACTCGACAAGAGTGCACGCAACGACAAGTCGGTGTATGGTGCAGAGAGCGCCTATTATTCCGCTCTGGCTTCCATTAAGATGAAAAAATACGATGAGGCCGAAAATAAGGTCTTCGATATCGCCGATAACTTCTCGAACCATGATTACTGGGTTGCCAAGTCGTTTATCGCGTTGGCTGATGTGTATGTGGCCAAGGACAACTACTTCCAGGCCAAGGAAACCCTTCGCAGCGTCATTGACAACTACAAAGGCAGCGACCTGAAACAAGAAGCCCGCGCCAAACTCGCCGAGGTGGAACGCAAGGAACCCAAAGTGGGCAAAAGCAACGGCATCGAACCTATAGAAATGGAATAGTCCCGAAGGGACGCACCTACCATACCCTGGGATGCAATCCCAGGTCATAATAACAAGATATATGAAGAGACACATCCTAATAACAGCCCTGGCCCTCCTGGCCATCTCCGCCTTCGCACAGCACGATGAACAAGTCACCGTGGAAGGCAAATACCGTCCTAAAGTGAATAAGGTGAACAAGATGCAGCTCACCCCTGAGACGCCTCAGCCCACTTACAACTTCCCAAGCACGGAAGTCACCCCAAAGGACGCCAAGCAGAAGTTTGCCCTCGACTTGGAGAAAATCGCTCCGACGGCTTTCTCGTCGAAAAACGACAAGCTTGTCACTCCAACGGAGAATTTCCTCATGGCAGGTTTCGGCTCAAGGATTTCACCCATCTTCCTCTATAAGCACAACTCTATGCAGACCAAGACCTTGGGTCTCGGTGTGGGCATCAAGCATAACTCCTCGTGGCTCGGTATCAAGAATTACGCACCATCAGGCTACATGAATAACGCTTTCGATATCAATGTCACAACGAGCAAGTTCGACGGCTTCCAGGTGGATGGTGGCGTCTATTACAAGAATGACATGTACCACTACTATGGCATCAATCTGGCGGAGGACTCGCTGAACAAAGAACAACTTGAAGTCTATGCCCCGAGGGTCACCTACAATAAAATAGGTGGACATTTGGGATTGACCTCCACTTCGACCCGTATCGGTGAATTGGGACACGCTGCCCATGTGGACTATTTCTATCTGTTTGGAAGAGAACACAATCTGGATTTAGGATATGCCCTTAGTTATGCTGACAATTTCTGGGGCGACAAGAGCCATCCGCAAAAGGTGGGCGTTGACTTGGGATTCCAGTATGACTATTGCATGGGACAAGGCGACAAATTGTTTGTGGTCGACCGTATTTGGTTTAAGGTCAATCCTTTCTTCGAGATGAGTGAAGAGTTTTACCGTTTGCATCTTGGCGTGCGTTTGGATGGAACCACAAAGGGCGCTGATGCGGACAAGTTCTTGGCTGTTCGTCCCGATTTGAGCGGTAGCTTGTTTGTCTTGGACAAGAAGCTGGAATTCTATGCGGGATTGAACGGAGGCCGCAAATTGTTGCGTTTCAGCGATGTGGTTGAAGATAATCCTTTCGTTACTTCATACTTAAGCCCTTCCTTGCTGGTTCAGAATGTGAAACTCGGTTTTGAGGGAGGCGTGCGCACCAACATCATGGAGATTGTGGATTTGCATTTGGGCGTTCGCTATCGCCAAACGGCTGGTGATCCGTTCTATGTCTACCATATCCCTGACCCAACCGAAGTGCCACAAGGCTATGATCCCATCATGAATACTTTTGAACTCGTGTATGATGAGACGCAAACGGTGACTGTCATGGCCGATGCCCGCGTCAAGATGCGCAACAGCCTTACTGCTGATTTGGGCTTTGCCTACAACGGCTGTAAGCCTACCGTTGAGGAATATGCTTGGTATCGTCCCGTAACGGAAGGCAAGCTGAAAGTGACCTATGACTTTGATGACAAGCTGTCTTTCAACACCACCTTCCTTTACCAAGGCGGACGCTATGCCAAGGTTTGGGACGGTGTGGTCGACTGGCAGAACTTCAATTTCAAGGCTGAAAAGCTGAAGGATGTCTTCGACCTCAGCCTTGGTGCCGACTACAAAGTGAACGAGCAGATTACGGCTTTTGCTTTGTTGGATAATGTGGCGCATCAGAAATACCAGATGTTCTACAATTATCCTGTCACAGGTATTCAGTTTTTTGCTGGCGTGAAGTTGACTTTCTGAAGATGTCTTAAACGCTCTAAAAAGCCCCTTCCAGCGGATGGGGCTTTTTCTTTCCCGCGTGCGCGAGGAAACAGGCCGTTTTTGAAATTTGCCTATTTTTAGCCCCGTAGAGCCGTTTTGGACAAAAAACAAAATTCTCAACTTTTTTGTGTTTCGTGCCGAAATTTTCCGTATCTTTGCACCTTTAATTGAAAACAGCTAAATTTTAGAAAATGACTGAAGAAGAGAAAAGAGAATTGGCAAGCGAAGAATATGGTGCCAGTAAGATTCAGGTTTTGGAAGGCTTGGAGGCCGTGCGTAAGCGTCCGGCCATGTATATTGGCGATGTCCATTTCCGCGGCTTGCATCATTTAGTATATGAAGTGGTCGACAACTCCATCGACGAGGCCATGGCGGGCTATTGCGACAAGATTGATGTCCGCATCCTACCAGGCAACGCCATCAGTGTATTGGACAATGGTCGTGGTATCCCCACGGGTATGCACCCCAAAGAGCATCGCTCGGCTTTGGAAGTGGTTTTAACTGTACTGCACGCTGGTGGTAAGTTCGATAAAGGCTCCTATAAGGTTTCTGGCGGTTTGCACGGCGTGGGCGTCAGTTGCGTGAATGCCTTGTCGACCCACCTCACCGCTGAGGTCTATCGTGAAGGCCAGATTTTCAAGCAGGAATATGAATGTGGTAAGCCGCTGTATGATGTGAAAGTGGTGGGCACGACCGAGATGAATGGTACCCGCATCACCTTCCAGCCCGATGGCTCCATCTTCCAGACTCTTGAATACGACTATAGCACCCTTGCCAACCGTATGCGCGAGTTGGCCTATCTTAACCACGGTATCACCATCGTTCTCACTGATGAGCGTGAGAAGATGGAAAACGGCAATTATCGCAGCGAGACTTTCTATTCTGAGAATGGCCTCATCGACTTCATCGCTTATCTGGATGCCAACCGCGAGAAACTCATCCCCGAGCCGATTTATATCTCTGGCGAGAGGAACAATGTTCCGGTTGAGATTGCTTTGGAATACAACAACGAGTACAAGGAAAACCTGCACTCGTATGTCAACAATATCAACACCATTGAAGGTGGTACGCACCTGCAAGGCTTCCGCTCAGGCTTGACGCGCTCGTTCAACGCCTATGCCGAAAAGAGCGGCCTGCTTGAAAAGTTGGAAAAGCTGAAGGTGAAGATTTCTCCTGATGATTTCCGCGAAGGTCTCACAGCCGTCATCTCGGTGAAGGTGCCAGAACCACAGTTCGAAGGCCAAACTAAGACTAAACTTGGCAACGATGAGGTCATGGGTATTGTCAACTCCATCGTGGGTCAACAATTATCCGACTATCTTGAAGAGCATCCCAAAGAGGCCAAGACCATCTTCGACAAGGTGACTTTGGCCGCCCAAGCCCGTCAAGCGGCACGCAATGCCCGTGAGAAGGTGCAACGCAAGGGTGCTCTGTCAGGCTTTAGCCTGCCAGGTAAATTAGCCGACTGCTCCGAGCGCGACCCAGCCAAGACAGAGCTTTACCTCGTTGAGGGTGACTCCGCAGGTGGTTCCGCCAAGCAAGGCCGCGACCGTAACTTCCAAGCCATCCTGCCGCTGCGTGGTAAAATCTTGAATGTCGAGAAGGCCATGGAACACCGCGTGTTCGACAGCGAGGAGATCAAGAACATCTACACTGCTTTAGGCGTGACCATCGGCACCGAAGAGGACAGTAAAGCCTTGAACCTCGAGAAGCTGCGTTACCACAAGGTCATCATCATGACCGATGCTGATGTCGATGGTAGCCACATCACCACCCTGATTTTGACCTTCTTCTTCCGCTACATGCGTGAGTTGATTGAGAACGGCTATGTGTATTGCGCCACACCGCCTTTGTATCTCATCAAGCGTGGCACCAAGCCCGTGCGTTACTGCTGGACCGATGAGGAACGCTTTGCCAGCATGGCTGAGCTGACCAAGAACGGCACCGTGAGCGGCTATGATGTGCAGCGCTACAAAGGTCTTGGTGAAATGAACCCTGAGCAGCTTTGGGAAACCACCATGGATCCTGCCCACCGTACCTTGCGTCAGGTGACCATCGAGAACGCCATGGAGGCCGACCACATCTTCTCCATGCTGATGGGCGATGAGGTGGCCCCGCGTCGCGAGTTCATCGAGCAGAATGCCACATACGCCAATATTGACGCATAGTCTTTGATGTTCGACACTATTGAAAGGCCTCGAAAGCGGCCTTTTTTTGTTGAAAATAATGCAGCGCCTCTTGCACAAGTCAAATTTAATATTGAACTTTGCACAAATTTATCGCGTATGGAAACATTCAAAAAAGGGGAGAAGATTGGCAAATATGTCATCAACTCGTTTATAAAGAAAGGCATTGTCGCTGAATCATATACGGTGCTCGGTCCCGATGACATGATGTACTTCATGAAGGTGTTCGACCTTAGGAGCATTCCTCACGAGCAGCTTTTTGAGGGCAAGGAGGTCTACGAAATCCAACTCTGCAAGGAACTGAACACCGAGGAGAACCAGAATGTTGTTCGTTATGTCGACAACGGAGAGGTGAAAAAAGGCAACGCGGTCTATCATTATTTGGTGACAGAATTTTACCGTGGTTCCTTGCTTTTGGATGCTGTCAGGGAAGAAGGCCGATTCGACCTTGAAGATGCGGTGCAAATCACGCTCTGTGTCTTGAGTGGTTTGTCGTTTATTCATTCCCGTGCATTGATACACAATGATATACGGCCTTCCAACATCATGCTTCAAGAGTTGGATGACGGTATGCTGATGCCGACCATCATTGACCTGGGTCATATCTCTTACATGGTCAAAGGCCGCCCGACTTTTGTCGATGAGGATTTGATGCCCTATTTCCGTGCCCCTGAAACCTTTCGCGCAGTTTACACGGTGAAGAGTGACATCTTCTCCACGGGCGCACTTCTTTATTTCCTGATGTTTGGTAAGGCGCCTTGGGAGGGACCGGATTTGAGAGTTTTTGACGGCGACAAGCAAAAGATTGCCGACGCAGTGAAGAAAGCGAGAAAGCAAGACCTTGTTTTGGAAACGGATGAGGTGAAGTTGCCTGATTATATGAAGGCTATCCTGTTGAAGGCCTTAGCCAAGAAGCCAGACGACCGTTTTGCTTCGGCGGGTGAGTTTGCCCAAGCCTTGTTTGAGCAGGTGATGCCCGAATTGGCGAAACGAATGGAAGAGGAAGAAGCAAAACCGGATTCCGATGCACAAGGCCAAGACAACAGCGGCCCAGTCATCACCTACAAGAAGGGCACTGGCAGCGGCTTCGACAATGTGACAGGTCGCGATGAACTGAAAGAACAGTTGCGCAAGGAAGTGCTCTTCGCTTTGCAGAACCCTGAAAAAGCGAAATTGTACAAGCTGCCGACGATTAACGGCGTGCTGCTCTATGGCCCTCCTGGATGCGGGAAAAGCCTTGTCCTTGAGAGCTTTGCTGAGGAATTGGGCTTCAATTACACCATCATTAGAGGTCCAGAATTTGGACATATCTATCAAGAAGGTGTGTTGGATAATTTGCAGCGAGTCTTCGATGCTGCCGAAATCAAGGCGCCGTTTGTCATCTGTATCGATGAGCTTGAGTTTGTGGCACCCAATCCGAATGCCGAAGGAGATGAGAATGTCACGCCTCAGATTTCGGCTTTGTACGGCATGATGAACGATTGCTCCAAAAAGGGCATCCTTGTGGTAGCCACGACCAATCGCCCAGACCTCATCGACCAGTCCATTATGCGCATCGGTTGCTTTGACCGTGTGTTCTTTGTGCCGCAGCCTGATTTTGAGGCTCGAAAAGACATCTTCATGGACCATCTGAAAGACCGTCCCTGCGAAGAGCTCGATTTTGATGAGCTGGCCAAGATGTCGGACGATTTCAATGCTGGTGACATTACGGAGGCTGTCAACGAGGCCGCCATGACCGCTGCCTACAACGATGTGCCGATTTCGCAAAAGATCCTCGTTGATGTACTGAAATACAAGAACCCGACCTATTCCACCAAGACCCGCATCGGATTCCACAAAAAGTGATCGTGATGAACATTAAAACTTTGGTGTCAAGGTATTTGAAGTCCATAGGGGTTGCCTCTAAAAAGAACGACTTGGGCTTGAATTTCAGCTATGAAGGTTGGAATTTCCTCCTATGGAATGATGCCGACGACCCGTTGTTTTTCCGCTTGATTCTGCCCGGCGTTTTCGATGTGACCGATGACAACTTTGCCGAGGCCATCATGGCTTGCAACAATGTCAATTGGAACTATAAGGTGGTTAAGGCTGTGCTCTATGAGTTTGAGGATGAACACGATAAAGGGTCTTCGGTCTGGATGTGTTTTGAGCAGATGCTTGACTCCACGCCACAGGTTGAGGAATTGATTCCCCGTGCCGTCCACAGCCTCATTGCCGCTGCTGAAGCGTTTAATAAGGAAATGATGGAGGAATGAGATTCCCGTGGGGAATGAAAGTTAGAATTTAGGTTTCCAGCGGCGGTTAAGAGACCTTTATAGCAAGTAGACATAACAAACCGCCGCATGATAACACATAGTTAATGCTCCATTCCCGAAGGGAATCTTTATATGAATCTAAATCTTACAATAATATGAAAATCAAACTCTTACTAATCTCAATGCTATTAGCAAACCTTGCCCTGGCACAGTATGCCCCGGCTGGCGACAAAATCAAAACCCGTTGGGCTGAACAGGTCACACCTGAAAGCGCCTTGCCTGAATACCCGCGACCAATGATGGTGCGCCCAGATTGGAAAAACCTCAATGGCCTTTGGCAGTACGCCATCACGGCGAAAGGGGAGAAGGCTCCCAGCCGTTACGAGGGTGATATCCTCGTTCCGTTCTGCATCGAGTCGTCACTTTCTGGTGTACAGAAAGAGGTTGGGCCTGACAATGCACTTTGGTATCAGAAAACTTTTGCTGTGCCTGGAAATTGGAAAAACGGCCGTATCCTGTTGCATTTCGGTGCGGTGGATTGGATGACGGATGTTTGGGTGAATGATATTAAAGTGGGCTCGCACACAGGTGGTTACACGCCTTTTACCTTCGACATTACACAGGCTTTGAAAGGCAAACAAAACAACATGGTGGTCCGCGTTTGGGATCCGACCAACAGCAGTTATATCCCACACGGAAAGCAGGTCATCAATCCGCGTGGCATTTTCTATACATCTGTGACTGGAATTTGGCAAACGGTGTGGCTCGAATATGTGCCTGAGGATTATATCCAAAACCTTGTTACCACACCCAATTTCGATAAGGCGACGGTAAGTGTGGAGGTCGATTTTTCCAACCCGACAAGAGATGACCTCTATCAGGTTGAGGTGACTTATGAAGGGAAGAAAGTGGCAATGGGCAAGGCCATCAATGGGCAGCCTGTAGAGGTGAATATGCCTGAGGACTTCCTGCGCTGGACACCCGACCATCCATTCCTGTACGACTTGAAAGTCAAGGTGCTGCGTAAAGGCAAGGTGATAGATGAAGTGGATAGCTATTTTGCCATGCGGAGCTTTGGCACAAAACGCGATGAGAATGGTATTGTGCGTCTCACCTTGAATGGCCTACCGATTTTCCATTTCGGGCCCCTCGACCAAGGTTGGTGGCCCGATGGCCTCTACACGGCTCCAACTGATGAAGCCTTGGCCTATGACATTCAGAAAACCAAAGACTTGGGCTTCAATATGATTCGCAAGCATGTGAAAGTGGAGCCGGCGCGATGGTATTATCATTGTGACCGTATCGGAATGATTGTCTGGCAAGACATGCCCAGTGGCGGTCGCGGCCCCGAGTGGCAAACAACGCAATACTACCAAGGGCCAGAGAGCCTGCGTACGCTTGAATCGGAGGAATGCTATAAGAAAGAGTGGACGGAGATTATCAATAGCCTGAAGTCGCAGCCATGCATAGGCGTTTGGGTGCCTTTCAATGAATCGTGGGGACAGTTCAAGACCCCTGAAATAGTGGAGATGACCAAGAAACTTGACCCGACACGTTTGGTGAATCCTGCTTCGGGTGGCAATTTCTACCAGTGCGGAGATATCCTCGACCTGCACCATTATCCCGAGCCGAAGATGGTGCTTTATGACCCGACCCGCGCCACGGTTTTAGGCGAATATGGAGGCATCGGGCGCAAAGTGGAAGGCCACACTTGGGTGAAAGACCAAGGCTGGGGCTATGTGGAGTTTGACACTGAGGAAAAAGTGACTGATACCTATGTGGAATACGCCAATCAATTATACAAGATGGCTTTCCAAGGCTTTTCGGCTGCTGTCTATACGCAAACCACTGATTGTGAGACTGAGCTCAATGGTTTGATGACATACGATAGGGCAGTTGTCAAACTGGATGAAAAGCGGCTGTTGCAAATCAACCGGAAAATCAGCCACGCTTTTGCAGAATAAAAAAAGAGACGCGTTACGACGCGTCTCTTTTTTGTTGGTTTAAGATTTTACTTATTTGGCAGCACCATTGATGGTGATTTGAGTGCCATAAGAACCAGTCTCAATTTCAGCGTCTTCGATGAGAATCAGGTAATACTCCTCACCATAGACAACGGCCAACATGTCGTTGTATTCTGCGCCATATTCGGTTTTGATGTTACGATATTTTTCAATGGGCTCTTCGTTTTCAGCCAAGTTAGCGAAGTATTCGTATTTTTGGCTTACGAATTCAATGTCATCAAAGTCATCGCCGTTGCACAAGTACATGACAACATCTTCGTTCAAAGGCTCGATGGTGGCGAACACATCTTTGTAGCTGATAGTCCATTTCAAGCCCATGGCAGCCATTTCCGATTCGGTGTTACCTTGGAGGTTGGCACCCTTGCGGATCCATTCAATGGTGCGGCCGATTAGCGGTTCGGGAGTATCTTCCACTTTGCATCTGAAAGCGACGGTGGCGATGTTGG
The DNA here is from genome assembly GCA_900317055.1 of uncultured Bacteroidales bacterium. Taxonomy (GTDB): domain Bacteria; phylum Bacteroidota; class Bacteroidia; order Bacteroidales; family F082; genus Limimorpha. The sequence continues at coordinate 63,557 of ONFF01000012.1, read as the reverse complement.
TTTGGTTGTCAACGTCAGTCACTAAAGCCTTGATTGTGCCTTCCATAACGAGGATTTCATTTCTTTCTTGTTCGAAAAGATACTCTTCGAAATCATAGGAAGTTTTACCAGTGAGGTCGATGGTGTCGTAATAGATTTCTTGCTCTTGACCATCTTCTTCAAAATAAGTCACATCCGTGGTGATCACCAAGCTCTTCAGTTCTTTCTTGGTTTCAGTATTGGATTCAACATGGAAACCATACTTGTAACTGATGGCATTTTCGTCGTCTAAATCAATGACTGTAGGTTGATCAACGCTACCGGTGATGAAAAGCTCACCCGTCTTAACGGCGATCGAAGGTTCCGGATGTTCCACTGTCTTTGTGCAGCTTGCAAAGAAAGCAACGCTGGCGAAGCACACAAGTGCCAATGCTAATTTTTTCATTTCTTAATGATTTTAGTTAATAATTAGGTTATTTGTTTAAGTTTGTTTCTTTCAAAGAACGAGGCAAAGATAGCAAATAGTTTGCCAAACTTTAAAAAACTGACAAAAAAATTAAAAAAAAGCCTGTTTTTGGCAGGCTTTTCCTTACTTTTAATGCAGTTTCATTTTTTTCAATTAGTCTTCAACGATTGCTTCGTTCGGGCAAGCGCCGGCGCAAGTGCCGCAACCAACGCAGGTATCAGGGTCGATGACATAGATGTCGCCTTCCGAAATAGCGCCCACGGGGCATTCGTCAATACATGTGCCGCAAGCAACGCAGCTGTCTGTGATTTTGTAAGCCATAATGATTTAATTTTAAGGTTTGTTTTGAGTTTTCGAGCCGCAAAAATACTAACAACTTTCATTCCAATATGCCCCAAAACGAAATTTTTATTCAGTCTAAATAACAATAATGGTTAAGACGCTGATATTTAACATAGTGCGAATTTACTTATAAATAGGAAAATAAAAAGCGTTTTTCTTTGGTTTTGCACCTTATTATTGCTTAATTTTGCACCGAAAATAAGACACGAGACTGCGTGACTGCGAGACTACGGGATTGGAAAAGACCCTCGTCTCATAGTCCCGAAGTCCAGAAGTCAAATAAGTAGTTAAGTACCAATCAAGTAAAAGTAATAACTTAATTCAATAATCATGACAGCAAAAAGTAAGGTTGTAGCCCTTGAACATGTCGTCATCCGTTTTTCGGGCGACTCGGGCGATGGTATGCAACTTACCGGAAATCTTTTTTCGGATTCAACAGCATTTGCCGGAAACGATTTCGCCACCTTCCCGGACTATCCGGCTGAAATCCGCCCACCGCAAGGCACCGTGGCAGGCGTCTCTGGCTTCCAAGTGCACTTTGGACACAAACCCGTTCACACCACTGGCGACCTCTGCGATGTCCTCGTGGCCATGAACCCCGCCTCCATCAAGGCTAACATGCGCTGGCTCCGTCCTGGAACCATCATTATCTTCGACTCCGACTCAGTGACTGACAAGGCATTGGAGAAGGCCGGTTATGCCGACGACCCGACTGTCGATGGCACCTTGGCCGACTACCAAGTGGTGAAGGCTCCTATCTCGGAACTCACTAAAGAGGCCCTGAAGGACTTCGGCATGGACAACAAGTCGATGCTGAAATCGAAGAATATGTTTGCCCTCGGTATCGTGATGTACCTGTTCAACCGTGAACTCGACACCGTTTACAAGTATTTTGAGACCAAGTTCAAAGGCAAGGACCAAGTGATCAAGGCTAACCGTACCGTCCTCGACGCCGGTTATCACTATGCCGACACTTGGGAACTCTTCACGAATACCTATCGTGTGGAAGCCGCTGACCTCGAAAAGGGCAAGTACCGCAACATCACCGGCAACACCGCCGCTGCTTGGGGTCTGATGGCCGCCTCCGAGAAGTCGGGCCGCCCGCTCTTCCTCGGTTCGTACCCCATCACTCCCGCCACCGACATCCTTGCCGAGTTGACGAAATACAAGAACCTCAACGTCAAGGCCTACCAGGCTGAAGACGAAATCGCCGGCATCATGTCGTCGATCGGCGCTGCCTACACTGGCTGCATGGCCGTGACGACGACTTCCGGCCCCGGCCTCTCGTTGAAGAGCGAAGCCATGGGTCTCGCCGTGATGACCGAGCTTCCGCTGGTCATCATCGATGTGCAGCGTGGCGGTCCCTCCACGGGTCTGCCGACCAAGATGGAACAGAGCGACCTGATGCAGGCCCTCTACGGCCGTAACGGCGACGCTCCGCTCGTGGTCATCGCTGCCCGCAGCTCTGCCGGTTGCTTCTACACCGCTTACGAAGCCGCCCGTATCGCCATGGAGCACATGACGCCTGTCATCATGCTTAGCGATGGTTCGCTGGGTAACGGCTCCGAGGTGTTCCGCATCCCTAAGATGGCCGACCTGCCGAGCATCACGCCTCCGCTGGCCAAAGCCAACGACCCGGACTATATGCCTTATCGCCGCGATGAGAAATGGCTCCGCCGCGAATGGGCTATCCCGGGCACGCCTGGCCTGCGTCACCGCGTCGGCGGTCTGGAAAAGGAAAACGGCAAGGGTAACCTGTCCACCAATCCTGAGAACCACCAGATCATGACCGAACTCCGTGAGGAGAAGATCAACCGCGTGGCCAACGACATCCCGCTGCAGGAAATCTACGGCGACAAGAACGCTGACCTCCTCGTGGTGAGCTGGGGTGGCACCTACGGTACTGTCCGCACCGCCGTCGAGGGTCTGATGGAAGAAGGCAAGAGCATCGCTCACGCCCATTTCGACTACATCATGCCGCTGCCGCGCAACACCGAGGAAGTGCTGAAAGGTCACAAGAAGATCGTGGTCTGCGAAATCAACCGCGGTCAGTTTGCCAAGTACCTGCGCATGAACTTCCCGGAATACAAGTGCGAGCAATTCAATAAGGTGATGGGCCTGCCGTTCACCATCGGTGAGCTTGAAGCTAAGTTTAACGACCTTTTAAAATAATACGACTATGGAAAATCAGAATATCGAACAAGAGGTCATGCTGACCAAAGAGGATTTTGCAAGCGATCAGGTGGTGAAATGGTGCCCCGGTTGTGGTGACCACGCCATCTTGAAGGCCGTTCAAGACATTTTCCCGAAGTTGGGTAAGAAGAAGGAAGACATCGTTGTCGTTTCTGGCATCGGATGCTCCTCGCGCTTCCCTTACTACATGAATACCTATGGTTTCCATAGCATCCACGGTCGTGCTGCCGCTGCCGCCACTGGCGTGAAGCTGGCCAACCCGAACCTCAGCGTGTGGATGATCACCGGCGACGGCGACTGCACCGCCATCGGTGGCAACCACTTTATCCATGCCTGCCGTCGTAACATCGACATCAACCTGATTCTGTTCAACAACCGTATCTACGGTATGACCAAGGGTCAGTTCTCGCCCTGCACCTTCCGTGGCACGAAGACCAAGACTTCGCCGCAAGGTACCTACGAGGATCCGTTCAATCCTGGCGAACTCGCCATTGGTGCCAAGGCTACCTTCTTTGCCCGTGGCGTGGATATCAACCCCAAGGAGCTGAGTGAAATCTTCTGGGAGTCGTACAAGCACGATGGCATCGCCGTGACCGAGGTCCTGCAAAACTGCATGATCTTCTCCAACGGCGTGCACGAAAACATCACCGGCAAGGATGTCCGCGACGACATGCAGGTGAAGTGCGTCCACGGCCAGCCGCTCATCTTCGGTAAGAACCGCGACAAGGGTATCCGCCTGAACGGCAACCAACTTGAAGTGGTGAAGATTGGCGAGAACGGCATCACCGAGAAGGACATTCTCGTCCACGACAAGACCACCGAGGACACGGGTATCCACATGATGCTGGCACACATGATGCCGCCTCATTTCCCCGTCGCCATCGGCGTCATCCGCGACGTGAAAGCCCCGACCTTCAACGACAGCCTTGACCAAGTCATCGAAAACGAAAAGGCCAACTCGAAGATCCACTGCATGGACGACCTGCTCAACAGCGGTTCGACTTGGACGATTGATTAAGCTAAGGTCCTTGAGCGCGTCGAAGGGCCGACCGATAGAAATATCAAGCCTCGACTGGCCGACTTTAAAAACTGAAAAATCCCGCTCGTTTGGGCGGGATTTTTTCATTTTCTGATTGTCAAACATGTTGCGTTTTAAGGAAATTGATTACTTTTGCAATATGAAGACAAAAAAAGAATATATTGAATTGATTGAAAATCAAGAGGATGAGTTGAGGAAAAACTTCGGAATCCGCTCGCTTCGCTTGTTTGGGTCTGTGTCGCGAGATGAACAGATTGAAGGAAGCGATGTTGATGTGTGCGTGGAAATGGAACCTCAAGCCTATTTGATGGTTCGATTGAAACGTTTCCTTGAGCGTCTTTTGGGTTGTCCAGTGGATGTGGTGAGAATGCACCAACACATGAATCCTTATTTATTACAAGAGATCAATAAAGATGGAATTTACGTCATCAAATAATCGGGATAGAGTAATAGGCATTTTTCAACAAATTGAGAACGCCATTGAGCAGCTCAAGAATTGGAATGCTAATATCGAGACGGCTGAGGATTATTATTTGTCACCCGATGGAATGCAAAAGCTTGCAGCCAGTTGCATGTTGATTGAAGCAATAGGCGAGGGCATCCATCAAATAGATGGGATTACAGAAGGTGAGTTGCTTAAGGAACGTTCAGAGATTCCATGGGAGGATGTAATAGGAATCCGCAACCACATCGCACATGGTTATTTTGACATTGATGGTGAAGTGGTGCTGCTGACTATTCGTCAAGACCTTGACCCGTTGCTTGAAGCAGTGAGATATTTCATCAATTCGATATAAGAAATTCTATCTCCAGCAATGTTGTATTCTCCACAAGATGATAGGGGAAACCATTATTTTTGCACTTGAATACTATTACTAAGATGGCAAAGAAGAAAAAGAAACAGCATTTGACAAGAGACGAACGGATTGCGAAAGAATATCCTGACGGATTTGTTATGAAGCGATACTCACGCTTGGTACAAGTTGTGGTGTTTTTGACCATGCTCTTATTGTCTTTGACTCTAACCATTTTAATTCTTAGGCGTTGGGAATTACATAATAAGATAGTGGGTCTGTTAGTATATTTGCCTATTATGCTTTTTGGTTTCTTTTTGATTGATAAAATAATAGCAGCAACGGGGACGACAGTCAATCTTAAGATAACTAATGAGGGATTGGAACAAACTAAAATATCAAAGTCTGTTTTGGTGCCCGAAAAACGAATTGTGGAATGGGAAAATATGAAATTTTATCGACGTTGGTTGGGAATACTAACAATTAGAACAAAAAAAGGTAAGAATTATCGTTTAGAGACATGGCCTGTGATGTCTTTTCGTTGTGACGATCTTAATGTGTTTGATGATTTCGAATGGGAGTTTGAAAGGTGGGCTAAGCAACAGAAAATTCAATTCAAGAGCATATTATAATGAAAATCCCCTTCAAACCTGGAACCCTGATTTATCCCTTGCCCGCCGTGATGGTCACATGCGGCGACTGCGAGGAAAACTACAATATCATCACCATTGGCTGGACGGGAACGATTTGCTCCGACCCGCCCATGTGCTACATCTCCGTCCGCAAGGAGCGCCACTCGCACGAACTCATCATGAAAAACAAGGAGTTTGTCATCAATCTGACGACGGAGGAACTGGCCGCTGCCACGGACTGGTGTGGTGTGCGCTCAGGTCGCGACTACAACAAGTTCAAGCAGATGCACCTGCACACTGAGCCAGCACAAATCGTGAAAGCCCCTTTGATTGCCGAATCGCCGTTGAGCATCGAGTGCAAGGTGGTGGAGGTGAAGGAATTAGGCTCTCACGATATGTTCATCGCTGAGGTGGTGGCCGTCAATGCGGAAGAAAAGCTCATCGACAAAGGCACGGGTGCTTTCCAGTTGAACCACGCCAAGCCTTTGGCCTATTCCCACGGCAAGTATTACGGTCTCGGCGAGAAAATCGGCGGCTTCGGTTTTTCGGTGAAGAAAAAGAAATGATTTATTTTTCGGATTGTGAGGTTTTTGTACTTTTGCAATCCATACTATCTGAACATGAAAAAGGCGTTGTTTGTATTGGTATTTCTAGCATTGGGTTGGCAGTTGAAGGCCGAGTGTCCGCCTGAAGTTGAGGATTTTACCTTTACGGATTGCAATGGCGTAGCGTACAATCTGTTTGAGTTGCTCGACGGTGGGCAATATGTCTTGGTTCACTTTCAGAATGATTTTAGCGGTTATGGGCAGACTTTGACCATGAACAATTTGTACCATCAGTATGGCTGCAATGGCAGGGATGTGTTTTTTATGGAATTGTTGACCCATTCCGATGATGCGCAGTGCCAAAGTTGGTCCGAAGAACATCATATTGAGTTTCCCGTGATTGGCATGGATGGAGGAAGTGCCTCGTTTTATGCCCTATATCCTGATTGCATCTACGACTATGGGAACAACCAGTTTCTTTTGTTTTTGCCTGACCATCAGATATTTCAGGAGCCGATAGTCTATCATTTTGAGGGGGTCTTTTCGGATTTGGGCATCGTGCCAAGCGATTGCAGTTTTGGTCAGTGTGAGGCACCAAGCAACTTGACGGCTCATCTTTCAGCATCACAATTGGATCTCGAGTGGGAGAGCGTTGAAGGTGCCGAGTATTATCATGTGTTTTCGCGGAATTATGCGGAAGAGGCTTTTCATTTTGAGGCCAATACGGTTGAGTCAAACATAGAAAAAGTTACATATCATCCGACGGAGGAGAACTGTTACTATGTGGTTTCGCGCTGTGAAGATGGCTCTGAGAACAATTCCGATACGATTTGTGTTGGTCCTGAAGCCTTGGATTTCGAGTTGGTTGATTGTCATGGCAACGAAATCCATTTGTTCGATATTCTTGATCGAGGTCAGTTCGTTTTCGTTGATTTCTTCGGATTCACTTGCATTTCGTGCCGTGAAGTGATGCCATACATTGTGGAATCCTATTATCGATACGGATGCAACAATGAAGACATATTCTACATGGAAGTGACCACCGACCCCGAGGAGTTGTGTTTCCGATGGTGCGAGGAGTTTGGTGTCGAATATCCTACGGTAGGCCTGGAAGGAGGCGTTCAGAGGTTTGTGGATTTGTTTCATTTCTCCTATTCTCCGCATTATTTCTTGATTGCACCAGACAGACAAATCGTACTTGACGGAGGTCATTCGGGCTTTTATATCTATGATTTGCAAACCATCATTGACGCTTTTGAGCCTTTGGGCATAGAAGTGCATCAATGCTATTCGGATGTCTTTGATAATCAGCAAGAAGGTTGTGCGATTTACCCCAATCCAGCTGATGGTATTGTGAACATTGAGGTTAATGGCTTGATTCAAGTTTACAACAGCTTGGGTCAGTTGGTGGACGCTATTGTGTCTGATAGTCAACAAGTAAGGGTCAATACAAATCGGTATCCCGATGGTTTGTATTTCGTTCAGGTGGACGGAAAAGGTATAGCAAAATTTGTGGTAAAGCACTGACAATGATTGACCAGTTCCAAGCATATATTAATAGGTATAACCTTCTTGCCGAAGGCGACAAAGTCATTCTGGCCCTCAGCGGCGGCATCGACTCCATGGTTTTGGCGGATTTGTTGCTGAAAGCCAAGGTGGAATTTGTCGCAGCGCATTGCAATTTCCATTTGCGCGGCCATGAGTCGGATGGTGATGATTGGTTTGTACGCAAGTTTGCGGAAAATCGTGGAATACAGTGCTTTGTAAAGCATTTTGAAACCGAGAAATATGCTGCAAAATACGGTATCTCCATTGAGATGGCAGCCCGAGACTTGCGTTATGCCTGGTTTGAGCAATTGAGGCAGCAGTTAGGTTATGATAAAATCGCTGTAGCTCACCATGCTGACGACCAAGCCGAGACTTTCTTCATCAACCTGTTGCGCGGCGCAGGTCTCAACGGACTGAAAGGCATGAAGCCACAAAATGGCGTTGTTATTCGTCCATTGTTGTGGGCTTCGCGAGAGCAAATCCGAAAGTATGCTGTTGAGAATCATATCGTTTGGCGGGAAGATCATACCAATGTGGAGTCGGTATACCTGCGCAACAGAATCCGCAACCAGTTATTGCCCGTTTTCGATGAACTGCAACCAAAGGCGCGGCAAGGTCTGTATAAGTCTTTGGAACATCTTTCTGCTGAAAATGAGCTTTATAGGTCGTTATTGAAAGAGAAGCTGGCGCAGATTGTGGAACGAGAGGGTGAGATTCAGCGGTTGCCTTATTCTGCAATATCACCTAGTGCTGTCGGCCCTTCGACAGGCTCAGGGACCTTGGCTTCTACTTTCCAATTGCTTTTTGAATGGTTGCGCCAATATGGTTTCAACACCGACCAATGTCATTTCATCCACGAAGCCATCGGAACTGGCATCGGGAACCAATACTGTTCACCAACACATTGCGTGGTAATCGGTAGGGATGACTTGCAACTCTCTGAAATAAACGAGAAAACAGATGATGAAATCCTAATTCAAATAGGGGAGGAGGAAATCCTTTCGCCTGTACATCTTCGTTTCTCCGAATTGGAGAAAACTGCCGATTTCATCATCGACAAGTCATCCGAAGTGGCTCAATTGGATGCCGACAAAATCCAGTTCCCTTTGATTTTGCGCCATTGGTGTCACGGCGACCGTTTTCATCCTTTGGGAATGAAAGGCTCCAAACTGTTGAGCGATTTCTTTGTGGATCAGAAGTTTACGGAATACCAAAAACAAAATGTTTGGCTCTTGGTTTCCGCTGATGGCGAAATCCTTTGGGTGGTGGGCTACCGAATCGATGACCGTTTCAAGATTGTAAACGACACAAAGACCGTTTTTGAATGCAGATTAGGTTGTCATTGAGAACGACCTTTTTTGTTCTTTGTTGGTAAAATTATGTTTTTTCTCGATTGTGTTGTAAATCTTCTTATTTTTGCACCTTGAATATATTAAGTATCATTGTTTGCAAACTAATTCTAAATCACTTATGAAACGACTTTTCTTTAGCCTGCTGTTGGCCTTTATTGCTGTTATGCCAATGCAGGTGCGTGCACAGATTATCGAACCTGTCAAATGGTCGATTGCTATTCAAGACCTTAACGAAACTGAATTTGACATTGTGGCCACTGCCACTATCGATCCCGAGTATCACATCTATTCCACTACGATGCCCGCTCTGGGACCGCTTCCTACGGTGTTCGACATCAAGACCTCGGAGTTTTTTGAGGCGGTAGGCGAGGCTCGTGACCTTACCGATGTGCCGATGTTTTATGACGACATCTTTGAAGTGGAATACAAGCAGTTTGCTGGCACGGCGCAGTTTGCCCAGACATTCCGCAAACTGAAGGACGGCAGTTTTCCCATCACGGGTGAGATCAATTACCAAGCCTGCAAGGATGGGCAGTGCGTCTCACTAACGGAAGATGTTGACCTTCAGTACGGAGTAATTGAAGCCGCTGAGCCTGAGACCAATGCGGGAACGAAGTCCAACATCTGGAGCATGATTCTTGAAGCTATTTTGTGGGGCTTCGCCGCCCTGCTCACACCATGCGTGTTCCCGATGATTCCTATGACCGTGTCATTCTTTATGCACGGCGAGGGCGAGAGCAAGGCACAAGGTCGTTTCAAGGCCTTTATGTATTTCCTTTTCATCGTGTTGCTCTACACCCTGCCCATTGCCATTATCATCTTGGTGACTTGGCTTGTGGGCGGCAACAGCGTTACCGCCGACATCTTCAACTGGCTGGCAACGCACTGGCTGCCGAACATCATCTTCTTCTTGGTATTCATGATTTTTGCGGCCTCGTTCTTCGGTGCCTTCGAAATCACGCTGGGCAGCAATATGGTGAACAAGAGCGACAGCAAGCAAAACACCAAGAACCTTGGCGGTATCTTCTTCATGGCCTTGACATTGGTTTTGGTGTCATTCGCCTGCACGGGTCCCATTGTGGGTACGGTGCTTATCAAGTCGACCTCGGGCGAGTTCTGGGCTCCCATTGTAACGATGTTCGCATTCGCAGTTGCCTTTGCTCTTCCGTTTGCCTTGTTTGCCTTCTTCCCGAACCTGTTGCAGCGTCTGCCTAAGAGCGGCGGCTGGCTCAACTCGGTGAAGGTGGTGCTGGGCTTCATCGAAGTCGCCCTGGGCTTTAAGTTCCTCAGCGTGGCTGACCAAACCTACCACTGGCACCTGCTCGACCGTGAGGTTTATCTTGGCATCTGGATTGTGTGCTTCGCCTTGTTGGGTCTCTACCTCCTCGGAAAGCTTCGTTTCAAGGGCGAAAAGGAAGTCAAGGAATTGGGCGTGTTCCGTTTGGTGCTCATCATTATCGACTTTGTCTTCGTTATTTATATGATTCCCGGCATGTGGGGTGCACCTTTGAAGGCCCTCTCGGGTTATCTGCCACCCAAGCAGACTCTCGACTTTGACCTCAACAGAATCATTGAGGAAAACAGCGAAAAGGTAATAGAGTATGTGGATGCTAAGATGGCAAACATGGCTGTGGCACCCCAAGGCGAAGCCCAAGCTGTGGCAACCTTTGATGAGGAAGTGAAATATGCCGACCTCTTCCATCTGGCCCATAACCTGAAAGGTTATTTCGATTATGACCAAGCCTTGGCCGCCGCAAAAGCAACGAACAAGCCGATTTTCATCGACTTCACGGGCCACGGCTGTGTGAACTGCCGTGAAATGGAGGCCAATGTGTGGAGCGACCCGCGTGTGAAAGACATGCTGCGCAACGACTTTGTCATCTGCGCCTTGTATGTCGATGACAAGACTTCATTGCCAGAGAACGAATGGTACACTTCAACCTACGATGGTAAGGAGAAGAAGACCATCGGCCGCAAGTATGCCGATTTCCAAATCTCGAAATTCGGCACCAACGCCCAACCGTACTACTGCCTGATGGACCACAACGGCAACTTGCTGATGAAGCCTCGTGCCTACGATTTAGACAAGGACGCTTTTGTGGCTTTCTTGAAGGATGGCATTAAGAACTTCCAAGAAGGGACTTATTATCAGCATGTAATAGATTAAAAACATACCAGCCATGAAGAAGATATTGATCTCCCTTGTGGTGCTGGCAGTTATGATGACCGAGGTGCAGCCAATGATGGCCTGCACCTCGGTCATTGTTTCTGGCCGTGTCACCAAAGATGGTCGCCCTATGATTTTCAAGCACCGCGACTCGGGGAAGGTGCACAATATGATGATGGTGGTGCAAGGCCAGCGCTACCGCTATCTTGGCTTGGTGAATGCGGAAGATACAACACCTGTCGATGTTTGGGGTGGCCACAATGAAGCTGGATTCGGTATCATCAACACAGCGGCCTATAACTTGAATGGTGACGGAGGCGACACCGATGGTGATGGCATTTTCATCCGTAAAGCCTTGGAACTCTGTGCCTCATTGGAGGATTTTGAGCGGCTGCTCGATACGGTTAAGAAACCTATGGACATCAACTCCAATTTCGCTGTGTTGGATGCCAAGGGCGGTTGCGCCTATTATGAGACGGGCAACTATAATTATGTGAAGTTCGATGTGAACGACCCTTCAGTGGCACCTGACGGCTATCTGATGCGAACCAATTTCGGCACAACAGGCAACCATAAGTTGGACCAAGGGGTGGAACGTTACCAAGCCATTACCGCATTCATGGCAGAAGCATGCAAAGAAGGGCATCTTGAGCATGATTATTTGATCACTCACATCTCGCGTTATTTGAAACACGGTGTGACTCAACTCGACATGTATGATATGATGCCTGAGACAGAGACGGATACATGTTATGTCTCGTTCCATGACTATATTACACGTTACTCTACGGCTTCTGTGGTGTTGGTGCAAGGTGTTAGACCTGACGAATCACCGTTGAACACCATCAGTTGGACTATCATGGGTTGGCCTTTGACCACCATAGCAATGCCTTTGGCATTATTGCCTTCAGGAAAACTGCCAACACTTGTTTCGAATGACGGCACTGGCCATTCTCGTCTTTGTGAGATGGGCTTGCAGCTAAAGTCGCGTGTTTTCACTTTGAAAAAGGGTAACAATACGGCTTTTTACGGCAACCTTGCTCCATTGATTAACAAAAAGGGGACAGGTGTTCTGCAGCAATTGTTGCTTGTCGAAGAGGATGTGATGCGTCATGGCGAAGAAGCCGTGGCATCACTACGGAAAGCCAAAGAACCAAAAGCGATGGAAGCCTATTACGATTGGGTGGATGACTTTATCACAGAACAATACAAAAGCAAGTTCGGAGTTGAATGAAAAACAAAAGGAAGAGCCAACTGACTCTTCCTTTTTCATTTTGTTGTGTTGCAAGTGCTTATGCTATCTCTCCGCCCTTGGCAAAATGCTGATAGAAGGCGATGATGGTCTCGATGCCTTTGTAGAAGTGGTCGAGGCGGTAGTTCTCGTTGGGCGAGTGGATGGCGTCTTCGCCGAGACCGAAGCCCATGAGGATGGACTTGATGCCCAACACTTCCTCGAATCTGGCAATAATCGGAATCGAGCCGCCCGAGCGCATCGGGATGGGCTGCTTGCCGTAAGTGTCCATATAGGCAGCTTCGGCGGCCTTGTAAGCTGGCAGGTCAACAGGGCAGCCGTAGGCTTGTCCGCCATGCAGCGGTGTGACCTTCACGGTGACATAGTCGGGAGCGTTCTTCTCCAGATAGTCCTTCACCAAAACGGCAATCTTTTCGTTGTTTTGGTCGGGCACAAGGCGGCAGGAGAGTTTGGCGTATGCCTTCGAAGGCAGCACGGTCTTGGCACCTTCGCCTGTGTAGCCACCCCACATACCGCAGAGGTCGAAGGTGGGACGGATGCCGACGCGCTCTATTTTAGTGTAGCCTTTTTCCCCGCGCAGGGCTTTCACACCGAGGCTGTTCTTGTAGTTTTCCTCGTTGTAAGGTGCCATGTTGAGCAGCTCGCGTTCGCGGGCGGAGCATTCGATGACATCGTCGTAGAAGTGCGGGATGGTGATGTGGTTGTTCTCATCCATGCACTTGGCGATCATCTCGCATAGGGTGTTGAGCGGGTTGGCCACGCTGCCGCCGAAGAGGCCGGAGTGGAGGTCGGCGTTGGGGCCAGTGACTTCAATCTCCCAGTAGGCGAGACCGCGCAAACCAGTTGTGATGCTCGGCACATCGGGGCCGATCATCGAGGTGTCGGAAACGAGGATGACATCGGCTTTGACAAGGTCTTTGTAATCCACGACCCACTTCGAGAGGCTGCCCGAGCCAATTTCCTCTTCGCCTTCGAGCATAAACTTCACATTACAGGGGAGGGTGTTGGTCTTCACCATGGTCTCAAAGGCCTTGGCGTGCATGAACGACTGGCCTTTGTCGTCGTCGGCGCCTCTAGCCCAGATCTTGCCGTCCTTGATGACAGGTTCAAACGGGTCGGTGTGCCATAGGTCGATGGGGTCGACGGGCATCACATCGTAGTGGCCGTAAACCAAGACGGTGGGCAATTTCGGGTCGATGATTTTCTCACCGTAGACGATGGGATTGCCCTCAGTGGGCATCACCTCAGCCTTGTCGGCACCGGCGGCCAGGATGGCATCGCGCCAGTATTCGGCACAGCGAATCATATCCGGCTTGTGGGCTGATTCTGAACTAATGGAAGGGATTCTGATTAAGCCAAAGAGTTCCTCGAGGAAACGGTCCTTGTTGGCTTCGATGTAATTTTTGGTGATTTGCATAATCGTAAGTATTTAAGATTCAAAATTTAAGATTCAAAATTTAAGATTCAAAATTTTTCAACTCCACCGTCTCGCCGTCAAACACCGCATAGGTGAAATCATAAATCCAATTGCCAACGACAGTGGTCAAGGCATGTTCGCCTGACTTGTATTGCATGGGTTTATGCTGGTGGCCGAAGACGAAGAAATCGATGGTAGGGTCAAGTTGTGCCTGCTCTTGAGCGTATTGGTAGAGGCGGGTGTTAGGGATGTCATCGTAATAGCCTCGATCTACCTCGTTCTTAAGCTTTTTCAAGCGATGATTATGCGACCATTTCAAAGCCATACCGATGCCCAAATCAGGATGCAACCAGCGGAACAGCCATTGGTTGAACTTGCACTCAAACACCTTTTTCAAGAACTTGTAGCCTTTGTCTCCTGGCCCTCTGCCATCGCCGTGGACCAAAAAGAATTTCTTGCCTTTGATGGTCTTGACGACAGGCTCACGGTGCATCTCAAGTCCTAGTTCATCATGCAAATAGCCGAAACTCCACAAATCATGGTTGCCGATGAACATGTGAACGGGGATGCAGTTGTCCACGAATTCGGCCAACTTGCCTTGCAGCCTTACGAAGCCCTTGGGAATCACCGTCTTGTATTCGAACCAAAAGTCGAACAAGTCACCCATCAGGTAAAGCTCTTCGCAGTTGGGACGAATGTCATCAAGGAAGCGCAACAGTTTACGCTCGCGTTTTTGGCTGTCCTCAAGCGTGGGAATGCCCAAATGGAAGTCGGTGACAAAATAAACGGCCATCAGAACTTGATTTCGGCGCTGCGGCGGATGAGCTCGGTGATGAGGGTGATGAGCTTCGGCTCCACGGCATTCACGGCCTTGATGACTTCCTCATGCGTGATGGTGATGGTGTGATCCACGCCAAAGATGTTGCCCATGTCAGAAACAATGGATAGACCAAAGACGGGTAGGTTGCCTTGTCTTGCCACGATGACCTCGGGTGTGGTCGACATGCCAATGGTGTCGGCACCAATGATGCGGAAATAACGGCACTCGGCAGGGGTTTCATAAGTCGGGCCTGAGGTGGAACAATACACACCATGTTGCACCCAAATGCCTTTTTCCATGGCAATCTCATCTGCCAATTTGATGAGGCGTTTGTCGTATGGTTCGCTCATGTCGGGGAAACGCTCACCGAAACGCTCGTCATGGGGACCAATCAGAGGATTGGGCATGGCGTGAATGTGGTCGTTGATGATCATGATATCACCCACGCGGAAGTTCGGGTTGAGTCCGCCCGCAGCATTGCTGAGGATGAGGAATTGGATGCCCAACTGCATCATCATGCGGATGGGGAAGGCGACCTCACTCATCGGATAGCCTTCGTAGTAGTGGAAACGGCCTTGCATGGCAATGACTTTGCGACCAGCGATGGTGCCAAAAAGCAGTTGCCCCTGGTGACCTTTCACTGTGGAGACAGGGAAGTTCGGAATGTCTGAATAGGGGATGGCATATTCAACGGTGATGCCACTGGCCAAGCCGCCTAAACCAGAGCCTAACACAATGCCGACTTCAGGTTGAAAATCGTTGGTTTTCAATTTAATGTAACCAACGGTGTTAAGAATTCTCTCGTACATATTTCAATATTTCTTCGTTAAACTTTTCTTCTTCATGGAAATGCACCGTGACGGGCAAATCGTATAGCGGAGTGCGTTCAAACTGACAAAGATAAGGAGAATTTGTCAATCGCGCAGCATCTTTTTCGGTGGTGACAATGATTTTCTTTTCTCCGTCAAGCTTTTCATACCAATCGAGAACGGCTTTCATGTCGTTTTCCTTATAGGCATGATGGTCTCCAAAAGGCAGAAAATCAACGGTATGATAGCGCTTTTTCAGTTCTTCGACAAAGGGCTTGGGGTTGCCGATGCCACAAAATGCAAAAGCACCATCTGCTTCTTCAGGGGAAAATGCCTTTGCCGCTTCGTTCAAAGGTTGCAAAGCCGCATGCTCCAAGTAGGAGAAAAACACTTTTTGATTCTTTGAAGTGTTTAATTTGTCGGTTATCTGTTGCTTTTCTTGCTCACTTAAATCTTTCGGAGCCTTGCTAATCACGATGATGTCGGCTCGCTTGGCCGCCGATCTCACATCGCGTAAAGTGCCGGCAGGGAAGAGGTAATCATCCATGTAAAGGCGCTGGTATTCCGTCAAAAGGATATTCAGTCCCGCACTTATGCTTCGATGTTGGAAGGCATCGTCCAGGAGGACGACTTCGACCCCCTGCTCCCAAAGCAGGTGAGCCACACCATCCACCCGATCTTCGTCCACCGCGACTTGAATTCCCGGGTATTTCTTGAAATAGAGCAACGGTTCGTCGCCCAAATCATTATAAGTGCTTGATGTTTCTGCTAGCTTGAAACCTTTGGTTCTCCTACCATAGCCACGGCTTAAAGTAGCCACACGGTAATCGTTCTTCAAAAGGCGGATGAGGTATTCGGTGTGCGGTGTTTTACCCGTCCCGCCAAGGTTGAGGTTACCCACACAAATCACAGGTTTCTCGAATCGCTTGGATTTCAAGATGTGCCAATCATATAGTTTGTGCCTGATACTGAGCACGATATGGTACAAAAGCGCTATGGGTAGCAGCAAAATTCTCATTGTAGGGGTCAAAATTAGACATTTTTTCCTAATTTTGAGCCTCAATTTTGAATTTATGACCGTAAAAGACATTTTGAACTGCATCACTGAGATTGCGCCGTTGCAATGGCAGGAGAGTTACGACAATGCAGGTCTTCAAGTTGGCGACCTCAATGCCGAAGCACATAAAGCCTTGATTTGCTTGGACATCACTGAGGAAATCGTGGATGAAGCCATTGCCAAACATTGTGACCTCATCATCAGTCACCACCCGCTTATTTTCCGTGGTTTGAAGCATCTTACTCCGCAAACTTACATCGAACGCGCCGTAATGAAGGCCGTCAAGCACGACATCGCTATGATTTCGATGCATACCAATCTGGATAACAGCTATTTGGGTGTGAGTCGAGTGCTGGCCGAACGCCTTGGCTTGAAAAACTTGCATTTTCTTCAACCCTCCGAATCGGAACCTGAATT
Source organism: uncultured Bacteroidales bacterium (assembly GCA_900317055.1). GTDB lineage: Bacteria > Bacteroidota > Bacteroidia > Bacteroidales > F082 > Limimorpha. The sequence goes on along the minus strand of ONFF01000012.1, from coordinate 46,728 downwards.
ATGCGGTGCAGGTATGATTGGCGAGTTTGAGACTCCGATGGAAGAAATTGGTTTTCTTGAGCTTGTTGCAAAAACCATCGATTCGCCATGCTTGCGCCATTCTGCCTTGACGGGGAGAAAAATCCAGAAAGTGGCACTTTGTGGTGGCTCTGGCACACCTTTCATGCCCGATGCCTTACGGCAAAAAGCCGATGTCTACCTCACTGCCGACATCAAATACCACGATTTCTTTGTCCCCGAAGGCAACATCCTCTTGGTTGACGGGGGACATTTCGAGACGGAACAATTCACGAAAGACTTAATATATGAGCTGATTAGGAAAAAATTTCCTACCTTTGCAGCCGAAATTGCCGAAACGAAGACGAATTCGGTACACTATTTTGTAAAAAACAAGTAATCATAATATGGCTAAGAAAGAAAACATAGAAGGTGCTGAAGTGACTGAAGTTACTGAGGCAGAAGAAGTTAAGAAAACAAAAAAGACGGCGAAAAAAGCAACAAAAGCCGAGACTGAGGCTGAGGCGCAAGAGGAAGTTGCTGCTTCAACAGAGGAAGCTCCTGTTGAGAAGCAAGAAGCTCCGAAACCTGTTGACCCAGTTGAAGTGAGTGTGGAACAAAAGCTGGTTGCTCTTTACACCCTTCAGCAAGTTGATTCCAAGATTGATGAAATCAGGGCTTATCGCGGCAACCTGCCTTTGGAAATTCAGGATATTGAGGATGAAATCGCTGGCTTGGAGACCCGTATCACCAACTTCAAGGACGAAAGCAAGAAGCATCAGAAGGACATCTCGGACTACAAGATCAAGATTAAGGAGACCGAGGCCCTGATTAAGAAATATGAGGAACAGCAGAACAATGTGCGCAACAACCGTGAGTATGATTCCTTAACGAAAGAAATCGAATATCAACAGTTGGACAATCAGTTGTCGGAGAAACGTATCAAGGAGATTACGGCTAAGGACAATGATTTGGCAACGAAGGTGGCTGATGCGCAAATGCGTCTTACTGAACTTAAGGCTTCGCTGAAGGAGAAGAAAGACGAGTTGCATTCGCTTGTGGAAGGCACTGAGAAGGAAGAAGAACAATTGTTGCAGCGTTCGGCCGACTGCGAGAAGTTGGTGGAAGACCGTTTGTTGGTTGCTTACAAGCGTATCCGTAAGAATGCCCGCAACGGCCTTGCTGTCGTTGGTATTTTCGACGAGGCTTGTGGTGGTTGCTTCAACCGTATTCCTCCTCAACACCAGTTGGATATCTGCACGCACAAGAAGATCATCGTTTGCGAATATTGCGGTCGTATCCTTGTCGACAAGGGCATCATCGCACAATACAACGCTTGATTCTGTTTGTGACTATCACAACAAAGGCTGCTCCTTCTTGATGAAAGAGCAGCCTTTTTCGTATTAGGTGTTTTTTGTTATTGCATAATCCAGTCCGCAGCGGTCTCGATGATGTTGTCGATGCCTTGTGCAGCCAAATCGCGGTCGAGGAGGACGCGCACATCGGGTGGGACACCGTTTTCATAATTGCCACCGTCGAGAGCGATGGTGCGGGTGATGCTGAAACGATAGACCCAACCGTTCGGGAGGGAACCACCGTTGGGCATACCCATACCGCCACCCGTGTAGTCACCAAACAACTTGACATTGTTGTAGGCTTGGGTGGCCACCGCGAAGAACGAAGTGGCACTGTAAGAACCACGGTCGATCAGCACGGCTACGGGCTTGGTGTAAGGCTTGTTGCCCAGCAGGCTGCTGTCGGCAGCGTAAATAGTGCGGTAGTCGGTGAACTCATCATGCTTGGGACCCGACTTGATTTGTGACTTGAACAGTTCTTGCTTGTGATTGTCGAAAATGCTGAGTAGCGCGGTCATATTGGTCGAAGCGCCACCGCCGTTGTCGCGCAGGTCAAGAATCAAGCCTTTGCAGTCCTTGTAGCGATCTAGTACAAACAACAGGTCGCGGTCGCTGATATCGCTACTGAAAGATGAATAACGGATGTAACCCACTTTACCATTGCGGATGAAGTTATGGGAGAGACTGCCGGTGGTGTAACCATAAGGCGTCAGATAGTTGGTGGCCACGACATTGGCATCAAATTGGCCGCCTTCCATCATCAGATAGAACAAGGAGTCACTATGTGAGACATTGAAGCTACTCCAAAGGTTGGTGTGGCCGTCCTTCAAAGTGTTGATCATGGCGGCGCAGACTTTGAACAAACTATCATCGGTCATCTCATCATTCACTTTAGAACGATAGACCTTATGAATGGAATCCCAATCGACGCCCTTAATGTCGAAGAAGGCATATTGTGTGTCCACTTTGTTCCAAAGATATTCGAAAACGTTGACTGGATTGTCGGGTGCGTCCTTGTCGGAAACGATGCGCTCGCAAGAGGCAAAGGCCAGTGCAAGAAGGCAGAAAAGTATGGTACGGATATTTTTCATAGCGATTATTGTTTGTAAAGGTTGAACATGAATGTGGCGTTGAAGCTATGAAGGGCGTTGACATAGTTGTAGACGTCCTTTTTGCCTGTAGTGATGAAGTCCCAGCGATAGTTGAAATCAATGCAGTTGCCATTCTTGAAATTGAGGCGCAGACCCAAATCGGTGTTGCAGCCAGGGAAGAACTTGGCAAAGGTGTGGTGCTGGGCAGTGAGGAGCTCTATTGGTTCAGTCACCCCTATACCATCACCCACATAGGCGAAGTCGGGACGGTTGGCCGCGCCAATCAAAGGCAGGTTCACTTTTCCATAGGCGGTCAGCCAGTTATGTGTCTTGTCCTTGTTGTAGGCGAAGTCGAATTCGGCTTTCCAAACGAGGCCAAGATTGCCGAACATCGAAAGATTGGTCGATGCGTTTTGCAGGCTGGGGATTTGACGGATGTCGATAAAGGCATCGACATCGCCACCAACCCATTGGTGCCAGCGGCCGCTCTCCGAGTCGTGGACACGATAGAGGAAGTCATAATAGACATCGTAGTCGAGGCAAGTGCCAGTGGGGTTTTTCAAAGTGGTGTTAATGGAGCGGAACTCAAGATTTGTCTCATAGCGCTTCCATCCGTAGGTGATGCCAGAGGTTTGAATGTTTGAAGAGCCCATAATGAAGAAGGGAACCGTGCCGTTGTCATATGAACTGGCAACACCATAGCTACCTCCCATGTTCAGGTATAAGGCTCTGTTAGGTCTGGTCTGGGCAAATGCACTGATGCCCATCATGACACAAACCAAGAGAATCAAAGGTGCTTTTTTCATTGAAGAAAGATGTTAGGTTAAAATGTCGGGATTATTTAAAATTGGCTAAGTTGAAGGCAATGCCGGCATAGGCAGCATGAGCAGTGAATGCTGCATTGATTTCGAAATACTTGCAAGGAGCTACGGTAAGCATACCACCGTAGTTGAAATCATTGCGACGCCAAGTCGAGTGATATTTGTGGTAAATGGACCGTTTTTCAGGATCAACGCCGATGTTGTTGCCTTCCGTAATGCCGGTGGATACACGGCTCCAACCAATGAGAGGAGTGATAAACACATAGTCTTGGTAGATGGGGATTTGATAACCTATATTGATGACAAAGGCATCGTGGTCGTCCCAATTGGTTTGAACAACATGGCTGTCATACATATGGTCGGGGGAGACATAGAGGAAATCGGCATACACGCCTAACACGTTGAGGCTGACGCCTACACCCAAATCGGAAAGGCTTTTGTTGGGAATGTCGTCGACACCATTATACCCCACAAGACCAGTGTGGAAGCCGACGACGGCACGTTTCTGGTTTTCGGAAAAATTGAGCCACTGTGCTTTGGCGCTGATGGTCATCATCGAGAACAGCACCACAAATAATGCTACTTTTTTCATGATTGAATTAATTTGATTTGATTTAAAATATTTTTGTTAGGTTTTCCTCGTATTTCAACGAATGTAAAGACGCATAATTTTAGAGTGCAAAAATACGAAAAAAATGTGTTTTCGCACTCCAATTAGTCGTCTTGATAGCCCGATTACATTGAAAATAGCTATGCTCACTATCGCACTAGCCGAAAACAGATATTATAATGCTTCGGTTAAAACACTTCATTAACTAAATTCGAGAATTCTTGATAGGCAGCGGTTCCCGAGAGCTCCGATAGTGCATCGGCTAAGGAGCGGTAATACCATGCGACGTCGTCTTTCCCGTTAGGGGCATGGAACAGTTCCCAAACTTTGTCACCGACCTTGCGATAATCCCATGCTATACCACGCATGTTGGAGAGTTTGTCACCCAATGCTACCACTTTGCTGTCGTATGGTGCTTCTGCCAGTTGCTTGATTTGCTGTGTTTTTTTCTCTCGCCAAGTCAAGGTGTCATCTAAAGGTGCGGTTTCATGCTGAACCAGGTCAGCCACTCTTTCACTGAAAATCTCACGAATTTGGTCAAGGGTCGCGTCGGTATCCTCAACGGTGTCGTGTAGTATGGCCGCAGCCAACATCTCAGGGTCATTGGTGATGGTAGCCACAATGCTGACTGCCTCCATGGGATGGATGATGTAAGGGTAGGCTTTCCCGCGACGTTCTGTTCCGCCGTGGGCTTGGGTGGCAAAGACGACTGCTTTATCGAATAAATGGGTGTCAAGTGGATTGTTCATTGTATCAGATTAATCTTTTGAGCTTGTTCAAAGACGCGTTTGGCCCTTTGCGCATTGTAGCTGCTTTCACCGTAGACCAGATTGAACAACTTTAGCAAACCGGCCTTGCCGAAGCCCTGCTTTAGGACAGAAACGATACACAGATTCTGCAAGGCTACGGAGCAAGCCACGATATCAAGTCCGGTGCCAGCCAGTTGGAGCAGTGCGAGTTGATAAGCTCCTTCGCTATATTCGTTGCGCATGTTTTCAATATCGCCGATGGTTTTCATGCCCAACAGATATAACACATTATAGTATGGCATTAAGGAATCCTCGTAGAGCTCTGCTTGGTTGATGGCCGCGATTTTCTCTGCCAGTCTATGGTATGGCTTCAGCTCGAGATAGCTGCGGAAGGTGTCGCCGTTGAGTGGCACCTCGTTGAAGTTTCCAGAGGCCACTAATGACTGCACATTGCGGCGGTAGTCGTTGATTTCACGACGAATCAGGCTGAATTGCTCGTCGGCGAGTTCCAATATTCCTGCCAACCTACTCATGTTGCGCTGGTATTCCATGGGAATTTCCACATCGCTTTTGTAACCCATGTCATGATACATGTTGGCCCACACATGCTGTAAGGTGCTTCGCATCTGCAATTCGAATCTTATCTGATTTAACTCGGGAGTAGTGGGGTCGTTGTAAACCGACTTGGGGAGGCGGCAGACGTAATGAAGCGACATATAGCCGAAACGGTCGGTCTCAAGCATTTTGCGCTTGTCGACAGAATTGTTCCAGTCAATCTCGATTATTCGCTCTACTAAGGCTGAGATAAGGTCCACCTCGTCGCTATAGAAAGTGATAATGCGAGCACCGAGGATGTCGGTAATATCGTCAAGCGTACGGTATTTGTAGCCTTTGATTGCAAGTTTTCTTTCTAAGCTGTTCTCATTCTTGATGCGTGCTTCGAGACCAGAGACCAGGATGTTGTTTTCGTCAAGGCAACGCTGCAACTGCTTCTTGACGATGTCTTTTAGCCTTTCAAAGATTGGTAGTTGGGCGCGATACTCGTCGAGTATCATCTCACTGTGGATATCGAGCTTCATAGTATCGTGATGATGTTTGAAAAACCGGTAATGTCAAACACTTCCTTCACCATCGGATTCATGTTGCGAAGCACCATTTTTCCGCCACGCGCATTCACGCTTTTTTGCAGGAGCAGGAAAGTTCGCAGTCCTTGGGATGAAGTATAGGTCATACCGGCACAGTCGATATCGATATCACTTTGGTTACCCTCCATCAGGGGTTTCACTTCTTGTTGGAACTGGTCGGCGTTGGTGGTGTCGATTCTGCCGTTGAGCTCCACCATAGTCTTTCCTTCTTGTTTGTTTATGATTACTTCCATATTAATTTTGTCATTGTCAGTACATTATTTCCATTTTCATAGCGGTAGCTGATGCTATCCATCAGTTTCTTGCATAGGAAGATGCCCAGCCCACCGACCTCACGGTTTTCCGCTGACAGCGTGATGTCGGGTTCGGATTGCTCCAAAGGGTTGAAAGGCACACCCGCATCGCGTAGCTCAACGGTAAGGATTAGCGAATTGCTGTCGAGGTGCGTACTCACTTCGAGCCATCCGATGCCGCCTTCGTAGGCATAATGGACTACATTGTCAACGACTTCCTCGATGGAGAGTTGAATCTTGAAGCGTAACGCCTCGTCGTCGGGCATGTCTGGCGATGCCATCAGGTAATTGATGATTTCGCTGCTCTTGTCTTTGATTGGATTAAACCTTCTTTTCATTGTCTTTCAACTTATTACTTTCAACTCTAAACTAACAAATACTCTAAACTCTAAACTAAACCTTCAAACTCATAATTGCAATATCGTCATTTTGCGGATTGCCGTTGGCGAAGTCCTTCACCGATTGATAAAGGCTTTCGACGACTTCTTTTTCCTGCACTACTGGGCCTTTTTGGGTGATGTCGTGCGCCCAGGCTAACAAACGCTCGTTGCCATACTGTTGTATAGAGTGTTCGTTCTCTGATTCAATAACTGATTCCGCCTCGGTAACACCATCAGTATAGGCAATGAGTCGTGTTCCTGGTTTCAATTCGAGGCTCTCTCCTTCATAATGGAAGTCGCCTAACAGACCAATGGCGAGGTTCGGCTTTGCCTTGAGAAAATATGGGTTTTCGTCGGGAGGAACCACGACGATAGAGTTATGTCCAGCGTTGCAAAATTCCATGTGTCCAGTTTTTAAGTCGATACGGGCGACAAACAAGGTGACGAACATACCATGGCTATTGGCTTTGCATACGCTGTTGTTGATGCGCTCCAGCATGGTGTTGATGGGCAGCCCCAGTCCAGCCACAAAGCGCATGATAACACTGGTGAGAGCCATCATCAGCGAGGCAGGCACTCCTTTGCCTGACACATCGCCGATGGCGAAATACATCTGGTCGTCCTTGAGTGAAAAGTCGTAGAAGTCGCCACCAACCTCCTTGGCGGGACACAACATTGCATGGAGTTGCGCAGGAAAATCTGTGTTCAGCATACCCATCTGGATGTTTCGTGCCACATTCAGTTCCGACTCCATCCGTTCATTGGCTATCGTGGTGGTTTGTAGCTCCTCTGTGACAGGTCGGGTCTTGGTGCGGATTACGCGTCTGCAAACGAAAAAAATCACTACCAAACCGATAAACCCGACGATAATCAGGTTGAGGTACATTCGTGAAGCATGGGCTAAAGTCTCCTCGGAGAGTTGTGTTGCTTCGTCGGTCATCATTTGATAAAAGATGACTGCAATGATGACCAATGCCGCCAAATATATGACGGAAACAATGCCGATGATGCTCCAGCTTAGCCGGTTCGCGAAAGAGTTTTTGCCCATACTTGAGGGGTTAATCAATGACAAAAATACAAAAAGTTGATGAAAGACAAGGTATTTTTCTATTTTTGCCTTTTCAAAGACCAGACATTTCATCTATGGAAGCTATCAAGATCTCACTTGACGACTATATTCTCTCGGGCGGTGGTGCCAACGGCGAGAGCTACGACCACAAGACAGACCCTTCTGTGATGCTCAAACTTTATTTTCCTGGCAAGATTCAACAGCCTTTGGATGAAATGTTCCTTGCACGCAAGGTGTTTGACCTAGGCATCCCCACACCAGAGCTGGGCGAGTATGTGGTGACGGAGGACGGCCGTTATGGAATCCGTTTCAAGCGCATTCCCAACAAGACTTCCTATTCGCGTGCAACGGGTGACCATCCTGAGAAAGTGAAACAATATGCCGAGGAATTCGCCCAAATGTGCCTGCAACTGCACGCCACACATATTGATATCTCACAATTTGAAAATGTGAAAAATCGTTACTTCAGTTTGCTGGCCGACAACCTTTTCTTCACGGCTGAGGAAAAGGAGAAGCTGAGTCAATTCATTGCTAGTGTTCCCGACGAGGACACTGCCATTCACGGCGACCTCCAGTTTTCGAATGCCATCTTTGCTGATGGTAAACAGTATTTCATCGACCTTGGCGATTTCTGCTATGGCAACCATCTTTTCGATGTGGGTATGGTGTATCTTTGCTGTGTGCTTTCCGACGAGGCTTTCATCAAGGAGACTTTCCACATGGGCAAATCCACATCCATCAGGTTTTGGGAATGTTTTGCATTCGACTATTTCGGTAGAGAACATACTCTCAAGGATATTGAAGCAAAGATCCGTCCTTTCGCAGGTCTCAAGACTCTAATCGTGGAGCGCGACACTTGTCGACCTATGCCCGAGTTTAGGGCATGTTTGAAGGATATTCTCCAGTAAAACAAAAATCCGCCCCGAAGCATTGGGGCGGATTTTTGTTACCTAAATATATTAATAGGTGTAATTACATCATTAAGAACGACATCATCACACCAGCTGCGACTGCCGAGCCGATAACGCCGGAGACATTCGGGGCCATGGCATGCATGAGCAGGTGGTTCGATGGGTCGTACTTCTGACCTTCCACTTCGACGACGCGGGCGCTATCCGGCACAGCCGAAACGCCAGCGGCACCAATCATCGGGTTGATCTTCTCCTTCAGGAAGAGGTTCATCAACTTGGCACCCAGCAGACCGCCAGCGGTGGCTACGCAGAATGAGGCAGCACCCAAGGCAAAGATCTTGATGGAGCTCGAGGTCAGGAACACAGAGGCCTGTGTAGAGGCACCCACGGTGAGACCCAAAACGATGGTGACAATGTCAATCAAAGGATTGGAGGCGGTGTTCTGCAAACGCTTCACCACACCTGATTCCTTGATGATATTACCGAAGAACAACATACCCAACAGCGGCAGGGCGGTGGGGCTGATGAAAGTGGTCAGGATGAGGCCGACGATGGGGAACATGATCTTTTCGGTCTTGTTAACCATACGAGGGGCACCCATCTTGATAAGGCGTTCTTCTTTAGTGGTAAGCAAGCGGATGATAGGCGGCTGAATCACGGGCACCAAAGCCATATAGGAATAAGCTGCGATGGCGATGGGACCAATGAGGTTGCGCGTGCCGTTCATGCCGTTGGCCAAACGCGAAGACAGGAAGATGGCGGTAGGACCGTCGGCACCACCGATGATACCGATAGCGCCAGCCTCACGCAGGTTGAAGCCGAGATACAAGGCACCAATGAAGGTGATGAACACACCCAACTGGGCGGCGGCACCGAGGATCATCAGTTTCGGGTTGGCGATGAGCGACGAGAAGTCGGTCATGGCGCCGATACCCAAGAAAATCAAGGGCGGATACACACCCGAGGTCACACCGAAGTACAGGTAGTTCAACACACTGCCCTTCTGGTAAAGACCGGTCTGGAGGTTCAGCTCGCCGCTTTGGAACACGCTCGTCATCAAACCTTTCACGCTTTCGATGTCGTTATTGACCAGGCCATAATCAGCCATGTTCAGATGCTCGACCGACTTGATGGCTTCGCTCAATACCATGTGTTTGTCGCCCGGGTTGTCGCCGAAGACGGCTATCAACAAGGCCTTAGCCGTGTCTAAATCGAAATTGAGTGTCGCTGGATCTAGCGCTTGTAGATTGGCCATAGCATCGGCAAAGGTGACGCCGAAACCCTGGAAGAAGGGAATGTTACCCACAATGATACCCGTGCCAATCGGGATAAGCAGCATAGGTTCAAACTCGAAGCGGATGGCCAGGAAGATGAAGAGGATACCCACCAAAATCATGATGATGTTACCAATCTTGCAGTTGCGGAAACCCGTAAGCAGCCAGAAGTTGCGCAGACCTTCTTTCAGACGGTCTTTGGTGGACATTTCCTTGACTTCTTCCTTGGCGGCCACATGATGCTTGGCGTTCTTACCTTCCAGCGTGGTCACGCGTTGGTTAAGGTTTTCAATCTGTTGACCCAGTTCGGCCGACTTTTGCTGTTCCGCGACAATCGCGTCAGCCATCTCAGCCAGCTGGGCGTTGCTTTCCTCTGGGGTCATCTCACTCACTTGCTCGGTTTTGCCCAAGTCGGCAACCCTAGTTGCAAACAATGGGTTGTTGACAACCATGAGGTTGAGCAACATTAGGAGCACTAATGAACCGAGGATGACCGCAGGCTTTCTATATGTACTTTTCTTGCCTAACATGACCTTATCCGATTACGATTAAAGTATCACCTTGAAGCACGTTGTCGCCCTGACGGCAGTTGATGGCGGTGATGGTACCGTCAGCCTCAGCCAGCAGGTTGTTTTCCATCTTCATGGCTTCGTACATGAGCAACTTGTCGCCCTTCTTCACGGCGTCGCCTTGCTTGACGAAGATCTGCATGATGGTTCCAGGAAGCGGAGCGGCCATCTTGTAGCCGGCACCACCTGCGGCAGCGGCCGGTTTCGGAGCGGCACTCTGGGCAGGAGCGCTGGCGGCGGGCTTGGCGGCCGGACGGGCCACAGGAGCGATCACCGGAGCGGCTTGCTCTTCCATCTCCACTTGATAATCAGTGCCATTCACATTGACTGTGGCGATGTTGCCCTCAATGTTCTGGACTTCTACTTCGTATGGTTTACCACTAATGGTGAATTTGAATTTTTTCATGATTGTTCAATTTAACGTTTCCAGTGTCTAACTCCGTAATTTTTGTCGTTCCAAGAAGTCACTCTTCTTTCGATGGTGATTACATTGCTCTCTTTATCGTGAAGGTTGGTCGAGAGGTACAGGGCCATACCTATGGCGGCTTGCACCTCGGCAGGAATCTCGCCTTCAGCCACTTTAGTGGGCTTCACCGTCACAGGCTTAATCTCCTTCACCTCGTTCTTTTTGGCATCCTGCTTCTTGAAATAGGCAGCCACGCCACGGAAGATGGTCGAAAGGACGAAGAGGGCGATGATGACGATGAGGAAACCAGCGATGGTGACAATCCAACCTTTGGTGTAGACCCAATCTTCGTGAGCCAACAGTAATGATATTTGTAACAGGTTCATCGTTTCAAGGATTTACGGTTACAGCGGGATGTTCGAATGCTTCTTCTCGGGGTTGGCGAGGCGTTTCGTCTCAAGTGTGCGCAGGGCACGGATGACACGGAAACGGGTGTTGCGCGGCTCGATCACATCGTCGATGTAACCGAACTTGGCAGCCTCGTACGGGTTGGCGAACTTCTTGGTATATTCATCCACCTTCTTGGCAACGAACTCAGCGCGCTCTTCGGGATTCTCGATTTCGGCAATCTTCTTGCCATCGAGCACCTCAACGGCACCGCTGGCACCCATCACGGCGATCTCGGCGGTCGGCCAAGCGTAGTTGACGTCGTTGCGCAGCTGCTTACAGCCCATTACGAGGTGAGAACCGCCATAGGACTTACGCAGTGTGACGGTGACCTTCGGCACGGTGGACTCACCGTAGGCATAGAGCAACTTGGCGCCGTGGACGATGATACCGTTGTATTCTTGGCCAGTGCCAGGCAGGAAGCCGGGGACATCGACCAAGGTCACGATCGGGATGTTGAAGGCGTCGCAGAAACGGACGAAACGGGCGCCCTTACGCGAAGCATCGCAGTCCAACACACCAGCGAAGAAAGCCGGGTTGTTGGCCACGATACCGACCGACATGCCATCGAAGCGGGCGAAGCCGACGATGATGTTCTTGGCGTAGTTCTTGTGGATCTCGAGGAAGTCGCCGTTGTCGACGATGGCGTTGATGATGTCGCCGACGTTGTAAGGCTTGTTCGGGTTGTCGGGGATGATTTGGTTGAGGGCATCCTCCATGCGGTCGATGGGGTCGTTGCATTCCACGAGCGGAGCATTCTCCATGTTGTTCTGCGGGATGAAGGAGATGAGTCGGCGGATGATGGCAAGACCTTCCTCCTCGGTCTCGGCAGCGAAGTGGGCCACGCCCGACTTCTGGCTGTGGATGCGGGCACCACCGAGGTCGTCTGTTGAGACATCCTCGCCGATGACGGTCTTCACGACTTTCGGGCCAGTGAGGAACATGTAGCTGCCCACATTGGTCATGATGATGAAGTCAGTGAGTGCGGGAGAATACACGGCACCGCCGGCGCAGGGGCCGAAGATGGCCGAAATCTGCGGGATTACACCCGAAGCGTTGATGTTACGCTGGAAGATCTCGGCGTAGCCGGCGAGGGAGCGGGAACCTTCCTGAATACGGGCACCGCCCGAGTCGCAGATACCGATGACGGGAGCGCCAACTTTCATGGCTTGGTCCATCACCTTGCAGATCTTGAGGGACATGGTCTCACTCAAGGCACCACCAAACACGGTGAAGTCTTGAGCGTAGACGTAGACGACGCGGCCGTCGATGGTGCCGTGACCGGTGACGACGCCGTCGCCGAGGTACTGTTGCTTGTCGAGACCGAAATCGACGGTGCGATGGGTCACGAACATGTCAGTCTCTTCGAAGCTGCCTTCGTCGAGCAGGATGGCGATACGCTCGCGTGCCGTCATCTTACCTTTGGCATGTTGGGAGTCGATGCGCTTCTGGCCACCGCCGAGACGGGCCTCGTTGCGCTTCTCCAACAATTCCTGGATTTTCTGTTCAATTAACATGGTTATATGTGTTTTTATTTGTTCTTGTTTTCACACAGTTCGGTCAGCACGCCAAAGGTCGATTTCGGGTGCAGGAAGGCGATGCTCAGGCCTTCGGCACCGCCGCGCGGGGCTTGGTCGATGAGGCGGATGCCCAGTTCCTTGGCCTCTTCGAGGTGACCTTCGATGTTCTCCACGGCGAAAGCGATGTGGTGCATACCACCACGACCGTTGTTGTTCTCGATGAACTTAGCGATGGTGCTTTCGGGGCTGGTGGGCTCCAAAAGCTCGATTTTGGTTTGGCCGCAGCGCAAGAAAGCGGTCTTCACTTTCTGGTCGGCGACTTCTTCGATGGCATAGCACTTGGTGCCAAGCAGCGTTTCAAAGAAAGGAATGGACTCGTCCAAGCTTGTGACGGCGATTCCAATGTGTTCAATGTGAGAAGGTTGCATAATTATTCGAATAATTTATTGTTAAAAAATACGTATTTATTAAATCGGTGCAAAGGTATGACATTTTTTTGGGGATTTCAAAGGAAATGTTTGGCCTCGACCTAATTAATTTTTGTCGTCAATAAAGCAGCGAAACGAGACTACTATTAAACTTACTTGGATATTAAACCAAGAGAAATGAGATCGTTCGCAAAATCTGTTGAAAACCTATCTGCTGCCACTGAATTCATGTGAACCGAAACGCAAAAATTCAAAGTGTCGTCACACAAAGGGTAGTTTTCGGTATAATTCAAATACTTAAATCCATATTTTTGGGCAATGCTATCAAAATAGTGGTTTAGCTTATCCAAATCTTTCACTTTTTTTGTGGTTTGTGAATAAACTGGGGAGTTGACCAGCAACACATATACACCATCATTTTTGCACTCGTCAAGGTATCCTTCAAACAAAGCGATCGCCTTTTCATTCATCAATGAGTTAATTGAATCCATCGAAGCCACGTTTTTCCCATTCCATAATCCTTTTTTTGGTCTATAGCCTTTATATGCAGGCTTTTCAACATAATGCTTTATTCCCAAATACTCTAATAGACCGTCTTTGATTACTTTTTGATAACCATTGTACCTATACAACGGGCAGTACAATTCCCAAAAGCCGTAACCAAGTTGTTTCAATTCTCCGCGCATGGTCTTATCATAAACAGTCGGGAAAAAGCGTTCAGAATCGTGTTGGTGTCTGATGTCTTCTTCCATGTTCAGAGTCATAAAATCAACTTGTTGAACGATTGTTTTTGGAGTTCCATTATGCGCTTTATAGCAATGATATTCAGATATTTGTGTTTTAATGGCATAGCCTCCCAATCCCAAATTGTATGAATTAACATGACAAATGGAATCGATAATCCGTGGGTTGAAATGCATAAAGCTTCTCGAATTACCCATAAAGAGCATATCATAGTCCAAATTGTCTTTGAAAATATCATTAAATACCTGATACCTATAACAATCAGTCCGACGAAGTCCCATGCTTATCATATAGTCTAATGCAATCGCAAAAGATAAAACTAACAATCCGAGACACAAAGACTTAATAATGAACTTACGCATAACTCAGAATTGGAAATAAATGAAATTGGTAGCATGACCTCCAAAGGCAAACAAGACAAACAACAAGGCGAGATAAGCCGTCCACCTCAAATAGCCTTTTTTGATTGAGGACAAATCCAAAATAAACGACTTGTCGCGCTGAATCCATTCCACAATAATCAATAGAAGGATGTTTAACCCCAATGCGGAAAAACCTTTCGCTGCCGGAATAGTGAATAGACTACGATTACAAATTCCGCAGATATACTCCCAAGTCTGTCCAATAGTTTCTGCCCTGAAGATGATCCACCCTATCACCGCCAAGAAGAAAGTCAGAAGCATTTGCCCAACCTCTTTGAGCGAAGGCAGCCATCTTCCTTCAGCCACTTGGTTCGTGTATTTGCGGTTCTTGCCAGTCAAAATCAACGGCAAGAAAAGGATGGCATGATATGCTCCCCAAGCGATGAAGGTCCAATTGGCACCATGCCAGAAGCCGCTCACAAGGAAGATGATGAATGTGTTCCTGACAACCTTCGCCTTTGATACACGGCTTCCGCCCAAAGGGATGTAGACATAGTCGCGGAACCATGTCGTGAGCGAGATGTGCCACCTGCGCCAAAACTCTGCGATGTCTCGGCTGAAATACGGCACATTGAAGTTACGCATAAGCTTGATACCGAACAGCTTTGCCGTTCCTATTGCGATGTCACTATAGCCTGAGAAATCACCGTAAATCTGGAAAGTGAAGAATATGGCTGCAAGGAGCAAAGTGCTTCCACTTTGCCCCGTATAGGTCGAGAACACCTGGTCGACATACACCGCGCAGTTGTCGGCCACCACAATCTTCTTGAACAGGCCCCAAAGTATCTGTCGCATTCCGTCAACAGCGTTGTCGTAATTGAATTCGCGCTTTTTCAGGAATTGCGGCAAGAGGTTCGTCGCGCGCTCGATAGGGCCGGCCACCAGTTGAGGGAAGAACGAAATGAATGCGAAGAAAGCCACGATGTCCTTTGTCGGTTCAATCTTGCCCCGATAGACATCAATTGAGTAGGATAAGGCTTGAAAGGTGTAGAAGGAGATGCCTACTGGGAGTATCACTTTCAGCAACAAGCCATCAGTAGAGATATGGAACAGCTCGGCAAACTCTGAGACGAAGAAGTCGTAGTACTTGAAAAGAGCCAGAATGCCAAGGTTGAGCACAATGTTTATCCACATCCAGGTTTTGGCTTTTTTCTTCGATTCGGCCTTCCCGATGAGTATTCCGCTGCCCCACGAGCAGAAAGAGGTAAAAGCAATCAACAGCAAAAAACGCCAGTCCCACCAACCGTAGAACACATAACTTGCCACCACGACGAAGGCGTTTTGCAATCGCAACTGCCACTTCGACTTGCTGATGAAGCGGTCGAAAACGAACCAATAGAGCAGGAAGACTATCGGCAGAAATATCGCGAATTGGAGGGAGTTGAAGAGCATACAGGCCTAATGATGTTTTTGTGTTATTGTTTGTTATAAATATCTTCAATGATATGCCATCCCACGCTTAATCCAAAGTGATTGGGATCTGAATAGCTATAGCAATCTGTTGTCATATCATTCTTTCCCGAATAATTAAACACCTTGTCTTTCCCAAATATTTCCTGAAGAATTGTCAAATCATCAGCATTTATCGTAGGATGTGTATAACAATAAGCAGGTGAAATCACAATTCTATAATCAGTATGATGTTTGTCGAAAACATCTTTGATATGAGTCAATTGCTTATAAAACTCTTCGTTTATCAAAGGCTCGCTTTCTAGTATGTCATCGTCTGTTTTATGTTCAATCTGTTTCAGAAAAATAGTTTTGGATTTGGCAGTGCAATTTGACAGACTATCTTTTTTAGGTTGACGGCTTATGTCAATATTTTTCATTTTTGTTCCCCAATCATTACTGACAGAATCAACAGGGAACTCTTTCGTCGTATGGCTACTGAACTGTATTACAGAAGAAATCCATTTAGATGGTTTTTGGGAAAATTGGTAAAACAGATTAGAGTGATAGGCTAGTTTTGATTGTCCTGAAAACTTATAATCCTTTATTTTCACAACGGATTTCGGTAATTGCTCTTTTGCAAAAGTGCCAGGAATGTCGAACAACACTAATGCATTTTTGATTTCATTTCCATTATGGTCTATGTAATCGATTTTCTGCTCAATGCCCGTTAAGGTTTCTCCCCAGGCTTGAAACATAAACTGCCTAGACCCCTCCGGAAGGTAATGTTTCCAATGGTATGTATTGAAGCCACAGCATCTGGAGCTTCCAAAAATGAAAGAATTGTAGTGATACACCGAATCGTTCCGCAAAAACAATTCCGTTGAAAGATAGTCCCGATTGGTGTCATCAAAGTATTGTAAACTAAAGGGACGCAATGTCTTAAACGGATCGGTAATGTAATACACAGCCAACAAAACAAGTATTGGAAGACCAATAAAGAGTAATATTTTGATTAAATACCTTTTCATCGTTAGAACTGGAAATATATGAATGACTGGCTATTGCCACCGTACTCTAAAATAATCAATACTATCGCCGCACTAAAAATCCAAGCCAACCAAGATGGAATTTTAGGGCCATATTGTAAGGCATGCTCTTTTCGCCTTGTAATCCACTCAATAATAAGCATCACTGCGATTAGCAGCATTGTCCTTTTCGTGCCAGCATACAAAAAAGGCTTGGTGAAAAGACTCTCATTGCACATCCCGCAAAAATACTCCCAAGCCTGACCGATGCTTCTAGATCGGGAAAGAACACGGCCTAATACGACGAGTAAGAAGGTCAGCATCATCTGAAAGCATTCTTTAATGGTAGGCAGGAAACGGTCCTCCGCCACGATGTTACGGTACTTTCGATTCTTCCCTAAGAGTATCAATGGTAGGAAAAGGATGGCATGATATGCTCCCCATGCGATATAGGTCCAGTTGGCACCATGCCAAAATCCGCTCACAAGGAAGATGACGAAGGTGTTTCTTACGATTTTGGCCTTTGAGACGCGGCTACCACCCATGGGGAAGTAGACATAGTCGCGAAACCAGGTCGTCAGACTGATATGCCATCTGCGCCAAAACTCAGCGATGTCACGGCTGAAGTATGGGACATTGAAATTTCGCATCAACTTGATTCCGAACAGTTTTGCTGTACCTATGGCGATGTCGGAATAGCCCGAGAAGTCACCGTAAATCTGGAAAGAGAATAAGACAGCGGCAAGAAACAGGGTGCTTCCACTTTGTTCCGGGTAAGTAGAAAACACCTGATCGACAAATGTCGCGCAGTTGTCGGCCACCACAATTTTTTTGAACAGACCCCAAAGTATTTGCCTCGTGCCGTCAATGGCGGTGTCGTAGTCGAACTTGCGCTTCTTTAGGAATTGCGGCAACAAGTTTGTCGCCCTTTCGATGGGGCCAGCCACCAATTGAGGAAAGAACGATATAAACGCAAAGAAGGCTACAATGTCCTTGGTCGGCTCAATCTTGCCATTATTAATGTCTATTGAATAACTCAAGGCTTGGAAGGTGTAGAACGAAATACCTACTGGGAGGATGATCCTTAATAATAAACCATCTGTGGAGAGGTTGAATAGTTCGGCGAACTCTGTAGCAAAGAAGTCGTAGTATTTGAAAAGAGCCAATATGCCCAGGTTGAGGACGATGTTCAGCCACATCCATGTCTTGGCCTTTTTCTTGGTTTTTGCTTTTCCTATGAGCAACCCGCTACCCCATGAACAAAACGAGGTGAAGGCAATGAGTAGCAAGAATCGCCAGTCCCACCAGCCATAAAAAATATAGCTGACCACAACAATGAAGGCGTTTTGTAAGCGCAACTGCCACTTCGATTTGCTGATGAAGCGGTCGAACACAAACCAATAGAGCAGGAAGACTATTGGCAGAAATATTGCAAATTGGATGGAATTGAAACGCATATTATAAACCAAAATCTTTTTTCACACGCAGAGCGAATATATCGGCACCTATGGAATTCAGGTGGGAACAATTACGATAAATTGAATCAGCACGATATTCTTCATCTTGCAAATAATCAATATATTCTATGGGATACTCAGAACGGACATTCTCGATTATTCCATGTATTATGTCAAGACCTTCCTGCCTGACATTAACAATGTATGAATCATGGCAGGGGGGGGTGATGACTATAAAACGAACCTTATGAAGATGACACAATCTTGCCATGTCTTTTAAATAGCCAGTGTATTCTGCTACTTGTTCTTTGGCATATTTTTGGTGAAACACATTTGAATCTACATTGTGTTCCAATCGCCAATTAACAGACTGGCCATCGACACGTTCATAGCCTAATGAATCACATAAAAGATTATTGCCAATCAGTGTGCCGGGGTCAATATAGCCTCTATACAGTCCTAACCAATGGTTTGAATTGTCATCATATCGAATATGCATGAATTTCTCGTACATATACTTTTCATGCTCATTCATTTCTGGCTCATTACTTTCTGATTCAGGATAATGATACGATTTAAAATACGGGGGCTTATAGCCCATTCCCAAGATCACCTGCTTTAAATTGGGCATGTCAGCAATATACTTTTCCAGCAATTTGTCGTCATAATAAATCCAGCGGGAAGACCTGGCCAAATTAAATGTTCCTTTTCCCATCAAACCTGGGTTAATGGCATTCTCTATATATGAGTCTCCCAGAAGCAAAGTTACCACTTCATGACGATGGTTTTCCATATACCAATACTTGTAGGAATAATTGTTGTCAACTCGTGATTGGTAGAACTCCACAGCTCCACATAACACAAAAAAAGCAATACCTCCTATAACAATAGCCCAAAGAAACCGTTTCATAGTATTTCCATTTTAGAATTGAAAATAGATAAAGGATGCATGCTTCCCTCCGAAAACCATCATCAAGAGCAACAATAAAGCGTATAATATAGGTCTAAGATATTTATTATGAAGGAGATACAATTTTTCTATCCCTTCAAATCCATGTTGTTTATCCCGTTGCAACCACTCAATAACTAGCATAATCACAACGAACAAACTTGTTAGTCTTATTTCTGGCAAGGTAAAGAACCGATAACATGCCCGCAAGGTGCCGAATTGCAACATTCCGCGAACATACTCCCAAGCCTGTCCGATGCTTTCCGCTCTGAAGATGATCCACCCCATCACCGCCAAGAAGAATGTCAAAAGCATCTGTCCTGTTTCCTTTAATGTTGGCAGCCGTCTTCCTTCAGCCACTTGGTTGGTGTATTTGCGGTTCTTGCCGGTCAATATCAGTGGCAGGAACAGGAAAGCATGGTAGGCTCCCCATGCGATGAAGGTCCAGTTGGCGCCATGCCAGAAGCCGCTCACAAGGAAGATGATGAAAGTGTTTCTGACGACCTTTGCCTTGGATACACGGCTTCCACCCAGTGGGATGTACACATAGTCGCGGAACCATGTTGTCAGCGAGATGTGCCAACGGCGCCAGAATTCGGCGATGTCCCTGCTGAAATATGGCACATTGAAGTTGCGCATCAGCTTGATGCCGAACAGTTTGGCCGTTCCGATGGCGATGTCGCTATAGCCCGAGAAGTCGCCGTAGATTTGGAAGGTGAAGAAGATGGCGGCAAGAAGCAAAGTGCTTCCGGTTTCGTTTGTGTAGTTTGAGAACACATGGTCGACAAACACCGCGCAGTTGTCCGCCACCACGATTTTCTTGAAGAGGCCCCACAATATCTGGCGCATGCCGTCAATTGCGTTGTCGTAATCGAATTCGCGCTTCTTCAGGAATTGCGGCAAAAGGTTGGTCGCTCTCTCGATAGGTCCGGCCACCAGTTGGGGGAAGAATGAGATGAAGGCGAAGAAGGCCACTATGTCCTTGGTCGGCTCAATCTTGCCTCGGTAAATGTCGATGGAGTAGGATAGGGCTTGGAAGGTGTAAAACGAGATGCCAACGGGAAGTATCACTTTCAGCAACAAGCCAACCGTGGAGACATTGAATAGTTCGGCGAACTCGGAGGCGAAGAAGTCGTAGTACTTGAAGAGAGCCAGGATGCCGAGGTTGAGGACGATGTTCAGCCACATCCAAGTCTTGGCTTTTTTTCTGGTCTCAGCTTTCGCTATCAGCAACCCGCTGCCCCACGAGCAGAAGGAGGTGAAGGCAATGAGCAGGAGGAAACGCCAGTCCCACCAGCCATAGAAAACATAGCTGGCCATCACCACGAAAGCGTTCTGCAAGCGCAACTGGTTCTTCGACTTTTTGATAAAGCTGTCAAAGACAAACCAATAGAGCAGGAAGACTATCGGCAGGAATATTGCGAATTGGATGGAGTTGAACAGCATTTATTCACAATTGACAATTGTATCTATTATTAAGATTTCGAGTGAATTCGGCTGCAAAAATAGGCAAAAATCCGTTATCATACAAAACTAATTCTTGCAATAGTCTATTGCATACTGCAATTGTAATCCATCTCTTACAATATGTTCGCCAAAATACAAAGCTCCTTTGGTATTTAAATGCTCCAAATCCCTATAGTAGGTTGAATCAGGGACTTCGAAGCGGGTGTATTCAGCAACGAGTGTACTATCTCCTAACTCCGAACATATCAACTGTCGATATCCTTTATCACTCACCATGTCTTGTATTTTGTACAATGGGGTGTTTAAAATAATAAGTGTTTGTTGATGGGCGTCACAATACTCTTTTATCTTACGAAGATTGTTGAGCTGATATGTGAAATGGGTCTTAAGATACTCTTCGGATAATAAGCCTTGACCGTCATATTCCTTTGCACGTTCAATTACTAAGTTGATATGATTTAAGGCAATGGGATTATTGATTTCATTACCATCATCGGGAACATAACCTCCTTCAATGCCTTTGTATGCATCAAAGTACTTATAAGGAAAAGAAACAAGTATGTATTCCCAATAATCCTTAAGGTGCTTATAGTTATCAAAAAAAACAGGATAGGTCAGCAAATTTCTTTTTTCTTCTGACCAATTTAAGAGTACCATACGCATATCCACTTCGTCATAAAAATAGACCAACGACAACAAACCAGCAGTGAGGATGACAGTATCAGGCTTATGTTCGTTATATTCAGTTGCCCATTTCAGATTGTTAAGCGCTCCGCCAAAAGTCATTGCAGAAGCACAGAGATTCTTCGAACCTGGGATAATGCTATCATTCCAATCTGACATTCCAACGGATCCGCCTAAGACGATTGTATGGATATCCTTGTCGAGGACATTCCTTTCCATGAAAGACGGGGTTAAAAGAATCCAAGTCATTCGGATACAGCCAATCGTCAAGATAAAAAACAGCAAGAATAAACAAAAAAGCTTTAAAAACCTTTTCATAGACATTGAATTAGAATTGGAAATAAACAAACTCTGCGTTAGCACTAGCACTAAATATTACAATGGCCAAAGCCAGTAACATGTCGAGGAAAACGATCCTAAAGGTCTTGTTCGTGTAATCTTTAGACTCGCGTTGTATGGCAAATTCTTTGTTTCTGGTAAACCATTCCAGGACCAACAGTACCACAATAGCTAAGATGGAATACCACGAAAGCAATGAGAAAGGATTGACGAAAGACCAGTCTCCCTTAATCATACAAGAGAAAAGTCGGATAATAGACGGCACTCCTGCAGAAAAGATGATAATATGACCAAAAGCCATCAGGAAATGGGTCCCAATCATCCCCAATAAGTCTTTAAACTGTATGCAACCCCATCGGCCTGGTTTGAGTTTTTTGTTCTTCCCAAACTTTCCACTGAGTATGAGAGGCAAGAAAAGCAGACTGTGGTATACTCCGAACAATACATAGGTCCAATTGGCCCCGTGCCACATGCCAATCACCACAAGATTGATACTGATGGCAAGGAAAATACCCAAATTACCCCAATTGCGGAATCTGACATTGAGCGGCATGAACACATAGTCCGTGATCCAACCAGTTAGGGAGATGTGCCAACGACGCCAGTATTCCGACACATTACGCGCTAATAGAGGATGGTCAAAGTTCTTGGTGATGTTGAAACCCAAAATCTTGCCCACGCCAATGGCCATGTTGGAATAGCCGTCAAAATCGGCGTAGACTTGTATCGGCGACAATAAGGCGGCATAAATCAGGTACCAAGAGGTTTTTTCAGGATAAAGTGACCAAGCGCCATGCGTAATAACTGCTATACTGTCGGCAATGACCATCTTTGTGAAGATACCCCAAAGTATCTGCTGGCAGCCGTCCATGGCCAAGTTGTAGTTGAATTGGCGAGCTTGGTGCAACTGGGGAAGAAACTTTCCGGGACGGTCGATAGGACCAGCCATGATGGTGGGGAAGAAGGCAACGTAAGTGGCAAACTCCAGGAAGTTCTCGCTGGGCTGTATCTTCTCACGATGGATTTCAATCACATAGCTGATAAGCTTGAAAGTGAAAAAGCTCACACCAACAGGAAGAACAATATTCAGCGTGGACCAACTGACATGCAGCCCAACGGCATTAAGAAGCTTGGCAAAAGAACCAGCAAAGAAGTTCAGGTATTTGAAGTAGAACAAGAGCCCTATGCCCAACACGACACCTAATGTGGTGAAGCGTGAAGCAGCTTTTGCATTGCCGCGGTCAATGGCCTTGCGAATGAATCCACCCAAAAACCAAAATGCCACCGTTATAGCCAATAGGATAGGAAGCATCTTCCAATCCACAAAGCCATAGAAGAAATAGCTGGCAAGCAATAGCCATAAATTCTGCCGTGTGTGACGCTGTCGCATCCACGGTAGGAAATAAACCAAGAAGACTACTGCAAAAAAGGCTAAGAACCTAAAAGAGTTGATAACCATCGATTATTGCTTTTTGGCAATGATTGAATTCACCATCTCGCCCACATTGTTCCACTTCATGATTTCAAGAGAAGTGAATTTGATTCCAAAGGCTTTTTCAATAGCCACAATCAACTGGATATGACTTAGGGAGTCCCATTCCTCAATGTCGTCGGCAACGGATGCATCAGTGAGATGCACTTCGTCTAAGTCCAGGACATCACAAAAGATTTCGTTGAGTTTTTCGTAAATTTCAGATCTTTCCATAACTATTTAATATTTTGATTCTTAATTATTTATAATGATTGTAATTTGTTTTTAATGTCTTCTGCAATCAGGTTAGGCGAGAGCCTGTGCTGATGCATCACATAATCATAATCACCAGGCTTGGAGAAACGGTCTTTGACACCCAATTTCAAGAGTGGTGGATAGCCTCCATCCTCAGCCAAGATGTCTGCAATAGTAGTGCCAAGACCGCCAACTATGTTGTGCTCTTCAGCCGTTACTATCAACTTGCAGTTTTTGGCTTCTCTAACAGACTCGGTGTCAAATGGTTTCAAGGTGTGGACATCCACAAGCCTTGTTTCTATGCCTTGTTGAGACAGGATTTCCACGGCTTGGACGGAGTAGCCCGTACAAGCACCTGTGGTAAAAAGGCAGACATCCTGACTTTCACGGAGAATATTGTTTTTGCCAATGGTAAACGGGCAAGTCTCATGATAAACCGTAGGAGCTTGCGAGCCCCCTGTGAGTCGGATGTAAACCGGACCAGGGCAGTTTAGGGCAGCCTCAAAGGCCATGACGGCTTCAGCCGCATCGGCAGGGGAGAGAACCGTCATGCCAGGAATCTGGCGCATGATGGCCAGGTCTTCTATGCAGTAGTGTGTGTTACCAAAATACTGGAGATAGAAGCCCGAATTCAAACCGACAAGGATAACCTTGTTTTGCATATAGCCTAAATACTGGCGGTCCATCTCGTAGGCTCGCATAGTAATGAAGGCGGCTTGGGCAACAGCCACACATGTATAGCCTTCTGAGGCCATGCCAGCAGAAATGCCCACAAGGTTTTGCTCGGCTATGCCTAATTCCGTGAATTTTTCGGGGCTTTGATAAATAAAACGGTCAAGGCTGGCTGCTACCGACATATCGGCGGAGAGCACTTGTACATTGGGGTACTCCTCGATATGGTCAGGCAAATACATCCCAAATATGGCTGCTGCCTGTCCGGAGCCAGCATATTGTTGAACATTCATATTAGCCATTCTCTACCTCCTCTCCTAAATCTTTTAGCGCCTTCTGGTAACGGGCCTCGTTTAGGCTGCTGTGATGCCATTTGGCTTTGTTTTCGATAAATGAAACGCCTTTGCCCTTTACTGTTTCTGCTATGATGGCCATTGGACGGCCATTTGGCTGTTGACTAAAAGCTTCGTATAACTCACTCACAGAATGCCCATCTACCTGAATAACATCGAATCCAAAAGCTTTCAGTTTGTCTTCAAGCGGGGCGGTGTTCATCACTTCCTCGATAGTGCCATCAGCCTGAAGGTGATTGTGGTCTATAATGATGGTGAGATTGTCAAGACGGTTGTGTCCAGCAAACATCAGTGCTTCCCAGATCAGACCTTCATTCATTTCACCGTCTCCGATGAGGGTATATATATGGTTGTCAAGACCTTTGCGCTTGCAGGCATGGGCAACGCCAACGGAATATGAGGTGCCAAGGCTTAGGCTGCCTCCAGAGAAATCCAAACCTCTCGATAAGTTTCGTTTCGCATGAGCGACTATATCACTACCGTTCTGTTCAAATGAGTCGAGGTCTGCTTTGGTCATGATACCACATTCATACAAAGTGCAGTAGTGTGCTAAAGCGGCGTGACCCTTGCTCAGGATAACCCTGTCACGATGCTCCATATCGTTTTTGTCGAAAGAGACAAAGCAGGAATACAGCACTGCCAATATCTCAACAGGGGAGAGGCTACCTCCAAAGTGGGCACCATTCTTGCCTGCCAAATATCCAGTGCGTATGATATCCACCCGGATCTTTTTGGCAAGCTGCTCCAATTGATTTATTAACTCTTTGTCAATCATTTTAATAATCCTATCTGCACATGGCCTTTGGCGACAAGTTCCGGTTTTACACCTTCACTTATGCGCCTGAATTTTAGTTTAAACTCGATGATCCCAACAGCCTCGGAAACGGTATCTACAGTGGCCTCAAGGGCAATTTGGTCATTCAGAAACACCGGCTTATGGAAACTGATGTCCTGGCTCTGAATCATCACCTCTTTTGTCGGAAGCAGCATCCCTACAAAGTGGCTGATAAAGGCATTCAAGATGTTGCCGTACATCACACAATCGTTAAAGCCTTTGCTTTGGGCAAAAGCCACATCGGTGTGTAACGGGTTGAAGTCGCCACTGCATGATTGGAATGCGTGGTAGACTTCAGGACTCACCTGATAAGTGTGCTCTATTTTTCCAGTCTGTTCTGCTAATTCGGCAATTGTCATAACTTATTCATTGGCAACAATAAAACACTCGCGGGGCTGATAGTTCTCCAAATCGAGTACCCATTGGGCAGTTGGGCTACCCTCTATCGGCGTGAAACCAAGTTCTGGATAATGCAACGCCACCATGCCATTCTTAGGCGTTGGCAGGTATTCTCCTATGATTCGCTTGTATCCCTTTGACTTGGCAATCTCCACCATGGTGTTCAAAGTGAAATTCTCAACGCCACGTTTCAATACCCTACAGCTCATCAACCAAGTATCCACAAAGAGTGTCTCTTTGTCCTGCGGCTTCATGATGATGACAGCGATCAAGCCATTGTCGCCAAACTTGTCCTGTAAGGTGAAGCTCAAGTCTATCACTTCTGCATCCGATGCGAATGATTCGATGTCGGCATCGGTGTAACGGACAGTACGCAAATTAAACTGGTTGCTCCTTTGGGTAAGTTGTGCGACACGGGGTGTGTTGAATTTGGTGAAACCGCTAACGACAGAAACCATGTCCAACGACTTGAGAAAGTCTGCCTCATTGGTGAAAGTCTTGCTCAGCGACACGCGTTGAGCCTCTACCTGATATTGCTTCGTGCGGTCTTTGTCGGCAGAACTGTAGCTGGCAGTTTCAAATAGATTCAGCCCATACAGGTATTCCAAGTAATCAGCAGGGTCTTCGGGTAACTCGGGTACGGTGATGCCTTTGATGTTCTCGCGTACAATATTCCGTTCGAATGGGTTGTCATCCAAGAACACCATGCTATCAAAACTTATGTTCAAAATGCTTTGAATGGTACGGATGTTATCGACTTTGGTCTCCCAATTGGCTTGGAATACAGCTATGTCGTCCAGCTTGAGCACCATATCAGGGTGTTTTTCGAAAGGTTCCTTTGCTGTCTCTTCATTGTTCTTCGAGGCTACGCAAATGATAATGCCACGCTGCTTGAGCTTCTTGACCCACATCTGGAACTCAGTGAAAGCCTTGCCAATGCCTAGTCCATGACCTAGCTGGATGCCTTCAAGTCCATCGTCGCCTATCACGCCACCCCATACCGTGTTGTCAAGGTCCAAAATGAGGCATTTCTTGAATTGCCCCTTTACGGCACAAATGATGTCCATCACTCGGCTCGCAACATTAGGCAATACATCCATGCTCAACACCATCTCTGTGCTGGTGTAAACATTAGCGGCAAACATGGCATCGCGTCCCAACTTGTTTTGCAGCGCTGCAATATCGCAAATAAAGAGGTTCGGGTACTGTTGCGTCAAATCCATCAGTCCGCAATTCAGCCGTCTCACTTGCCACGTCAGCGATTGTGGCACATGGTTGGCATAGCTTCCAAACACGGCATCGTCTATCTCAGGATAGTTGAAATAGATGATCTTTTTGCCTTCGAGGGCAGGATTGGAACATACTGAGGCCACGAAGTTGAGTCTGTCCTCAGCCAAGGTGGTCTGTTGTTCCGAGCTGAGCATCGCATGGTTTTCGCCAAGTTTGTGCGTACTTTGAAACAATATAATGAAGTCTGCATTGAACTCATAGAATTCACTCGTTGGGTCAAGCAGTTGTCTTTCCACTTGGTCGTATTCTGCCTCGTAGAGGTCAATATGATAACCTCGCTCCACACCAGTTCCTCGAATGGCTGTAGCGAGAAACTGCGTTGCTGTATCACCTAACAGAGACACTTTTACCACTGGCAGAGCACTCAAGTCTGATTTCAACAGACGTTTCAGGGTTTTAAAGTCAGAAAATGGCATGGTTTAATTATAATTTATTTATTATGAGTAGCAAATGCTGGAATTGTCGACACCTTATATTATTTATGCACCTTACGGATAAACTCCTCCACCTCGGGCACTCCGCCTTGGTAGACCAAGTAACCGTTGTAAGGCTCTCTCGGGGTGATTTCGCTGTTGACTGGAGTGAGCATGATGTTCTTCACCTCTTCGCGGTCGTGCGTTTGGCCCAAAGCCCAGCCCAACTTGATGTAGGCGGTCTCGGCGAGCATGTTGCCAGCGGGGATGATGCCTCTATCCATCAGGTCACGACCGGTGTCATAGACGAACATGTGGGCATAACCCCAGATGGTCTGCACGGTCATGTACTGATGCACGCCCTTGTCGGTGGCACGCTGGATGGCATCGAACATGCCACGGTTGACATGACCCAAGCCCGTGCCGTCCCACACGATGCCTTGATAGCCGTTGTCGACCAGTGCATCAAGCACATCGGGCTTCATGCCAGGATAGTAGTAGAGGATGGCCACGCGGTCGTCGAAGGTCGGGATGATCTTCACATCGCGGTCGTTGCGGCGGTGGTTGTAGACCTCCTTGATCGGCACCACGCCACGCTTGCGGTCGACGGTAGCAACGGGAGTATCACCGATGGTGCGGAAGGTGCTGCGATAGCTCGAGTGCATCTTACGCACACGAGTGCCACGGTGCAGGAAACCGTACTCATCGGAGGTGGGACCAAACATGCAGACCATCACCTCGGCCACATCACCGTGACCGGCAGCCGTCATAGCATGCATCAGGTTCAAGGCGGCGTCCGATGACGGACGGTCCGATGAACGCTGCGAGCCGACCAAGACAATCGGCACAGGCAGGTTCTGGCACATGAAGGTCAAAGCAGCGGCAGTGTGGGCCAAGGTGTCAGTGCCGTGGCCGATGACGATGCCGTCGATGCCGTTTTGGATCTCCTCGCCAATCTTCTTGGCCAGGGCGATGTATTCCTTGGGCGACATGTTCTCGGAGAACACGGCGAACACCTTCTCGGTGTCGAGGTTGCAGATGTCGGCCAGCTCCGGCACGGCACCATACAACTCACCAGGCGAGAAGGCGGGGATCACAGCACCCGTACGGTAGTCCAGACGCGAGGCGATGGTGCCACCCGTGCCTAGCAGTTTCACATGCGGAAGTCCTTCGGTATAAGGAAATTCTTTCTCCGGGATGTGGTAGTTGGCTTTCTTGTAGTCGGTCTCGACCATGCCCGTGATGGTGCTGATGTCGACACCGATGTTATAGCCCGTGTTCACCTTCATCACGATATGCTGGTCGTCCTGGAAGGCGGCGCGAGGCAGGATTGTGCCTTTGAAGAGGCCACCCGTGGTCTGGCACTCGGCCTGACTCCACACGCGGCAGTTGTATTTCTTGAGCACCTCAAGCGAGGCACCCCAATATCCTTGGAAAAAATCTTCAGCCATTTTCTTCTTTATTTGATGTTGTTAGCCAATTCTTTCATTTCGATGTTGCCCATCGCTTCCTTCATCTGACCCATGATCCAGTTCTGGCGGTCGAGGTCGGTGCAGGATTTCTTCTTCGGCGCGAAGCCGGCGCAGAGGTTGTCGAGCTTGGTGAGCAGGTCGTCCTTAGCGTAACGCTTGAAGCCCATCTTGTCGAGCACCTGTTGCATCGGCAACGAAGCGTCTTCGACCAATGAAGGAGCCATGTTCCAAGCCAAACGATAGTCCAAACCTTGCTCCTTCAGGAAAGCGAAGAGCTTGTACAAGGTCTCGCCGTTGAACTTCGAAGCTGCGTTCTTGCCCAGCAGGTGCTTGAGTCTCATACCGACGAAGCGGCCCACGGTGCGGCCATCCACGCCGAGTTTCTCGACGACTTCGGCCATGGCGGGGTACCAGTTCTTCGCGAAGATGTAACGGAAGCAGTCCTCCGGCACGTTCCACTCCTTGAGTTTGTAGTAACGGTCAATGATCTCGGTAGGCATCTCGGCACGCAGGGCCTTGATGAAAGCCGGGTCGAGCGGGATGGGAGCCGAGTCGGTGTCGGGGTACATACGGTCGGCACCAGGCAGCACACGTTCGAAGATGGTGATGCCGTTGCAGACGGCTTTACGGGTCTCCTTCGGAACGCCATCAAAGGCCATGAGGCAACGTTCTTCGATGGTCTCGATGGCGGTGGGCATGTCGTTCTGCGGACCCCACACGAGGATGAGGGCATCCTCATCGGTGGCATGGACACGCTTGGCCAGCTTGTGCCATTGCGAATGGGTCAGCACGGGTTCCAGCATCTCGTCGTGGAGCATGTTGGGTCGCTCGAGGCAGGCGATGACCTTCAGGCGGTCGGCGATTTCGTCGGCGAACATCTTGCCGGGTTGGGTGAAATGCGACAACACACCACGGAACTTCGGCAACTTGACGAGTTTCAAGGCGCCACCCTTGGCTTTGTTGTCGAGGATGGGCAGGTAGTCGGTCGGGAACGACACATCAGCCACTTCCACTTTCCAGCCTTCCTTGCCGACCTCACGGTTGAGGCGCTCTTGCAATTGCACCAGCGACCACTGGCGGAAGCACTCATTATGCGACAACTCGGGAATCCACTTGGCGTGTTGCACACCCTTCAACTCGATGCGGGTGCCACCCGTGCAGCTCACGTTGACATCCTGACGGCCTGCGCCCATGCCTGTGCGTACCAGACCCGTGCTGCGGCCGAGGAAACGGATGTATTCGCAGGTCTCGCGCAGCTCGTCGGGGTTCTTGCAGTCGGGGTAGGTGACGGTCTCGATCAACGGCACGCCAAGGCGGTCGGTCTGATAGATACGGCGGTGGCCGATGTCGCTAATCTCGCGGCAGGCGTCTTCCTCGATGCTCAGCTGGATGAGACGGATGTCCTTCTTCGGCAGCTTGAGCAGGCCTTCCACGCCCACGATGGCGGTACGTTGGAAGCCCGTCGGGATGGAGCCGTCGAGATATTGTTTACGGGTGATATGTACTTCGCCCACGATGTTCAGGTTCGAACGCAGGGCGATGATGATGGCGTTGTGCAGTGCCTCGCGGTTGATGGGGAACGGAGGGGTGTCGTCGATGTCGTAGGTGCAGGCGGTGCCGTTCTTGATGCGATAGACGATTTCCTTCTTCGTCTTGAACTCCATCAAGGCGGTGCCATCGTATTCGCCCAATTCTGAAAGAGTTGGGCGCATGTGACGAATCAGTTCGGCATCATAGTCCTCAAACTTGTTGAATTGTCCAGCGGGGCAGTGGCAAAACAGCTTCTCCTTGGTCTTGATTTGCTGGTGCACTTCCAGTCCCGACATGAAGCCTATGCGGTCATAGTCTTCCTGTGTGGCTTTCTTGCGCTCGACATAGCCGGCTTGTTGCTTGGTCAGCTCGTAGTTGGCGCGTGGGTCAAAGTTGGTGCTCATATCAGTTATTTAATTGTTGATTTCAAGTTTCAAAATGGCGGCCCTTCGATATTTGGGCTGTGCTTAGCAACCACAGGCTCAGAGTCCGCTAAGGTTCTGGCGGAATTCAATCCGACAGACTTGAATCGGGGTTTTGTAATCCCCTTTTCAAAAGAATCGGCTAAAATAGTAAAAATTTGGATTGGTTGAGAAAAATGGGATAAAAATTCGGTCAAAAAGACTTATCTCCGTTTCTCGAAGTGTTGATAGTCTTTCGAGTTGCGCCAGTCGCCGCCCCATGAGAAGCCAAAAGAAGAGAAAACCTCATTGCAGAAGTCGTCTTCGTCAATTTTGTGAGGAAAGTCCTTGTCTCTATCCACATATTCCGTTGCCGTTTTCGGTTGGATGCGGGAACCTTTGACGCAAGGGTTCTGCAAAGGGTTGATGTCGACAGCCATACCGAAAGCGTGTCGCGAAAGCACATTTGTTCCCGCTATAGTGCGGTAGTTGAAGCAGGAGGTGTTGTTGGCCTGCATGGAGGTCTCGTCATCTGCACCGAAATCGTCCACCAAGCGGATACTGTTGATGGGATATGCTCTTGAGAAAAAAGCCCTAAAAATGCAAAGTAGGTCGTGGGATATGGCTTTGTTACAGACCATTTCACCTTGTTTGATTTGACCGTCAAAACCATAATAAGGTAGTGTGAGGTAGCGTAGCTGGTCGAAAGAAATCCGGGCAGTGTCGGGCATTGACTTGCCTTGCATCCTGACTTTCACCGACTTGGGAATTGGTTGAGAGATGAACAAATAAGCTTTATACCTCAGCGTGTCATTAGTTTGAGAGATAACACACTGAGGTATAAAGAAAAAGCAAAATGCCGCTATTAGCAGCCTATGATAGTTTTTCAAAAGCTTTGTTTTTAAATTAAGACTCAATGCCCTTTTCTTTTAAACTCTTCTTTAGTCATAGGATTAAAAGATCCCCCGCCCTCTCGCATAAAATTAAGTGCATTATCTTTAAACCACTTTTCTCCATGTTCTTGTATTTCGTATGAAAACTCTTCTCTGTTCTCTTTTATCCATTTTTCTATTTCTTGTTTCGTAATGAAGGGCTGCCTTTTCCAATCGCCAAGTTTATGATGGGCAAGGTCGATGGGAAGAATCTCACTTTTGGATTCACTTGTAGCATCATCATAATCGATCCATTCAAACGTATTAATATCAACATATCCTGCTGGTATAAGTTTCACTTCATTGTTTTGCAATATGTATATGCCATTGTTTACAGGATCGTTATAACCACTTTCCCAAGTGCCATCATACCATAGATACATGCCGTATCCTCCAGGAGAATAATACAAACCTGCGATATCATCAAGGGTAGCCGTTCCGATATAGGCCACTGTAGGCGTGTCTTGCACATACTTTGACAACACATAGCCCACAATGCCGTTACAGTCAACCTGGGTCCATTCGCCTTCGGTGCCTAAAACGGCAGCACCTTCGGGACCATTGCGGAACACTCCGAGTATGGGTGCCTTGGCTTGGGCAGCTTCACGAATGTTCACAAAACCGTCAAAGGCATTGGCATACACATGGGGGCGAGTGTCGGCAGGCTCAGCCTCTTCTTCCACCGATGGGGTCGCTTGTTGTACTTGGTTTTCGGTATCCACTGTTTCTTTGTTTTCTGTCTTGCCTTGGCCATTGCCGCAAGAAACCATCATGCTCACACCAAGCAGGAGCATCGCTGCATAAATGAGTTTCTTCATGATACTTTGTTTTTAACTATTAAATTTATATTTCGCCACAAAATTATAACATTTTTCAAAGTGTGTATAACTTGTCTCCTATCATTTTCCTTCCTCAATTGTTCGAGCGATTTTCTCAATATTTAGGCTGCGTGCCGAAGCATCAATAATGTCCTTGTAGATACCGCCTTTCTTGTAGATTTCGTCTGGGTCGCCCGACTCTTCCACATGGCCAGTCTTGAGGGCGTAAACCATTTCGCTGTCGATGATTTGCGAAATGCTGTGGGAGATGATGATGACGGTGCGGTCTTTCTTGATGGCATCAAGGCTGTTCTTGATTTGCTCGGTGGCAATGGCATCGAGGCTGGCAGTAGGTTCATCAAGGAAGATGATGGGCGGGTTCTTGAGGAACATGCGCGCGATGGCGATGCGCTGCTGCTGGCCGCCAGAGAGGTCGGAGGCTTTGTTCTCGAACTGCTTCGGTAACTCCATGATTTGGTCGTAGATGTACGATTTCTTGGCGGCTTCCACCACCTCCTCATGGGTGGCGTTAGGATTTCCATAGAGGATGTTCTCCTCGATAGTGCCGTCGAAAATGTGGTTCTTCTGCAACACGAGGCCGATGTTCTCGCGCAGGAATTTCGTGTCGTATTCGCGCAAGTCGACGCCGTCAAGGGTAATAATACCCGTCTGCGGCTCGTAGAACTTGTCCAAGAGGTTCACAATGGTGCTCTTGCCAGCACCCGAGAGACCCACCAATGCTGTGATCTTGTTCGGCTCGATGGTCATGTTCACATCGAAAAGCGCTTGGTTACCATTGGGATAGGTGAAATTGACATCTTTCATTTCGAACTTGCCGTGGATCTTTTCTGGCTTGTAGCTGCCTGATGGTTCCACTTCCTCTTCTGCGTCAAGGATACCAAAGAAGCCCTCGGCATAAATCAAAGCGTCGTTCACATCATCGAAGATGCGTTGTAATTGTGTGATAGGAGCGATGACATTGCTGAACAACATCACATGGTACATGATTTTACCGATGGTCATGCCGGGGTAGTCTATTAATACAAGGTATGCCGTCAGGATGATGACCAGTACTGTGCCCACTTGTTTCACAAAGCTTTTGACACCGTTGTAATAAAACGCCACTTTGCGGGTTTTCATCTGGTTTTCAGTCACTTGATTTTGTATATCAAGTTGTTTTTGACCTTCAATCTGCTCGCGGTTGAAGCTCTTGATGACGTTGATGGAGTCGATGATGTTCTTGATGCCTTGGCTCTTGGTCTCCAAGTGCGACCGCATTTCGCGACGCCAGCCTTTCAGTCTGCGAGCCTGACGGTAGGTGATCCAGAAATAAATAGGCACGATGGCAAGAGCTACCAGTCCTACATAGACATTCGCAGCGAACATCAATATCAAAGCCAAAAGTGCGCTCGTGAACAGCGGCAATAGGTCGATGAAGAAGTTCTGCACCGTTCGTGATAACGAACTGACACCTTGGTCGATACGGGCCTGGAGCTTACCCGTGGCGTTGTCGCCCGAGTTGAAGAAAGCCATCTTGAAAGTGAGCACCTTCTCGATGACGCTTTGGGCCAAGTCGCGGCTGACATAGATACGCATCCGCTCTCCGAAATAGTTTTGCGCGAATGTGATGCCCGCCGAGAGTATTTCCTTGCCTAATAGCACAGACGAAATTAGGATGACGATGTGTGCCGCCCGTTGACCCCAGCGCTCACCCGCCGTGACAAGGCCGTTCACTTCATCGACAGTCCAATCGAGGACAATGGCATTGACCTGAGCCATCAGAGAACCAAGTAGGGTTAAGATTAAAGTTATGAAAACCAGCCATTTGTAAGGCTTTACGAAAGGGCTGACGTTTTTGAAGAGTTGAAATAGATTCATAGAGTATGCTATATATAATTAAGGTGCAAAAATAGGGATTTGGTATTAAACTCCAAATAAATCCTTATCTTCGCAGCCTAAAACATAGTGGAAATGGAAAACAAATGGTTAAACGAAGCCTTCAAAGGCGAGGTGCCGAGTGGCTTTCAAGGCAAGGTGGGCTGGCAAAGTCCGTCGAACATCGCTTTGGTGAAGTATTGGGGCAAGAAAGGGAAGCAAAACCCTCAGAATCCGTCAATTAGCTTTACCTTATCGGAATGCTGTTCCGAGACATTCATCAGTTTTGAAAAAGCCGATAGACTTGACTTCAGATTCTTCTTTGAGGGCAAGGAAAACCCTGCCTTTGGTGCCAAAATCGAGAAGTTCCTGCTTGATTATCAAGCGTTTTTTCCATTTATCAATCAGTTGGCATTGACGGTGGAAAGCCGCAATACTTTCCCCCATTCCTCTGGCATCGCTTCTTCGGCTTCCTCGATGAGTGCTTTTGTGATATGTTTGCTTGACATCGAATCCAAGTTGGTCGGCCCTTCGACAGGCTCAGGGTCCTTAGATTTATGCAAGGCTTCTTACCTCTCGCGTTTAGCCTCGGGCAGTGCGGCACGCTCAGTGTATCCAAAAATGGCACTTTGGGGCGCAACGGACTGTTACAAAGATAGTTCCGATGAATATGCCGTTTCGTTGGCAGATGACATTCATTCCGTTTTCAAAACCTACCGCGACAGCATTTTGATTGTCAGTGGTGAACAAAAATCCGTTTCCAGTCGTGCCGGTCATGCCTTGATGGAAGGCAATCCCTACGCTCCTGCGCGTTATGCCCAAGCTAATGAGAACATCAAGAACCTGCTTTCCGCTTTGAAATCGGGCGACTTGGACACCTTTATTAATATCACTGAGTCGGAAGCCTTACAGCTTCATGCCTTGATGATGTGCTCTAACCCGTCTTATATCTTGATGAAACCCAATACGCTGAATCTTATCAACGAGATTCGGGAATTTCGCCAAGAAACCAAAATCCCGCTCTGCTTCACCTTGGATGCAGGCCCCAATGTACACCTGCTTTATCCGGAAAGTGAAGCTGAAAAAGTGGAGGATTACATCAAGAATGTATTGGCGGATTATTGTGACCGTGACCGTTGGATTATCGACCATGTGGGTGAAGGACCGAAAAAACTACAGTGATGAAAGAGCGTTATTATAGCAAGGTCATTCTTTTCGGCGAGTATTCAATGATTTTCGATGCTACCGCCTTGATGATTCCTTTGACCAAGTTTTCGGCCCAGTGGCGTTTCGCCTCCCATTTGGATGCCAATGGGGGAGCGGCTTCCAATGCCAGTCTCAAACGGTTTGCAGATTATCTTTCGACTTTGGAAGATGTGAAAGATATTATTGATTTGCAGCGTTTTAATCATGATTTGCGTTACAATCTCTTTTTGGAGTCCAATGTGCCTTCGGGTTATGGTCTTGGCAGCTCTGGGACATTAGTGGCTGCCGTTTATGATGGCTATGCCAAGCAAAAGACTGACGATTTGCTGCAGTTGAAAACGCTGTTCGGCAAGATGGAAAGCTATTTCCATGGTAGCAGTTCGGGCATCGATCCACTGCAATGTTATATGGGCAAGCCGTTCAAAATCACGCCTGCAGGTGTGCAGTTGCTTTCGGATGAGTTTTTGAAAAAAGACATTCGTATTTGTCTGATTGACACTAATATAAAGAGCAATACCAAGCCTTTAGTCGACCATTTCAAGCAACAGCGCGAGGATGCCGCGTTTTTGAGTCGTTTCCAAAGTGAGTATGTGCCTCGCGTGACCTCTTGCATTGATTCGATGATTCAGGGTGATACAAATCTGTTTTTCAAGTCGTTGAAGCAGCTTACCAAAGGCCAATTGGAATTCCTCCGCCCGATGATCACTGACAACACGCTCGACCTTTTCACTGCCGACTACGACTTCCATTTCGGAGTGAAAATCTCTGGTTCTGGTGGTGGCGGCTATGTATTGGGCTTCACGGATGACGTTGAGAAAGCTAATGAATTGCTCAGCCTCCCATGTCATTCCAACGAGGGTATGCAGGGGGAGCGGGAATCTATGGGAGGCGGCTTTGATGTTATTTGGTTGTAAATTTTTATTTTTGCAGCCCAATGTCAGCCCTCAATAACATAGAATTCTGGATGGAACGCACTTTGACAAAGTTCATCGACTTCTTCTATCCTCCTTTCCGCAAGGTGATAAGCCTCGAGCTGTTCCGCTATGCGGCCTGCGGTGGTATGAACCTTGTTTTGGAGTGGGTGCTGTATTATGTTTTCTACCATTTCGTCTTCCGCGGACAGGTGTTCGACCTCGGCTTCATTGCCTTCACGCCCCATATCGCGGCTTTTGTGTTCAAGTTCCCCATCACCTTCCTCACGGGTTTCTGGATGGCGCGACACATCAGCTTTTCGGGCTCTACGCTGAAAGGCAGGACGCAGATTGTCAGGTATTTCCTTGTCACTGTCGTCAACATTCTCATTAACTACTTCGGCCTGAAACTCTTCGTCGAAGTGCTGCACATTTGGCCGACCGTCTCCTACATCATCATCTCCATCATCTGCGTGACGTTCAGCTATCTGACGAACAAGTTCTATTCGTTTAGGAAAGAGAAAAAATCATAGAACAACAAGAAAGATGAAAAAAATATTCCTAATTGCATCATTGATCATCTTGTCGTTCCATAGTTTAGGACGAGATTATTATGATTTTTCCGCTGTCTGCGAAACAGGGCAAATGCTATACTACAAAATTATTTACGACACCGACCATGAGGTAAGACTGACTTATCCAGGAGGTCTTAACGACCCTTATCAGGGCTTTGAAGAGCCCCAAGGCGAAATCATTTTGCCTGAAACGGTTATGTATGAGGGGCAAACCTATACCGTAACAGCCATCGACAATAACACTTTTCGGGGTTGCGCTAATCTGACAGGCACCTTGATTATTCCGAGCACAGTGAAAACGATAGGTACTCTCGCTTTTTCGAATTGCAGTGGTTTTACCCAACTTGTGCTTCCCGATGCAATGGAAATCCTTGGGCATTCTACTTTTTCTGATTGCTCTGGCCTTACAGAAATAATATTTCCATCGGCATTGCAAGTTATCGAAAGTCACGCATTCAGCGACTGCTCGGGACTTGTTTCGCTTACTTTTCCTTCATCTCTGCAAACCATCGAAAACCGTGCTTTTTGGAGTTGCACAGGGCTTACGGGAACACTTTATATACCTGCATCGGTTGATTCCATCGGCCCTTGCGTTTTCTCTTATTGTCACAATTTGGACGCTATCATTGTCGATCCTGACAACCCCAAGTATTATTCGGAGACGAACGCCCTCATAACGAAAAACGACAAGACTATACTGGCCGCTTGCAAAAACACGGAAATCCCCGATGACATCAGAGGTATAGGTTCTTATGCTTTTGCTTCAATGTCCACATTGACAGAAGTGCCCGAATTACCTTTAACTTTGAGAACCATCGACGACCATGCGTTTAATGCTTGCCCATTCATCGGCAATTTAATCCTACCTGATTCTTTGGAGTTCATCGGAGAGATGGCTTTCGCGTTCTGTCATGGGCTCAACGGTTCGTTGGTCATTCCTGATGTGGTTACCCAAATCGGCGATTATGCTTTTTTGGAATGTGGAGGGTTTGATGGCACTTTGACACTTGGGAAATCGTTGAACTCCATTGGAAACATGGCGTTCACATGGTGCAGTGGCTTTACTGGCTCCCTGACAATACCCAATTCTGTGAGAACCATGGGTTATAGTGCTTTTTCACGTTGTTCCGGTTTTAACGGCTCGCTGACGATTTCCGAACAATTGACCGTTTTGAGAGATGGGACTTTTTATGATTGTAGCGGTTTCGGCGACACATTGACCATCGGCTCATTTTTGCAATCCATTGAAGCTCTTGCGTTATACAATGTCTCCAATTTGTCGGCCATTATCGCAAAACCTTTTAATGCGCCACAAGCCAGTGCCGATGGCATTTTCGCTTTCATTCCTACTGATATTCCCATTTGGGTTTCTTGCGGTTCAGTCGAATCCTACCAAAATACGGCAGGATGGAATGCATTTACCAATTATAATGAAGATTTTATCTACACTTTTTATGCGACTTCAACAGATGAAAGCCTTGGAACCGTTGTAATTCTTCAAGAGCCGTCGTGCGACAATGGCAATGTCGCCATCGTTCATGCCGTTCCCAAAGAAAATGCCGAGTTTTACATATGGAAAAACAACGGTTTTTTCGTTTCAAGCAATCCAACTTATACGTTAGAGGTGAAAAAAGACTGTGATTTGAAGGCATATTTCAGGTTATATGACAACCTTGATGAAGCAACAACAGAAATGCTTTTTTATCCTAATCCTACAAAAAGTTTGATTCATATTGACTCGCCAGAGGTTCGGTTTGTGGAAGTATTCGATCTTTTGGGCAATTCCATTTTTGTATCAGAAAAGGCCACCATTGACCTGTCGGGTTTGCCTTCAGGCATATATGTCGTAAAAGCAAATCTTTCCAATGGTCAGATTAAGACGGGAAGGATTTTAAAGGAGTGAGGATTTATTCGTTTACGTAACAATCCAGAAGTTAGAATTTTACCTTGAGCGTGGCGGCCACAAGGTTCCTGAATTGCTTTTGCGTGACGGGCTCTATGCCGAGCTCTCCGGCATCATAAAGGATATGGAAGGATTGCCCGTAAGTCAATTCGTAAGCGAAATCGAAGGTGGTGTCGAAGGAAACAGGCACACTAATGCCGCATGAGGCTTTCTTGATGCTGCCGCCCGTTTCGCCCAGACCGAAGGGACTGCCGTAATAGGCCGTGCCCAATCTCAGATAAGAGTTGCCTAATGCCCATTCGCAGCCCAAACGGAAGTTGAAGGTTTTTCCATAGGTGCCTTTGATGTCTTCGTTGACGCTGCTGTAGTCGTAGTCATCGGCCTTGAAACGCGCCGCACCATAGTTAGTGTATTCCGCGTCAAGGCTGATGATGCCTTGCTGTCCAACGATGAAGGCCATACTGCCCACCCATTTCAAAGGCTTGATGAAGGTGTATTCGTAATGCGACTCAGGGCTGATGTATTTTCGGGTGATGCTGAGAATCTGTGATTCTGTCTCGGTTTGCCAAGTCTCATCAAAATTGTATAATGTAGGGGAGTGGAAGGCCGCTCCAAGACGGAGCCAAGGCGTGACATGATAGAGAAACCCTACTTTCAGATTGCCCCCCAAAGCGTTGCTGCTGAGGTCTTCCTTGTGGTTCCATTGGTTAAACTCCGTGTTGGAACCTTCAACTTGGCTTTCCGTGAAGTTCTTTGTGCCCTCCCTTTTGACATGAGCCAAGTTCACACTTATGCCAATGAAGAGTTGGTCGAAATAATTGGCGCTGCCAGCAAAGGTCCATTCTTCCGAACGCCCCTTGAAGTCGTTCTCTTCGCCTTGCCAGATGTTGCCTTGAGGAACAGGACTGCTGTAATACGGACCGATTTCGTCTTCGTAAAGGTCGATGAGATAAGTGCTCCAGGCTGGATAGATGTCGTATGGGAAGGCGTCTTTAAGCTCAAATTGGGAGTAGCCATCAATTTGGGCTAAATAAGAGTCAATCTTAGAACTGGTAGGGTTGATGCCCTTGCTCAAAGTGTGTATGTTGTAGTCGTTGGTGCGGGTGAGCCCGATGCCGAATTGTGTGGATCGCAGCGGGCGGAAGTTGCTTCTTTGCTTGGTGTTGACATAGCCAATGTTGGGAATGGACAGGCGCATCTTGTTGGCTCCGTTGCTTGTCCCGTAATAGGTGGACTGCTGGAAGTTATCCATAAGGCTGAGGGTGGTGGTGAACTCGTTGCTGCGGTAGATGCCCATCCCAGCTGGGTTGATGCAAATGGAGGTCATGTCGCCACCTACTGCACCCATTGCGTTGCTCATGCCTAGGGCTTTTGCCGTGCCTTGATAGAAGGTTTGGGAAAAGTGGCAAGCATCGTCAGCGCCCTGCGCGAATGCAACTATGATGGATAATAATGCTATGGCTGTTGTGAGTGTCTTCTTCATGGTCGAAAGGATAAAAAAAGACTACCTTGCGTTTCGGTCTGCAAAGGTAGTCTTTTTTGTCAAATCTCACTTGCGGGGAGCAAATTATCTTCTTCCACCGCCTGAGCCTCCACGGCTTCCGCCAGAGCTGTGGCTACTTGAACTTGAGCTGTGGCTTGAAGAGCTTGAGCTCGAACCACGGCTTCCACTACTGTAACTGCTGCCTGAACTACGGCTTGAGCTTGAAGATGAGCTTCTCGAAGGAGAGGCACTGCTTCTGTTGTAAGAGCTGCTTGAGCTGCTGCTTCTGTTATAACTGCTGCTGCTGGAGCTTCTTCTGCTCGAGTCAGATGAGGAAGGACGTGATGAAGATGAGTTCGACGGACGCACATATTCTGAGCTGGAGCGTGAAGGACGGCTATTGTTGGGTGAGGTGTAGTTTTGGCGTTCACCGCTTTGGCTGCCAGGGCGGGCAACTTCCTTCTTGGCAGGGCGTTGAGGAGAGGAACTGCTGCCTACGGTGGGCCTGCCGCTCATTGTAGGACGACTCATGCTGCTTGAACTGCTACCTATGCGAGCCAAGGATGAACCGGCCGATGCTTGGGGACGGGTCGAGATGCTTCCGCTGCGGCCGTTGCTGGGCAAGGCGTGGCTCATCGAGCCAGTGGAGTTGCCGTGTCTGACACTGGCCACATAGCTGCTTAGACTGTTGCCGCCGATTCCGTTATTGTGATGGCCTCCGCCATGATCCCAATCCCCATGATAGTGGTGGTGATGCGGGTGATGCCAGTAGTGGTTGTGGTAGCCCCAACCGTAAGCCCAGTATGGATCCCAGCCCCAGTAATAGCTGTAGTAGTAGGGATAGCCCCAATACCAGTTCCAGCTCCAGTAGTTGCTCCAATAGGGGCGGTAGCTCCATCCGTAATAATAGGTCGGATAGTAGTCCCAATAGAAGGGATCGTAACTGTTCACATAGACATAGGTGCTGCCGCCGCCATCGTATGTGTAGTAATCGTCATAATAGTCTCTCGTTGAAGATGCCTGTGTGCCGAAACGCTTAATACGAGTGGCAAAGTCGGCATCGTAATATGTCTCTGTGGTGGTGTACACCACGCCGTTGGTGTCGGTCACCGTCTCCGTGGTCTGGTAAACGGGGTCGGCATTGTTGACGTAATTTTTGCTGTCGGAATAATAGGCCTGATAGTCATATTCCGAGTTGCTGCTGATACTGGGGCTCACATATGAGCCGTTACCTCTGGTCATCTGGCCACCAGTATTGCCGTAAGGCGAATAGTAGGTGTCGTCTTTGGCTGTCTGGCGATTTGCCGAGCAGCCGAAGAAGGCCATTAAGGCAATGATGGGAATGAATCTTAACGCTTTCATTGTATTGAATGGTTTATTTGTTTGTCTAATAGGTATAGTTATTCGTCAAATAATATACAAATTTCATACCAAAATTCATTTTTCTCATGATTATTTTTTGGTTTTATAATCTGAAAACTCGACCTTCGCTAGGGCAGTCTTCGACGACCTGGGGATTACCCTTATAATACACGTTTCCAATGCTATAGAGCCATACTGTGAGCTTGGTTCGAGCCCAAACATAGGCATCATTGGTGGAATGCGACTGCACCCTGACGAAGTTGGAGTTGAGGTTTTCGGCGTGGATCACCCCATAGCTTCTCATGATAATCTCGGTGTATTCTGCAAGGCCTTTTAATGTCACGAATGAAGTTCCGTTGCCGAAGTTGCTTTTCACCACGTCGCAGTCTAGAGTGAGGTCAATGTCACCGCAACCTTCGTTGATGTTCAGGTTGAAACTTTGTATCCAAGAGGTTTCGATATCCCAAATGGTGTCGATGCTTGTCTCGGTTGTGTCGATGCTCATCCCAATCGTGTCAATGCTCTTCTCAAACATTCCCTTGATGGAGTCGGAACAGCGCAGGTCGCCAACTGAGGCAAAATTGATCAGGCGCAAGCTGTCGTAATATACGGTCAGGTCAATACTATAGTCGTAACTGCGCAGCCAGTTGTAGTCATTCTCGTTCTTGATGTACAAAGTGTCGCCGTCAAATTCAGTGGTGATTTTCTCGATTAGGTTCTTCGGACAGGTCAGTTCCATGTGTGGATGGCTATCGTGTACCAGCTTGACATTCACATTGTTGTACATCGAAATGGCGACGAAACGATGACCCAATTCACGCTGTTCGGTGATGGGCTCGCCATTGCTGAACAGGGTATCGACCTTGCTGCACGATGCTACCATCAGACTAACGAGGAAAAATAGGATTGCGACGGTGTTTCTTTTCATAACGTGGTAAGTAGTATTTGTGCTGGATGTGATAGCCTATGCCGAAACTGATGAAATCGGCCTTGATGTCGTAAGTGGTGAAAGCAAGCGTGGCAAACAGGTTGTCGTTGAAATAATATCGTGCCGCGACTTTCTGGTAAAACAGCATTCCGAATGTGGGTGAATTGAGCGGTACATTGTTGCGTAACCCGACATTGAACATAAAGCTGACACGGTCGAGCATCATCTCGTAGGCGAGCAGGAAGCCGGGTTTCAGGTAAATATCCCAGTCGGGCTTGGTAATCTTGTCGGAATAGTCGTAGACCAATTCGAG
Organism: uncultured Bacteroidales bacterium; assembly: GCA_900317055.1. Lineage (GTDB taxonomy): Bacteria > Bacteroidota > Bacteroidia > Bacteroidales > F082 > Limimorpha. The sequence continues at coordinate 3,787 of ONFF01000012.1, read as the reverse complement.
GCCGAGACCGAGACGGTCGCGTTCGGTGATTTGGAACATGAAGTTGGCGGCAGGGTTGTGGACAAAGAAGTATTGGTGTGTGCCGTATTGTTGGCTCATGTCCTTGACCCCGAGAGTGTATTGGTAATCGGTGACGAAATGTCGCTTGCCATCGAACTCGAAGAGGTAGTTTTTGGTGCGTAGTCTCTTGTCAATGTGTGCTTTAGGCGGAGCCAAATACCATGACAATCCGCTGGCCACACTTAAAATGTTGATACCCATGTTGGGCGAGCGTGTGGCTCCGTTCGAGAAATGGGTCAAGCCTGCCGAGGTTACCCAATGCAGTCGGTCGATGATGCGTTGGCGATATTCGAATGACAGGTTGATGGCGGCGTTCACATGCGAGCCAATGGCGTAATTGTGGAAATTCTCTTTCGGGTCAAACTTGTTGGTGAGATACGACACGCCTACACCCAGTTTGAAGGTCAGCCTGCTGTTCTCGCCAGGGATGATGGGAAAGTTGATGAAAGGGTAGAGGGCGAACACCTTGCCCAATTCGGCAGAGATTTCGTCGTTGCCAAAGCCCGAATAGTAGAAGGTAAACCCAATGGAAGGGTAGTTGTGAAGCACTTCCCAACGGTTTTCACCGTAGGTGTTGCGGTGCAACGAGAACTCGTAGGCGGGCGTATGTCGGCTGTAACGACCTAAGGCTGAATGGTATTGGTCGTTTTGGAAATACATGTAACCATAGTGCATCCGCGCCTCAATCTCATAGTTGCGGTGGCTCAATTGTGCATTCGTCGCCTTTCCTATTAATAATAAGGTAAGCAGCACGAAAAGGATATGGCGTTTTTGTCTTTCCATTGGGGCTGCAAAGGTACGAAAAAGGAAATTATGGGGATTGCTTCGCAAGAAATCTGTCCAAAATCGTTGAAAATCTTCAAATACTAAATAGTTATAAATTGTTGATTTTAAATGATTTTAATATTGATTTTTGAAAGATTTCTTGCCCTTGGGCAATCCCAAAAGACAAAGTGTTATTTTTGCATCAAACTTTTATTGATATGGACGAAAGATTATCCGCTTTCAAGCGACTATTGGATATCATGGATGCAGTTCGTGCGGGCTGCCCTTGGGACAGCACCCAAACCATTCAAAGCCTGCGCCATCTCACCATCGAGGAGACCTACGAACTCAGCCAAGCCATCCTCAACGACGACCTCAACGAGGTAAAGAAGGAACTCGGCGACCTCATGCTGCATCTCGTCTTTTATGCCAAGATAGGGCAGGAGCAAGGTGCCTTTGATATTGCCGATGTGCTTAATGGCATCTGCGACAAGATGATTGTGCGTCATCCGCATATCTTTGGCAATGAGCATGTTGAGAACGCCGAGCAGGTGGAGCAGAACTGGGAGAAGATCAAGTTGGAGCGCGAGCACAACCGCAGTGTGTTAGGTGGCGTGCCTGAAGGCTTGCCTTCGTTGTTGAAGGCTTATCGTATGCACCAAAAAACTGCAGGTGTGGGTTTCCGTTGGCCCGATGCTGAACAGGCTTGGCAGAAGGTGGAGGAGGAGAAGGCCGAGCTTTTTGCCGAGCTTCAAAAACCCGACAACACGGAGCGTATCGAGGAGGAATACGGCGACCTGCTCTTCGCTTTGGCGGCATACGGCATCTATATTGGTGTAAATCCCGACGATGCCCTCGAAAAGACCAACAAGAAGTTCCGTGAGCGTTTCGCTCATGTTGAACAGAAAGCCCGCGAACAAGGCAAGGGCGTGCAGCACCTCACTCTCGAGGAGATGATTGCCTATTGGAAAGAGGCGAAGGAGCAATAGTGGGATTCACTAAAAATCCTCTTCAGGTTGCGCCTTGTATTATTTTTGTTTATCTTTGCACCGAAAAAGAAAACAACCATGACTGCAGTAGAATTACAAACTGATACAATGCAACTGCTTCAGCAATTCGACAAAACTAATGCTTCCCTGTGGAAACGAATTCTCGATGCCATATCCGCCATATACCATGACGAGGAAACTTTGCAGGCAAAGAAGCGTGCCGAGCAGAAAGCAAAAATCCGGGAAATGATAGGCGTATTCGAAAAAAGTGACTCTGACGACTGGAAACAGGAAAAAGAAGACTATCTAACCGAAAAATATGCATGCCAATAGCCATGAGAGTTTTTATAGATACGAATATCTTTCTTGATTTGCTTTGTAGGCGTGAAAGATTTCTTGCCGATTCGCTTAAGGTTTTCGACCTTGCTGTGGACGGAAAATTGGAACTTTTGATTTCTGATTTGAGTATTGCCAATATCAAGTATATTACCCGAAAAGACTTCACTATTGACAAGTTTTATGAAACCATCTCGGTTTTTCGTCCAGTGTTCACAATTGTACCAGTTGGAGAAGAGGCAGTTGACGAGGCGCTTGTGTTGAAGGCTCGAGATTTTGAGGATGCGTTGCAGTATTTCTCGGCAGTATATGCCAATGCTGATTACTTATTAACCAGGAACATAAAGGATTATGGTTTTGCTTCGATAGAGGTGATGACTCCTGCCGATTTTATTCAACGACATTTTCCTTAATTGCTTTGTTCCATTCCTCGCAGGGAAACATTGAACTCTTCACTCAAAACTTCCAACTGAACAACTCCCAACTGAACAACTAAAAAAATCCCCCTCCCTCTTGCAGCAAACAAAAAATGGTTATATTTGCAGCGCATTTTTGAGAATCATTTAATCAAATCAACTCACTTAATACTAACTAAAATTTCAAAAAAATGAAAAAAGTATCTTTACTCATTGCGATGATTGCCTTTGCTTTTGGCAATGCTTTTGCACAGATGAGCTATGATTTTAACGACGGCGTTGCCGGCGCTAAGATTGCTCAGACCTATGGCGATCCTTGGACCACTTGGAGCAATGCTCCTGGCGGTGCCGAAGACGGTGTTTTCGCCGAACAGAACTCTATGGCCGCTCACTTCACCTATGGTAACGACCAGGTGCTTGATCTTGGTAATGTCACTACTGGTACTTGGGAACTCAGTTTTGACATGTACATCCCCAATGGCAAGGATGCCTACAACAACATCCTCCATATCTTCAGTTTGGTACAAGACCTCTGACAACGGCACTGCAATCAAAGCCGCTAATGTGACTACCAACTTCGATTGCCCCTTCGACAGTTGGTTCACTGTGAAGTATGTGGTTGACCTTGACAATGACGAGGCAACTTTCTATGTGGATGATGTCGAAATCTACACTTGGCAATTCAGCCTTCAAGCTGAAGGTGCCGCTGGCACCCGTCAACTCGGTGCCATGGACTTCTATCCCCCGACCAGTGCTGCTGTTTCCGACTACTATATCGACAATCTCGATGTGCAGCCGGTTATGAACCTTGAGGTGGTTCTTGAAGATGACTTTGAGGAGTACACCGAGGGCAACAAGATTGCTGCTGAAGCCATTGCTGCCGGTCACGATTGGTGGACCACTTGGAGCAACGCTCCTGGTGGTGCCGAAGATGGAGTTGTCGCTTCTTTCGAAGGCACCAAGTGCGGTCATCTTACCTATGGCAACGACCAGGTTCTTCTTTTGAGTGATGCCACAAGCGGTACCTACACACTCGGCTTCGATATGTACATTCCTAATGGCAAGGATGCCTACAACAACGTTCTCCACATCTTCAACGGCAGCGGAAGCGAATGGGCCACGGAGGTTTGGTACAAGACCTCTGACAACGGCACTGCAATCAAAGCCGCTAATGTGACTACCAACTTCGATTGCCCCTTCGACAGTTGGTTCACTGTGAAG
>ONFF01000017.1 GCA_900317055.1 uncultured Bacteroidales bacterium | reverse complement strand
CTGGAGAGACCAGAACTTTGTGTGGGATGTGGCCAAGATGTACATGATTGTGGCTCCCGAGGATTGTGAGATTGCCTTGACGGGCGAGCCTATCAACCCAGCCGACCATCCTATCACCATTGCTCCCAATGCCCCGACTTGGATTGGGTTCCCGTTCGCCGAGAGCAAGACTCCTGCTCAGGTTATCCCTGCTGGATTTGCCGTCAATGGCGACATCATCAAAGGCATGGGAGGCAACATCAGATACAATAATGGCAGTTGGAGAGCTCAGGGTATGAACAGCCTTGAGCCAGGAAAAGGCTATATCTACAATTCAAAGTCGGCGGTAAGCAGGACGCTCGTTTTTCCGTCAAGCGCGAAATAGGATTGTACCAACAACCATTAGAATGCCAAACGGCCGCTCTCGTTGGAGGGCGGCCCTTGTTTTTGTTAAGTTTTTCTACAAACTTGGTTTTTGTATGAATTATTCCTTTATCTTTGTGTGCTTCAAAGTAATTTGGTTGGGGTAGGACTTTTGTAACAAATCAAATACTATATACTATGAAAAAGAAAAGCATACGACTATTGCCATTGCTGCTGTTGATTCTTATTGCAGATGTGACGATGGCTGAAACTGTTGACAGGGGAAGGGCTCGCCAAGCAGCAACCACATTCCTGAACAACAACGGTGTACAAACAACAGGACTGACCGATGTCACTTCTGCTGTTGGTTTCTCCAATGTGTATGTGTTCACCACGGAGAATAGTTTTGTCTTGATGGCTGCCGACGATCGCGTGCAGCCCATCCTGGGCTACTCGTTGACGGGGCCATTCGACATCGAAAACATGCCCGACAACAAGAGAGCTTGGATTGAGGGATATAGTAATGAAATCCGGTATGCCATTGAGCATCAAACGAGAGCCTCGACTGAGGTAATCCAACAATGGCGCGATTTGGTCGAAGGCAACCCCAACACAGGAAAAGCGACCACCGCAGTGGCTCCTTTGGTTCAAACCCAATGGAACCAGGATTGGCCGTACAACAACCTTTGCCCTGACGGCACGGTAACGGGTTGTGCAGCGACTGCAATGGCCCAAGTGTTGAAGTATTGGAATTATCCTCCTACAGGCATCGGCATGCACTCTTATGAATGGAATGGGCAAACGGTAAGTGCTGATTTCGGAAGCACCACATACGACTGGGAAAACATGCTCAATACATACAACAATAACACCACCGAAGCGCAACAGTTGGCAGTGGCAACTTTGATGTTTCATTGCGGCGTTTCTCTCAACATGGACTACGGTTGGGCATCGTCGGGAGGCAGTGGAGCCTTTTCTTCAACTACTGCAGGTGCATTTATTAACTATTTCAATTATTCGACAGAAACGCAATTGCGTTCTCGATCTGGTTATTCCGATGAAGGATGGATTAATATGGTGAAAACAGAATTGGATCAGAGCCGCCCATTATGGTATTGCGGAAATGGTAGTGGAGGAGGACACGCCTTTGTATGTGATGGATATAATAGTAGCAACTATTTCCATTTCAACTGGGGTTGGGGTGGTTATTGTGACGAGTATTATACACTGGACAATTTAAGTCCTGGCCCCGGAGGCATTGGGTCGGGTTCGGTAGGAGAATTCAACAATAACCAACAAGCCTTGTTCGGTGCCCAGCCCAGTCCAGAAAGTGCTGCTGAAGCTCCACAGCTTACTGCTGAGCTCATAACAGGACCTGGGGTCAGAAATGCCCAATTGAGTTGGAATGTGGTTAGCAATGCAGTTCGTTACAAGGTTTACCGAAATGGCTCATTAATTTATACAACAAATTCAGGGAGCGAAACATCTTATCTTGATGTTCATATCGGTTATGGTACTACTACTTATTATGTCAGATGTATAGATGAAAATGGAATCCCTTCATGGCCATCCAATTATGCGCCTGTCACCATCATTTTTCCCGCTCCTACCAACCTGACAGCCGAACAGGTTGAAGGAGGCATACAGCTTTCATGGATGCCCTGTGAAGGTGCAGTGGCCTATAATGTGTATTGCAATAATGGCGTTTTGGAGTACAGCATTAACCAAACATCTTTTTATGACAATCGGCCAGTTGCAGGAGAATTGAGCTACTTTGTGAAAGGAGTTGATGAATTTGGCGATCTGTCGGAATCGTCGGTGCCAGTCAATATCACGATTCCATTTACGACACCTGTTGTTGAGGATTTACAAGCCTCTGTATCGGGAAATACCGTTGAATTGTCTTGGTCTGAACCCAATTGGTGTTATCCAGAAACGCCGTCTGTAATGTTGAACTATGGAAGTGATGATTTCAATGGCTTTTTTGGCTATAATAACGGTGGCACTTATTGGGGGCATCGTTATCCGGCAGAGAGTTTGCTCGCCTATTCCAATATGTCTATTTATAAAGTGTCTTTATATGCGAGAGTGGCTGGTTCCTATGAAGTGCTTGTCTATGAAGGAACTATAAATGGGCATCCTCAAACACTCGTTCGTCAACAATCTGTTTGGATAGCATCTGATGGCTGGTTTGATATTGATCTGTTTGAAAAAATCCAAATTGACACATCACAGGACTATTGGGTGTTTTTCCATGATGTTAGTGGCATTTCTTGCGCTGCAGCATTTTGTACATATTCTGGTGACAATGGCAATTATTATTCCAATGCCCCATCTTCTTGGGTTAGTATTGATAGCGGCGTAGCTTTTCTTATTCATACCTATCTCACTGATGGCATCTATACCTATAATTTGTATAGGAACGGCACAAGCATTGCCAACAATGTGAGCACCACCAGTTATAGCGACAATAACCTGGCACCGGGTATATATGACTATAGTGTAAAAACCAATTATTATGCAGGGGAAACAGCTGCTTCCAATCAAGTCACGGTACAAATAGGGACGGGCACTCCATACACCATTTCGGCCTCGGCCACCCCAAGCGTAGGCGGTACGGTAACAGGCATGGGGTCATACTTTTCGGGTCAGACCTGTACGCTCAGAGCCACAGCTAGCGAGGGCTTCTATTTCGTGAACTGGACCAAGAACGGAGTAACGGTTTCTACCAATGCCACCTATAGTTTCAATGTTACGGAGAATGCCACCTATGTGGCTAATTTCAATTCATCGGACTTGCATGTTTTTGTTGACTATTATCCAAATGTGAACAATTCCAATAGTCAGTGTGTAAGAGTGTACTGGACTGGACCTTCCGTTGGGAAAGACAATCCTTCGAAAACTGAACCCGTGAAGTATTGTGTTTATCGCGCTCATTGCGACGGAAGCGAAGAAGAACTGATTGCAGAAAACGTGACGGGAAACCAATATATTGACAATGGATGGTCGGCATTGGCAGAAGGCAGTTATAGATATGCCGTCAGTGTAGTGAATAGGAGAGGTGAGTCTGGAGAAATCCAATGGCTTGAGGCTCCTATGGCTTTGAATAACCGTACAGTTGATGCTGCTGATTTGGTGCCCCCTGTCGTCAATAACAGTGCTTATGGTGAGCCTTCCCAGATGAGAAATCGTGACGGATGGCTTTATTATGACGATGGATCTTGTGTTTCCAGTTTGGGTGTGGGTGGTACTATGTATTGGGGTACCATGTTCCCGGCCAGTATGTTGACCGAGAATAGGCTGACTAAGGTGGCTCTTTATGAGAACAGCAATAATAGTGGAGAGATTACCCTCAATGTCTATTCTGGTGGCGATAATGCTCCTGAAACGTTACTATATACTCAGGATTTCGCCCCTATTGGTGGCAGTGCTTTCCACGAGATTACTTTTATAAACCCTGTGGTCATTGATCCTGCCCAGAATTTGTGGATTATATTCTATCAGAGTGGTGATGCTCATCCTGCCAACACTTGCATCGATAAGGGAGAAGCCAACAACCGTTGGATTAGCTTTGATGGCAGCGCTTGGCATGATCTTGCCAATTTTGGTCTATCCGGCAAAGGCTGGATGATCCGAGCCTATGTCGAAGAAGTTCCCGAAATCGTTTGGTCCGATTGCATCGAAAAGCCGGGGGTGGTACAGCAATCCATCATGTTGGATGCCGGCACCAACTGGTTCTCCACCTACCTCGAAATCACCAAAGAAGACCTGCAAAACGCTCTCCTTGACGTTTTGTCTAACCCGACTGGTGCTATCATCAAGTCACAGGACGGCAACTCCACTTATAGGGGTGGCCGCTGGAGAGACCAGAACTTCGTGTGGGATGTGGCCAAGATGTACATGATTGTGGCTCCCGAGGATTGTGTGATTACCTTGACGGGCGAGCCTATCAACCCAGCCGAGCATCCCATCACCATTGCTCCCAATGTCTCCACATGGATCGGGTTCCCGTTCGCCGAGAGCAAGACTCCCGCTCAGGCTATCCCCGCTGGATTTGCCGTCAATGGCGACATCATCAAAGGCATGGGAGGCAACATCAGATACAATAACGGCAGTTGGAGAGCTCAGGGTATGAACAGCCTTGAGCCAGGAAAAGGCTACATCTACAATTCAAAGTCAGCGGTAAGCAGGACACTTGTTTTCCCGACAAGCGTGAAATAGGATTATATCAACAACCATTAGAATGCCAAACGGCCGCTCTCGGAGGAGGGCGGCCGTTTTTTGGGCAGGATTGTATTATGGAAATTCTGCTAGCCGATGGGATATTTGGTCATGACGCTCTAATGTTGGAATTCAACCGCCAAATTATAAAAAATCTTCAAATCTTTTGTTCAAAACCATTCTTTTTCTAACTTTGCCCAATCTTTGTGAGATGTTGAATTGTTGATTGTTGAATCGTTGATTGTTGATTGTTGAATTTTGGATCTTGAAATAATGAAAAGCTTTAAGCTATAAGCCGTAAGCTATCAGCTCAGTTGAGACTAGCTGAAAGCTGAGAGCCAATCCCTGAATCTTTGAATTTTAAATTTTGAATCTTAAATCCTTAAATCTAAACATTATGCGTAAAAACTTACTAAAACAATTGACTCTGGCACTCCTGATGACGGTTGCAGTGCCCACCCTGACCGCCCAGGTGCATGTGGGCGACATCCTCTGCGAGGGCAATGCCATTATTAGCCCCGCCAACTATTCCTCCTCTGGTGCCACCGCTATTGGCGTGGTGTTCTATGTGGATAACACGGGGCAACATGGATGGGCTGTGGCTTTGCAGGATGCTGGAAGTTATAAATGGGGCGGCCGTAATTCCGACACGCCTTTGCCTAACTACACCAACCCGCGCCAAGCCATCTATGACCTTGACGGCTACTATAACACTCTTGTCGTGCGCCAACACAGCACCGATCATCCTGCCTTCTATGCCGTTGATTTTGAGAATGGTTGGTATGTGCCTTCTATCGGACAGTTTAACTTTCTCTATGGTAACCTTATAGAGGTTAATGCTAGCCTCAGGATTGCGGACGGTTTGGTTTTTGAGTCCTCAACTTGGAGGTACTGGTCATCCACCGAGTACGGTTCCAATGGTGCATGGCGTTTGGGAGGTACAGGAGGAGTGTTCACTTATAGCAATAATGAAATCACTAATGACGGTAAAGACATAAGCCTGCGTATTCGTGCCGTCCGCAATTTTTAACCATAGTCCCAATAAAAACCGTTTGATATGAGAACGATTTACAAACTGCCGATTCGGTGGCTGTTGTTGGTGTTGGCGATGGCTTGGGGAGGGGCGGCTTGGGCGGCATGGCTGGACAATGTTCCGGTAACCGTTGTGCAGCCCAATGGCGACACGCTACACCTTTTTGCAACAGGCGACGAATTTTACCATTATGTGCATGATGCAGATGGTTACACCATCTTGCAACATCCTGTAACAGGATACTATGTTTATGCTGTTAAGACGGACAATAAACTGGTGGCCTCAAACTATGTTTATGGAACGATAAATCCGTCAGAAAAAGGCATACGGCCTAGGCTTACTATATCTGATGAGGAATACTTTCAGAGAAGGCGGGAATGGGATCGGCTGCATACTTACAATGTATCGCTTAACAGAAGTCCAAATACAAATCGTGGCAATATCAACCATATTGTCATCTTTATATCGTTTGTTGATGATCCTATCATCACAAATAGCTTTAGTGATGTGGACTATATGTTCAACTCGACAACTACTGGAGCTCGTTCAGTTTACAATTATTTTAAGACGGTTTCATATGATAAAACCCATTTAGTCTCGTCATATTATCCTACTCCTGAAGGAAGCCAAATAGTATCTTATGTCTGTCCTATTCCGAAGGCTTATTATCAACCTCATAGTCTTTTGAATTTACTCGGTTATCAGGATGATACAGAAAGAAGAGAAAGAGAAATTCAATTGTTGAATGCTGCCATTGCCTATGTCAATAGTAATTATCCCATTCCAAATTCATTGAATATAGATTACAATAATGATGATATAGTTGATATTATTACATTTGCTGTCAATACTGATGTGGATGGCTGGGGTGATTTGTTTTGGCCGCATGAATGGTGGTTTGATAATGATACCCAGGTTAGGATTAATGGGAAAAAACCTCACTTATACACCTTTGAACTGCTAAAGTCCAATAGGTTTTATTTGAACACATTTTGTCATGAGTTGACACATGTCTTTGGCGCTCCAGATTTCTATCATAGCAAAGGAATTCAAGACTATCCTGACAATCCTGATCCATTAGGTCGATGGGACATTATGTGTGGAAGTGCAAATAATGGTTTTACGGGTCAAGAAATCAGCAACACTAGCGCATACATCAAATGGAAATACCTGAATTGGATAGATGAGATTCCTACTATAACCCAACCTGGTGTTTATACCCTTCAAACACTGAGTAGCCATAGTACGCAAAATGCCAATGCATATAAAATTGCTTCAAGCAATCCTAATCAATACTATGTTTTGGAGTATAGAGACAATACCGTATTATTTGATGAAAATACATACGGTAAGGGATTGGTTATATATAGAGTCAATGAGGAGTCTAAGGACTACAATGGTGATGGGGAAGAGGACTATCAAGGAAACCTTGGCGCATATCCCGCTCAAGGTATGTACGATGAATTGTATGTCTTTAGGCCTGGCGGTACTTTGACTAATAATGGTCAATTGAGTCAAGCATTTTTTAGTTCGGAATCGGGAAGAGTCAGGTTTAATCAAAGTACCAATCCGTCACCTTGCCTTTCAGACGGAACACCCGACAGAAGCATTTCCATTTTTGACATTTCCGAAGCTGGGAATACGATTTCATTTACATACGGATACAAAATCGAAGTTTCTTCAAACATTATCCCTGGTGGAACGGTGACAGGAGGCGGTTTATTTGCGTATAATTCAACCTGTACAGTAACCGCTACACCTAATTTGGGCTATGCTTTTCACGGATGGTATAAGTCGGTGTTAGGTGTGCCAACAATAAAGGTGTCAGATGATCCTTGTTTTACTTTTGCTGTATCGGAAAATAGGAATTTAATTGCCAAGTTTTTACCAGCGAACTACACCATCACTCTCAACGCTTTACCAACCGCAGGCGGCACCATCAGTGGAGATGGTACTTATCCAGCTGGGAGCGTGGTTACGGTCTCGGCCCATGCCAATAGTGGATACCGCTTCAATGGTTGGGTAGAAAACGGCGAAGTGGTAGCCACCAGCAACAACTATATGTTCAATGCTAATTCTGACCGCAACCTCACAGCTACTTTCGTCAGTACGCAGTCGGGCATCGGTAGCGTGGTCACCAATGCCGATGGCAGCCAAGGCGTGCTTTACCATTTCGACGCATCGGGAGTAGGATGGATGGTGGCAATGGATGAAGCTTCGGAAGGTTGCCAATGGGGGCCGACCACCAACGTCCAACTCTTGCCTGATCGCACTTGTGACAATGTGGTTGCTTTAGAAGACCTTTCGGGCTTCAGGAATACGGGTCTCATCCGGACGGAACTCGGCACCGAAAACGACTATGCAGCTTCGCAAGTCGATTTCGACCACGGCTGGTATCTGCCCTCGGCGGGACAACTGCGCAAGCTCTATTCCGCCCTGCCTTTCATCGATTCCGTGTTGTATCAGCATGGAGGCAGCACCATCAGCGAGGACACCTATTGGAGCAGCACTGAATACTCCAGCGCCAATGCGGCTTCGCCCATGTTTGCCATGAGCAACTCAAGCAAGAGCAGCAACCGTAGGGTGAGAGCCATACGCAACTACTATTCGCCTCAGGACAATACGATTCTCGCCATGCCCGACAGCCCCACCCGAGGCGAAGTGATGAACTATCATAATGGTGTGTATTCCTACGGTGAAAACGCGGCTGTGGTAGCCACTCCTAAACCTGGCTATAAGTTCGACCATTGGTCGGAAGAGGGGCTGCCTGTGTCGTATAACCATGTTTATACATTCACTTTCACGCATAGCCGTAGGTTGATTGCCCACTTTGTGGTATCAGGCGGCATTGGTACCGTAATTCACAATGCCGATGGTAGCGATGGTGTGGTGTTTTATGTCAACACCGACGGCACCGAAGGCTTGATGGTGGCTTTGGAAGATGCCTCGCAAGGTTGCCAATGGGGAACTAACAGCAACATCATTCCATTGAACGACAGGCCTCTCAATGGCATTTCAGCTTTGGAAGATGTCTCAGGTTTTCACAATACAGGTCTTATAAGAACAGCACAAAATGCTGATTCAACAGTTTATGCTGCTGGTGTAGTGGACTATGAAAACGGCTGGTATCTGCCTGCGGCGGGCGAGTTGCGCAAGCTCTACGCTGCCCTGCCTTTGATTGAGACCGCTTTGGTCAGGGCGGGAGGCAGCACCTTGACCGAAGGCACCTATTGGAGTAGCACGGAGTATTCCACCACTAGTGCTTCCACGCCGATGTTCAGTATGGGCAACACCAACAAGACTTCAACCTGTCGCGTAAGGGCTATCAGGAAGTTCCTGCCTTCGGGCATCCATTCCTTGGTGGCCAAGTCACAAGACACTATCATGGGAACAGCTTCGGGGTCAGGTACTTACGATTATAATGCGACTGTGACGGTGAGTGCAGTAGCCAACGAAGGCTTTGTGTTCGAGTCGTGGACTGAAGATGGTTTGGCTGTCTCCTATGATGCCACTTACCAGTTCCCGTTTACGCGCAACCGTGTCTTGGTAGCCAACTTCAGGGTGGCGGGCACGGTGGGTGAAATTGTCCACAATGCTGACGGCAGCACGGGTGTGGTGTTCTATCAGAACGCCGAGGGCACAGAGGGCTGGATGGTAGCCTTGGAGGATGCCTCGGAGGGTTGCCAATGGGGACCGACCACCAACATCAATGCGATGCCCGATATGCTTTACAATGATATTCGCGCATTGGAGGATGTTTCGGGTTACCGCAACACAGACCTCATCCGAAAGGTGTTGGGGACAAACAATGACTATGCAGCTTCGGTGGTCGACTTCGACAATGGCTGGTATCTTCCTGCGGCAGGACAACTGCGCAAACTCTATGCAGCCCTGCCTATGATTGAGGAATCCATCCTCAATGCGGGCGGCACCCTGTTGACAGAAGATGCCTACTGGAGCAGTTCCGAATACAACACTTCAGATGCCTTTTCACCCATGTTCGCCATGAGCAATGCAAGCAAGACTTCATCGAGGCGTGTTAGGGCTATTCGTACCTTCAACTGCTCCAATACAAATGTCGTGAGAGTCATGGCCAACAATGTGGCTTTCGGTAGTGTTGCAGGAGGAGGAAATTATGAAATTGGGGCTTCTGTCAGCGTTTTGGCCACACCAAAGCCGAACTATGCCTTCGACCACTGGGAAGAAGATGGCTGTACGGTATCATACGACCGTTATTACACCTTTGAGTTTACAAGGACGCGCACATTGGTGGCTGTCTTTGTCAGGGAAAATAGTATTGGTAGCATCGTCCACAATGCCGACGGAAGTACGGGTGTGATATTCTACACCTATCCTTCGGGCATAGGCGGCCTGATGGTGGCTTTGGAAGACGACTCGGAGGGTTGCCCTTGGGGCCTTAATGAAGATGTGACCATCTTGGACAACCAGTCGCCGAGTGCCGTTATGGACTTGCTGGAAGACATGAGAGGAAAAAGCAATACGAATCGGGTTCGCCAATGGTATAGTGACAATTCGGAATATGCCGCTTGCAAGACAGACTATGCCAACGGCTGGTATTTGCCTTCGGCGGGTCAGCTGCGCAAGTTGTATGCTGCTTTGCCTATCATCGAGGGAGCCATCGTCAACGCGGGTGGCACCACCATGACGGAAGATGCCTATTGGAGTAGTACGGAACAGTCGGCCAGCAACGCTTGGACACCTTCGTTTGCCATGAGCTCTTCAAGTAAAACAGGCAACTGTCGTGTCAGAGCCATCCGTAGTTTGACCGATACTGAGACCATCACAGCCAATGTGAACATTGAGGGTAGTGGTATAGTTACGGGAGCTGGCTGGTACGACCACGGACAGACTTGCACCTTGAAGGCTCAGGCCAATGAAAGTTATGCCTTCCTCAATTGGACTCATGGCGGCACAGTGGTATCCACCAAAATGGAATACAGCTTCACGGTGCTGGGAAACCAGACCTATACCGCCAATTTCGTGGCTAACAGCAGCAACATCACCACGGCCATTGAACCAGCAAATAGTGGCACGGTCACTGGTGCCGGCATCTATACGATAGGATCGAATTGCACTTTGACGGCTACGCCCCATACAGGATACTCCTTCGTTAACTGGACGAAAAACGGCAGTGTGGTGTCGACAAATTCGAGTTATGGCTTCACGGTGGCGGAGTCGGCCCAATACACGGCTCATTTTGTCATCAACAGTTATGCGGTCAATGCCACAGTCTTCCCGGAAGAAGGTGGCACGGTGTCGGGCGCACATGCTTATACGCATGGTTCTACTGCCACCTTGACGGCTACAGCTGCGGAGGGTTACACCTTCGTGAACTGGACGGAAAATGGTGCGGTGGTTTCCACATCGCCAACACTGCAGTTTGTGGTATATGGCAACAGGTCATTGGTGGCCAACTTCAGTGACAATGCCTATACGGTCACGACCATTGTCTATCCTTCTGATGGAGGCACTGTTGAAGGCGGTGGATCCTACATCCATGGTATGACTGCCACCTTGACGGCTTATCCCAATCCTCAGTTCGAGTTCTTCTGCTGGTTTGAGAATGACGATGTGCTGTCGTTCGCCCCATCGGTTTCGTTTGAGGTGACTGAAGATCATGTGATTTATGCTGTGTTTGTGGAAAACGAGAGCGTTACCCAAACGGTGTCGTTATCCGCTGGCACCAACTGGTTCTCCACCTACCTCGAAATCACCAAGGAAGACCTGCAAAACGCCCTCCTTGATGTTTTGTCTAACCCGACCGGTGCTATCATCAAGTCACAGGACGGTAACTCCACTTATAGGGGTGGCCGCTGGAGAGACCAGAACTTTGTGTGGGATGTGGCCAAGATGTACATGATCTGGAGAGACCAGAACTTTGTGTGGGATGTGGCCAAGATGTACATGATTGTGGCTCCCGAGGATTGTGAGATTGCCTTGACGGGCGAGCCTATCAACCCTGCCGACCATCCCATCACCATTGCCCCCAATGCCCCGACTTGGATCGGGTTCCCGTTCGCAGAGAGTAAGACCCCTGCTCAGGTTATACCCGCTGGATTTGCTGTCAACGGCGACATCATCAAAGGCATGGGAGGCAACATCAGATACAATAATGGCAGTTGGAGAGCACAGGGTATGAACATCCTTGAGCCAGGCCAAGGCTACATCTACATTTCAAAGTCGGCGGTAAGTAGGACGCTCATTTTCCCGACAAGCAAAAAATAGAGTTGTACCAACATATATTAGAATGCCAAACGGCCGCTCTCGGAGGAGGGCGGCCGTTTTTTAGGATGGCTTAAGAAAGCATAGATCCCATGCCTTTGCCCGTGAGGCCAGCATCGGGATGACATGCTTTATGAAGCCTGTCATTCTCATATTTTTTTGGCGTAAGTAAATTTATTTATAGCTATTTCCAAAATCATTACTATTTTTGTGTTTTGTAATCTGCAAGATGATGAAAAACCGAGAATCTTTGCGAATTTGCATCCTATTAATTGATTATCATTTTTTTAAAAATAAGAATAGGAGTAGGACATGAAAAGACTGTTTTCCACGATTATCCTTGCCTGCCTCGCCATAGGGGTGAAGGCGCAAAACGCTGACAGCCTGAGGGCCAAGATATTGCAATGCTTCAACGAGAGCCGTTTCGTTGAGGTGATTGACTATAGCAAGCAGGCGTTGCAACTTTATGAACAGGTGGACGACAAGTACAATGTGGCAGGATGCTACAACACCATCGCAGGGGCTTACATGCGCATGGGGCAATATGACGAAGCCATACGCAACTACACCATCTGCACCGAAATCATGGATGAAATCGGTGGCACGATGGCCTCCGTCAACAAACGGTATGTCATCAACAACATCGCCTCGATTTATTTCGACATGGAGGAATATGACCAGTCGGAGGAGATGTACTGGAAATGTATCGAGATGCTTGGGGACCCAGGTACTGACACGACGACCAACCTCGACCTGGCCACCTATTACCAGAACCTCTCGGGGGTGCGGCTGATGCAACTTGGACTGATGGCAGCCGACGACCCGCAGCACGACAAAACCCAAGCCGAGGCCGTTGACTTTGCCGAACAAGCCTTGGCTTTGTCGCAACAATATGGCGACAACCAAGAAAAACTCATCAACAGGCACATCACCTTGTCGAGAGCCTACCAAGCGACAGGTCGCCTCGACGAGGCCCATGCCCAACTCGACACCGCACTCGTCATTGCACAACACGAAAAGGAACTCTACTTCGAAACCGCCATCATCATGCTTAAAGGCCAATATGCCCACGACCGTGGCGACGACATGGCTTCGGAGCAACATTTCCTCGAAGCCTTTGACATCGCGAAAGAAAACCAGTACAACCAGTTTTACCTGGAATGCATGCAAGGGGCATATCTGGCCACAAAGGCCTCACACCCGGAACGCGCCATCGGCTATCTTGAGGAATGCAACAAGATGAGGGACTCTATCTACAACGAAGACCAGCAAGCCTTGATTCGCGACTACCAAGTGAGGTACCAAATGTCAGAGAAAGAGCATGCACTGGAGATGCAGGAGGAGAAAACCCGACAAAGCCGTCTCCTGCTTTCCTTGTCGCTGCTTGTGGTGGCCTTGCTGCTCGTCTTGGTCGTGGTGCTGGCGCGCAACGCCATCCAACGTAAAAAACAGAACGAAACGCTGACCCGCCTCAACAATACCAAAAACCAGTTGTTCACCGTGGTCTCGCACGACATCAAGACGCCGTTGCAGGCGCAGGAGAAAATCCTCGACCTTATCTGCATGCACATCGACGAAATGCCAATTGATAACCTGAAGGAGTATCTGTTTACCCTGAAATCGTCAACCAAGGAATTGAAGGTCAAGACCGTCAATGTCATCGGTTGGGTGAAGGGCATGATTGGCGACACCGAAAGCCATGCCGAGCCTTTCAACTTGAGCGAACTGGCCGAAACTGTGACGCGTAGCCTGGCCTTCGAAATCGGGCAGAAGCAACTGAAGGTCACCAATGCCATACCCAAGGACTGGATGGGCAACGACGACCCCAAAACCATAGAGATGGTGTTGCAGAACATCCTCTCGAATGCGGTGAAATACTCTTTCGCCAACGGCGAAGTCAGGTTGGAAGCCGAAGACGGCGGCGAGCGTTACCTGGTCAAGGTTATTGACCACGGCAAAGGCATCGAAAAGGAAAAGTTGGGCAAATTGCTGAAGATGATGACCTCTTCGGCCGAAGGCACCGGCGGCGAGTTGGGCACCGGCATTGGCCTTTTCGTCAGCCAGCAGATGATGGAACGCAACGGCGGAACTTTGGCAATAGAAAGCGAGGAAGGCATGGGAACCACAGTGACACTCAGTGTTAAGAAATGAAAATGAATGGTTTAAATATCGGATATGGAAATTTATTGCTGTTGGCTTTTAGCAGTTAGCTTTTAGCTATTAGCAAACGAGCAAGCAAGCTAACGGCTAAAAGCTAATGGCTAACAGCAATAAAAAGCCCCGTGTCCTAAGTCAAAATTATCAACCCAATGACCCAACCACAGCCTATACGAATCCTTTTGGTGGAGGACCATCCGCTTTTCCGCGTGGGCATTCGCTTGTCGCTCAACTATTCTGGCTTGAGCAGCCTTGTTGTAGCCGAGGCCGACGACGTGAAGTCGGCCAAGAGTTATCTTGAGCGACATTACGATGATGTGGACCTCATCTTGCTCGACTACTTCCTGCCCGACGGCACTGGCATCGA
Organism: uncultured Bacteroidales bacterium; assembly: GCA_900317055.1. GTDB lineage: Bacteria > Bacteroidota > Bacteroidia > Bacteroidales > F082 > Limimorpha. Next base: position 82,098 of record ONFF01000017.1, on the reverse strand, counting down.
TGTGATTCATCATGCGCGGGTGCTCTGCCCAAAGGCCAAAATCGTCCTGATTTCGGGCGAAATCGAGAACGAGGATTTGGTGGCTGACACCCAAGGTCTTGTGGATGGATATTTGGGCAAGGATGTGGATCCGGAAACGTTGAAGGCAAAACTCAATGCCCTGTTTTGCATCAATGGTGACGATGAAACCAAACGATACCGCATCAGGGCAAAAGCCGACCTGTCGGCTCGCGAGATAGAAATCGTCCAGTTGTGCGCCAACGGCATGTCGGCCCAACAGATTGCCGACCGCCTTGGCCTGAGCCGTCGCACGGTGGAAGTGCACAAAAGCCATATCTTCGAAAAACTCGACCTCAATTCCACGGCAGATTTGGTGAAATACGCCTACGAAGCCGGATTGGTGGCAAAAAACTGATGGTTTTTTTGTTGCACTAAGTAAATTTACTTACAACCATTCCAAAAATCCCCTTTAAATTTGTAGGCGGAAAATCCTAAAGGCTCTCAGCCTTCAGCCATCAGCAATCAGCCTTGGTTCACCAAGCTTGACAGCTGACGGCTGATAGTTGATAGCCACATAAGTCTCGAGTTCCGCAGACAACAACGAATTACTAACCAACAAAATATCACATTATGAAAAAAGTTTTACTCATTCAAAAAGGAGTCTTCACCCTCCTCTTCGCCTTCGGCTTGGGCATGGGAACGGCGTATGCGTATAACTTCTCAGCGGTGTGCTCAGGGAAAACACTGTACTTCAACGTCATTAATGCCACCAACCACTATGTGGAGATAACCTATCCGGGAACAAGCACTACAAATCCTTGGAGTGGATACACCAAACCCACGGGAAGCATCACCCTGCCTTCAACAGTAACCAATAATGGTGTAACTTACATCGTGACAAAAATAGGCGATTATACTTTCCGAGGCTGTAACGGTTTGACGGGATCGTTGACCATCCCAAATACCGTGACCACGATAGGCGATGATGCTTTCAATAGTTGCAGTGGATTCACGGGCAGCCTAACCATCCCCAATTCCGTGACCACGATAGGCGATTGGGCTTTCTTTGAATGCACAGGCTTCACTGGTTCGCTGACCATCCCCAATTCCGTGACCTCGATAGGTGAGAGAACTTTCTCTGGTTGCATCGGTTTCACTGGTTCGCTGACCATCCCGAATTCCGTGACAACGATTGACCATTTCGCTTTCTATTATTGCACTGGCCTCACAGGCCCACTTACCATTCCAGATTCAGTGACATCGATAGGCGAATGTGCTTTCGAAGAATGTTATGGTTTCTCGGGCCCGCTGACCATCGGCAATTCCGTCACCTCGATAGGCAATTCTGCATTTTCGGGTTGCAGTGGTTTCACTGGCTCACTGAACATTCCAAACTCCGTGACCTCGATTGGCGATGCTGCCTTCATAGTTTGCAGCGGTTTCACGGGCAGCTTGACCATCCCCAACTCCGTGACCTCGATAGGTGAGAGAGCTTTCTATGGTTGCAGCGGTTTCACGGGCAGCTTGACCATCCCCAACTCCGTGACCTCGATAGGTGAGAGAGCTTTCTATGGTTGCAGCGGTTTCACGGGCAGCCTGACCATCCCCAACTCCGTGACCACGATTGGCGAGACTGCTTTCGCTGGGTGCACTGGATTCAACGGCACGCTGACCATCGGTAATTCCGTGACTTCGATTGGTCAAAGTGCTTTCTATAAATGCACTTTCAACGGCTTGAGCATCAACATGCCTAACATCCCGGCTAATTTCATAAGCACCGTTAAAGGATCGTATAGTGGCCCGCTGTTCATTGGCAATTCCGTGACTTCGATTGGCATGAATGCTTTCAAGGATTGCACTTTCAACGGCTTGAATGTTAATATGCCTAACATCCCTGAAAGCTTTAGAGGTAGATTGGCTGCCAATTTCAGTGGCTCGCTCATCATAGGCAATTCCGTGACCTCGATAGGTGATTATGCTTTCTTTAATTACAGTGGTTTCGATGGTACGTTAACCATTGGCAATTCGGTGACCTCGATTGGTTATGCGGCTTTTTATGGCAACCATGGTTTCACGGGTAACTTGACCATCCCGAATTCCGTGACCACGATAGGAGAAAATGCCTTCTACCAATGCAACGGTTTCAATGGCAACTTGACCATTGGCAATTCCGTGATTTCGATAGGAGAGGAAGCTTTCGCTGGATGCGATGGCTTTGTCGGCACCCTTGCCCTCGGTAATTCTGTGGCCTCGATAGGCAACCTTGCTTTCTACCTTTGTGACGGCTTCACTGGAAGCCTTACCATCCCGAATTCCGTGACCACGATTGGCGAGACTGCTTTCGCTGGGTGCACTGGATTCAACGGCACGCTGACCATCGGCCTTTCCGTGAACTCGATAGGTGCTTATGCCTTTAATAATTGCAATCACTTGACGTCCATCCAAGCCTTGCCCGAATTTCCACCTACCACGAGCGCAACAGCGTTTGCCAATGTGCCGAAAAGCATCTTGGTCCAAGTGCCATGCCATACGCTTTCACAGTATCAGGCTGCACAGGGCTGGAGCGCGTTCACCAACATGCAGGGAGTGTTGTGCGGCGGAGTCGTCGTCCCCTCGGCCGTTCCTTCCGCAGGCGGCTCGGTGACGGGCAACGGCTACTACAATTACGGTCAGACATGCACGGTGACGGCCACGCCGAATGCCGGATACATGTTCCTCCATTGGAGCATCGACGGTGAAGTGGTCAGCTGCGACCCGACCTACAGCTGGACGATGCAAGGTGAGACGGTACAAATCAAAGCGGTCTTCATGCTCGTAACAGGGACACTCGTCGGCGAAGACCAGTCAACCAACGAGACCCTTCCAAGCTATTCGTATTTTAACTACTCGCTTTCTGAGCAAATCTACAACCCGTCGGAGATTGGCGGAAGCACCACCATAAGTTCGCTATCGTTCTTCAACGAAGGCCCGACAAAAACGCGTAGCTATGACATTTATATGTCGCATACCACAAAGAATGCCTTCAGCAGCGGCACAGATTGGGTCAACATTACAACAGCCAACCGTGTCTTCAGCGGCACGGTGACCATGACCCGAGGCTACTGGACCACCATCGAGCTTGACACGCCCTTCGCCTACAACGGTACCTCCAACCTTCTCTTGGTCGTGGACGATAACACGGGAGACTGGACGATGGCCCCCCAGATGGCTTGCCGGACGTATGGTAGTGGCGTCCAATCGCTCCGTGTCTATAGCGATGGCACCAACTACAACCCCAGCAATGCTTCCTCTTACTCGGGCTCAACTTTAGGGGTGAAGAACCAAATCCTCTTGAACAGCCATTCGTATGACGTCACGACCACCGTGGCCGGCAACGGCACAGGCACGGTGAGCGGGGCAGGGCATTATGGCGCAGGCATGACCTGCACGCTGAGAGCCACTCCCGACGAGGGGAACCTCTTCCTGCATTGGAGCCTGAACGGGACAGTGGCCAGCTGCGAAACCACATACAGCTTCGCCGTGACAGAGAATGTGGAGCTTGAGGCCGTCTTCATGCCTATCAGTGGTGTTTATGTGAGCAACAATTGGACAGCAAACTCTACCTACCTGCCTAGCTATTCCTATTTCAGATACGGCCTGTCGGAACAAATCTACACCCCCAATGAGCTTGGCGGAAGCACCACGATCAATAGCATATCCTTCTACAATGCCGGCAACACGAAAACCCGAAGCTATGACATCTATATGTTGCATACCACCAAGAACAGCTTCAGCAGTGGCACCGACTGGGTGTCAGTGTCGTCGGCCAACCGCGTCTTCAGCGGCACGGTGACCATGACCAAGGGCTACTGGACCACCATTGAGCTTGACACGCCCTTCGCCTACAACGGCACATCCAACCTTCTCTTGGTCATGGATGACAACACGGGAAGCTGGTCGAATGAACCGCACATGGAGTGTCGAGGCTACATACCCGATGAGCAACAGTCCATTTATATCTACAACGATAACACCAACTTCAACCCCAGCAGTCCCTCGGGCTATGTTGGCACATTATTCACCATCCCCTTCAAGAACCAGCTCATCCTCAACGGGAGCGGCACATGCGCAAGAACCATCCCTTATGCCTATGGCTTCGAGGACAGCGACGAGTTCAACTGCTGGTCGATGGTTGACTGCGACGGATTAACGGGTATCAACGTGAATGGCGCGTATACTGGCTCTTACGGTTTCAGATTCAAGTATAACACTGCTCCGCCCCAATATCTGATTTCCCCCGAGTTGGTCGGCACCGATGAGGGCTTGGCTGTCGAGTTCCAATACAAGAACAATTCCCTTGCATATTGCGAAAGGTTCCAAGTGGGCTGGTCAACCACCGACGCCGATGTGGACAGTTTCACCTGGGAGGAAGAGACCACTGTTTCCAATACATGTTGGAAACGCTACCACACATTGCTTCCTGCCGGTACCAAGTTTGTGGCCGTCAGGTGTAATTCGTATGACCAGCTCTACTTATACCTTGACGACTTCAGCTTCACGGCACCCGAGCCTTGCATGCGGCCTGGCGCATTGGCGGCTTCAGATGTCGCCTTGAACTCGGCTACATTGAACTGGAGCGGTTTGCAAGACGCCTACACGCTGAGGTATAGGCAGGCCTCCGTCTTCTATGACGACTTCGAGGATGGTCTTGACCAATGGACGACCATTGACGCCGACGGCGATGGCTATAACTGGCAAGTCAACACGGCTTGGGGAGGCCATGAGAGCCAATCCATGGCGCTTTCCGCAAGTTGGGTGTCTGGAGTAGGTCCCCTGACCCCCGACAACTATCTCGTCACGCCAAGGATACCTTTGGGAGGCTTTGTCAGGTTCTATGCATGCGCTCAGGATAACCTATATGCAGCCGAGCATTTCGGTGTGGCCGTCTCTACAACGAACAATACCAATCCATCAGCCTTCACCATGGTGCAAGAATGGACGATGGCCGCCAAGGGAAGTGACGGTCGCGCCATCGCTACCCGCGGCGACAGTCGTGCCCAAGGAACATGGTATGAGTTCACCGTTGACTTGGGTGCTTATGCCGGAATGCAAGGCTACGTGGCCATACGTCACTTTGACTGCACAGATAAGTATTACCTCGACGTGGACGACTTCGGCGTTTATAGTCCCAATGCCCTGACCGACTGGACGACAGTCCTTGTCGCCGGCTCAAGCGTCGACATCAACGGTCTTATGCCTGCCACCGAATACGAATGGCAGGTGAGAGGCATGGACTGCGACGGCAGTGGCACCTATACGGATTGGAGTGCCATGCACTACTTCACCACCGACACACCGCCCATCTTCATCAGCAACGGCAACTGGAACGAAGGCAGCCATTGGAACACAGGCACGGTGCCTCCCGCGGGCAGCGACGTCATCATCCAGGCTGATGTCATCGTTCCTGCGGGCTATATAGCCGTGGCCAACACGGTGAACCTCGATGGCGGCAGCATCACCGTGGCTGATGGCGGACAACTGAGACACCATACACATAATCTTATGGTGACGATGAAGAAAAGCATCGTAGGTTATGGCGATGCGAACAACCAGAACAACTATTATCTGCTGGCTTTTCCTTTCCTAAATTACCAAGTGCCTACAGACATAGCTGCCAACGAGGGCAGCGACCTCTACTGTTTCGACCCGAACGAGCCGAATGCCGAATGGCGCAACCACAAGCAGTCCCCCATCAATAATATCGGTTATGGTTCTGGATACCTTTACGCCAATCCCGAGTCCATCGAGATTTCGGTGACGGGCGCCACGCTTTCTACCAATTATGAAACAGCTATGGATATTACCGTGGAGTACACAGAAGGCTCAACCAATCCCTACAATGGTTGGGAGTTGCTGGGCAACCCCTTCACCTACAATGCCTACATCTACCGCCAGACCAGCGACGGCGAGCTGGTGCCGATGGAAGTCATGATGTATGACGCGAATGGCGACTTGCAGACGGTTTATGGCGGTCCCGTGGCCCCGATGCAAGGCTTCTTCGTGCATGTGACGGAGGAGACCACGGTCTGCTTCCGCGGCGAGGCCCTTCATGAGGACGACTACGTCGACCTCGGCCTTCCGAGCGGCCTGCTGTGGGCCACCTGCAACGTGGGTGCCTACACCCCCGAGGAATACGGCGACTACTTCGCCTGGGGCGAGACACAGCCGAAGGACACCTACAACTGGAGCACTTACCAGTATTGCATGGGCACAACAACACGACCGTCACTTGGACGACCCAGAATGGCGTGAACGGAAGGCTCTTCACTGCCGCGAACGGCAACAGTCTCTTCCTGCCCGCCGCTGGCTACCGCGACGATAGCGATCTCAACTATGCTGGCAGTTGGGGCCTCTACTGGTCGAGTTCTCTCAACGCGGGCAGCCCCTACGGCGCTTGGGACTTCTACTTCGGTTCGGACTTTTACGGCATGTACTACGACTATCGCGGCTATGGGTTCTCTGTACGGCCCGTTTGTTCTTCGCGTCAGAACTAACCTTTGTTCCGTCACGTGCTAGACGGGCCAGGGGCGTGAAAGCCGCTGGGCGGGGCGCGCACGGGAGTGCGCACGGAGGCCCCGCCCGGCGGCTTTCATGCAATCATACCCGCAGCAGCCATGTCATCCCAACGCAGGTCTGTGCGCTGGCGGGGATCTATGGCTGCGTCATTCTTTCAAATTTTACCGCAAACGACACCTAAAGTTACTTTTTTTTTGTCGCAATAAGTAAAATTACTTACAACCATTTCAAAAATTTCCTATATTTTTGAGGCGAAAATTCTAAAGGCACTCAGCAAAGAATTACTAACCAAAAAAATATCACATTATGAAAAGAGTTTTATTAATTAAAAAAGGAGTCTTCGCCCTCCTCCTTGCCCTCAGTTTGGGCGTGGGAACGGTGTATGCGTACGATTTCTACGATTTCTCAGCAGTTTGCTCCACGGGGCAGACGCTGTATTACAACATCATCAATGCCACCAACCATTATGTGGAGATAACCCATCCGGGAACAAGCATTATAACCCCTTGGGATGGATACACCCAACCCACGGGGAGCATCACCCTGCCTTCAGCAGTAACCAATAATAATAATGGTGTAACTTACACCGTGACTAAAATAGGCGATCATGCTTTCGACGGATGCAATGGTCTTACGGGTTCATTGACTATCCCGAATTCCGTGACCACGATAGGCAGATATGCTTTCTATAATTGCCACGGCTTCACAGGTTCGCTGACCATCGGCAATTCCGTGACCACGATAGGCGGTTTCGCTTTCGATCGTTGCAGTGGCCTCACGGGTTCATTGACCCTCCCGAATTCACTGACCATGATTGACGATTTTACTTTCAGTGACTGTGGCTTCACGGGCTCGCTGACCATCCCGAATTCTGTGACCTCTATCGGTGATGGTGCTTTTCATGAATGCCGTGGCTTTGAAGGTTCATTAAACATCGGTAATTCCGTGACTTCGATAGGAGAAATGGCTTTCGAAGGGTGCTACGGTTTCACGGGCTCGCTGACCATCCCCAATTCTGTGACTACGATAGATGAAGCTGCTTTCAATGGTTGCAACTACTTGAGTTCACTAATTATTGGTAATGGCGTGACTTCGATAGGAAAATGGGCTTTCGGAGCTTGCTACAACTTGACTTCCGTGACGGTATTTCCCGAAACGCCGCCTACCTTGGGCATAGATGTATTCTATTATGTTCCGACAACCATCCCCGTGTATGTGCCCTGCGCCTCGTTGGAGGACTACCAAGCGGCCTCGGGTTGGAGCGCCTTCACCAACATGCAGTGCATCCCGGAACTAACCGTGTACGAAGGCACATCAACCAACAGAAATGTGCCCGCCTACATCTACTATTTCGACAACTTTACGAGAAGCCAGTTCGTCATTCCCGCCGAGGACTTGGTGGAGATGATAGGAACGCCTATCAGTAGCATGACGTTCTATACCACCAGCAGCAACGTCCCCTACACCACGACGTGTTCAGCCGATGTCTACCTGAAGCAAGTGGACTACACCACCATCAGCGCGTATGAGCCTAAGTCTTCGGCCACCATAGTCTATAGCGGCACTTTCAGCATCGCAAGCACTGAAAACGGCGGCGAAATGACCATCAACTTCAGCACGCCTTACACCTATCATGGCAACGACCTATTAGTGGGCATCGAGAACACGGAAACAGGCGGCTGGAAAGACATCTATTTCTATGGACAAACCGTCAGCGGGGCCTCCATTTCGGGTAATACCTCCAGCAGCACAGGAACCATTCCCGCCAACCAGCAGAACTTCATTCCCAAGACCACCTTCGGCTTCGCTCCGACATACTTTGCCAAGAACCTGCCTTACACCTACGGCTTCGAGGAGGAAGACGAAATGGAGTGCTGGACGGTGCTGAATGGCTCAATCCACACGGGAAGAAATTATAATACCTCTTACAGCCACGAGGGTGACTATGGCTTCAGATTTAGCTATTACGAGGCTCCACCGCCCCAATACCTTATCTCGCCCAAGTTGGAATGCCCCTGGGGTGTGGATGTGTCGTTCTATTATAAGAATGCTTCGGACTACTATCCCGAGACCTTCCAGGTTGGATACTCCACGACTACCAAATCGCCTAGCGCCTACATTTGGAGCGACCAGGTGACCGCCAACCACCAAGACACATGGATGTTGTATGGAGAAACTTTCCCCGAAGGCACAAAGTATGTCGCTGTCAGATACAACTCGGACGATATGGATCGACTTTACATTGACGACTTCAGCTTCGAGTTCCCATCCTGCCCAAGACCCATTGACCTGACCGCCACCGACATCACCGCCAATTCGGCCACGCTGCAGTGGGCTGGCTATCAGGACAGCTACGACCTGCGCTATAGGAAGAAGGTCTATTTCTACGAGGACTTCGAGAACGGCCTGCCTTCCGACTGGACCACCATCGACAACGACGGCGACGGGTACAACTGGCATTCAGTAAACTATAGCTCTTCTTTTTGCCATAGCGGAAGCACTATCATGGCCTCAGCCAGTTATGACAACGATAATTCGACAGTCCTGACACCTGACAACTGGCTGATTACACCCCAGCTTGAGCTGCAGGGAGCCATGAAGGTGTGGATAAGAGCCCTTCATCCCAACTATGCGCAAGAGCACTTTGCCATCTATCTCTCCACCACGGGCAACAGCGTGAGCGACTTCACCACCGTGCTGGTTCCCGAGACGACGCTGACCGATGTCGTATATCGTGCCTACACTGCCGACTTGAGTGCCTACGAGGGCCAGCAAGGCTACATCGCCATACGACACTTCAACTGTTCGGACATGTATGAGATTTTGTTGGACGACTTCGGCCTCTTCGACGATCCCAATGAAACTGGCGAATGGGAGACATTATACGAAGTTGGATCCAGCTATACCCTGACAACCCTTGAGCCGATCACTGAATACGAATGGCAGGTGCGGGGTCGCGACTGCGACGGTGAAGGTACCTATTCCGAATGGAGCAGTGTACACAACTTCACCACCCTCCTATGCGCGCCCGAAGACCAGTGCGAGCTCACCTTCACGCTCACCGACAGTTATGGCGACGGCTGGAACGGCGCGGCCATCCGTGTGGTGGATGTGGAAACGAACACCCTTATTGCCTTAATGTCGGCACAACACCATGGCGGTTTTAATATGCCATCTACCGACACCCTCACCCTTGCCGTGTGCGACGGACGCGAGCTCCGCTTCGAGTGGATGAGCGGTTCGTATGACTCTGAATGCTCCTATATCGTCACCGATATCAACGGGAACGAGGTCTTCTCCGGCTATGGCGCGATGAGTGCATCTTTCACCTACATGGTGAACTGCATCCCCGTTCAGACGGTGGCCTTGTCGTCGGGTCCGAACTGGTTCTCGACCTACCTCGAAATCACCAAGGAAGACCTGCAAAACGCCCTCCTTGACGCTTTGTCAAACCCGACGGGTGCCATCATCAAGTCGCAGGACGGCAACTCCACATATAGGGGTGGTCGCTGGAGAGACCAGAACTTTGTGTGGGATGTGGCCAAGATGTACAGGATTGTGGCTCCCGAGGATTGTGTGATCACCTTGACGGGCATGCCTATCGATCCTGCCGACCATCCCATCACCATTGCCCCCAATACCCCCACTTGGATTGGGTTCCCGTTCGCCGAGAGCAAGACCCCAGTAGAAGCCATCCCCGCTGGATTTGCCGTCAACGGCGACATCATCAAAGGCATTGAAGGCAACGCCAGATATACTAATGGCAGTTGGAGAGCACAGGGCATCAGCAGACTTGAACCCGGCCAAGGCTACATCTACCAATCCGCCAGCAGCACGCCGAGGGTGCTCTCATTCGCCCAGCACGACTACGTCGACCTGGGCTTGCCAAGCGGCCTGTTGTGGGCCACCTGCAATGTGGGTGCCGACAGCCCCGAGGACTACGGCGACTACTTCGCCTGGGGCGAGACCACGCCGAAGGACACTTATGACTGGAGTACCTACCAATATGGTGACGGCGACACTTTCACCAAATACACTGGAAGCGATGGATTGACCACCCTCTTGCCCGAGGACGACGCGGCCACGGCCAATTGGGGCAGCGGCTGGCGCATGCCCACCGAGGAGGAATGGGAGGAACTTCTCGACAACACGACCGTTACTTGGACAACTCAGAACGGTGTGAATGGACGACTCTTCACCGCCACGAACGGCAACAGTCTTTTCCTGCCTGCTGCGGGCGCCCGTTGGGACGGCGAGCTCGGCAACGTTGGCTCGGGCAACTACTGGTCGAGTTCGCTCGACATGGTCTACTCGGACAACTCGGACAACGCGTTGGGCTTCGGCTTCGAATCGGGCGGTTACATCGTGGGCTACGCCGGTCGCTACTACGGGTTCACTGTGCGTCCGGTTCGTTCGGCTCAGAACTAACCCTTGTTCCGTCACGTGCAAGACGGGCAAGGGGTGGGAAAGCCGCTGGGCGGGGCGCATTGTCGCAGGCTGCGTCCCGCAGCCCCTGCCCGGCGGTTTTTCGCGGCGCATGTCATGTAGAGACGTCGATTTATCGCGTCTCTACTTTTTTTTCGTCCGTTCAGCCGCTTCGCGTCATTGCGAGGAGGAACGACGAAGCAATCCAGAGTTAGAGCTTCCTGTCTGGATTGCTTCGTACCTCGCAATGACGCGAAGCGGGTGGGAAGCATAGGCCTTCCTATGATAATAGAATGAAAACGACTGCTCTCTGAGGAGGGCGGTCGTTTTTTGTTTTCAATTAATGCATATTTTTGTTCTTACCATGTTCTCTCCTTTTTATATCTTTGTATGCTTAATTTGAACAGATATAAATATCCTAATAATGAAAAAAAACTTACTAATCCTTTTTTCCATAATACTCTGTATGAGTGCTATGGCACAACAAAAAATCCAACTCCGTTCAGCTGACAAAGCCGAATGTGTGAAAAGTGATTTTACAGGTCTAAAAGCCTCGTTTTCGTTTTCTGGCCTTGAGGCCAACGAAGTGAGTACCGAGCGAGGCGTTTTCTCCATGCTCACCATGCCCAACACAGTCATCGGCGGCAACGAAGGCGACCCTCAGATTCCCGTCGTGAACCAACTCATTGCCATTCCATTTGGTGCTACGCCTAGCATCCGGGTGACTCATTATTCCACGACAGATTATGACTTAAGGGAATATGGCATTCACCGGCTTTCACCGCGTCAACCTGAGGCATGGAAAGACCAAGAGGCTCCCTTTGTCTACAATGAAGCCGCCTATCAAACGAGAGGTTTCCGAGCGGAGCCTTTGGCAATGGTGAGCGTTGACGGCACCATGCGTGGCATTCAGGTAGGAAGAATGTGCATCGAGCCGGTCAGCTATGACCCTGTCAACAACAAAATCCGCGTCTTCAATGACATCGAGGTGGAGGTGAGCTTCGATGGTGCCGATATCCGCGCCACAGAGGATAGGTTGGTCAAGACCTACAGCCCTTATTACACAGGTGTTTATGACCAATTGTTCAACGGTAGAGCGGTCAGAGGCGTTTACGAAGACCATCCTGATCTTTGGGCTGCACCGGTGAAGATGTTAGTCATTGCCAACCGTATGTTTGAGAACTGCATCCAGAATTGGGTGGCTTGGAAGACCTTGAAAGGAATTTATGTGGATGTGAATTATACTGATGTCATCGGCACAACTGCTGAGGAAATTAAGAGTTTCATCCAAGCTAAGTATGCTGAGGATGCTCCTACCTTTCTAATGATTATGGGCGACCAAGCCCAAGTGGCGAATTCGGGCATTGGAACCAAGACGGGCTTCGTTACCGACCTTTATTACTCCAGTGTGGACGGCGACCAGTTCCCGGACATGCTCCACAGTCGTCTTTCTGCCGAGACCGTCGATGAGATGACGGCCATGCTCAACAAAGGCATGGAATACGAACAATACACCATGCCCGACCCAAGCTATTTGAACAATGCGCTTTTCGTGGCTGGTTATGACAATACGGGGTGGGATGTTATCGTTGGTCGTCCTACGGTTTGGTATGCCACCAACTATTATTACAATGCCGAGCATGGATTCGCCAATGTCAACGAGTTCAGCCATGGCATCTTTGACGGCTGTTATGATTATCTGAATTCAGGTGTGGGCTTCGCCAACTATACGGCCCACGGTAGCGAGACAGCCTGGCTAGACCCGCTGTTTTCCGTCGACGATGTCAACAACCTGACCAACGAGCACAAGTATTTCCTGGCCATGGGCAACTGCTGCAGAACCGGAAACTGGGGCTATGACGAATCCCCATGCTACGGAGAAGTGTTGACTCGTGCCGCGAACAAAGGCGCATATGCCTATATCGGTTCCTGTCCTCCCACGACTTGGTATAACGACTATTACTTTGGTGTGGGTGCCACGACCGTTAACACGAACCTTTCGACGGGTCAACTTGGCGTAATGCCGACCTTTGAACAGACCACTATGGGCAGTTATGATGCCATTTGGAGAAATGATGCCTACAACACCGTTTGCTCCATCCTTTATGCTGGCAATCTTGCAGGTAATGCCGCCCGCGCTCTGGGTTATACTGTCCATTGCAACCCGCTTTATTATTGGGAAGGCTATCATGTGCTTGGCGACGGCTCGATTATGCCTTATCGAGTGCAGCCTACTGTCAACAACGTGAGCCACATGCATGTCTTTCCTATAGGGTGGGAATCCTTTGAGGTGAATGCCGTCGCAGGGTCATATGTGGCTATTAGTGTGGATGGCGAGCTCATCGGTACCTCTCTTGTGGATGAATCGGGTAGGGCCTATGTTCCTGTTTCACCTGTCCATACAAGCTGTAATGTTACCATTTGCGTGACCGCACCCCAGCGCATTCCTTATATTACCTCAATTCCCTCTTCTATCGTTGAAGGACCTTATCTTTCGGTTGATAGCTTCACCCCAACATTCGCCCATGTCGGCGATGCCATTGATCTGAGCGTCAATTTCAAGAACACGGGCACCGAGTCCACTACAGGCATCACAACTGTCACCTTGACTTCGGCGAATGCTGATGTCATCATTGATGAAGAAACCAGTAGCTTTGACGCTTTGGCTCCCGAAACCATGACGACCGTAAGCGGTTTCCAGTTCCACATTGCCCAAGGTGTGGCCGATGGCACTGACATGACTATTCACTATGCTGCAGTCAATGGAGAGGATAGATGGGAAGGCAATATCGTTGTCACCGCCAACGAGGCCGTGTTGGCCTATCAGAGCATGAAATGGGATGGCAGCTTCGTTCCTGGTGAAACGATTACCGTGACCGCCAAGTTCAAGAACAGGGGACACTACCAAGCCACCAATGCACTGGTCACGATGAGTTCGCCCAATGAAAACATCAACATCTCAAATCCGTCAATCCAAGTGGGTACTATTGCCGTTGATGAAGAGGTGACTTGCCAGTTTACCGCCACCATTGCAGCGGATTGTCCCGAGGACGAGCAAATCCCTGTCAACTTCACCATGACGGCCGATGGCGGACTCGAGGTACAAGCCGATGAGACATTGAAGAACTCCTGTAAAGTCATTTTCGAGCTTAGCGACTCCTATGGTGACGGATGGAATGGAAACAAGTTGATCGTTTCTTTTGATGACGGGAGCCCAGCCCAAGAGCTAACCATTGAAAGAGGTGGGGGCGCTTTATATGAATTGGAAATAGGTCACGGCGTTCATGTTACTTTGACCTGGCATTCAGCGAGTATGGCCAGTGAATGTTCGTTTGTCGTGAAATACGAAGGCGATATGTTGGTCTATCAATCGAGCGGCACCCCAACTGCCGGTGTACTCTATGAGTTCGACTGCGACTGCGCCATGGTTTACCAGACCTTTTTCGTCACCGCTGTTCCCGATGATGACGCGCACGGCACGGTCACAGGTAGCGGTGAGTTCCATTATGGTGCGAGCTGCACTGTGACGGCCACTCCTGCAGCAGGCTATCTCTTCACCAATTGGACTCAAAATGGCGAAGTGGTTTCCTATAGCGTCTCCTATTCTTTCGATGTGACGACTGATGTGGATTTGGTGGCCAACTTCGTTGAAGGTGTTGAGATTGGTGATGGTGGCGATGCCACGAATGAATACCTTCCGAGTATCAGTTTGTACAAAAACACGCTTTCCGAACAGATTTACACCGTTGAGGAATTGGGTGGTGCTGGCGTCATCACCAGCATTGCCTTCTATAACGGTGGTACGGCGAAGACACGCCATTACGACTTCTACATGAAGGCCACCTCGAAAAGTTCTTTCACCGGAAACAGGGATTGGGAAACTGTTTCCGCTTCCGACAAAGTGTTTAGTGGTGAAGTCACCATGGTAGCCAACGATTGGACGTTCATCACTTTGAATCCTGCATTCCTCTATGACGGTATGTCCAATGTGGTGCTTGTTGCCGACGACCACACGACTTCAACCAGTGGTGGTATGAAATGCCGCGTGTTTGATGCTCCAAACCAGGCTATCCGTGTCTTTAGCGAAAGCACGGACTACAACCCGATGAATACATCGACTTATTATGGGACTATCATGAATGTGAAGAACCAAATCCGTATCACCAAATCGGCTCCGTCTACTGAGCCTATCAACATTGAAGTAAGTGCCAGTCCGGTTCAAGGAGGTACGGTGACGGGTGGTGGCATGTACAACTTCGGTGAGGTTTGCACGGTTTCTGCTACGGCCAACGCGGGCTATTATTTCATCGGCTGGGCAGAAAACGATGAGTTAATCTCCTATGATTCGGAAATCAGCTTCGTGGCACTCAATGACAGGACGCTTTTGGCCATGTTCGTTCAAGCCATCGAAATTGGTGAAGGCACAGCAACCAATAACTATTTGCCAAGTTACAGCTATTACAATTATTCCATGACGCAGCAGATCTACACGGCTGAGGAAATCGGTACATCTGGGACGATCAACAGCATCGCCTTCTACAACGAAGGAGGGGAGAGGACCCGCACTTATGATTTCTATTTGGCCACAACGGACAAGTCGTCTTTCAGTGAGAATACCGATTGGATTGCAGTGACTGAATCCGACAAGGTGTTCGGTGGCAGCGTCACCATGACGGCCAATGCCTGGACCTTCATTGTTTTCGATACCCCGTTCGAGTATGACGGCACATCCAACCTCGTCGTTGTGATCGATGACAATTCGGGCAGATATGATGGCACGCCTTACATGGCTTGCTCGGTTTACAGCACAAGTACAAGTCAAGCCATCTATGCATATCACTCCATCACCAATTTCAATCCGATGGCACCTCCCACTGCTCCAGTGACAGGATGGGGAGGCACTTTCAATGATATCTTGTCGGTGAAGAACCACATTCTTCTTGGTATTGAGACAGGTGCTGAACAAATTATCGAACTATCAGCCGGCACCAACTGGTTCTCGACCTACCTTGAAATCACCAAAGAAGACCTGCAAAACGCCCTCCTTGCCGCTTTGTCCGACCCGACCGGTGCTATCATCAAGTCGCAGGACGGCAACTCCACTTATAGGGGTGGTCGCTGGAGAGACCAGAACTTCGTGTGGGATGTGGCCAAGATGTACATGATTGTGGCTCCCGAGGATTGTGTGATTACTTTGACGGGCATGCCTATCAACCCAGCCGAGCATCCCATCACCATTGCCCCCAATACCCCAACTTGGATCGGGTTCCCGTTCGCCGAGAGCAAGACTCCTGCTCAGGTTATCCCCGCTGGATTTGCCGTCAACGGCGACATCATCAAAGGCATGGGAGGCAACATCAGATACAATAATGGCAGTTGGAGAGCACAGGGTATGAACATCCTTGAGCCAGGAAAAGGCTACATCTACAATTCGAAGTCAGCGGTAAGCAGGACGCTCGTTTTCCCGACAAGCGCGAAATAGAATTGTTTCAATAATTATTAGAATGCCAAACGGCCGCTCTCGGAAGGAGAGCGGCCGTTTTTTGCATCTTTAATGACTTTATCACTTCGAGCCGTTGCGAGAAAAAACGACAGAATATAAAAAAATCTTTGTTTTTTTTGTTTTTCGTCTTTAATTTTGAAGCGTTTTTTTCAGCAATTACAAACCAACTAAAAACAACATACCATGAAAAGATTTCTACTACAACGAAAAGGAGTTTTCGCCCTCCTCCTTGCCCTCTTTCTCGGCATGGGAACGGCGTATGCGTATGATTTCTCGGCCACTTGTTCTACAGGGCAGACGCTGTATTACAACATCATCAATGCCTCCAACCATTATGTTGAGTTGACTTATCCGGGAACATTCATTGAACCATGGGAAGGATATACCAAACCCACGGGAAACATCAGCTTGCCTTCCACCGTAACATATAACGGAACCCAGTATACGGTGACCAAGATTGGCGAGATTGCTTTTGCTAATTGTACTGGCCTAACGGGTTCACTGACTATCCCTAATACCGTGACTACAATTGCGCATGGTGCTTTTATGGATTGCACTGGTTTTACGGGTTCACTGACTATCCCGAATTCCGTAACTTCTATTGGACCTCATGTTTTCCATGGTTGTACGGGTTTTACGGGTTCGCTGACTATTCCAAATTCAGTGACCGAAATAGGATTATATGCTTTCACTTGGTTAAGCGGCTTAACTGGTTCACTGACCCTTCCGAATTCAATAACAGAAATCCCTGAAGGTGTCTTTGAGTTTTGTCTAAACTTATCAGGCAACTTGAGTCTGCCTAATTCCTTGATTACGATTGGCTATGCAGCTTTCCTAGGTTGTCCGAACTTCACGGGTTCTCTGACCATCCCGAATTCTGTGACCTCAATAGTCGATTATGCATTCCAGGATTGCACTGGCTTCGATGGCACACTGACCATAGGCACAGGCGTGACTTCTATGGGCACTTCCGCTTTCTCTGGTTGTTCCAATCTCTCATCAATGATGGTATACTCCGAAACACCACCCACCTTAGGATCGAACGCTTTCCAAACTGTGCCTAAGACCATTCCTGTAAAAGTTCCTTGTGGCAAAGTGAGCGCCTATCAGAACGCCTCGGGCTGGAATGAGTTCACCAATATTCAGGAGTTTTGCGACCCCTTGACCTACGAAATTAACCCCGATGGTGTTTCCGTCACCGTGACAGGACATGTGGATGGCACTAATGCCACAGGTGAGCTTTTTATCCCCGAGACCAAGGTTATTGACGGTGTCGCCTACACTGTGACCGCGATTGGCAACAATGCTTTCAGCAATTGCTATGGATTGACTGGTAGCCTGATCATACCCAACACCGTAACCTCGATTGGCGATTTCGCCTTCAGTGAGTGCACGGGCCTGACGGGTAGTCTGATTCTTTCTAACACTTTGACCTACATTGGAGCATACGCTTTCCAGGCTTGCCCTGGCTTCACAGGCGATCTGACACTACCCAATACGCTGACTACACTTGGCAATGGAGCTTTCTACTTATGCGACGGCTTCAACGGCAACTTGACTTTGCCTAACTCCATCACCACTATTGGCAAGGACACATTTGCTTCTTGTAAGTTTACAGGATCGCTCACCATCCCCAATACCGTGACAAGCATCGGAGAGTACGCTTTCCATCTGTGTACGGGCTTCACCGGTTCGCTCACCATCCCCAATACCGTGACCTCTATTGGCTATATAGCTTTCTATGGTTGTTCTGGCTTCGATGGCACGCTGACCATCGGCACTTCCGTGGCTTCAATGGGACAAAGTGCTTTCAAGGAATGTGGCTTCACGCATATCAATTACAATGCCGTTAATTGCGCTGGTTACAACCAGTATGAAGATGTTCAACCTTTTCAAGGCATGAATGCCACCCTCACTATTGGCAACACTGTTCAGACCATCCCTACATTGATGTTTAGTGAATGCCCTGACCTTCACGGGACACTTTACATTCCGAGTTCCGTGACTTCGATAAACTATGGCGCTTTCTATGAATGCACGGGGTTCACGGGCTCACTGAACATTCCCAATTCGGTTACTTCGATTGGCGGTAATGCATTCTATCATTGCACAGGCTTCACTGGCACTTTGACCCTCTCGAATTCTTTGACCACGATTGAAGATTATACTTTCCGTAATTGTGAATACTTCTCTGGAACACTGACTATCCCGAATTCAGTGACCGCCATTGGTAAAGAGGCTTTCCAAGGTTGCAAACACTTCACTGGTAACTTGACGATTCCAAATTCCGTGACCACGATAGGCAGTCAGGCCTTCTTCCATTGCGATGGCTTGACGGGCAATCTGACCATCGGCCATTCCGTGAGTTCAATAGGCTATAATGCTTTCCGTGACTGCGCTGGATTGACGCATTTGTATTTCAATGCCATCAATTGTGCAGACTTTGAATATGAATACGCTGATTTTCCACCCTTCCAAAACTTCACCGGTACACTCAGTTTTGGCGATCAGGTGCAAAGAATTCCCGGGTATATGTTCTATAATTGCACCGGCTTCACAGGTTCGTTAGTCATTCCGAGTTCAGTGACTTCGATAGGCAACAGTGCTTTCTATAGATGCACTGGCTTTAATTCTCTTTATCTTGGCTATTCCTTAACATATATTGGCATATATGCTTTCTATAATTGCTCAGGCCTCACAAACGCACTGACCATACCTGAATCCGTGACCACATTAGACACATACGCTTTCGCTAATTGCTATGGACTACAGTCCGTTGACATCGGCCCTAATGTGAGCATCATCAATTATGGTGCTTTCTATAGGTGCGAGAGCCTGTCTTCCATAACAGCCCGTCCTGTGACGCCACCCGCATCGGGAACGCTCAACCTTGGTACAGAGATATTCCAAAACGTGCCGACTACGATTCCAGTATATGTGCCTTGCGGTTCCCTTAGCGCCTATCAATCGGCATCAGGTTGGAGTAGTTTCACCAATATGCAATGCTTGCCATGGATGGTGACCCTTTCGACCAATCCGTGGGAAGGAGGCACTGTGAGCGGTGAAGGTACCTATGCAAATGGAGCCTCATGCACCGTTACAGCCACCCCGAACGACAACTACCTCTTCATGCATTGGAGAAGCAACGGAGAAGTGGTCAGCTGTAATGCTAGTTACAGCTTTTATGTATATGAAGACACCGAGCTTGAGGCAGTGTTCATGTCACAGGACAATGCTGGTACCATCATCGGCAGTGGCGAGATTACCGAATTTACTCTTCCCAGCTATTCATACTACAAATACGGCTTGTCGCAACAGATTTATACTGCCAGCGAATTGAACGGGAGCTTCACCATCAACAGTATTTCCTTCTTCAACGCAGGAGACACAGAGACCCGACGCTACGATGTGTACCTTGTCCATACCAGCAAGTCTGCTTTCAGCAGCGGCACTGATTGGATTCCTGTCTATCAGGCCGACTGTGTGTATTCAGGCCTCGTAACCATGAGGGAAGGCATGTGGAACACCATCGTTTTGGACACGCCTTTCAACTATAATGGCACTTCCAACCTGGCCCTCATCATGGATGATAATACTGGCAATTGGACAAGTTCGCCCGATATGGCCTGCCGTGTGTATACGGCCAATGGCTACCAAGCACTCCGTGTTTACAGCGACGGCACCAACTACGCAGCCAACAATCCCTCGTCATACACTGGTACGCGCCTGTCGGTGAAGAACCAGATCATGTTCAATAGGCCCGTGTACACCATCACTGCTACCCCGAATAATGCGTCGATGGGAACAGTGACTGGAGCTGGACAATATGGTTACGGCGACTTGTGCCAACTGAAGGCCACGGCCAATTCGGGTCATACTTTCTTGGATTGGATGAGAAACGATGGTGTGGCAGTTACGGATGAAGCGGAATACGAGTTCATTGTGACAGGAGATAGGACACTGAGGGCGAATTTCTTTGAAGGTACCGATGTCTGCAACCTCACGCTTAACCTTGGAAGCTATGACTACAATTGGGGCGGCAATTATCTGGAAGTGCATTTTGGGAACGGAATGAGCCACCTGTTTGGTGTATTGAATGGCGAGTCGACTTCCTCCTTCACACTTCCATTTGTCAACGGGAGTCATGTCGAATTGAACATGCAGATTGGAACATTCTCTGACCAATACCACTTCGAGGTGCGCTATGCCAATGGTAATTTGGCATGCACAAGTGATGCCATTATCGGTGAATTTTCCTACGAGTTCGACTTGGATTGCGATGAAATGCCTGCCAACTGGGCTTATCTTGGCGATGGAGACAATATATCTGATGTTTTTCTGCCCAGCTATTCGTATTATAAATATGGGTTGTCACAACAAATCTATACTGCTGAAGAGATTGGCTCGGCAGGCAACATCACCAGCATCGCCTTCTATAACCAAGGAGATAACAACACGAAGACCCGTACATACGACATCTATCTGAAGCCGACCAATAAATTTGAGTTTTTCAGTAATACCGACTGGATTAACCTATCAGAAGAGGATAAGGTATTCAGTGGTGATGTGACCCTGACTTCCAACGAATGGACCTTCATCACTTTTGACAAACCGTTTGTTTACGACGGTACTTCCAACCTCGTTCTCGTTATGGATGATAACTCTGGTAATTATACGAGTGCTCCCCACATGAATTGCTGGGTTTATGGAACCAGTCTCGACCAAGCCATACGCGTTTACAGTGATGGCACTAACTACGACCCGTTTGCTCCCACGAGCTACAGTGGAACCGTAATAAATATGAAGAACCAGGTCTACTTTGGTTTTGCAAATATCGACTGCTGGCCTCCTGTCAATCTGACCGCCACCGACATCACTACCAATTCGGCCACCCTCCACTGGGAGGGCTATCAGGACAGCTACAACGTGCGCTACAGAGTTGCTCCTCCTTTCTATGAAGATTTCGAAGATGAGGAATCGTTTTATGCCGACTGGACCTTCATAAGCATGAATACGGCAAATGACATCGGACCAAATGCTAATACTGCTGGGCTCAATTCCGATGCTGCACACAGCGGCGAGTATGGCTTCAGGTTCTCGTCCTACTATAGTGCAGAGGATTACAATCAATACCTTGTTTCTCCCAAATTGGACGTGACGGGTGAACTGAAATTTTACTATAAACAGTCTAACGACGTTAACACTGAAACGTTCAAAGTGGGTTATTCAACCACCTCCAACGTCTTGGATGCTTTCTTCTGGACTGATCTTACGCTCACCTCATCGTGGCAGGATTATACACTACAACTTCCCTCCAACGTGAAATACATCGCCTTCCATTACTATGGAAACTATGCCTGGTATGTCTATTTGGACGACATCACCATCGGTGGCAATGGTATTCCATTGGGCGATTGGGTCCCTGTTAACAATGTTGCCGGCACCACGACTGAAATCACGAGTCTCGACCCCTCAACCAATTACGTATGGCAGGTGCAGGGCAACAACACCAGCTGCAACGATAACGGTACCACTCGGTGGAGTAAAAAGGCCACCTTCACCACCGAATGCGATGCTATCATTGTCGATGCAGAGAACCCGTTCTTCGAGGATTTCGAGAGTGAAGACTTTGCGCCCAACTGTTGGGAAACCTACTCAACGAACTCGCGTCAATGGACAAGAAGCACATCTGATGCCTATTCCGGTTCGGCGAGCGCCTATAGTAGCTATTACGGCGACGTCTATTTGGTAATGCCCGACCTTGAGCTTTCGGCCAATGCTTCGGCAGCGCAACTTTCCTTCTGGTCGTCTGATTCTTATCCTGATGACTTTGCACCGGGCAACAACACTGTCGTGCTGCTCAACGGCAACACGGAGACGGTGCTTTGGTCGGCTGAAACGGTAAGCGAAGAGTGGACGGAGACCACCATCGACCTCAGCGCCTATTTAGGCCAGACCATCACCCTCGCCTTCAAGTATGCAGGCTATGATGGCAACGGCTGGCATGTTGACGATGTGGAGGTTTCGGTGACGCCTGTCACTGTTGTCACCCAGACGATAGCGTTGACGGCGGGCACGAACTGGTTCTCGACCTATGTTGAGATTGCCAAGGAAGACCTGCAAAACGCTCTCCTTGCCGCTTTGTCTAACCCGACCGGTGCTATCATCAAGTCACAGGACGGCAACTCCACTTATAGGGGTGGCCGCTGGAGAGACCAGAACTTTGTGTGGGATGTGGCCAAGATGTACATGATTGTGGCTCCCGAGGATTGTGAGATCACCTTGACGGGCGTGCCTATCAACCCTGCCGACCATCCCATCACCATTGCCCCCAATGCCCCGACTTGGATTGGGTTCCCGTTCGCCGAGAGCAAGACTCCCGCTCAGGCTATCCCCGCTGGATTTGCCGTCAACGGCGACATCATCAAAGGCATGGGAGGCAACATCAGATACAATAACGGCAGTTGGAGAGCTCAGGGTATGAACATCCTTGAGCCAGGAAAAGGCTATATCTACAATTCAAAGTCGGCGGTAAGCAGGACGCTCGTTTTCCCGATAAGTGCGAAATAGGATTGTTTCAATAATTATTAGAATGCCAAACGGCCGCTCTCGGAAGAGGGCGGTCGTTTTTGTATTAATAAAAGTTACATAAATTTTGTTTTTTTTCTATTTTTGTAGCCAAAATTAACTCAATCGAAAAAAACTGTATCATGAAAAAAACTATCCTACTCCTAATGGCATGTTTCTGCTTCCTTGGCGCTCATGCTGCTTATTTGAGGAACATCCCGATGACATTAACACAACCTGACGGCACCATGTTGCATTGTTATGCATCAGGTGACGAATTCTTCAACTATCTCCATGACGAGAATGGCTTCACCATCATGCAACATCCGCAAACTGGCTTCTATGTCTATGCCGACAAGCAGAACGGCAAATTGGTCGCTACAGATTATGTGGCGGGTAGCGTTGATCCTGAAAGCAAAAACCTACAGCCTTTCAATCTTCTTTCTCCTGACGAATGGCTGGCGAGAAGGAATGATTGGCGTGAGAAAGAGAGACTAAACAATAGCCGGGACGATCTTCCTAATCATGGCACACTTAACAACATTGCCATTTTCATCCGTTTCTCTGACGATGCGCAATTCACCAACACATACTCGTCGATCGACAATATGTTTAATGACGTGTCGACAAATGCGGTTTCCATGAGGTCCTATTTTACGGCAGCTTCATATGGTGCTATTGAAATTCCCACGACATTCTATCCAGGACATAATGGAGAAACCATCATTTCATACCAAGACACTTATCCCCGTAGTTATTTCCAGCCTTATAATGAAACTACAAATCCGAATGGCTATCAAGGGGAGGATGATAGAAGAGAGCGAGAGTTTTCCTTGTTGGAAAGAACTGTGAGTTACATTAATGCCAATTATCCTATCCCAACAAACTTGAACATTGACTATGATAGTGATGGTTATGTCGACAATGTCTGCTTTATCGTCAAAGGTGGCGTGGGAGCGTGGAGTTCTTTGCTTTGGCCTCACAAATGGTCGCTTTACGATAGGACGGTTCGCATTAATGGGAAACGAGTGTGGACATTCAACTTCCAATTGGCTGATGCGACTGACTATTTCAACACTTCAACGATGTGCCACGAGATGAACCATTCATTGGGAGCCCCTGACTTGTACCACTATTATTATGGGACATCTTTGAATCCAGTAGGCACATGGGATTTGATGGAGTACAATATGACACCACCTCAACATTGCGGAGCCTATATGAAAATGAAATACAGCCATTGGGTGGATGAGATTCCTGAGATCACCCAGCCTGGCACCTATACCCTGAATCCCATCAGTTCGGCTACGCCCACCAATATTGCCTATAAAATAGCGACGAGCGATCCCAACCAATTCTATGTGTTGGAATATAGGGACAACACATCCCTGTTTGAAACTGCGTTGCCAGGATCTGGACTTCTAGTATATCGTATCGATACCCGTTTTGATGGCAATGTCGATTTCAATCCTGACGAAGGTGTTTACGATGAAGTTTACCTCTTCAGACCTGAAGGTTCAAGTACCGAGAACGGCAATTTTTATTCTGCATATTTCAGTGCTGGTGTCGGCAGAACCGAATTCAGTTCTTCCACGAGCGCTTATCCTTTTTTCTCAGACGGCACACCTGACCACAATTTCAGGATTTTTGACATCACAAGTGCAGGAAATACGATTTCTTTCACTTATGGGCCAGAAAGCGGTGCGCCTGAAGGCCTTTATCTCGGCGATGGAGGGTCGGAAACCAATTCTACCCTTCCCAGCTATAATTTTTACAACTATTCGCTTACCCAACAGATTTATACATCTGATGAGTTGGGAGATGAAGGAATCATCACCAGCATTGCTTTCTATAACGGCGGCAGTTCTAAAAGCCGCTCTTATGACTTTTATTTGAAAAACACGACAAAGAGCAGCTTTTCTGATGCTTCCGATTGGGTCGCTGTTTCGGCTTCCGACCTTGTATTTAGCGGTATGGTTACCATGGCCTCCGATAGATGGACAGTCATCGACCTCGATGTCCCATTTGTCTATGATGGCGCTTCCAATGTCGTTCTGGTTGCCGATGACAACACGGGTGAATGGACCGGTTCGCCTCACATGACTTGTCGTGTATATGGTGCGCCAAGCCAAGCGCTCCGTGTTTATGGGGATTACACCAACTTTGACCCGATGACTCCTCCTGTCTCTTACTCATCTAACGAATATGCCGCTTTGTTGGATGTAAAGAACCAGCTGATTCTCAACAAAGCCAAAACTGCAATGCAAGTTTATGCAGATTATTGTCCAAACATGAACGACCCAACGAGTCCGTATGTGAGGGTTCATTGGGGAAATGAAATAAGCAATGTTGAGGATTTTGAGCGGGGCGATTTTTCCATGTTCAACTGGAAGCTTGATCCTACTTACCCATGGGCTATCACGACCAACGATGCTTATGAAGGCAATTACTGCATGAAAAGCGGCAATGAGGGTGTGCATGGCTCTTCTTCTTCCATGGAAGTTATGCTGACAATTCCAAATGCAGGACAAATCAGTTTCTTCAGCAAGATATCGTCGGAGAGCGGTTGGGACTATGGCTACTTTTATATCGATGGAGTGCAACAGGATAGCTATTCTGGCAATGGCACATGGGGAGAGAGGACATTTGCCATCGCTGCTGGAGCACATACTTTCACATGGACTTATACGAAAGACGGCAGTGTGAACAGATATGATGACTGTTTCTATGTGGATTACATCCGTTTTTACGCTTCAGATGCCTTTGCCTACGATTTTGAGAACAGCCGACTGCCCGTAGGTTGGACCACCATAGATGCAGATGGTGATGGCTACGATTGGAGTATGGGGTCGGATGTCATGAGTGTTGGTTATGGTCGTAATGGATCCAATGACATGGTTTTGTCGCAAAGCTATAATTTCAGCCAAGGTGCCCTATATCCCGACAACTATCTCGTTTCAGAACAAGTCAACATTACCAACGGGGCGCACTTCACATTTTGGGCATGTGCTCAAGATGCCAGTTGGGCATCGGAACATTTCGGTGTGTATGTCTCCTTGGGTAGCAACAACAACCCATCGGATTTCCAGGAAGTGCAGAGTTGGACCATGTCGTCCAAGAGTGGTGGACAACCAATCAAAGGCAATGGCTCCCGCGATGGTGCCACCCGTACGCAGGGTACATGGTATTATTATGATGTTGACCTAAGTGCTTTTGCTGGCAAAGGCTACATCGCTATCCGCCATTACAACTGCTCCGACATGTTCTATTTGAACATTGACGATGTGGCCTTCGGCAATCCTTCAAAGTGGGGCGGAACGACATACAGTATCTACCGCGCTCACTGTGACGGCAGCGGGATGCAGCTGGTTGCAGATAATGTGACTGGAAACGAGTACATTGACACTGAATGGACAATGTTGGCTCCCGGTAGTTACAAGTATGGCGTGTGTGCTGTTTCTGATGGTATTAGAGGGACGGTCAATTGGATCGAACCGGAAAGTAGGGACAACCAACATCGACTTTTGACTCGAGAAGCTGCAGAGCGTATGGGCATAGAGTATTCTCCTACTGCTTTTGACGGTTCTATGAACCTATTGGAAGAGGGTAGGTTAGCTAATCGTTCTACTTGGGACCTACTTGGCAGTTACAGCTGTTCCAGTAGTTACCAGTATGGTGTGGCTACCGATGGTGTGAATATCTACCACAGCGCTTGGTCAAGCTCTGCAGGATTCCAGTTTGCAAAATATGATATGGAAGGCAATTATATAGAAACCTTCGACATAGATGGCTGCGGTTATCTACGAGACATGACCTACGACGGTCAATATTTTTACGGAGGTAGTGTGAGCAACACTCTTTATTGCGTTGACTTGGCCAACAAGCAGCTCATCAACTCGATTAGCACCGAATGCGATGCCATTCGTTATTGTGCCTATGATCCTGTTCGCGATGGTTTTTGGGTAGGGAACTGGAGCACCAACATCCAATGCATTAGTCGCACAGGTTCCACACTTGTTACTGGCCCTACAGGCATCAGCTTTAGCGGTGCCACCTATTATATGGACGATAACAAAGTTGAACACATCTATATGTTCGCACAACCCTCTAGCGACGCTGTAGTTTACGACTACAATATTGCCGACAATTCGATTAGCTCTTCACCTATTTTCAGCATCAGCAGCAATTTGACAGACGCTACTGGCTCATCTGGAGGTTGTTGTATCGGCTATTATGCTGGAAAAGTTGCTTTGTTCGCTGCTGTCCAACAGAGCCCGAACTTGGTGTGCATTTATGAATTGAAAGATGGCCCGTTTGCTTGGTCCAATTGCATTGAAAAATTGAGTTTGAATCAACAAACAATCAACTTGTCTCAAGGCACCAACTGGTTCTCGACCTATGTTGAAATTACCAAAGAAGATTTGCAAAACGCCCTTCTTGCCACTTTGTCTGACCCGACTGGTACTATCATCAAGTCACAGGACGGTAACTCCACTTATAGAAGTGGTCGCTGGAGAGACCAGAACTTTGTGTGGGATGTGGCAAAGATGTATATGATTGTGGTTCCCGAGGATTGTGTGATTACCTTGACAGGCCTGCCTATCAATCCTGCCGACCATCCTATCACCATTGCCCCCAATGCCCCCACTTGGATCGGGTTCCCGTTCCCCGAGAGCAAGACTCCCGCTGAAGCCATCCCTGCTGGATTTGCCGTCAACGGAGACATCATCAAAGGCATGGAAGGCAATATCAGATACAATAATGGTAACTGGAGAGCACAGGGTATGAACATCCTTGAGCCAGGCCAAGGCTACATCTACAATTCAGCGGCAGCGGGAGAAAGGACGCTCATTTTCCCGACAAGCGCAAAATAGCCTATGTCACCATAAGACGCAAAAACGGCCATCTCATCGAGGTGGCCGTTTTGTATGAGTGATGTCTAAACAGGTTACTTCTTCTTCACATAGTCATTCATCTTCGCCTTGCCCCAAATCACTTCCATGATTTTGAGTGACTCTTGGACATCCATGTTGCCACGGGCTTCAAGGTTACGCTGGATGAAGACACAGTCGGTTAATTCTGCGTTGTCGCATACGATGTCGCGGGCCAAGGCGTCGCAGGTGGGCGCGCCACAGATGCCGCAGTCAGTCTGGGGTAGACGAGCACGGTATTCATCGATTTTTTTCATTTTCTCCAAAGCCACGGCGATGTTGTCGTCAAGGACAAGCATGGAACGCGGCTTGATTTCGCCGACTTTCATGTGGCGCATCAAGTAATTGCGCTCTTCTTCCAACTCGTGGTCTTTGGTCTGTTCACCTTTGCGCTCGCGGTCTGCGATCTTGCGGGCGCGACCGAACACACGCTCGCAGATGAGGAAACGATTGTCGCAGGTCAGGATGCCACCAGGACAGCTTTGGTCGCAGGCACGCAATTCAAGGAAGTCGACATCTTCGATCTCTTCGTTTTCGACCTTTTCCAAAAACTCGATGACATTGTGGATTTCGTCGATGGAGTAGGAGTGATGGGCATCTGAGAGACGACGCTCGCCATTGGTCAATGAAGTCAGTACGCCATCGGCAGAGAGTTGCGACACGGGCAGTTTCTGTTCCTTGTAGCCATGGCCTTGTTTCTTGATTTCGTGATAGACACGGTTGTAGAGCGAGTCCATATTGATGACGCCATCAACCAACGACTTTTCTTCGCCTACAGGGTTTTTCACGGCTGCAATCTTGGCCGCGCAAGGGGTGATGTAGAAAATGCCGATTTGGTCATCCTTTAATTCCATTTCCTCCTTGATTTTGCGGCGGATGTACATGGCCGTGATGTCGATGGGTGCCCGCAATGGTATGAGGTTTTCCGTGAGACCGGGGAATTTCACCTGAATTAGGCGCACGATGGCCGGACAGAAAGTTGAAATCAAAGGCTTGATGTCGGGATTTTCAGCGGCATATTTCTTTTTGGCAGCCGTATATACCGGTATGGACGACTCCGCCTCGATGATGTGGGTGAATCCCAAATCCTTGAGGATGCCATAGATGCGCGACACGGTGATTTCGTTCGGGAACTGGCCCATGAAGACTGCTGGAACGAGGGCTACACGAATGGGGAAGTTGAAGATGTCCTCGAAGTCGTCTTGTTCAATGTAGATGGAACGAGTGGGGCATACCTTGAAACAGTTGCCGCAGTCGACACAACGGTCGGGCATTAGGACGGCTTTTCCGTCGCGCACGCGCAAAGCCTCAGTCGGGCAAATCTTCATGCAGCGCGAGCAGCCTATGCAGGTGTCTTCATCTATCTTTAGGGCGTGGAAGAACGGGGTCTTTTCCATAGTTGTCAGTTGTTAGTTGTTCAGTTGTTCAGTTGTTCAGTTAGGCATGCTATCCCCCGCAAAGGCTTGTGGGGAAGCGGGAAATGCTTTGCCTTCGACGTAGTCAATCTTTGCCGGCTTGTTCAGGTAAAATTCACTTCCATCTCGACGGTGGTGCCAACACCCACAGTAGAGGTCACATTCAGTTTGTCGACATTCTTTTGTATGTTCGGCAGACCCATACCAGCGCCGAAGCCCATGTTGCGCACCTCGGGCGAGGCGGTGGAGTTGCCTTCCTGCATGGCCCAGTCGATGTCGGGGATGCCGGGACCTTTGTCTTCCACCTTCAAGATAATCTTGTCGGGTTCGATGTCGGCATAAATCATGCCGCCGTATGCATGAGCAATGGCGTTCACTTCAGCCTCGTAGAGGGCAACGACTACCCTTTTCACGATTTGAGGGCTGATGTTGAGCTGCTTCAAGGTCTTCTTGATGGCGCTCGATGCGGCTCCCGCATTGACGAAGTCCGCTTCATATACTTGGTATTCTAAGTGCATGGCGTTCGATTTTGGTTAGACATCAGAAAATGGGTAGCATGCCTGCCTTGAAGAGCAGCCCGCAGGCTTTGAACATGGAGAAGTCGCTTTCCATGACCACCATGCCTTCATCTTCGGCCTCCTCAATCATCTCCTCAGTGGCTTTTTTGCGCCTAACCAAGACGATGATGTCGAGGTTGCCCATCTCGCAGGTGCGGATGGTCTGCATGTTGCAGAGTCCAGTCAAAATGACCGGGTTGTAGTCGCCGAGGGTGAGCACATCGCTCATCAAGTCGGAAGCGAAGGCGGTTTCGTGATCTTCATCCAAACGGTCTTCTCCGCAACGCACCTTGGCGTTCAAAAGTTCAGATATTTCTCTGAGTTTCATTGGTGTTGTTTTTTATTGCTTCTAGCTTCTGGCATCTGGCTTTTGGCAGCTTGTTATCAAGGTGAACTTTCCAGTCTTAATTAAGCTGCCAGAGGCCAGTAGCCATAAGCCAATAGCCTTTTAATCATTATAATGTATTTCTTCCAAATTCTCCTGAATCATCTCCTTCAGGTATTTCATGATGCTGACATCGTTCATCGACATGCCATCAAGGGCTTCCTTGATTTCGTCAGTGTCGAAGACGAACTCGCCGTCGTCGGTGATGTGCTTGTAGATGAAATGGATGTCCTCGTGCGCAGCGAACAGCATCACCAACGAGCCAGCCAGATCGCCCATTGGGGGACGGTCTAAATGGTCGTGCTGGAACCAGAAGTTCAGAACGGTGCCTTTACCGACCTCGCTCTCGATCTTCATGCCACCGCCGGCGTTTTCGGTGTTCATCTTGATGAGTGGCAAACCTAATCCGACCTTGCGCGTGGTGCGCGAAGTGGTCCAGGGATCAGTCACCTTGGCCAAAAACTCGGGCGTCATGCCTTTGCCGTTGTCCTTAATGGTGAAGGCGTATATGTTGTCTTTCAGGCTGTCCTTGATGGTTAGCTCAATGAGGGTGGAGTTGGCCGCCGTTGAGTTCTCCATCAGGTCGTAAACATGCATTGATAGTTCTTTCATCCGAATAAGAGTTGTAGTTTTTCCTTGGGTTCAGTGTCGATGTAGCGTCCGTCCTCGCCGTGGAGGGTCTTGCGGAACTCGTCGAAGGTCTTGTCGTACATGTGCAGCACGCAATGCACCTCGCCGATGATGTGCAGGAAGTGGGCATCGCTGCTCTTGGTGAAGTTGAACTTCTTCAAGTAGGCGTATTTCTTCAGGAAGTCAGGCTTGGTGACATGCTTCGAGATCTCCAAGGCGTCGGCCTTGATGTCGGGCGGCACAAAACCCAATTGACTCACCAAACTGCTCGCTGGCTTGTTGACATGCGCTGGAACAAATAGTCCTCCGATTTCGTGCACCACATCATAGAGTTGGTCCAAATCGGCATCAAGTGCTGACCACAGTAACCATTCCTCTTCGCCCACCACTTCCTCGTTCTCGTCAACGATGAGTTGATAGCCAAACTTCTCCTCATCAAGTGGGATGTGGGGGAGGTGTGCGTCAAGGAATTCCTGGAATTTATCCAGCTGCTCGTCGTTCTCGAAGTAGGCGAGGGCATGGGCTTCTTCCTGCGTGGTGATTTCGACGCCGCCGATGACGAGGATGCCGTTCTCACGGCCTATCTTTTGCGTCACCTTCACCTGCCGTGTGGTGTTGTGGTCGCAGATGGCGATGACATCCAAATGGAGTTTCTTGGCCTGCTCGACGATGGCGGAGGGACTCATATAGAGGTCACCGCACGGCGAAAGCACCGTGTGCATGTGAAGGTCGGCTCTATATGATTTTAGCTCCATATTGTTCTCTTTTGTGACTCACTAACGCCTTTTCTGTCATTGCGGACTTGATCCGCAATCTCCTAAACATGAAGGTAGTCCTTCGTGCTTGGGAGATGGCGGATGTTCCTCCGCCATGACGGTAAAGGGAAGGATTGCCCTTTTGGCTGAGTTTAGTGTAAAAGATTATAAACCAATCCAGCGATCTCGTATGTGGGAAGGTTGGTCTGCAAGATAGGCAAATCCTCGTCATTGCTCTGCTCGATGGTCTCGTCGTTGGGCATGAGGTTCTTCACGAGGATGATGCACGACATTTCCTTCAGCGAGGCCACGGCCATCACATTCTTGTGGGTTTGTAGCGTGATCCAGATGTTGCCTTCCATGGCGTTGCCCATCACATCGCTCAAAAGGTCGCTGATGTAGCAGCCATCTATTTCTCTGTCAAGGCCTTTCTCGCCCGAGAGGACCTTCAGGTTGAGTTTTTCGACTAATTCTTTTACTTTCATTGTTTATCGTTTTAAATCTTGTGTTTCGTTACTATTGGACTGCAAATTTATGAATTATTTTATAAATAGCGAAAAACACAAAAAAATAACGGCGCCGCTTGAAGCGACACCGTTATTTAAAGCAATTAGTCTATTATTACTTATAATTTAATGTCAATGGGCTTAAGCATGTTCTCGGGACGGAGAATCTTGTCAAGTTGTTCCTTGGTGAGCAGGTTGTGCTCGAGGACCAGCTCGTAGACACCGCGACCGGTTTCGCTGGCTTCCTTGGCAATCTTGGTGGATTGCTTGTAGCCAATGATGGGGTTGAGCATGGTGACGATACCGATGCTGCCTTCGACCAGTTTGCGGCAACGCTCTTCGTTGGCAACGATGCCTTCGATGCAGTACTTGCGCAGGGTGTCGAGGCCGTTGGTGAGCAGGTGGATGGACTCGAAGAGGCTGTAGGCGATGACGGGTTCCATCACGTTCAGTTCTAGCTGGCCGTTATCGGAAGCAAAGGTGATGGTCATGTCGTTGCCGATCACCTTATAGCACACTTGGTTCATCACTTCGGGGATAACCGGGTTGACCTTGCCAGGCATGATGGAAGAACCGGGCTGGCGTTCGGGCAGGTGGATCTCGTTGAAGCCGCAACGAGGGCCAGAACTCATCAGACGGAGGTCGTTGCACATCTTATTGATCTTGATGCAGAGGCGCTTCATGGCCGCGCTGTATTGGATCATGCAGCTCGTAGCGCTGGTGGCTTCGATGAGGTTGTCGGCCAAATGGATGCTCCATCCCGTAATCTCGCGCAAGGCCTTGATGCAAGCCATGCTATAGCCCGGCTTGGAGCAGATGCCCGTACCGATGGCTGTGGCACCCATGTTGACGGTGAGGAACTCGCGGGCGGCGCTGTTCAAAGTGCGCAGTTCGCCACGAAGCGAAGCGGCAAAGCCACTGAATGTCTGTCCCAAAGTCATGGGGACAGCATCCTGCAATTGGGTGCGGCCCATCTTGATGACTTCAGCAAACTCCTTAGCTTTCTTTTCCAAAGCATCGATCATTTGGGTCAGATGGGGGAGGAACTCCTCATGTTCAAGGAACATGGCCATGTGGATGGCGCATGGATAAGCGTCGTTGGTGGATTGCGAGGCGTTCACCACATCGTTGGGCGAGCAGAACTCGTATTGTCCGCGTTGGTAACCCATGATTTCAAGGGCGCGGTTGGCAATCACCTCATTGGCGCACATATTGGTTGATGTACCAGCACCACCTTGGATCATGTCGATCGGGAATTGGTCGTGGTGCTGTCCGGCAATCAGTTCATCGCAAGCCTGGCAGATGGCGTTGGCTTGTTGGACCGTGATCATGCCCACTTCATAGTTGGCAAGAGCTGCGGCTTTCTTCGTGATGGCCATACCTTTGATGAAATTGGGGTAACTGACCATCAAATTGCCACTGATGTGGAAGTTTTCAATTGCGCGTGTCGTCTGTACGCCGTAGAGGGCCTCTTCTGGAACTTCTTTGCTTCCGAGAAGGTCGCTCTCGGTGCGGAATTTACTTGTTGTCTTGGCTGTCATTGCTTCAAGTGTTTTGATTTTCAATTAATTATAATAATTACTTTTTAATAATCGATACATTTTTATCGTTTGCAAAAGTACAAAGAAATCAAATACCTGGAACAAAAAAATGAAATATTTCCAAACTATTCTTCGAAATTAAGTTTAATTTATTGGAATATAAAAGATTATAAATGATATAAGCGTTTAAAACATGCCTAAATCCTCAATTTTGAAATTTTTTGCTTTTTTTTCGCGAAAATCAAAATAAATGTCGTAATTTTGCAGCGAGATACAGATACGATAAAAACATATCGAATTAGCGGGCGAATAGCTTGATTGTATAAATAAGGTATGGAAATGCCAATAATGACAAAGTATAATAAATAAATAAGGTAACAATGATAATAAAGATTTGTACTGGGAGTTCGTGTCACCTCAATGGTTCTTACGATGTGATTCAGGAATTCAAGAGTTTGCTGAAGAAATACGATGTCGAAGATTTGATCGAACTGAAAGCTAGTTTTTGCTTCAACGAGTGCATCAATGGCGTGAATGTAAAGTGCGAGAATGGATCCATGATGAACCAGGAAATGCCGAATATGACGCTTTGTGACGACGGTTTTCTCCTGCATCATGTCACCAAGGAGAATGCCGAGGATCTTTTTGTGAAGCAGATCTATCCCTTGCTTAACCTCAAATAAAATGTCTGAGACCATAACGATACGGAAAGGTCTCGACCTGCCCATCAGTGGAGCGGCTGAGAAACGCCTCACCGATGCGCGCAGTATCACGACCTATGCCATGAAGCCCACTGACTTTGTGGGTCTCACGCCGCGATTGCTGGTCGAGGAAGGCGATAGGGTGGCTGTCGGCGACGCCTTGTTTTGCGACAAGAGCGACGAACGCATCCGCTTCACTTCACCCGTCAGCGGGCAGGTGAAGGCCATCGTGAGAGGCGAGAAACGCAAGCTTTTGGAGGTGGTCGTGGAAGCGGATTGCAAATCCGCAGGCTCGACCTCCGCGGATTACAAATCCACGACAGCGGCTTTGACCACGGCAGATGCAATCAAAGAAGCTATGCTGCAATGTGGTCTATGGCCTCAATTGCGTCAACGGCCTTTTGGCACTGTCGCCAACCCCGATGACAAGCCCAAGGCCATCTTCATCAGCGCATTCAGCAGTGCACCTTTGGCACCTGATTACGACTTTGTCATGAAAGGCAAAGAGGCTATGTTGATCAAAGGCATTGAAGCATTGACGCAATTGACGGACGGGGTGGTGCATGTTTGCTGCAAGCCCAATCAAGGTATTGCGAAATCCCTGGATTGCTTAGTTCCTCGCAATGACGGTAAACAACAGGTAACCATCCATTATATAAACGGTCCTCACCCTGCTGGAAACATCGGCACACAAATCGCCCACATTGACCCTATCAATAAAGGTGAAATCATCTGGACGATGAACCTGCAGGACATCGCCGTGTTGGGTGAATTGGTTGCCACGGGCATTTACAAGCCTGAGCGCGTTGTCGCCGTGGCCGGACCCAATATCAAGAACCCACATTATTACCGTGTAAAGTTTGGGGCTTGTTTGACTGAGATTACCAAAGCACAACTGCTTAACAATGAATATCCTAAGATGGATGCCAACGATGCCACGATGGAAAACCGCGTCATTTCGGGCGACATCCTGAGCGGCACACAAATCGCCGCTGATGGTTTTCTGAGTGCCTACGATGACTTGGTGAGCATCCTGCCCGAAGGCGACTATTACGACTTCATGGGCTGGCTGATGCCTGGCTTCAGGAAGTTCAGCTTCTCGCGCACTTTCCTCAGTGGCTTCATGCCGAAAAGCACCTTCAAGCCTATGGGCATCGAACTGCCGCGTTTCGAAAACCTTTGGAAATTCGACACCAATACCCACGGTGACTTGCGTCCATTGGTCTTCACGGGCAATTTCGAGCGGGTCTTTCCCTTCGACATTTATCCCACTCAACTCATCAAGGCCTGCATCATCGGTGACATTGAGCTGATGGAGAACCTGGGCATTTACGAGGTCGAGCCCGAAGACTTCGCCCTTTGCGAGTTCATCGACACATCTAAAACCGACATCCAAACCATCATCCGCGAGGCTTTGGAGAAACTGAGAAAGGAGGGATTATAATGTTCAATAATCTACGTCGTTTTGTTGACAAAATCAAGCCAAACTTTGTGGAGGGCGGTAAATTCGCATGGCTTCAAAGCACTTTTGAGGCCTTCGAAACCTTTGCCTTCACGCCCAATCGGGTCACCAAGCGCGGCAGCCATGTTCGCGATGCCATCGATTTGAAACGCGCCATGATCATGGTCGTCATCGCCCTCGTTCCCGCCATGCTCTTCGGTATGTGGAACATCGGCTACCAGACTTCGCTCCACGCCTCGGATTGGCCTTACGAGTTGGGCACAGTGGCCAGTTGGTGGTATTGCCTTTGGTTTGGCTTCTTGAGAATGCTGCCCATGTTGGCAGTGTCGTATATCGTCGGTTTGGGCATCGAATTCACCTTCGCGCAGATACGTCACCATGAGGTGAACGAAGGCTTTTTGGTCACAGGTTTCATCATCCCGATGATTGTGCCGGTCACCACACCTTTGTGGCAACTCGCTTTGGCAGTGGCATTTGCCGTCATTATTGGCAAGGAGGTTTTCGGCGGCACGGGCATGAATTTCCTCAATCCCGCCTTGGTGGCGCGCGCCTTCCTCTTCTTCGCCTATCCCACTAGGATGTCGGGCGACAATGTATGGATTGCCGCCGACCTCTGGGGCACCGATGCCATCACGAGCGCCACACCTTTGGCTGAACTGGCCGCTGGCGTGCATCCTTCGGCTTCCGCCTTGGATATGTTCATCGGAACAATCCCTGGATCTACCTGTGAGACCTCTGTGATAGCCATTTTGTTAGGTGCCATTCTGTTGTTGTTCACGGGTATCGCCAGTTGGCGTGTCATGCTCTCTGTCGTCCTTGGTGGTGGTCTCATGGGCTTGTTATTCAATGCCATTGGAGCCAACGAATATATGCAAGTGCCGTTCTACTACCATTACCTAATGGGCGGTTTCATGTTCGGTGCGGTCTTTATGGCCACCGACCCTGTCACAGCGGCTCAGACCAACACTGGCAAGTGGATCTATGGCCTGCTCATCGGCATTTTCGCCGTGATGCTCCGTGTCATCAACCCAGCCTATCCCGAGGGTATGATGCTCAGCATCCTGCTCATGAACTGCTTCGCCCCGCTCATCGACCACTGTGTGGTGGCCAGGAACATCAAAATGCGCCAACATCGTGCCTTAAAACTCTCAAAAACCGTTAAGTCATGAAGAAAGATGTCAATAGCAATCGATATATCTTCTTGTACGCCACTATTTTAATCATCATTGTGGCAGTGCTGCTCACGGTGACGGCCTTGTGGCTACAGCCGTTCCAAGACCGCAACAAGAAGAACGAGAAACGCATCAGCATCCTTACGGCGGCGGGCATTCCCGATGTCAACGCCAAAAACGCCCCGTTGCTTTTCGAGAAGCACTGCACGGGTTCGTTTCTGTTGGATGAGAGCGGCAATATCTCTGAGAGCGGCACGCTTCCTTTATTTGTCATCGATCGCCAAATCAGTGTCATTCCCATGCAAGGAAACGGGCTTTGGGGTCCTATTTGGGGCTATCTCGCCATTGCTGCAGATGGCAAGACCATCTTGGGAGCTAACTTCGACCACAAGTCGGAAACCCCTGGTTTGGGCGGTGAAATCACAACCGAGAAATTCAAAGGTCAATTCTCTGGAAAACAGATACTTGAAAATGGAAACCTTGTTCCTATTCAATTTGATGCCATCACTGGAGCAACCAAGACTTCGAATGGAGTTAAAGAAATGATTGACAATACTTTGGAGAAATATTCAGCGTATTTAACGAGAATTGCAGAGAGAGGAGAATAACTATGGCTAACTTGAAGAAACTCATTATAGAACCCCTGCGCAAGACTAATCCCGTCACTGTGTTGGTGTTGGGTATCTGCTCTTGCCTTGCCGTGACCGCCCAACTCAAGCCTGCTTTGGTAATGGGCCTTTCCGTGACGGTTGTGACGGCGTTGTCGAATTTCATCATCTCGCTGCTGCGAAAAGGTATCCCCAACCGCATCCGTATCATCGTGCAACTTGTTGTTGTGGCCACCTTGGTCATCTTGATTGACCAATTCTTGAAGGCCTTTGCCTACGATGTGAGCAAGCAACTATCTGTATATGTTGGACTTATCATCACCAACTGCATCATCATGGGGCGTTTGGAGGCTTTTGCCTTGTCGCATGGCCCGGGAGAATCGTTCTTGGACGGCTTGGGCAACGGATTGGGTTACAGCTTGATACTCGTTATCGTAGCCTTCTTCCGTGAACTCTTTGGCTCGGGAACCTTACTTGGTTACCAGGTCATCCCGCAGTCGTTCTACGAGGCTGGCTACCAAAATAATGGTTTAATGATATTGCCTCCTATGGCACTTATTGTGGTAGGTGTCATCATTTGGATTCAACGTACCCGAAACCCTGAAATGCAGGAAAACAACCAAAACTAATAGGCCATGGAATACTTTAACCTGTTCATAAAATCGGTTTTCGTCGACAACATGATCTTCGCGTACTTCCTTGGTATGTGTTCGTATCTTGCCGTTTCGAAGACAGTGAAAACAAGCGCTGGTTTAGGGCTTGCTGTGACTTTCGTGTTGGTCGTTACCGTTCCAGTCAACTATCTAATTAACAAATATCTACTTTTGCCTGGTGCCTTGTCATGGATCAGCCCAAAATTGGCTTCTGTCGATTTGAGTTTCCTGACCTATATCCTCTTCATCGCCATCATCGCAGCCATCGTGCAGATTCTGGAGATGGTGATAGAGACTTTCACGCCGTCGCTCTATTCCGCCTTAGGCATTTTCCTTCCGCTGATTGCGGTGAACTGTGCCATCTTGGGTTGCTCACTCTTCATGCAGGAGCGCAACTTCAGCAATGTGGGTGAGGCCGCTGTGTTTGGTCTCGGCTCAGGCATTGGCTGGCTGCTGGCCATTGTGGCCATCGCCGCCATTCGAGAGAAACTGCGCTATTCGAAAGTTCCCAAAGGTCTGCAGGGTGTAGGCATCTCATTTATCATCACTGGCTTGATGGGTATCGCTTTCATGGCCTTTATGGGTATAAAAATTTGATATTATGGATTTTACAACCAATATTTTACTTAGCATTATTGTTTTTTTAGGCATCGTCTTGCTGCTTGTTGCCCTATTGCTATGGGTGCGCAACAAACTCATGCCCAAAGGTGAGGTGAAAATCACCATCAACGACGACAAAGTGCTGACCGTCCCGACAGGCAACACATTGATTGCCACGCTGGCCGAACAGAAAGTGTATCTGCCTTCTGCCTGCGGTGGCAAAGGCTCGTGCGGCCAATGCAAATGTCGTGTAGTGGAAGGCGGCGGAACGATTTTGCCTACCGAAGTTGGATTCTTCACCCGCAAGCAGATTCAGGACCATTGGCGCTTGGGATGTCAGGTGAAGGTGAAGGAAAACCTGAAAATCGTGGTGCCGCAGTCGATTCTGAATGTGAAGGAATATGAATGCACGGTGGTCAGCAACCGCAATGTGGCCACTTTTATCAAGGAGTTCAAGGTTCAGTTGCCTGCCGGTGAACACATGGACTTCGTGCCTGGCTCATACGCCCAAATCAAGATACCGAAGTTCGACATCAAATATGCCGACTTCGACAAGGAATTGATAGGGGAGGAGTACCTTCCTTCGTGGGAGAAATTCAAGATGTTTGACCTGCGATGCGTCAACACTGAACCCACCATTCGTGCCTATTCGATGGCCAACTATCCCGCCGAGGGCGATGTCTTCATGCTGACGGTGCGCATCGCAACGCCACCTTTCAAACCTGACCGTTCGGGATTCATGAATGTCAATCCTGGCATTGCCTCATCCTATATCTTCTCGTTGAAACCTGGCGATAAGGTCATCATGTCTGGCCCTTATGGCGAGTTCCATGTGAAAGAGCATGCCAATGTTGAGGGCGGCCCTTCGACGAGCTCAGGGACCTCGCTGCCAGAGATGATTTGGGTAGGCGGTGGCGCTGGTATGGCGCCTTTGCGCGCACAAATCATGCACTTGACCCGTACCTTGAATGTAAGAGACCGCGAGATGCATTATTTCTATGGCGCTCGTGCCTTGAACGAGGTCTTCTATCTGCAAGACTTCCTGCAGCTTGAGAAAGACTTCCCCAACTTCCATTTCCACTTGGCTTTGGACCGTCCCGACCCCGCTGCCGATGCACAGGGTGTGAAATATACCGCTGGTTTTGTACATAATGTGATGTACGACACCTACCTGAAGGACCACAAAGCTCCCGAGGACATCGAATACTACATGTGCGGTCCAGGCCCGATGAGCGCCGCCGTGGTTAATATGCTTGACAATTTGGGTGTGGCACCCGAGAACATCTTGTATGATGACTTCGGTGGAGGAGCACCTAAGAAATAACCAACTGAAAATACTTATCATTATGAATTTACCAAAGATACATTCCATTTCCAAGAAGATCCTCGTTGGTGCCTTGGGCGCTTTCTTGAGTTTCTTCCTGCTGTTTCACGCCAGCGCCAACCTGCTCATTTTAAGGCATGACGGTGGCGAATGGTATAACGCATTCTGCCATTTCATGGGCACCTACATCATCGTTAAGGTGATGGAGATAGGCCTGCTTGCCGCACTGCTGCTGCATGTGGTTTTGGCCATTTGGCTGGCTGTTACCAACAAAATGGCTCGTCCTAAAGGCTACCATAAGCCGCAACGCTCCAAAACTCACACTGGTTCCAAACTGCAAGTTTGGACGGGCATCCTCATCTTCGCCTGCCTCATCATGCACTTCACCGACTTTTATTTCGTGAAGATTGGCTTGGTGAAAGGAAAATATTTGGTCAAAACGGAAGACATCGTAGCCTTGAAAGTCACGCAACCCGATGCATTCAACTATGCCGAGCAGCAATGCGAATACTCCGCCAAGGAGAATTGGCTCACCAACTTCGACAAAGAAGACAAGGCTGTTCTTGAGGCCGCCGGACTTGAAGTCGAGCCAGACTTCTACCACCAAGCCCGCGAGAAATTCAAGATCTTGCACATCGTCATTGCCTATTTGGTGTTCTTTACCGTCGTATGGTTCCACTTGCGGCATGGTTTTGCTGCCGTGTTCCAGACCTTCGGGTTGTATAACTACAAATACGGTAAAGCCATCGAGGTGCTTGGCCAAATCTATACCTGGGTAGTGTGCCTGATGTTCGCTGTCGTGGTCATCGGGGTGTATTTCGGACTATAATAATAATGCTGAATTATGAATGCTGAATTATGAATGCTGAATTATGAATGTTTAAGTAACAAGGTTCTAAGAATTCCGCATTCAGCATTCCGCATTCCTAATTAAAAGACATACAATGATATGAAACTAGACTCTAAAATACCTGCTGGTCCGCTTGCTGAGAAATGGACCAATTATAAAGCCTCGCAGAAGCTGGTCAATCCAGCCAACAAGCGCAAACTTGACATCATCGTGGTCGGCACAGGACTGGCTGGAGCCTCAGCAGCCGCCTCACTCGGTGCCATGGGCTTCAATGTCGACATCTTCTGCATCCAAGACTCACCCCGTCGTGCCCATAGTATTGCTGCCCAAGGCGGCATCAATGCGGCCAAAAACTACCAAAACGATGGTGACAGCGTGGAACGTCTCTTCCGCGATACCATCAAGGGCGGCGACTACCGCGCCCGTGAGGCCAATGTGTACCGTTTGGCCGAGGTCAGCGGGGCCATCATCGACCAATGTGTGGCGCAAGGCGTGCCTTTCGCTCGTGACTATGGCGGACTGCTCGACAACCGTTCCTTCGGCGGCGCTCAAGTGAGCCGTACCTTCTATGCCAAAGGGCAGACGGGTCAACAACTGCTGCTCGGCGCATACGGTGCCTTGAGCCGTGAGATCGCACGAGGCACGGTGAAACTGCACACGCGCTGCGAAATGATGGACCTCGTCGTGGTGGAAGGCCGCGCCCGCGGCATCATCGTCCGCAACCTTGTCACCGGCGACTTGGAACGCTATGCCGCCCATGCTGTGGTACTCGCCACTGGCGGCTATGGCAACCTCTATTACCTCTCCACCAACGCCATGAACAGCAACGGTAGCGCGGCTTGGGTGTGCCATCGCAAGGGTGCCGCATTTGCCAATCCCTGCTATGTGCAGATTCACCCGACCTGTATCCCTGTGCATGGTGACTATCAATCAAAGCTCACCCTGATGAGCGAGAGCCTTCGCAACGATGGCCGCATTTGGGTGCCCAAGAAAAAGGAAGATGCCGAAGCTATACGTGCTGGGAAGTTGAAACCCACCGAGATACCTGAAGAAAACCGAGACTATTACTTGGAGCGTCGTTATCCCGCCTTTGGCAACCTCGTTCCACGCGATGTGGCCAGCCGTGCCGCCAAGGAACGCTGCGATGCGGGCTATGGCGTAGGCACAGGCTTTGCCGTCTACCTTGATTTTGCCGATGCTATTCAGCGTCTGGGCAAGGATGTCGTTGAACAAAAATACGGCAACCTCTTCCAGATGTACCAAAAGATTACGGATGAGAACCCTTACGAGACTCCGATGATGATCTATCCTGCCATCCATTACACCATGGGTGGACTTTGGGTCGACTACGAATTGCAGACCACCATTCCTGGACTTTTCGCTGCTGGCGAAGCCAACTTCAGCGACCATGGCGCTAACCGCCTCGGTGCCTCCGCCCTGATGCAAGGTTTAGCCGATGGCTATTTCGTCTTGCCTTACACCATGCAGAACTATCTCGCCGACCAGATCTATGTGGGGAAGATTTCGGCTACATCGCCAGAATTCGACAAAGCAGAAGTGGCTGTACGCGAACGCCTCAACAAATTGGTGACAATCGGGGGCGACAAGACCGTGGATCATTTCCACAAGGCTTTAGGTAAGATCATGTGGGAATACTGCGGCATGGCGCGCAACACCGAGAGCCTCACCAAAGCGAAGAAGCTGGTCTCACAATTGGAAAATGAGTTCTGGAAAAAGGTCTTCATCCCTGGCACTGCCAATGAGTTCAATCCAGAGTTGGAAAAGGCCTATCGACTTGAAGATTATTTTGAGCTGGCACAACTCGTCATCGATGACGCCATGCATCGCGAGGAGTCGTGCGGCGGTCATTTCCGCACCGAGCACCAGACCCAAGACGGCGAGACCCTCCGTGACGACGAACGTTTTATGTATGTCGCTGCTTGGGAATACCAAGGTCACGGCCACCCCGAGACCATGGAGAAGGAGCCGCTAGTCTATGAACACATCCAAATCGCAAAACGTAATTACAAGTAAGCCATGAAGTTCACATTACATATTTGGAGACAGGAGAACGCCCGCGCCAAGGGCCATTTCGAAACCTATCCTTTGGAAGGCATCTCGCCCGAATGCTCCTTCCTTGAGATGCTTGACATCCTGAACGAGCAGCTCATCAACGACCGCATTGCCCATCCCGTGTGCTTCGACAACGACTGCCGCGAAGGCATCTGCGGCATGTGCGGACTCTATATCAACGGCCGCCCACATGGCAACGACGACGGCATCACCACCTGCCAGCTGCACATGCGCAAGTTCCATGATGGAGACGACATTTGGATTGAGCCCTGGCGTGCCAAACCGTTCCCTGTCATCCGCGACCTTGTGGTGGACCGTTCCGCCTTCGACAAGATCATCCAAGCGGGAGGCTACATCAGCACCACCACGGGCGGCGTGCCTGATGCCAACACGATTCCGATTCCGAAGCATAAAGCCGACATGGCCATGGACGCTGCATCTTGCATCGGCTGCGGCGCCTGTGTAGCGGCTTGCAAAAATGCCAGTGCGATGCTGTTCGTAGGTGCCAAGGTCAGCCATTTGGCTTTGTTGCCGCAAGGCAAAATCGAGGCTGC
This sequence comes from uncultured Bacteroidales bacterium, assembly GCA_900317055.1. GTDB lineage: Bacteria > Bacteroidota > Bacteroidia > Bacteroidales > F082 > Limimorpha. The sequence continues at coordinate 38,331 of ONFF01000017.1, read as the reverse complement.
TGACCGAGTACACAAAATGGTTTGTAAAATGGACGAATTGGGCTTTGGTAGCTGCACCAACACCTACGCCTGCGAGGCTGAATGTCCGAAACTCATCAAGCGGCAGAACATTTCACGGCTCAATAGGCAATGGATTGGGGCGTTGTTTGGAAGAGACAGAAAATAAGAGAATAGCGCATAACGCGATTCAGGTCATGTTTTGCATTCGTATGCAATAAAACAAAGAGGGCACACCCATTGGATGTGCCCTCAAACAATGTCCATAAAACTATTTCCAATTATAAAGACTCCATCAGCCTGACGGAGTTGAAAATGGTCTTTTCCTGTGCCTCGTTGCCGTATTTGTCGACATCGACGACATTGCGCGGGCTGTGAGTGATACACACTGGACCGTTCAAGCAGCCGCCGTCGCAAGCCATGCCTTCGAAGAAGTTTTCGGTGGCCTTGTTGAATTTCAACTTGGTCAAAGCGGCCTTGCATTCGGCGATGCCGTTCATGGCGATAGGCTTCACGCCTTCCACACCCATTTCCTTGGCCACGTCGGCGATGCCTTTGGCAATGCCACCCGACTTGGCGAAGATACGACCGTAGTAGGAAGCGTTGTTCAGCTCAGAGTCTTCCATCTGTGTAGTGTCAATGCCGCGAGCGTCAACGAAGGCTTGCAACTCCTCAAACGACATGACGCTGTCGATGGCGCCACCCGTTTTCTCCAACCTGTATTCCAGCTTCTTCGATGTGCAGGGACCAATGAAGACGACCTTGGCCGTCGGGTCGGATTTCTTGATGAGGCGGGCGGTCTCCACCATAGGCGATACCGAGGAAGAAATGTATTGCTTCAGTTCGGGGAAGTTTTTCTCCACGAAGCTTACAAACGAAGGACAACAAGAAGTGGTCATCAGTTTCTTCTCGTTCCATTCCTGGGCCTCACGATAGAGGGTGATGTCGGCACCAAGTGCGGCTTCCACAACATGATGGAACCCCAACTTCTTGATGGCCGTAACGACTTGCGTGACGCGCCCGAAGCGACATTGGCTGACGATGGCCGGCGCAATGACGGCATATACCTTATATTTGGTGTTGTTCTCCGATTTCTTCAGGATATCGATGATGTCGAGGATGAGCGACTTGTCGGAGATGGCGCCGAAGGGGCATTTATAGACGCATGCACCGCAAGAGATGCACTTTTCGTTGTCGATTTTGGCTTTCTTGTTCTCGTCGATGGAGATGGCTTTCACCTTGCAGCTCACCATGCAGGGACGGTGTTGCAGAATGATGGCGGAGTAAGGGCAGGCTTGGGTGCATTTGCCACACTCGATGCACTTGTCCTTATCGACGGTGGCGCGATGGTTCACGATGGTAATGGCGTCCTTGGGGCACACCTCTTTACAACTATGCACCATGCAGCCACGGCAAGCTGGTGTGACATAGATGCCGTCAATGGGACATTCATCGCAAGCGCTGTCAATGACCTCGATGACGTTGGGATTGCTCTTGTCGCCACCCATGGCCATCTGGATGCGGTCTTGCAGAATGGCGCGTTCCTTATAGATGCAGCAGCGCGTTTCGGCTTTTGGACCGGGACTGAGCAGCTTGGGCACTTCCATGTAGGCTTCCTCCAATCCGCCCTCGTAGGCGCGTCGGATGATTTCTTTAAGCACTTTGTATTTGACGAATTGTACGTCGGTGTCAAAAATCCTTTGTGAGTTCATCTTGTTTGGGGTATTGTGGGATGATCAATAATAATTCAGTTCGACGATTTTGCCTATCTTGCGTAGGTCGTTGGCAATTTTCTCCACGATTTTCATCTTCATGGTCGTGTCGATGGGTAGCCCTTGGTGGGCCACATTGACGCTTTGCCCAACGAAGAAGGTGATGTGGGTGGCCCGCTCGAAGAGGTAATCCGCGAGGAGCGAGGCACCGTCTTTCTTGGTGAAAGTCTTGGGAGTGAGGTCAGAGATGGAGATGTATTTCTCCAACATTTGCATCAGTCGGCGCAAGGTGAGCACACCTTCGGTGGTCAGGTCGATGCCTTTGATGTAGCCGATAGGGGGCACTTCCTTGTCAGGGAAATCGAAGCTGGTCTTCAACTCGGTTTTGAGGTGGCGTGCCACGATGGTGGAGCTGGTGCCACCGCAAACGATTTTCTTCGAGGGACCGGCCAAGAATTGCTCGATGTAGAAGTCATCCTTTTCCTTGTCGACAGGCGGACCTACCATAATGTTGACATCCAACCGCTTGCGAATCTTGACGGCGGCCACAGTGGTATCGTCGCCAGGCTTGTCAGCGTAGAGGTCGTTGCAGGCAGATGCCAAGAGGCAGGCCACGGCGCGGGCAGACATGGAGCGCGTGATGTTGGCGTTGAGATGCTCCATGATTTGGTCGCGTTCCCAGCCGAAGTTGAGGATTTGCCCGATGCCAGCATGAATGGTGCCGTCGGACATGACAATGATGATGTCATCTTCCTCAAGGTTTAGTTCGGTGCGATACACCTTCTTGCCACACACATCCAGTTCGATACGCTCGAAGTTCTGGCATTGGCCACGATGGTAGTAGATGGCCTCGGGGTTGTCGAACTCGAACATGATGCCTTTGCCCTCGGTGTTCACATGGATGATGGAGAAGGTGGAGTAGGCCACACCGCGCTCCGAACACACCGGAAGGGTTTGGATGATGGTCTCCACGCATTCGTAGATGTCGATGTCGTTGGCGGCCATCGTGCAGAGGATCTTCGAAGTGAGCGTGGATAGGATGTTAGCCTTCACGCCGCTGCCCAAACCGTCAGCCAAGACGAGGGTGGTGAAGCCGTCCTTAACGGTGCAGGCCACATTGTCGCCGCATAATTCCTCGCCGACATGGTTCAGCGAGGTGCATCCCGTTTCTAAGCAGAGTTCCATCAGTTCTTCTTGTTTTCTTCGGTTAGGGTTTTCTTGAGTTTTAGCAAGGCCACCTTGGTTTCGGCTGTGGTTTCGCCCAACAATGATGCAATCTCTTGAGCCACACGCATTTGTTTCTTGATGACTTCATCTGTGGTGGTCAAGGTTTCCATCTTCACCTTCATGATGCGGTTTTCGTAATCGACTGAATCGGTGACATCTTTCAGGATGCCGAAGATAACGTTTTGTCCAGCCAGGTAGTTGATGGATATGTCGACGTATTTTCCAGTGGTGGGGATGTGCGTCTGTTTGCAGCTGATGTGCTTCTTCTGCGTATAGGCATTGTAGAAGTCGATGGGGCTGAAGAAGTCGGCAGCAGGCCTTCCCTTTGCGTTGGGGTCGTCGATGCCGAGGAGTTCCCTGCCTTTATTGTTGATTTCCTGAATATTGAGTTCCGAGTCGAGGACAATGATGCCTTCAGGACTGTTTTGGATGATCTCGAACGAGAGTGACTCAGCACGCTGACGCATATAGGGAAGACAGATTTCGATGTCGGCATAGCCATTGTATACGGCCCAAGCCTTCTCGCGACAAGTGGCATAACCGCATGAACCGCAATTCAGTTCATCTTCGGGTGTCATCTTACCTGTCTGGTGCAGGATGGCCTCAATGTCGCGCTCGCTGGCAGCCATGCTATGGCTGCGGAGGCGCGGATGAGCGGCAGCCAGACTGAAGTCGAGCGGACTGTCGTCTTGAGGTCCGGTCAGGGCTTGTTTCTCGCGGCTGACATATTTGCGCACATCGGCAGTGGCCTTGATGGCTCCACCTTCTTTAACCAACGAGCAAGGTCCATTCACACAGGCATCCACGCAAAGGTTGATTTCCATCACCACATGGTCGAGATGCTCGATGTGCTCCAAGGCCTCGACGCATTTCTTCGGGCCGTCGACGGCGATATATTCGTAGCCCTCGGGCAGCACGGGGAAGGAGTTGATGATGCCTTGCGGTATCGGGTATTCCTTGGCGAGGTTGGGCGTGCCGTTTTTCTTGTTGAGGCTAAGGTTGGAGATTTCGTCGAGTTTGACGTTTTTCTCATCGAAAAATTTCACCACATCCTCAAAGGTCAGCACGTGGTCAATCAAATGACATTCATCGGCTTCACGCTTCTTGGCGATGCAGGGGCCGATAAAGACGATTCGGGCATCGGGGTGTTGCTTCTTGATGATTTTGGCATGGGCTACCATTGGCGAGTCAACAGGAGCTAGGTATTTGAGTGCTTTGGGATAATATTCCTGAATCATGCGGCAAGCGGCAGGGCATGCCGAGGTGATGAAATTGGTGAACTCGCCGGTCTTAAGCAATCGTGCATATTCCTTGGTGACAGCTTGTGCTCCCACGGCGGTTTCTTCCGCATCGGCAAAGCCTAACTTGGCCAAGGCCAATTTCATTACGCCAAAGTCGGTGAGGCCGAAGCTTGATATGAACGATGGGGCAACACTGGCAATTACCTTGTCGGTACCAGCCAGCATTTGTTTCACTTCTTCCAGTTCGCTGTGAACGATTTTCGCATTTTGCGGACAAGCCAATGTGCAGTGGCCGCACAAGATGCAGCGGTCTTCAATGATTTCGGCCTGATGGCCTTTGAAGTCGATAGCTTTCACCGGACATTCGCGAAGGCATTTGTAGCAATCCTTGCATTTCGCATTGCGAAACTCTAAGTATTTCGACATGTCGTTCTTTTTTAGATTTCAATCAGCGGATAGATTTCCCTTACAAAAAGTTCTTCTGCGTTGTCTTTGGTGACATTGTGCAAAAGCAAGAAGCCGTCTTCGGTGCTGATGTTGGCTTTTTTCATCATATTCTCTGAAATGTCGTCGGTCTTCATGTTCACGCCTTGGGCGCAATGGCCGAGGCAGAAACTGGCTTGCAATTCGACGAGATCTTCTACGTCATATTTCTTGAGGATGTCTTTCAAGGCTTGGATCACATCGTAGGAACCTTTCAAGTGGCATGAACTGCCAACGCATACTTTAATATTCATTTTGGGTTAGTTTTATTGGATTGTATTGTTGTGAACGATATTTTCTTGCTTTTGTTGTAGTGTTGTTAAATAATTAGGTCGGGTGGCCACTGTTTTTGTGGTCACCCGACTGTCAATGATAATATAAACTCAAAAATTAACTTCGGTATCGTAATAGCAGCACTTCAGCAGTTCTTCCATTTCGTTTTGCGTTGGGATGCGTGGGTTGGAGCCTGTGCAGGCATCGCCAATGGCATTCTTGGCGATTTCCGGCAGTCTTTCAAGGAACACATTCTCAGGCACAAAGCCTTGTTCGCAAGGGTAGGAGTCGGCACCATAGTTCTTGATGCAGTGCGGGATATTGAGGTCGTCGTTCATCTTGCGCAGAGCGGCAATGAGCAAGGCCACCTTTTCGTCGTCGTTGCTTCCGCCAAGGTTCATATTGTCGGCGATGACACCGTAACGTTGCTTGGCCTCGGGATTCTTGGCATTGAAGGCGATCACCTTGGGCAGGTACATGGCGTTGGCTGCACCGTGGATGATGTGTGCGCCAAAATCGGCAAACGCGGCACCTGTCTTGTGAGCCATCGAGTGGACGATGCCTAACAGGGCATTGGAAAAGGCCATGCCAGCGAGGCATTGGGCGTTGTGCATCTCATTGCGAGCGTTCACATCGCCGTTGTACGAGTTCACCAGGTCTCTTTGGATCATCTTGATGGCGTGCATGGCCAGCGGGTCGGTGTAGTCGCAGTGGGCGGTCGAGACATAGGCTTCAATGGCGTGCGTCATGGCATCCATTCCTGTGTGGGCAACCAGTTTCTTAGGCATGGTTTGAGCCAAGGCAGGGTCAACGATGGCCACGTCGGGCGTGATTTCAAAGTCGGCGATGGGATATTTGATGCCCTTGGCATAGTCGGTGATGATGGAGAAGGCAGTCACTTCGGTGGCTGTGCCCGAGGTAGACGAAACGGCGCAGAAGTGGGCCTTGGTTCTCAGTTTGGGCAGGCCGAACACTTTGCACATGTCTTCGAAACTTGTCTCAGGGTATTCGTACTTGATCCACATGGCTTTGGCTGCATCGATGGGTGAACCACCGCCAATGGCCACAATCCAGTCGGGTTGGAACTCTTGCATCACAGCGGCACCTTTCATCACGGTTTCCACCGACGGGTCAGGCTCGATGCCGTCAATCACTCTCACTTCCATGCCTGCCTCTTGCAGGTAGGCGATGGCTCTATCTAAAAATCCGAAACGTTTCATGCTTCCTCCGCCAACGCAGATGACGGCGCGTTTGCCTGTAAAAGTCTTCAATGCTTCTAAAGCGTTCTCACCATGATAAAGGTCTCTCGGTAATGTGAATCTATTCATTTTATTTTGTGTTTTTAATTGTTTGTTAATAATGTTGTTTTGTCGGTTTGGTTTTGATAATTGGTTGTTGAAAATCCTTTTATTTTCCGTAATAGGCTGATTTGTTATTATAAGATATTTTTTTATCGATATTAACTAGTATGGTTCCTTTTTCTTTAGATGCTTTTGTTTTCATTTATCGTTGTGGGAAAAAGTATTGGTCTATTTGTCGTTATTCAATTTCTTTGCTAATTGGTGCGAGAGGACAGCCAGTGACGAAGGGAGGTTCTCGTTTTTCACAAGGATACCCTGCGGCACATTGAGCAATGTGAAGGCAAAGTTCCAGATGGCAAGGATGCCGCACTTCACCATTTGGTCACAGACGGCCTGAGCTTGGTCGGCGGGCACAGTGATGATTCCGATTTTTACACCTGTGCGCCTTATGTAGTTCTCCATCTTCTCCATGGGAAGGATGAATTTGTCACCAACCTGAAGACCATGCAAGTCGGGGTCTTTGTCGAACCCAACCGTGATATTCAGTCCCATGCTAGAAAACTCTTTGTTGGTTAGTATAAGCCTACCGAGGCTTCCAACGCCGACCAAGATGGCTTCGTCCACTTTATTATAACCTAAAAAATCACTTAAATCGTTTAATAATGTATCGATTTCAAAACCAGCGCGAGGCTTTCCTTCCACACTACTCACCCCCGACAGGTCTTTGCGTACCAAGACAGGGTTGAGGTTAAGGCTTTGGGCAACAGCTGCTGCCGACACATATTTCTCGCCTTGTTGCTGCATCTTGAGGATGTGGCTGTAGTAGAGTGGCAACCGACTCAAGGTCGATTTAGGTACTACCAAGGAAATGTTGTGTTGTGTCGCCATATCGATACAAATTTATCTATTTGTTTGATGCTGCAAAAATAGTGCTTTTTCCGATACGATGTATCAAAAAAATGCACAATTTTTGAATTATTTTATATGTTGGTGTATTTCAGCTTGATAAATAATCTAAGGTATCAACTCCAGTTCGATGCCAACACTCCAAGGTGAGGGGCTGATGTAACATCCGCCATCAGGATGAATGAGGTCGTTGGTGTACTTGCAGACTGGCGATAAACGATAGCTACCGTAAACACCAATGTTGAGCAGGTTGGCGATGCTGTAGCTGATGCGTGTGAATGCACCGTACTCGAATAGGTTCATGATTTTGGCATTGTAATAGGTCGTAACCTTCTTTGAATAGTCGTTGCCTGAGATTTGCTGGCCCATGTCATCGGTAATGTAAGTCTTGTCGGTGATGCGCACTCGGCGTGTGATATTGATTCCACCATAGCCGCCGAGGTCCCAGTTGATGCCCCACAGGCGGATGACAACGCGTTGCAGCAATTCGCCTCGCAGTTGCATGTTTCTTAACATGACTTGATCATGGAAGGGATGAATGTCGCTGTCCTTGTCATTGTTCACAAAACGGTTCCAATCGAGACCGAGACCCATACCTATTTTATATGACTTGCCATACATCCAGCGACGACCGAAAGCGAAATGGCGGTTGAAGCCGTTCCATGTGGCATTGGGCAAGTTGTAGTCATATTGGAAGTAGGTTGTCTTTTGCCAACCTTCCGCTTCCACCTTTTTAAAGGTCCCGTTCTGGCTGTTTCTGTATTGGGTCAGCAGGTTGACATCACCGCCCATTCCACTTATAGGGCAGGAGTCATAGAATCCGTTGTAGCTGACATTGAGCTTTTTGCCTTGACCGAAGTCCTTGTTGTTCAGTTTGATGCCTGTTGAGTCGGGATGCACCTTATAATAACCGAGCAAAACGCCATCGGTACCTTCCACATTGATGAAAACATCCTGGTTTTCGATGACTTTCGGGACGACAATTTTCACACCGTCCTTCTCCTGCACGAGGTTGAACGAACGCTCGGCGGGTTTCAGGTCACCCGTGAAATAGGCAGCTTGGGGTACGCCGTAGCCAAAGGCATAATCATAATAAGGATAGAGGTCGCACGACTTTTGGATTTCAGCCTTCATCTGCAAGGCGGTCAAATCGCGCTTGGTTTGCCATGCGCAGGCGCAGAAACCGGCCGTCAACGGGCTCGCAAACGAAGTGCCAAAGGCTGAGGTAAAGCCACCGCTGGGGTTGGCCACTTGAGCTTCGCCGAAAGCCACCACATCGGGTTTGCGGCGTTTGTCGGCCGTCGGTCCATAGGAACTGAAAGAGATATGGCGATAGTCCTTTAGGTTGGCATCAATGCCACCCACGCAGATAACATTTTCGGCATCCGCAGGCGTGATGATGGTCATCCAACGGCTGTCGTCGCCTTCGTTGCCGGCGGAGTTGCAAATCAGGATGCCCTTTTCGACGGCTTTGTTGGCGGCTTTGGCCACATAAGATGTGCCGTCCATGTCCTTGGTCCAGTGGCGGTCCTTGCCATAGCCCAACGAGCTGTTGATGATGTCGGCACCGTTTTTGTCGGCCCATTCGGCACCTTGTGCCCACCACACCTCTTCTTTAAAAGGCTCCGGTTCAATTTCGGTACGGGCCAGCAAGAACTCGGCGCCTGTGGCGAGACCGAGCTTCTGACCTTCCTTATTGATGCCAGCGATGCAACTCAACACCATGGTGCCATGCGTGTTCCATCCGTATACGTCCTCCTTTTTGTTGGGGAAGTTGTAAGTCTTGATAATCTGGTTGTTGTCGCGAAGATGCTGGAAAGCGGGGTGGGTGTTCACCTTTGGGAAGCCACCGTCCATCACACAGATGCGCAGGCCTTTGCCGTCGATTCCTTTGTCGATGAAATACTGTCCACCAAAGCGTTTCACCTGGTCGGTCAGGATGTCTTTATTGTCATCCACAATCTCCTTGAACTCGGTCTTAACATTCGCAACCGTCCCGTTGGAAACGATTTCCTGAACACGAGCCACAAAAGGCAGCTGGGCAATCAAGGCAGCATTGTCGTCGGTGGCTTCAATGCCAATGGCATTCAGCCAGCGCGACTCGCCGAAGACTTCGGTAGAGTAGGAGCCTACCATATTGACATAGTTATCATTCAAAGGGTAGTTGCTGATGTCGTAAAGGTCGGCACCGCATTGCTGGTAACGAGCAATGGCCTTGGCATCAAAGTAGAAATAGGGATCGAATTGGGTGTCGTTTTTGTCGGTGAAGAATACCCAGAAACACTTGTCTTGTGCCATTACCATGCCACTTAGCAGGGCAAAAATGGCGATTAGAAATAATTTTCTCATATTTTTTGAAATTTGGTGCAAAGGTATGGTTTTATTTTCTACTTTTGTGCCATAATCGAAAAAACTATACAACTATGGAAAACCTTACCAAAGAAAAGTTTGAAATTTTCATGATGCTTTGCGCTTCGGGCATCGATGGCAACATTTCCATGAAAGAGCTGGAACGTATCTGCATGCAGTTCGACGAAAAGGTCTATACCGAAGTTTTTGAGTATTGGAAGTCGATGACCAGTCCGGCTTGGCTGAGTTTCTTCAAGGAACACAAGGACGAGTTCTTGAAGACCCAAGAGGACAAGGTTGCTTTCATGGCCGACATCAATGATATCGTCGCTGCAGAGGAAGGCGATGTCAACCTCAAGGAGCAGAACTTCATGAAAGTTCTCGAGATGCTCATCAACGACGAGCTATAATAGAGATTTTCCGCGTTTCATGCATTGGCCATTGGCTGTAAAAAGCATGTCATTCCTGCACAGATATGTGTGGGGAATGGAATCTGTGCTTTTTACAGCCAATGACTGCTTATGTTAATTGTCCACATTACAATAAAATACTTTTTACTAATGATAAAACATTTTTCGACCTTCTCGGAAAAATGTTTTGTCTATTAAAGATTCCATACCCTGCAATCCCCAAATAGGAATGACATTCTATACAAAACATTTTTGATGATTAAATTTTATGTAATAAGCTTCAAATCATCGTTTTTCTAAATTAGAACGATTCTAATTTACGATTTGGTCGATTTTATAGTTTTTAAATGAATGAAGAACAGGTAGATACAAAAACGCCAACGCTAGAAAAATCTTTCTTGATTATTTGGAATGAGCCGTTATTTTCCCTAAATTTGCAGCGTTTTTCGAGAGGCGTGACCTTTTGAAAGACAAACGAGAGAAATCAACTCAATAAATAACCATAAAAAAATCATTCTATGGCAAAAGTTAAGTCTTTAGCAGAACTGAAAGCAATGAGAGAAAAGCTTCAGTCCAACCTTGACCTTCGCGAGAAGAGCAACGATCCCGACTCTTTGGTGCAAATTAAGGTCGCAATGGCCACTTGCGGTATCGCCGCCGGTGCAAAACAAGTTATGGAACACATGATGGAGAAGGCCGACGAGCTGAAAATCGGTGTCGTCTTCACCCAGACCGGTTGCATGGGCTACTGCCACGCCGAACCGACCATCGAGGTGAAGTGCCCTGGCAAGGACCCGATCGTCTTCGGTCATGTCGACAACAACCGCGCTGACGAAATCCTCACCAAGTATGTGATGAACAACGAAATGGTGGACGGCGTCATCCCCGTGAACTACGAAACTATCTAATAACTTAATTCGGAGGAATTTATATGGCAAAAATCAAGATGCACGTGCTGGTCTGCGGCGGTACAGGCTGCCAGGCTTCGGCAAGTGCTCAAATCATCAAGAACTTCGAGGACATTCTCGCCGCGAAGGGCTTGCAGGATGAAGTTCAGGTGGTCAGAACGGGTTGCTTCGGCTTCTGCGAGAAGGGCCCCATCGTAAAGATCATGCCTGACAACACTTTCTACACTCAGGTCAAGCCTGAAGACGTCGAGAAGATCGTGAACGAGCACATCATCAAGGGCCGTAAGGTCACCGACTTGCTCTACATGGATCCCGAGAACAAGGAACACGTTGCCGACTCGAAGCACATGGGCTTCTATCGTAAGCAACTCCGTATCGCCTTGCGTAACTGCGGTTTCATCAACCCCGAAAACATCGACGAGTGCATCTCGCGTGGCGGTTATGAAGCTTTGGGTAAGGTTCTGTCGGAGATGACTCCCCAACAGGTGGTCGACGAAATCACCAAGTCAGGCCTCCGTGGCCGTGGCGGTGCTGGTTTCCCCACTGGCGTGAAATGGGGCCTTTGCGCAAAGAACAAGTGCGATGAGATGTATGTCATCTGCAACGCCGACGAGGGTGACCCAGGTGCGTTTATGGACCGTTCCATCATGGAAGGTGACCCGCACAGCATCGTCGAGGCTATGGCCATCTGCGGCTATGCCATCGGCGCCACCCACGGTCTGGTTTACATCCGTGCTGAATACCCGCTGGCTATCCACCGTCTGCAAGTCGCCATCGCCCAAGCTCGCGAATACGGCCTGCTCGGTAAAGACATCCTCGGCTCGGGTTTCGATTTCGATATCGAGCTCCGCTACGGTGCCGGCGCTTTCGTCTGCGGTGAAGAGACCGCTCTGATCCACTCGATGGAAGGCAAGCGTGGTGAACCTACCCTGAAGCCTCCGTTCCCGGCTGTCAGCGGTTATATGGCCAAGCCCTCCAATGTGAACAACGTGGAGACCTTCGCCAACGTGCCGATCATCATCACCAAGGGTGCTGACTGGTTTGCCAGCATCGGCTCCGAGAAGTCGAAGGGCACGAAGGTGTTCGCTCTGGCCGGTCAGATCAACAACGTCGGTCTGATTGAGGTCCCGATGGGCACGACCCTGCGCGACATCATCTACGAAATCGGTGGTGGTATCAAGGGTGGCCGTAAGTTCAAGGCCGTCCAGACCGGTGGTCCTTCAGGCGGTTGCTTGACGGAGAAACACCTCGACACCCCGATCGACTATGAAAGCCTTGCCGCTGCCGGCTCCATGATGGGCTCTGGCGGTATGGTGGTCATGGACGACACCTCCTGCATGGTGGCCATCGCCAAGTTCTACTTGGAGTTCACCTGCGAAGAGAGCTGCGGTAAGTGCTCGCCCTGCCGTATCGGTAACAAGCGTATGCTCGAAATCCTCACCAAGATCACGGAAGGTAGAGGCACCATGGACGACCTCCAGGAACTCCGCAACCTCGCCGCTGTGATTAAGGATACCGCCCTCTGCGGTCTGGGTCAGACCTCACCGAACCCGGTGCTTTCGACCCTCGACAACTTCTGGGACGAGTATGTTGAGCACGTTGTTGACAAGAAATGCCGCGCTGGCGTCTGCAAGAAGCTCATGCGTTATGAAATCGACAAGGAGAAGTGCATTGGCTGTGGCGCTTGTAAGAAGAACTGCCCCGCTGAGGCCATCTCGAAGACCGACTACATCGCTCCCGGCCACAAGCTGCCTTCGATGACAATCGATCCTTCCAAGTGTATCAAGTGCGGTGCCTGTATCTCAACCTGTAAGTTCAGTGCCATTTCTGTCAAATAATAAAAGAGGAGGAAACAAATATGATTAACGTAACAATTGATAACAAACAGATCCAGGTCCCGGAAGGCACTACTATCCTGAAAGCCGCCCGCATGGCTGGTATCCATATTCCTACCCTTTGCTATTTTGAACTGGCAGGAATGAAATTTGAAAACAAACCCGGTGGCTGCCGCGTGTGCGTTGTCGAAGTGGTGAAAGACTTCAACGGCCGTCCGCGCCGTAACCTTGCCCCGGCTTGCGCCACCGACTGCGTGGAAGGCATGGAAGTGCTGACCCACAGCGCCCGCGTCATCAACGCCCGTCGTACCGTGGTCGAACTTATCCTTTCCGACCACCCGACCGACTGCTTGACTTGCGCCAAGAGCGGCAACTGCGAGCTCCAGAGCCTGGCTCAGTACCTCGGTATCCGCGACATCCCGTTCAAGGGTGAGCAAAGCCATTATCGTCAAGACATGTCGCCCAGCATCGTGCGCGACATGGATAAGTGCATCATGTGCCGCCGCTGCGAGAACATGTGTAACAACGTCCAGACCGTTGGTGCCTTGAGCGCCATCAACCGTGGCTTCAGCGCTGTCGTGGCTCCTGCTTTCGAGCAAGACCTCGTCGACTCGCCTTGCGTCATGTGCGGTCAGTGCGTCCAGGTTTGCCCTGTCGGCGCCCTCACCGAGGTGGACGACACCCGCAACGTCATGGCAGCCATCAACAATCCTAAGAAGACCGTCATCGTCAACACAGCTCCCGCTACGCGTGTGGCCCTCGGTGAAGAGTTCGGCATGCCCGCCGGCACCATCGTCACAGGCCAGATGGCCGCTGCCCTGCGTCGCCTCGGCTTCGACTATGTGTTCGACACCGACTTCACTGCCGACCTTACCATCATGGAGGAAGGCACTGAGCTCCTCGGCCGTATCAAGAAGTTCATGGCTGGCGACAAGAGTGTCCGTCTGCCTATCCTGACTTCCTGCTGCCCGGGTTGGGTCAACTTCTTTGAGCACAACTTCCCCGACATGCTGGATGTGCCTTCAACCGCCAAGTCGCCTATGCAGATGTTCGGCGCTGTCGCCAAGAACTACTGGGCCGACAAGATGGGCATCAAGAGAGAAGACCTCGTCGTCGTCTCCATCATGCCTTGCTTGGCCAAGAAGTACGAAAGCAAGCGTAAGGAATTCTACAAGGACGGTAACCCGGATATCGACTATGTTCTGACGACCCGTGAGTTAGCTCGCTTGATCAAGCAGTTCAACCTCGACCTGAAGGACATGCCGAGCGAAGACTACGACGACCCGCTGGGCGAATCCACGGGTGCTGCCGTTATCTTCGGCGCCACTGGTGGTGTGATCGAAGCTGCCACCCGTACCGCCTACGAAGTGTTCACTGGCAAGCCGCTGCCTAAGATTGACTTCACCGAACTTCGTGGTATGGAAGGCATCCGTGATGCTTGGGTCGACTTTGATGGTACGCCCATCCATATCGGTATCGCTCACGGTCTGTCGAACGCCCGTACCCTGCTTCAAAGAGTGCGCGAAGGCAAGGAACAGTTCCATGCCATCGAGGTCATGGCCTGCCCCGGCGGTTGCGTCGGCGGTGCTGGTCAGCCCTACCACCACGGCAACAGCGAGATCATCAAGAAACGTACGGAGGCTATCTATCGTGAAGACCTCGGCAAACCGATCCGTAAGTCACACGAGAATCCGTCGATCAAGAAGATCTACGAAGAGTACTTTGGTGAGCCTTGTGGCCACAAGTCACACGAACTGCTGCACACCCACTATTTCGACAAGTCAGAACATGTCGAGATCAGCGAGTAATTCAATAACCAGTAAATAATAGAAAGGAAATAAATATGGCAGTTATTAAATTATCAGAAGCTAAGGTTAACTTCATCAAGGATGTTTGCAAATCGTATGGCAACAAGCCGGGTGAGGTCATCAATGTGCTGCACAAGGTTCAGGGCGAGTATGGCTATCTGCCTGCAGAGGTCCAGGAGCTGGTGGCTAAGGAACTGGGCATCCCGGTTTCGAGAGTCTACGGCATCGTTTCGTTCTATTCCTTCTTCACCATGACGCCCAAGGGCGAGTATCCGATCAGCGTTTGCTTGGGTACCGCTTGCTATGTGCGTGGTGCCGAGAAGGTGTTGGACGAGCTGAAGCGTCAGTTGGGCATCAACGTTGGTGAGGTCACTCCTGACGGCAAGTTCTCACTGACCTGCCTCCGCTGCGTTGGTGCTTGCGGCCTGGCCCCCGTCATCGAAGTCGGTGACAAGGTCTACGGCCGTATGACCCCCGACCGCGTGAAGGACGTGCTCGCTGAGTACAAATAATTGGTGTTAATTGTAGAGATGTGTCATGACGCGTCTCTACACACCTATTTATATTAATAGGCGATTCAAAAAACCTCCATCTCGTTTTGAGGTGGAGGTTTTTTTTGTGAAATTTTTCGAAATCAGAATCCTTTTTGCCTTTTTTTGTACCTTTGCAAACTTTAAATTTTCAACAAAATGAGGTTTTTACGTTATCTAGTTTTTATTTGTATCGCTGTAATTGGTGGTACGGTTAGTATTTATGGTCAGGAAAACAAACCAGACTGGAGGAAATTGCATTATCTCTCCGAAGAGGAGATGCTTTCTAAGGAACGCGGCACACTTTTTCAAGAAACCACCCCACCTTCAGGCACAGTCCGTTTCCCTGCCGAGTTTGAACCCATGCAGGCTGTTACCATTCGTTATCCTCTTGGCATTCCGGCCAGTCTTGTCAAGCAATTGTCGGAACGCACTAAGGTGTATGTTATTGTGAATCAAAGCCAACAAAACAGTGCTCGAAACACTTTTCAAAATGCTGGCTGCAACATGAGCAATATCACCTATTTTAATATGTCGACCGATTCTTACTGGGTGCGCGACTACGGTCCATGGTATATCTTTAACGATTTGGAGCCAGCTATCGTTGACAATGTGTATAACCGTCCACGCCAAAACGACAACATGGTTCCTATTTATATGGGACAACAGTTAGGACTCACGGTCTATGGCATGAACTTGACCCATACGGGCGGTAACATGATGGAAGACGGCCGTGGGGTAGGGGTTTCCGATAACCTCATTTTGGAGGAAAACAACAACAATGAGACCAATGTCCGGAACAAAATGAGAAGCTATCTGGGTATTGATCCTTATCACATTACCATCGACCCGCAAGGTGACTATATTGCCCATGTGGATTGTTGGGGTAAGTTGTTAGCTCCAGATAAGATTCTCATTGCACAGCTTCCTGCATCTAACAGCCATTATGCAGATTATGAGGAAGTGGCTGAATTCTTTGCCAACACGAATTGCTGCTGGGGTTATCCTTATAAAGTGTATCGTGTGTATGAACCTGGTGGAAACACTTTGGCTCCTTACACTAACAGCCTGATTGTCAACAAAACGGTCTTTGTTCCTTTGGGCAGCAACAGCACCCATAACAACAATGCGTTGGCAGTCTATCAGAACGCTCTGCCTGGCTATGAGATTATCGGCGTTACAAATAACAGCTATAGCACGGGGTGGCAAAACACGGATGCCCTGCACTGTCGCACCCGGGGCGTGATGGACTTTGATATGCTCTTTGTTGATCACCGCAATGTAGTTTTTGGCGAACAGCCTATGCAGGATTCCATTGCCATCACTTCCAAGTTCATTGCTTATAGCGGTCAAGCTCTGAAACAAGACTCTCTCTTGGTGTATTATAGCATTGACGGAGGTGACTACCAAACGGCAAAGATGAGCGCGACGGGCAACCAGAACGAGTATGTCGGATATATTAAGGGTTTCAACTACAGCTCAACGGTTGATTACTATGTCTTCGGTGCTGACCAATCAGGACATCGTTATATGCAACCGGTTTTCGGTGCTGTAGAGCCTCATCATTTTGTCATTGAGGAAGGTCCCGCGACCGTTGATCAGACTATTACATTCAATACTGGCTGGAACTGGTGGTCGACCGACCTCGACATTACCTTGGAGCAACTCGAGGATGCCATCGCTGCCGCCGTGGGAACTACGGGCACAGCCACCATCAAGTCGAAAAGCGGCTCCATCACCTACGCCAACGGACAGTGGAGACAATCCGGTTCCACTACGATGACCCTCGACATCAGACAAATGTATAAGATCCAAACCAGTACAGCATGCCAAATCACGCTGACAGGCATTCCGGTCGAACCATCCGCCTACGAAATCACCATCAACCCAGGCAACAACTGGATCGGATTCCCTTGCGGCGAGAGCATGTCGGTGACGGATGCATTCTCGGGTCTCCATCCCGTCAACGGCGATGTAATCAAGTCGAAGGCTGGCAGCTCCATCTATCAGGGCACCGGCTGGAGAGGAAATGTGGAAACCCTCGTTCCCGGACAGGGCTACATCTACCAGTCCAAGGCGACGGAAAGCAAGGCATTTACCTATGGAACGATTGGGGATAATAAATAATATCATTATACTAATCAAATAAGGAACGGCATCAGATGATGCCGTTTTTTTTCATTAAAAAACGAACTCAACCGAAACATATCAAAAAAAATCCTAATTTTGCAAGTTTTAAATTTTCAACAAAATGAGGTTTTTACGTTATCTAGTTCTTTTTTGTATCGCTGTAATCAGTGGTACTGTTAGTGCCCAAAGCCAAAGAGAATTGGGCCAACTTATGCGCAATCGCGGTGAGTATTATTTCACTCTAACTGTCGATAATCCAGCTGATATTCAATCTATTAGCAAGATTTGTTCCATTGATGGCACAGACGGCCGCACCGTGGTTGCCTACGCCAACCAACAGGAATACAATAGGTTGTTACAAGAAGGGTATCAACCTAACCTTCAGACCCCGCCTTCGATGCGAGAGGAAGCAGTGATGTGGCAAGGTGGCGACCGTGCCACTTATGAGTGGAACAGCTATCTGACTTATGGCGACTATGTATCGATGATGGAAGGTTTTCCGTCTTCAGTGACCAATGGGGCCAGCTGCACCTTGCTTGACTTAGGTACGCTTTCCACCACCAATCACCGTAGAATCTTGGGTGTGCGTTTGAATAATGGCCAACCCAACGGCAAGCCTAAATTCCTCTACACTTCCACAATGCACGGCGACGAGGTGACCGGCATGATTCTTATGCTTCGCCTTATCAACGAGTTCTGTACCAGTTCTGACAGCCGTATTGCCAATATTTTGGAAAATGTCGATTTGTTCATTTTCCCATGTACCAACCCAGATGGTACCTACCATGGTGGAAACAACACAGTAAACGGTGCTACACGTGCCAACGGCAATAGCGTTGACCTCAACCGTCACTTCCCCGATTTTGACGATGGAGCCCACCCAGATGGCGCTTCCTATTATCAGGATGAAGCCCAGTGGATGATGGATCTGGCTCAAGAATACCTTTTCACCATGGGTGCCAACTACCACGGTGGCGCCGAGGTGATGAACTATCCTTGGGACACTTATCAACCTCTTCATCCTGATGACGCATGGTGGCAACTGATCTGCCATGAATACGCCGATCTCGCCCAAGCCGTTTCTTCCTCCTATATGGATGATTATAACGATGGAATCACCAATGGTTATGCTTGGTATACCATTTCTGGTAGCCGTCAGGATTATATGAATTACTACGGTCAATGCCGAGAGGTTACCATTGAGTGCTCCTCAACCAAGACACCGAGCGCCTCACAATTACCCAATTTCTGGAACTACAACCATAATAGTATGCTTGCACTGATTGAGCAATGCCTCAACGGAGTGCACGGTTTTGTATATGATGCCGTGACGCTCCAACCTATTGAAGGTGTCAGTGTCACCGTTGAGAACCATGATGCATTAGGCTCTTCAGTGAGTTCCCATACTATTGGTGATTTTCACCGTCCCATCAAAGGCGGTACCTATACCTTTACCTTTGCAAAACAAGGGTACTATCCGGAATCGGTTCAGGTCACTGTGGCTGATGATAATAGAGAGGATTTGACCATATATCTCAATCCCAATCTCAATTTGGAAGCCGATTTCACTGCTTCGACTACCGAGGTCTCTTTGGGTCAAAGCATCAGCTTCACCGATACATCAGAGGGTATGGTCTCTTCATGGGAGTGGACCTTTGAAGGTGCCACACCTTCCACTTCCACCGAACAAAACCCCACTGGCATTGTCTATAACACGCCTGGCGACTATGATGTCACTTTGACCATTACTGGGCCTACGGGCAACACCCTTTCTGTGACCAAAGAGAATTACATCCATGTTTCCGAATCCATCCTTATGCAAAACGGAACGGTAACAATTTGCAGTGGCTTGTTTTACGATTCGGGTGGTCCCACTTCCAACTATGCCAACAACCTGAACTACACGATGACTTTTTATCCTGAAACTGAAGGCGCTATGATGAGCGTTTCTTTCTCTCAATTCAACACGGAATCAGGTTATGACTACCTTTATATTTACAATGGCACTTCTATCTCCGCCCCACAAATTGGACAATATGATGGTACTACAAGCCCAGGAACAGTGATGGCAACCAACGAAGCGGGTGCTTTGACTTTCAGGTTCACCTCGGATTCGGGTGTCAATGCAGCGGGATGGGTTGCATCGGTTTCATGTTTCTATACAGATCAGCCCGTGAACATCTCTGTCACTGCCAATCCTTCCAATGGTGGCACAGTTAGTGGTGGTGGCGAGTTTACTTTTGGTGAGACTTGCACAGTTACAGCTACACCTGAAAATGGTTATACATTCACTGGTTGGACAGAAAACGGAGAAGTGATTTCCAATGAGCTTGAATACAGCTTTACCGCTATCAACGATAGAGAACTTGTTGCCAACTTTATCCACATGACAATAATAGAAATTGGTGAAAGTGAAACAACCAACAATTTCCTTCCCAGCTATAGCTATTATAAGCAGGCTTTGACCCAGCAGATTTACACCGCTGAAGAAATCGGTACAGCAGGAACCATTACCAGTATTGCTTTCTATAACGAAGGAACGACTAGAACCCGTAACTACGATTTCTATTTGAAGGCTACCGAAAAGTCGTCGTTTAGCAGCAAAACCGATTGGATTACGATGGCTACAACCGACAAGGTATTTAGCGGCTCGGTAACTATGACAGCAGGTGCTTGGACCACCATTTTCTTCGACACGCCATTTGAGTATGATGGCACTTCCAACCTTGTCCTTGTGGCCGATGACAATACAGGTAATTATGATAACTCACCTTATATGGCCTGTTCGGTCTACAGCACAGAAACAAACCAAGCCATTTACATCTACTCCGATAATACCAACTACAACCCGATGTCACCTCCGACATCCTCAACTGGTGGAGGCTATGGCGGTAATACCAATGCTGTATTGACGGTGAAGAACCATATTCGTCTTGGTGTTGAGGTTGAAACAGAAGAGGAACAAATCGTTACATTGACCCAAGGCTGGAGCTGGTGGTCGACCAACCTTGACATCACCATGGAGGAACTTGAGAACGCCATCGCTGCTGTCGTGGGGACCTCGGGCACAGCCACGATCAAGTCGAAGAGCGGCTCCATCACCTACGCCAACGGACGGTGGAGAGAATCTGGTGCCACTACTATGACCCTCGATATCCGACAGATGTATAAGATCCAAACCAACACAGCATGCCAAATCACGCTGACTGGCGTTCCGGTCGACCCCGCTGCCTACGAAATCACCGTCAACCCAGGCAATAACTGGATTGGATTCCCTTGCGGCGAGAGCATGTCGGTGACGGAAGCCTTCTCTGGGCTCAATCCCGTTGACGGTGATGTGATTAAAGGCATGAACGGCAACGCTAGATATAGTAATGGCAACTGGAGATTACAAGGGTTGAGCATACTTGAACCTGGACAAGGTTACATCTACCAGTCCAACGCGACGGAAAGCAAGACTTTTACTTTCTCTTCTAGCGAAAACTAAGCCGTCCCCTGATTTGAGTATAATCCCAATAAGGAAGTAACATTATACTTGATGCGGTGGCTTGTAACACTTGCGATTTGTAAGCGTTACAAGCCACTGCTGGTTTTATGACACAAACATTCCGTTCCTGTATAGTGACAATATAGTCCTTTTTCGACTTTTTGCCATACTGTTTCGCCTTTTAGTGAAAGGCATTCCTGTTATATTGTAATATTTTTGCAAGCTTTTAAAGGTTGAATCATGAAGAAAGTATTATTCACACTAATGATTGCCTTGGCCTGTTTATCGGTCTGGGCAGACAACAGCGTTACTGTGGCCTACAACGGCAATACGGCAACGGTTATCGTGGACGACAATGTGGCGCAGTATTTGACCGTCACGCAAAACGGAGCGCATGTCTCGATTGTGCAAAGCAGCAGCGTGGCACAAGAAATCACTTACACACTCACTGGATCCACCAACAATGGCGAGTTTTACATGTCGGGTTCCTACAAGGCCACCATCGAGCTAAACGGCCTCACATTGACTAACTCTACACCTGTTTACAGCGGTGCCGCCGTACACATCCAAAATGGTAAACGCATCAATGTGAAAGTCATTACGGGCACCACCAACACCCTCACCGATGCGGCAAGCGGCTCGCAGAAAGGTTGCCTATATGTGAAAGGGCATGCCGAGTTCAAACAGCTAGGCACACTTAATGTTGTAGGTAACAAGAGTCATGCTATAAAAGCGGGCGAGTACATCTCCGTCAAGAATGCCACTATCAACATTACTTCAGCTGTGGACGACGGCATTTCATGCAACCAGTATTTCCTTATGGAGAGTGGTAATATCAGCATTAGCGGTACGGGCGATGATGGCATTCAGTGCGACCTCGACGGTGACACATCGACGGGCATGACCATCAACCATGAAGACGAAGACTCAGGCAATATCTATGTCAGCGGTGGAAACATCACCATTAATAGCGATGCCATTGCTGCCAAAGGGATTAAATGCCAGGGCGACGCTTACATTTCCAACACTGCCGTCATCAATGTTACCACCACAGGCAAAGGCGAGTGGGACGCAACCGATCAGGAAACCAATGCGGCTTGCGGCCTCAGTGCTGATGGTGACATCAACATCAGTGGAGGAACTCTGACTCTCACCGCCACTGGCTCTGGAGGTAAAGGCATGAAGTGTGACAATGTGTTGAACATCAGCGGAGGCGATGTTACGGTTTCTACCACAGGTGGTCTTTATTACAACAACGGCAACGGCACTGAAAACACCAACTACACCTCTAATACCGACTGGGTTGACAACAACTATTATTCTGCAGCCAAGGGCATCAAGGCTGGCTATAAGGAAGAATCAGGCAACAACACCATCTGCTACGGTGGTATTAATATCAGTGGTGGCACCATCTATGTCACCACTAAGGGTCGCAACGCAGAAGGCATCGAGAGTAAGAACTACCTCAATGTCACAGGTGGCGAAACCACAATTGATGCCTACGACGACGGCATTAATGCGGCACAAGACCTGTATGTCACAGATGGCTATCTTTATTCTCGATCCAGCAACAACGATGGTATCGATGCCAATGGCAATGTGGTCATTGAGGGCGGCCTGATTTATGCTATCGGTGCGGCATCGCCTGAAGTGGCCATCGATGCCAACTCTGAGGAAAACAAGAAATTCCATTTCAATGGCGGTGTTCTTATTGCCATCGGTGGACTGGAATCTGGCAGCACTCTCGCGCAGACATGTTATAAAACCTCATCTGTGAGTAGCAACACTTGGTACTCGATGACCTATGGTGGCAATGTCATAGCGTTTTTAACCCCTACCGTCAGTAGTGGTGGCAGTGGAGGTGGTTGGAATCCTGGCGGAGGCCCTGGTGGCGGAGGTCCTGGTGGCGGTGGCAATTCCTCTGGATTGCTGATTTCAGCTCCGTCTACACCAACCCTTAAGAGCGGTGTCACTGTTAGTAATGGTACGCCTGTCTTTTACGGCCCTAAATGCTATCTTGATGCCACGGTCAATGGTGGTTCTAATGTGTCGCTCAGCCAATACTCCAGTGGTGGGGGAGGAAGTTCAGGTTCCTATACCGTCACGGCATCTGCCAACCCCACAGCGGGAGGCACGGTGACTGGAGCAGGCGTCTATTCTGCCCACACATTGTGTACCCTTACCGCCACGGCCAATGCGGGTTATACTTTTATCAACTGGACGAGAAATGGAAGTGTGGCTTCGACCGATCCCACCTATAGCTTCTATGTAACTGAAAACACAACCTGTGTGGCCAACTTCTCACAAACACTGCCGTCCTATACCGTTACCGCCATTGCCAATCCGACTGAAGGGGGTAGCATTATAGGGGCAGGCAGATACAATGAAGGTGCCAATGCCACCCTAGAGGCTACAGCCAATGAGGGCTATACTTTTGTCAACTGGACGGAGGATGGGGTAGAGGTTTCAACCGAACCCATCTACAGCTTCAGTGTCACCGGCGACAGAGACCTTGTCGCCAACTTTGCGGAGCAAGTCGTCGAGGTCGAACAGGTGGTGACGCTGACCCAAGGCTGGAGTTGGTGGTCGACCAACCTCGACATCACCTTGGAGGACCTCGAGGACGCCATCGCTGCCGCCGTTGGGGCCTCGGGCACAGCCACGATCAAGTCGAAGAGCGGCTCCATCACCTACGCCAACGGACAGTGGAGGCAATCCGGTGCCACTACGATGACCCTCGACCTCCGACAGATGTATAAGATCCAAACCAGCACAGCATGCCAGATCACGCTGACAGGCGTTCCGGTCGACCCCGCCGCCTACGAAATCACCGTCACGCCAGGCAACAACTGGATTGGATTCCCATGCGGCGAGAGCATGTCGGTGACGGAAGCCTTCTCGGGTCTCCATCCCGTCAACGGCGATGTAATCAAGTCGAAGGCTGGCAGCTCCATCTACCAGGGCACCGGCTGGAGAGGAAATGTGGAAACCCTCGTTCCCGGGCAGGGCTACATCTATCAGTCCAAGGCGACGGAAAGCAAGACATTTACCTATGGAACGAACAGCAATCAATGATAAACAAAACTACTAAAATGAAAAAGAGGTTATGCCCAAAAAAGCACAACCTCTTTTTTGAAAACGGAAAACAAATTGAAATAAGAACTACCTTTACAACTTGTTATTTAAGAAAACCATCAATTTATAATACTACTTTATTATCAATTTAACATTTATGAAGAAGATTTTATTGGTTGCAATGACATTGATTCTTAGTATTAGTGTCATGGCGCAGCAAAAAATCCAACTGCGTTCGGTCGACAAGGCTGAGTGTTTGAAAAGCGACATGAGAAGTCTTAAGGCTTCGTTCTCGTTCTCAACCATTAATTCGCAGGACTACCAAAGTAAGCGCGGAACCTTTTCGTGGCTCAGTCTGCCAAACACCGTTATTGGTGGCAACGAGGGCGACCCTCAGATTCCTGTAGTGAATGAACTCATTGCAGTTCCTTTTGGAGCCAACCCTCGTATCGAAATCACAAGCTATAGTACCACGGATTACCGCCTTGATGACTATGGCATCCGTACTTTAGTGCCGCGTCAGCCTTCGCTGCGTAAGGACAAACGGCCAGAGGATGTGCCTTTTGTCATGAATGAGGCCGCCTACCAGTCGACTCGTGGCTTCCGCAATGAGCCTAAGGCTGTTGTTAATGTGATGGGTACCATGCGTGGTGTGCAACTCGGTAAGATGACCATCGAGCCTGTGAGCTATGACCCTGTCAACAACACATTGCGTGTGTTCAACGACATCGAGGTGGAAGTCCATTTCGACGGTTCCGACCGACAAGCCACTGAGGATATGCTCCTCAAAACTTATAGCCCTTATTTCGACATCGTCTACAAACAGTTGTTCAACAGTAACATGATTCGCACGGCCTATGAAGGATTCCCCGACCTTTACACTACACCCGTCAAGATGCTCGTTGTGACTACCACGAAATATACTGACAGCGAACCTTTCCAAACTTGGCTGAACTGGAAGAAACAGAAAGGTATCGATGTGGATGTGCAGACCGTGACCAGCAGTACTAATGGTACTACAATTCGTTCCCTGATCCAAAGCCGATACAATGCCAACCATCCGACTTTTTTGGTCATCGTTGGCGACGAGAACGATGTCACCAATTATGAAACTTATAACATCTCAGGTAACTATTTCAATCCCTATGTCAGTGATAACCCTTACGCCTCCGTTGATAATGACATCTATCATGATCTGTACATGAGTCGCATGGCGGTGTCGAACACCACCGAGTTAGACGACCTCGTCCATAAGATTCTGACCTACGAGAAATACACCATGTCTGACCCGAGCTATTTGGACAATGCGCTTCTGATTGCCGGTTACGATTCCAACGGGTGGGATGAAGCCGCTGGTCGCCCCACAATCCAATATGCCCTCAACAGCTATTTCAACACGGAACATGGCTTCAGTAATGTATACGGCTATGTCACATCCAACTACAATGGATGCTACGATCACCTCAATACAGGTGTCGGCTTCGTCAACTACACCGCACACGGCAGCATTCAGGCTTGGTCAAGTCCTAGTTTTACCAATAATAATGCCAACGCGTTGACCAATAATGACAAGTATTTCCTGGCAGTCGGAAACTGCTGCTTGGCGGCCAACTGGGGCAATGCCACCTATACCCCTTGTTTAGGTGAAACCCTTATTCGCGCCACTGAAAAAGGAGCTTTCGGCTACATCGGTTCAGTCGTTGAAACCTATTGGTTTGAAGACTACTACTTCGGCGTGGGTGCTCACGACCCTGAGCCCGCAACAGTCCAAACCGTTGAGTCCACCATGACGGGAATGTACGATGCCCTGTTCGATGAGACAGAATTCAATAGCATGAGTTCGATTATCTACATTGGCAACGCTGCCGTGACTTACGCCCATGCTGCAGGTTATGAGAACAGCGTCGATGACGAATACTATTGGAGGGCCTACCAATGCTTGGGTGACGGCTCCGTGATGCCATACATGACACAACCCACTGCAAACCAAGTGAGCCATGCCTCTACCTTAGGTATTGGTGTGAACACCTTTACCGTTAATGCCGATGCAGGATCCTATGTTTCCATCACTCGGAATAATGAGATTCTCGGTGTGGCACAAGTTGGACCTACAGGCACGGTCAATGTACCAATTACCCCAGTAACCACTGCTGGTGAAGTAATGGTTGTGGTCACTCGCAACCAACGCCAGCCCTACATCCAGACCATCCAAGCTGTTCCAGTAGAGGGGCCATACATTTGCCTTGAAAGTTATACCCCTATGGCAGCGCATGTCGGTGATGACACCTCATTGTCCATCACTTTCAAAAACGTGGGTAATAGTTCCTGCACAGGTACTACCACCGTCACTTTAACTTCTGACGACGCCAACATTAGCACCCACACCAAGACCTTCAGCACCTTGGCTGCCGGTGCCTCTACCATGGTGAACGGTTTCCTTTTCAACATCAACTCCAATGTGGCCGAAGGCACACCCGTCTCTTTCCACTACACCGCAGTCAATGGCAGCAACACTTGGGAGGGTGATTTTGTGATTATTGCAGGTGAAGCCGCGTTGGAATACAAAAACATGGCATGGAATGGAGGTTTTGTTCCCGGCGAGACCTTGACGCTGACCGCCAGGTTCTTGAACACTGGTCACTACCAAGCTACCAACGCCATTGCCACGATGAGCTCCACCAGCAACTACATTACTATCTCAAATCCAACAATCACGGTAGGTACTATCCCAGCAGAAGGAGAGGTTTCTTGTTCATTTACCGTCACTATCGCAGCCAACTGTCCCGAGAGTCAGGAAATCCCTATTTCCTTCATGTTGACCGCCGACGAAGGCCTCAGCGCACAAGGCAATGAGACCCTGAAAAACACCTGTAGCGTTATCTTCAGCCTCAACGACAGCTATGGTGATGGCTGGAATGGTGGAGCCAAGCTCACCGTCAGCTTCGACGATGGCACCGCCTCGCAAGACCTCACCGTCGCTTCGGGTAATAATTCTGCCATCTATACCTTGGAAATCCACAATGGCACCCATGTGACTCTGACTTGGACCAAAGGCAGCTATGACCAAGAATGTTCCTTTGTGGTAAGCTACGAAGGCGATGCCATCATCTTCCAACAAGGGGCTAGCCCCGCTGCTGGCGTGCTCTTCGAGTTCGATTGTAACTGTGGTGCTGCAACCGCTATTTTCAATGTCACCGCCACTTCAAGCAACAATGCCCACGGAACCGTCAATGGGGGAGGAGAATTCAGTTTTGGCGAATTGTGCACCCTGACGGCTACACCCGCAAGCGGCTATTTCTTCACGGGATGGAGCGAAAACGGTGTGACAATGTCAACCGCCAATCCTTTTACCTTCCCTGTTGACAACAACCACCAATTCGTGGCCAACTTTGGACAAGGACTGGAGTTGGGACAAGATGAAGGCAACCACGAATATCTACCCAGCTATAGTTTCTATGAATATGCGCTGTCTCAACAAATCTACACCGCTGAAGAAATCGGAACTGCCTGCACTATCACCAGCATTTCTTTCTTCAACAAAGCGAATACAGATCGAGTCCGCACCTACGACATCTATCTGAAACACACGGACAAATCCTCTTTCAGTAGTAAAACCGATTGGATTACAGTGTCGGCATCCGACAAGGTGTTCAGTGGCACTGTGACGATGGGCGCAGTGGCTTGGACCACCTTCGAGCTCGACACTCCGTTCGAATATGATGGCACCTCCAATCTGGTCTTGGTGGTTGATGATAACACCAATGGTTATGATCATGCGCCTTACATGTCCTGCTCGGTTTATAGTACAGAGGAGAATCAAGCCCTGTATGCCTATTCTGCTGCAACAAATTATAATCCTTTAGCGCCGCCAACCACTTCAGAATACAACAGCAATGTGCTGTCGGTAAAGAACCATCTCATCCTTGGCATTGAGGCTGGTGAATCTCAAGTGCAGCAGACTCTAATATTGTCACAAGGCTGGAGCTGGTGGTCGACCAACCTCGACATCACCTTGGAGCAACTCGAGGATGCCATCGCTGCCGCCGTGGGAACTACGGGCACTGCCACCATCAAGTCGAAAAGCGGCTCCATCACCTACGCCAACGGACAGTGGAGACAATCCGGTGCCACTACGATGACCCTCGACCTCCGACAAATGTATAAGATCCAAACCAGCACAGCATGCCAAATCACGCTGACAGGCGTTCCGGTCAATCCCACTGACTACGAAATCACCGTCAATCCAGGCAACAACTGGATTGGATTCCCATGCGGTGAGAGCGTGTCGGTAACGGATGCATTCTCGGGACTCCATCCCGTCAACGGCGATGTGATCAAGTCGAAGGGTGGCAGCTCCATCTATCAGGGCACTGGCTGGAGAGGAAATGTGGAAACCCTCGTTCCTGGACAGGGCTACATCTACCAGTCCAAGGCGACGGAAAGCAAGACATTTGCCTATGGAACCAACAACAGTAAGTAATAACGAACTGTAATCTGAGTAAGAGGGTGTGCCATGATGAAGGCGCATCCTCTTTTTTTGTAAAATACGAAAAAAAATACATAAAAACATGAAAAAATACTATCTTTGCAAGCTGATTTCGATTTCTTCTTAATCTGTTTAATTATTGAAAACACTAAAACCTAAGTATCATAAAACTATAAACACAATGAAGAAGCTTTTCCTATTTGCATTGACGTTATTACTAAGTTTTAGCGTCATGGCACAACAAAAGATTCAGTTGCGTTCGGCAGACAAGGCCGAATGCGTGAAGAGCGACATGAGGAGCCTTAATGCATCCTTCTCGTTCTCAACCATCGAGGCGCAGGATGTCCAGAGCGATCGAGGCACTTTCTCGTGGCTCAGCCTGCCTAATACCGTTATCGGCGGCAACGAGGGTGACCCTCAGATTCCTGCCGTGAGTGAGCTCATCGCAGTGCCTTTTGGCGCTACTCCCAACATTCGTGTGACGAGTTATTCGACTACAGATTACAATCTTGAAGAATACGGCATTCACAGACTGGTGCCGCGTCAGCCTGACCTCAGAAAAGACCAAAGACCCGAAGATGTGCCTTTCGTTTATAATGAAGCTGCATACCAGAAACGCGGCCTCAGTTCGGAGCCTGTGGTTAGAGTGAGCGTTGACGGCATTTTGCGTGGCGTTCAGGTAGGCAGAATGAGCATCGAGCCTGTTAGCTACGACCCTGTCAACAACAAGATCCGCGTGTTCAACGACATTGAAGTGGAAGTCAGCTTTGACGGTGCCGATGCTCGTGCCACTGAAGAGATGCTTGTGAAGACCTATAGTCCCTATTTCAACAGCCTTTATGCTCAGTTGTTCAACGGTCGTGCCGTCAGGGATGTGTATGAAGACCATCCCGACCTTTGGAATGCGCCTGTGAAGATGCTGGTCATTGCCAACCGTATGTTTGAAGACTGCATTCAGGATTGGTTGGCTTGGAAGACCACGAAGGGTATTTATGTCGATGTGAACTATACCGATGTTATTGGTACTACCGCATCCGCCATCAAAACTTTCATCCAAAACAAGTATGCGGCAGATACTCCTACTTTCTTGATGATTATGGGCGACAAGGACCAGGTGCCTGCTTCTGCAACTGGCAGCGCGACATCTTGCGTAACCGACCTTTCTTATTCAAGTGTTGACGGCGACGAGTTTGTCGATATGTTCCACAGCCGTTTCCCTGCTGAGACCGTTGCCCAGATGACAGCCATGCTCAATAAGGCTTTGGAATATGAGCAATACACCATGCCCGATCCGAGCTATTTGAATAATGTGCTTCTCATCGCTGGTGAAGACAGCAGTGGTTGGGGCACTACGGTTGGTCGCCCCACTATTTGGTATGCCACCAATTATTACTATAATGCTGAACATGGTTTCCAAAACGTTTATGATTTCAGCCACGGCACCTACACCAATTGCTATTCTTATCTGAGCTCCGGTGTCGGTTTTGCCAACTATACGGCTCACGGCAGCAACACCAGCTGGGCTGGCCCGAGCTTCACTGTCAGCGATGTCAATAATCTGACCAATACACATAAGTATTTCCTTGCTATGGGCAACTGCTGCCAAGCTGCCGACTGGGGTATCTCTGGAACCTGCTTCGGTGAAGCTATGGTGCGCGCCGAGAATAAGGGTGCCTACGCCTATATCGGTTCTTGCCCTTCCACTTATTGGAAGAATGACTATTACTTCGGTGTAGGCGCCACCAGTCGTGCCGACGGCACTATGCCTTCATACGAAGAAACCACAACAGGCTGTTACGATGCCATTTGGAATGATGATGCTTACAACACCGTCAATGCCATCCTTTACATTGGCAACCTTGCTGGCAATGCCGCTCAAGCGCTCGGCTATGAGTTGCACATCAGTACGCTTTACTACTGGCAAGCTTACCATGTGTTGGGTGATGGTTCCATCATGCCTTACCGTGTGCAACCTACTGCCAACAGTGTTAGCCACATGGCCATCCTTCCCATCGGCATGTCCACTTATGAGGTGAGCGCTGTTCCGGGTTCCTATGTGGCCATCAGCAAGGACGGCGTGCTTCATGGTGCTGGCCTTGTGGGTCCGACGGGTACAGCTCAAGTCCAGATTGATCCTGTCACTACTAGCGGCGATGTCACCATCTGCGTGACCGCTCCTAACCGTATTCCTTATATTGCCACCGTTCCTGCTGCTGCCCTTGAAGGCGCTTACATTTCGATGGACAGTTATACCCCCACTGCCACCCATGTCGGCGACAACACCAATTTGAGCATCACCTTCAAGAATGTGGGTACCGATGCTTCCACTGGCACCACCAATATCACCTTGACTTCGGAAGATCCCAATGTCATCGTGGACAGCAACCACTGTACTGGTAGCTTTGGCGCGTTGGCTCCTGAAGCCACCACCACTGTGAACGGCTTCCAGTTTAGCATCAATCCAGGCGTGGCCGATGGCACGAATGTCACGATGCACTACACCGCCGTCAACGGTGGCGACACCTACGAAGGCAACATCGTCGTCACCGCCACTGAGGCTTTGTTGGAATACCAGAACATGTCATGGAACGGCGGCTTCGTTCCCGGCGAGACGCTGACGTTGTCGGCGACGTTCAAGAACACGGGCCACTACCAAGCCACCAACGCGGTGGTTGGATTGACGACCACCGCGGGTGAGTATGTCACCATCAACACCCAACAGATTTCGGCTGGCACTATTGAGGCGGGCCAGGAAGTCACGTACGACTTCAGCGTCACCATCGCAGCCAACTGCCCGGAGACCGCAGTGCTTCCCGTCACCTTCACGATGACCGCGGACGGCGGCCTCAGTGCTGTAGGCACCGAGAACCTGAAGAACTCGTGCAATGTCATCTTCAACCTCGCCGACAGCTACGGCGACGGCTGGAACGGCGCCGCATTGGTCGTCAGCTTCGACGACGGCACGGAATCCCAGAGCCTCACCTTCAGTAGTGGGAGTTCCGCCGAATACGTGCTGGAGATCGGCAACGGCACGCATGTCACCTTGACCTGGAGCTCGGGCAGCTATGACGGTGAGTGTTCCTTCACGGTGAGCTACGAGGGCGACCTGGTCATCTATCAGCAGACATCGCGTCCTACGGCCGGGGTTTTGTACGAGTTCGACTGCAACTGCGCAGCGGCCTCGCTGACCTACCTGGTGACCGTTGAGTCCGAGAATACCGAGCATGGCACGGTGAGCGGCGGCGGCGAGTACGGTTTC
Source organism: uncultured Bacteroidales bacterium (assembly GCA_900317055.1). Classification (GTDB taxonomy): domain Bacteria; phylum Bacteroidota; class Bacteroidia; order Bacteroidales; family F082; genus Limimorpha. The sequence continues at coordinate 6,914 of ONFF01000017.1, read as the reverse complement.
GGCGAATCGTGCACGGTGATTGCCACTCCCGTCGAAGGCTATTACTTCACCGGCTGGCTGCAGGACGGCGAACCGGTCGAAGGAGCAGGTGCCACATACACCTTCTTTGTCACCAGCGACGTGAGCCTTGTGGCCACCTTCGCGGAAGGCCTGATGATAGGCGACGGAGGCTCGACGACGGACCAGTACCTGCCGAGCTACAGCTACTACAACTACACGCTTTCGCAACAGATCTACACGGCCGAGGAGCTCGGCTCCGCGGGACTCATCTCGAGCATCGCCTTCTATAACGGAGGCACGACCAAGACCCGCACCTACGACATCTACATGGTCAGCACGACCAAGAGCGAGTTCACAGGCGCCACCGACTGGGTGACCGTCACCTCGGACAACCTGGTTTACAGCGGCAGCGTCGAAATGACGGCCAACGAGTGGACCGCCATCGAGTTCAGCAACCCGTTCGTGTATGACGGAGTCTCCAACATGGTCCTCGTCGTGGACGACAACACGGGATCCTACAGCCAAGGCATGCTCTGCAGCGTGTTCGCCGCGCCGAGCCAGGCCCTCCGCGTCTACAGCGACGGCACGAACTACAACCCGTTTGCTCCTTCAAGCTACAGCGGTACGGTCATGAACGTGAAGAACCAGCTGATGGTCACGAAGACTGCGCTGGAGGGCTGCGTGAACACGGCACCTGCGGGAGTGGAAGTGAGCGACGTCACAGGCAACTCGGCGACGGTGAGCTGGACAGGCTTCAGCGAGAGCTACAACGTGATGCTGGGCATTCCCAGCACGGTGACGTTGGTTGACGCGGACTTCGCCGAAGCCATACCGGCAGACTGGACCAACGATGCCACCTATCCGTGGACGGTCGTCGACGGTCACATGGAGAGCGGCAACGCAGGCGTGTCCGGCTCGACGTCCAGCATCTCGTTAAGCGCGACCTTCCTTGCCGACGGCACGGTCGAGTTCGACGCGGAGTGCATGGGCGAAGGCACGTCGACGTATTGGGACCATTGCGACTTCTACATCGACGCGGAGAGAATGGTCTATGCCGGAGCCAACGTCTCGGGCTGGAACCACTACAGCTTCGAAGTGGCGGCGGGCGAGCACACCTTCACCTGGTCGTACACCAAGGACGGTTCGGTGGACCCGACGGGCGACTATTTCGCCGTTGACAATGTTTTGATGAAAGCTGGTGAAATCACCTGGAACGCTCCCGTCGCAGTTGAGGATGCTGAATACACCTTCAGAGGCCTCACTTCAGAGACTGACTATTGCGTGAGGGTACAGGGTGTTTGCGATGGTGTGGAGTCTGCATGGAGCGAAGTCGTTATGTTCTCCACAACAGAAGCTATTCCTGTTACCGAAACAGTGACATTGACCCAAGGCTGGAGCTGGTGGTCGACCAACCTTGACATCACCATCGAGCAACTCGAAGACGCCATTGCTACCGCCGTGGGAACCTCGGGCACAGCCACGATCAAGTCGAAGAGTGGCTCCATCACCTACTCCAACGGACAGTGGAGACAATCCGGTGCCACTACGATGACCCTCGACCTCCGACAGATGTATAAGATCCAAACCAGCACAGCATGCCAAATCACGCTGACAGGCGTTCCGGTCGACCCCGCCGCCTACGAAATCACCATCAACCCAGGCAACAACTGGATTGGATTCCCTTGCGGCGAGAGCATGTCGGTGACGGAAGCCTTCTCTGGGCTCAATCCCGTCGACGGCGACATGATTAAAGGCATGAACGGCAACGCTAGATATAGTAATGGCAACTGGAGATCACAAGGGTTGAGCATACTTGAACCTGGACAGGGTTACATCTACCAGTCCAATTCGAATGATCCTAGGACATTTACCTACTAAATAAAAATAGTAAGTAATATTAAACTATACTTGAAAGGAGGGTGTGCTTATATGGCACACCCTCTCTTTTTTCGAAAAAAATGTCATACATATCGAAAAAAATGCTATCTTTGCAAGCTTAATATAAAGTGAATGTCAACATTTTATTCTAATTATTGTTTTTTATAAATTTTACAATTATGAAGAAACTTTTATTGTTTGCGATGATGTCGATACTCAGTATTAGTGTCATGGCACAGCAAAAGATCCAACTGCGTTCGGTCGACAAGGCTGAATGCGTGAAGAGTGACATGACGGGCCTCAAGGCTTCGTTCTCTTTCTCTGGCATTGATGCAAGCAATGTCGAAACCCCACGAGGTGAGCTCTCGGAAATCTACATCGAAGGTGCTTATCCCAACGGCAACGTTGGTGAGCCGCAACTTCCGATGTTTACTAGGCTCATCGCGATTCCTACAGGGGCCACGCCCGTTGTTATGGTGGGTGCCCATTCCGAAACGCAATACACTTTGAGCGACTATGGCATTGGCACGGTCTCCGCTATGCAGGCACCTATCCGTAAGGATGTTGAGCCGAGTACAGTGGAATATGCCTTCAGCGAGGCTGCCTATGCCCGTAACAGCTATAACGACGATCCGATTGCCATGGTCGAAGTGCTTGGCACCATGCGTGGCATCACGCTCGGTCGACTCATCGTGCAACCCGTCCGTTACAACCCCGCCGCTGGCACCGTGAAAGTGTTCAACGATATCGAGGTGAACGTTGACTTCCAAAACGGTGACGCCGCAAGCACGGCACAGATGTTCAAGAACACTTTCAGCCCTGCTTTCACTAGCGTCTACGACCAAATCTTCAACATCGACATGCTGACCGGCGGCACAAGGGATGCTTACACCGACCACCCCGACTTTTACAACACACCGGTTAAGATGTTGGTGATCTGCTATTCGGGTTTCCAAGGAAATGACGCTCTTAACAGCTGGCTGCAATGGAAACTCCAGAAGGGCTACTATGTTGACATCTATTATACCAGCGAAACAGGTACTTCGGCAAGCGCCATCGCTTCGTTCATCAAGACCAAGTACAACGCTTCTGTTTCTGCAGGCAACGCCTACACTTATCTGGTTGTGATTGGCGACACGGGGCAAGTGCCGCAATATATGACAAAGACTGTTGACGAGTCATGCGCTTCCGACCTTGGATATTCAAGCGTCAACTTCTCTTCAAGCACGAGCAACTACTTCCCGGACATGTACTACAGCCGTATGTCGGTGGAGAACACCACACACCTGACCAACTATATTAATAAGGTGTTGACTTACGAGAAATACGAGTTCACCGATGGCGGTAACTACCTGAACAACGTTATCCTTGTAGGTGGCTGGGATTCGAGTTGGACAAGTCGCGTGGCCAAGCCCACCATTAATTATGCGACGAACTATTACTTCAAATCAAGCAACACTACCTACGGTGGCTTTGAGAACGGTACCATCAGTGCTACAATTTCAACAAGTTCGACACAGGGCTATTCTGGGACAAACAACGGTTGCTACAATGGCATCAATAATGGTGTGTGCTTCTTGAACTACACTGCCCACGGCGACAAGCAGGAATGGTATCAGCCTAAGATGACGGCCGCACATGTGGCCACGCTTACCAATACTGGCAAGTATTTCTTTGGTGTCGGTAACTGCTGCTTGACAGGTAACTTCAACAATACCTCGACAACCTATTCGCCAGGTTCTGCCATTGGCACTAATGCTTGCTTTGCAGAAACTATGATTCGCGTACCCAATGCAGGTGCTGTGGCTTATGTTGGCTGCTCACCTTATTCCTATTGGTATGAGGACTTTTACTGGGCAGTTGGAGCACATTCATACTCGGCAGGCAACTACCCAACACAATCGGCTTCTTCAAAAGGCGTTTATGATATTATGTTTGAAGACCAATATTGGAACTCGGCATCATCGTTGCTTTATGTAGGTAACCTTGCCGTGCAACAAGCTGTCTCCAACGGTAATACCAACAGCAGCATCACCGATGGCGGCTGCAATAACTCAGCTCACTATTACTTCCAGTTTTACCACACCTTTGGCGACGGTTCTGTGATGCCTTACATTACCAAGCCTGAAGTGAACTCCGTGACTATACCCAGCACGGTTACCCCTGGTACCACTTCCATTACCGTTAATGCCGTGGCTGGTTCTTATGTCGCTGTCACCGACAACAGCTCGGTCATCTACGGTGTTGCTGAGGCCAACACATCAGGTGTGGCTACTGTGAATTTCACCAATGCCATCCCTAACAGCGGTACACTCTATGTTGTTGTCACCCGCCAGCAATACCAGCCCTATTTCGGAACAATTAGCGTTGTAGGTGGCACGCAATACACCATCAGTGCTACGGCCAGTCCGAGCAACGGCGGTACGGTGAGCGGTGCTGGCCAGTACTACGAGAACACTCAGTGCACGCTGACGGCCACACCGAACACAGGCTATACCTTCACTAACTGGAAGAAGGGCAACAGCGTTGTGAGCACCAATGCTGATTACACTTTCACGGTGACCTCAAGCACTGCCGGTACCTATACAGCGACCTTCACTGCCATTCCGCAATACAATATCACCGTTTCGGCCAATCCGACCAACGGCGGTAATGTAAGTGGCGGCGGCACCTTCTATGAGAACACCTCATGCACCTTGACTGCCACAGCCAACACTGGCTATGCCTTCACTAACTGGACAAAGAATGGTTCTCAGGTTTCCACTAACCCGACCTATACCTTCACGGTGACGGCGGCAGGAGCCTACGTGGCGAACTTCGACCAGCTGACCGCGCACAGCGTGAGCTGCGGCGCTGTCGAGAACGGCAGCATCAGCGCCAGCGTGGCCACGGCCTATCCCGGCGATGTGGTGACGCTGACGGCGACGGCCAACAACGGCTACTTCTTCTCTGTATGGGATGTGAGGGATGCCAACAACAACAGCATTGCAGTTACGAACAACCAGTTCACCATGCCTAACAGCGATGTGACCGTCAGTGCGACCTTCGTTTCGGGAAGCACAGTGACAATAGCTGAAGTGGATCACGGCACCGTGACAGCCTCGGCAACTGAAGCCGTCCCCGGCACGACCATCACGTTGACGGCCACACCCGAGACGGGCTACTACCTGAGCAGCTGGATTGTCTTCAAGACGGGCGATGTCCGCGAAGGGGTTGCCGTGACCGGCAACAGTTTCGTGCTTCCCGCCTACGACGTCACCGTGGTGGGTGTCTTCAAGATGCCCAAGGAGTCGGAGGTTGCCATCGGCAGCGGCACGAGCGCCGACAGTTACCTGCCGACCTACGCCTATTACAACTATTCTCTGACTCAGCAGATATACACCGCCGCCGAGGTTGGACAGGCCGGCACGATTACCAAGATAGCCTTCAAGGTGTCGAACTCGAAGTCGACCACAAGGACCCTCGACGTCTACCTGAAGCACACCAGCAAGACCTCGTTTACGAGCACTACCGGATGGGAGAGCGTGAGCAGCGGTGACAAGGTGTACAGTGGCTCCGTCGCGTTCCAGTCCACAGGCTGGACGACCATCACGCTGAGCACCCCGTTCGAGTACGACGGCACGAGCAACCTGTTGCTGTGTGTTGACGACAACACGGGCTCCTACGTGAGCAGCAGTTCCAACTCGCCTAAGTTCTACGTTTACGGCACAAGTTCCAACCGAGCCATGCGCATCTACAGCGACAACACGAACTACACGGCCACCTCGCCGAGCAGCTACACCGGCACGTACGTGACCTCGAACAACCAGGTGACCTTCACGATGACCGTTTCAGGCGACGACGCATCGTTGACGGTGTCGCCGAACGCCATGGCCGATTTCACATATGTCGAAGGCGAAGGCCCGTCTGCAGTGAAGAGCCTTGCCGTGATTGGCACCGACCTTTCGGGCGACATCACCGTGACCGCCCCCGCCGACTTCGAGATCAGCAGCGAGGAGAACGGCGACTACGGTTCGACCTTGACCATTGCCGCGAGCAGGGGCAGCCGTGCGACTCAGACCTACGACTTCGAGGGTGGCTGGCAGAACTGGACCACCTTCCAAGGCAGCACCACATCGCCGAACAGCTGGATGCACAACACAGAATACCCCACGTCCAACAATAACTTCACCAGCGGTTACGGGTATGGCAGCAGTGACGGTTTCATGCTTTCCGAATCATACATCTCCGGGTCTTCGAGCGGCAGTGGCACCGCAGTCACGCCCGATAACTATCTTGTCTCGCCCCAGGTGACCCTCGGCGGCAGCATCACCTTCCAGGCCGGCGTACAGAATGTCAGCTATTGCGCTGAGAAATTCTCCGTGATGGTCTCGACGACGGGCAACACCAATGCCAGCGACTTCACGACGGTGCAGACCTGGACTTATTCCGCCAATGCAACTTCAGGCAGTGAATGGCAAGAATTCACCGTTGACCTGAGCGCCTACAGCGGCACCGGCTACATTGCCATCCGCCACTTCGACTGCTACGACCAATGGATACTTAAGATTGACGATGTCACCATCGTGGAAGGCGGTTCAGTAACACCTCCTGACCCCAGTGGTTCCACTGTCGAACTCCTGACGGCCAATGTCTATGTCCGTCTCAAGGAAGGCCTCAGCCAAGGTTCCTACAACAATGAGACACTCACGGTGGCCACAGGCGACCTCACTTCCAATGTGAGCTTGAGCGGCACGGTGACTCAGCCCGCCCAGGATGAACAAACCGTTACCCTCTCACAGGGTTGGAGCTGGTGGTCGACCAACCTCGACATCACCTTGGAGCAACTTGAGGATGCCATCGCTTCTGCCGTTGGGCCCACGGGCACAGCCACAATCAAGTCGAAGAACGGCTCCATCACCTACGCCAACGGACATTGGAGAGAATCCGGTTCCAGTACGATGACCCTCGACATCCGACAGATGTATAAGATCCAAACCAGCACAGCATGCCAAATCACGCTGACAGGCGTTCCGGTCAATCCCGCCGCCTACGAA
>ONFF01000003.1 GCA_900317055.1 uncultured Bacteroidales bacterium | reverse complement strand
GAAGCTGAAGGTTGAACCAGCACCGAGGGTCACCTGAGGCGAAACAAGGTAGTTGTCAGGAGTAATGGCTTGACCAGAAGCATTGCTGTATGAACCAGAGCAGATCAGGTCAGTTGATGAATTGTGACCAGAACCTTCGAGGCTGGCACCTGAAACGAGGTAGACTCCACCGATTTGCGAGCCAAGCACCCAGTTGTAATTGTCGTTGTTGGCATCAATCATGGTCCAACCAGCAGGAATCTGACCGTCGTCAAAGTTCACGCTGAAGGAGTCGCCTTGGCCGCCGCCTTGGCCACCACCGCCACCAGGAATGTAAGCCTCATCCCACATGGCCCAGCCAGTACGAGAGACATACAGGTTTTCAATACCGTAGAAGATTTCAATCATCACATAACGGAGATCGGTGTTCTCCCAGATGCTGACAGTGTCGTCGATGGGCTCATAGCCTTCGTGACGCACATTGATGATATAGTCACCACGGCGGAAGGTCTCAAATGCATAGAAGCCGCTTTCGTCGAGGACGAGTTGATCAATAGGATAGTTCTGTTGTTCAACTTCGTTCAGGTTGGTGAAGTCAACGGTTGTGCCCTCTGGGCTATCAGCGCTGTTGAGCAACACGTTCACGGTAACATTATCAAGCCACATGTCCTTGTCGAGGCAGTTCGACCAAACGATTTCGCTCTCGCGAGGCAATTGGATGGGCTGGTTGCCAGGACCATAGCCACCGTTGTTGCCGCCACCGCCGCTACCACCACTGGTAGAGAAGGTAACATCGTCAACGAAGAAGGCATCACCAGTCGGGTTCACGCTACTATCCTTCTTGTAAGTCCAAGTGAAGGTATGATTACCAGCTGAAACCGGGAAGCTGACATTTTCCCAAGCATCGTGTGCGCCATAGTCGATCATGATATTGCCATCGATATAGAATCTGCACTTATCCCAATCATAAGAGTCGTTGCTGCCTTCACCCCAGAAACCACCGAGGAAGCTAACAGTACCATCTTGGGCATAATCAACAGTAGTGCTGATGGAAGAAGTGGAGTTGGCTATGCCGCCATTACCACTCTTGATGCAGTAAGTGCCATTGTAACCCGGGTAAGCATTGTTGACCACGGTCCAAGGATAGGTGGCGTCGTTGGTCCAGCCAGCAGGAATCTGACCGTTTTCGAAGTCAAAGACTTGATCGCGGTTGCCCTTTTCAGGAGCAACTGCAACAGGTTCTGACCAGGCGATTTCGCCTTCGATTTCTTCACCGCGGTTGCCAGAATAGACGGAACCGACACCCCACTTGTAAACACCAGGAGCGAGGTCAGCCCATTCAACGTCGATGTAGACGGTGTCAGGCATCCAGACAGAAGCCAACAGGGCGGTGTTCTCTTCGGTGTAAGGACCATCGTTGTAGCAGTTGGTGCGATACACTCTGTAGTGATCAAGTCTACGGGTGTTGTCAACCATACCCTTACCAGGTTCACCGATGGTGATGTCATCAACATCGAGGTAGAACATGTCGCTGCAGTTGAAGTGACGGATAGCCACATAACCCATGCCACTGTAGGCGCTCAGGTCAACAGTGTATTCATACCAGTTGCCTTGTGCACGGCCGCTGCGGCTGTTGCGAACGGGTTTGCCATTGTCAGCAGGAGCAGCCTTGGCACTCATCGTCCATTCCTGAACCATGGTGAAGGAGCTCGGGTTGGTGTTGGTCGTCGAAACGGCAACGCCAAAGTGCTCAGCAGCATAGCTGGCATCCTGAGCGCAAGCATAGAATCTCAAAACACCACCCAGCTGCACCTGAGGTGAAACGAGGTAGTTGTCAGGATAGAGAACGCCAGTGCTGTTGTCGTAACTCTGTGAGAAGACGAAGTCGGACGATCCGTTGTGACCAGCGACACCACTCATCAACTCGCTTGCAAGCATCCAACCGTGACCATCACCGTCGGCATCGACTGAAGTCCAGCCTTGCATGGTGCTATTCTCAAAGTCATAGGTCATGCCAGGGATAGCAGGTTCTGGTTGCTTGTAGAAGTTGATATAGTCTACATAGAAGCAGTCGTCGTTGCTGTTCACGCTACCATCCTTGGTGTATTTCCACATGAAGGTGTGCGTACCAGCGGTGATAGGATAGGTCTTTTCAACCCAGTTACCAGCACCAGTGAAGCTGCCCTTTTCAACACCATCAATATAGAAGTAACCATAGTCCCAGCTGTTTTCGCAAGAAATCTTGGCGAAGAAGCTCATCTCACCGTCAGCAGGAATCTCAACAGCCACAGACATGTTGCTCACCACATTGGCCACGCCAGCGCCACCGCTCTTCATGCAGTAGGTGCCTTCGTACGGGTTGGTAGTGGTGATGCTCCAAGGATAGGTAGGATCAAGCTGCCAATCGAACATGCTGAAGTCGCCAGTCTCGAAGTCCTCGATGATATTGCTGCCAGGCAGACCGCAGCCCCAGTACACCTTCACGAACGGTGATTGAGGATCCAAGCTGTCAGGATAGTATTGGGCAATAACTGCACAAGGAGCATAGAAGTTCTCGTCGAGGATATAGTCGATCGGAGAAGTCGTTTCGTTATAGGCAATTGCAATCGGGTTGCCTTGGACGGGAGCGTCAACAGGCTGATAACCGTTGCAAGCAGCAGAACCATTGTAGCTACCGGCATAGATATGACCAGTGTAGTAGCCTTGACCATCGGTGGTGAAGTTGTAGGTGTGTGAAACACCAAACTCGTCCAGACCTTCCATGGTAACAGTGGCATTGGCAACGCCAGTCGTGCCGTCTTGCTCAAAGACGTGACCGTTCACATCACCGTAGCCAGAAACCTTCACAGTAACAGGATCTGACGGAGCGCTCTCGCCTTCATCGTAGATAGCCGTTACATAGTAGGTGTAACCAGCCATATTGTACGGCAGAGGACCTTCAGTGAAAGTGGTATTACCAATGTTGTTCACCTGAGTCTCACCAACCTTCACGCCATCACGATAGATGAAGTATTGACGATAGGTACGGTCAACAACAGCGTTCCAGTGAAGGGTAATCTGTTCGTCATTGAACACGGTGTAGTCATCAGCAGTGAGGTTCTGCGGGATGTTGAGGTGGGTCGTGAAGCCCCAGATCGGGCTGCTCACGCCTTCAGGGCAGGAACCGTTGTTGTTGAACTCAACATGCCAGAAATAGTTGGTGTTGTTCCACAGGTTACGCACAGTGTAACTGTTGGCCATTGTGGTGGACCAGCTACCATCTTCAGGATAGATGATGGTTTGGACATGGTTGGGATCCGGATAGTAAGTGCTACCGAAGACCAGTCTCCAACCAGTGGCATAGTCCGGGATGTTCCAACGCAGGGTCACGCTACCAGGCTCAACGCCGTCTTCATTGTCGGCAGGAGTCGGGTTGAAAGCGAAGCCTTCAACAGCCGGGCAAGGCATAGGATCGGCATTGATTGTGACCTCGAAATTAGGAGTCGTCGAAGATGCAACCAGATAGTAGGTACCAGCAGGCACATCAGCATCTGTGATGACAGGACCGTAGGACATTTCAGAAGTAGGAGTTGGAGGTGTAGGTGGAGTAGGTGGAGTAGGAGGTGTAGGAGGTGTAACACCACCATTACCATAAACGGTCACATCGTCAATGAACAGGTAGTTCATATCGTCGCTGTTGTAGTGACGGAAAGCCACATACTTGGTGCCAGCAGGCAGGGTAACGCTCTTGGCTGCCCAAGTGCTCATTTCACGGTTACTGCCTTGAGCCATTGAACTTCTTACACCGTTACTGTTGCTGCCTCTGAAGGCATCTTCTTCATACACAGTGACAAAGTCGCTGATGCTTGTACCAGTGGAAGAAGCCATCACTGCGTAATGGTCTGGATATGCCGTGTTGGTAGAAACATAGTAGTTGATGCTCGTGGCACCGTCTACCAGCGGGGAAATCATATAGTTGTCAGGATACAAAGTATAACTGTTCCATGACCATGAGCTAGCGCAATAGGTGCCGCTGTGAGCATTGCCGATGCCATATTCAGCGGGAGTTGCAATCTGCCAATCGTCGCCATCTGCATCTGCATCGACAAGGGTCCAGTTGCTCAGGCTACCGCTTTCGAAAGTATCAGAGAACAGCACTTCGTCGCGATTGCGACCGCCGCCCTTCATGATGATGTTAGCGCGGTTGGTAGATGAGGTATACATGGTCGAGGAAGTCGACGATACGTCATAACCACCATTGGTGTCGGAATAGTGATAGCTCATGGCTGTGAAGCCAGGATTGTGGGTCTGCCAGCTAACAGAACCTTCCCAGCTACCATTATTACGCGTGCAAAGAATCAAGATGTTGCTGTGGCCATCCCATGAGAAGTTGCCTTGGTTGAAGACAAACTCATTCCATTGGCCAGCGACAGGAAGCACATTGTTACCAGTATAGACGAGGGTCATACCAGCAGTAGTGTGCGAAGTGGTGGTCAATTCAGTATCGCTCACATTGGCCATCCAGATGCTGATGTTGTTCTGGGGCGTAGTGCAAGTGGTCGAACTCACATACCAGCTCAAGCTTGTCATCGGAGCAGGAGTCACACCAGCTTCAGTAAGCTCTGAAGCCAAGAAGAGGTTTTCACCAATAGAGTAGTTCCACAGGGTGTGGAAGGGGAAGTAGGTCGAAGTGTTAGTGCCTTCGCCAATCTGAGCCTCAAAAGGAGCACCGGCAGCGCCGCCGCCGCCACCAACACTACCAGTGTAGTTGTTGTCGGCCATTGGGCCACCTTCGCCTTCGAAGCCTTCTCTGTAAAGAGCAACTTTACCGTTTTCACCTGCAGTAACGCTAGCATTCAAAATCATGTCTTGGTCAAACACAAGTTTGTAAACGGCATCCACACCTTCCTCAATCTCGGGGAAAGGCAGGGTGTAGTCGTTGTGAAGGACAGTTTGGTGAGCATTTGCAGGAATCTCCACGAAGGGGAATGTGGTGGCTTCTTCGCAAGCCAGCTCCCAAACATCCGGAACCTCGGGAGCGTAGAGCTCAACCGTCAAAGGCCAGATGTGAGCGGCACGGTCACCTTCGGTGATAGCCACAAACTGACGCTCGATGACACCAGCTTCAGTGCCGTTGACATTCATGTTCAAGGCAACATCGTTGTTACGAATCACTTGGAAAGGAAGATCCTCACCAGCAACAGTGAACATGCCATCGTCAGGAGTGAAGTCAAGAATGTTGACAGTGTAAGTAGAACCAGTAGTGTACATGGTGAAGTCGAAAGGCTCCATCCAAGCACCGGCAGGGCGCACACCAAGGTTCAATTCGTCAATGACTTCAACATCGCCAGCCATGTACTTCACATGGAGCTGGTCGACGCTACCACCACCGCCACCATTGAAGGTGAAAGTGGTCTTAGGCAGGAAGTTGGCGGAGTTGACCGAGTAGTTATTACCGCTTCTGCCATAAATAGAAGCACCTGTCACACTCTCGCCATACCAATAGCTGCTGCTATAACCCGTAGTGGCAGTGTAATACACTCCAACCCACAAGTTGCCGCCATTGTATGTGTAAGGCGTGGCAAGCGTGATCACCATCTCTTGCGAAGTAACGCCAAGCGATCCTTCGTAAACAAGAGTGGCATCACTAGTGCCCAAGAAAGAAGTAAGCGTTGTCGTTCCAACTTCTTTCAGGAACACTTGGAAACTACCGTTCCAGGAAACATTCGCGTAGCTGCTTGAAGTGTAGAACTTCATCGCTGTAATCTCTGCGCCATTCATAACAGCGAGTTCATCAGCGGGATACACGAATTCGTGCTGGAGGCTGTTGTCCGTCCACAATCCCCAAACAGGGATGTAGGAATTTGTGGTAGAACCGTCATGGACGGTAATCTCCCCTGCTCTCACAAAACCAGAAACGGCTAGTAAGAGCATCATCATCAAAGAAAAAACTTTCTTTTTCATAATGAATTGATTTGGTTAATAAATAGGTGAATTAAATTGTTTCTTTGTGTGTAAATGAGAAACGCACCAGTGCCAAAAGGCATGGTGACAGCATTTTTGCTAAGCATTGTGGTAAAAAAAGAATGCATAGTAAACGCGTTTAACATTTTGTCGACACCTATAAGACGCGCGAGAGGTGTTTTACCCTTAGTCAAAAATGTATTTTTTTCAAAAAAAAACGCAAAAAAAACGGGAAAAGCGATCGCCATTCCCGTTTTCTCATCTCGAGGTTAAATCCACTTGACCAAGGGGAAGTCCTGACGATGCGGAAGCATGGTGTTGGTGGGGTAAACTCGGAAGGTGAAATTGTACACTCCAGCACGCGTAATCGGCACTTTAATATAATACTTCACCCATTTGTCACCCGAATCGACAAGCTTCATTTTGTAGACAGATGTGATTTCGTCCACCATATCGTTGTTCTTCTTGCCAAAGAGCAATTCGATGGCGAGGTCACCAGGCTCGAGGTCGGGTGTGAGCAATGTAATCTCTGCAACAAACTGCTCGCCGAAGGTCAAGGGACGCACATTAGTGTCGGGCAGAATCAGCGACTTCACTTCCACCTTGTCCCAGTTGTTACGCACTCGCGTCTTCCATGCATTGATCTCAAAGGCCTTCTGGTAACGGTTGGCTCGCATCCAGTTGGTTCGCTCAATCAGCTTGTTGTAGTACTGCTCAAAGTAGTCGTCCATCATGCGTTTCATGGTGAAACGGGGTGAAATTTCATTCAAGCATTTCTTCATAGCTGCCACCCATCCTGTAGGCACCTCATGAACATTGCGGGCATAATAGAGCGGAACAATCTCATTTTCAAGCGTGTTGTAGATGGTCTCAGCATCCATCTCGTCTTGATAACGCTGGTCTTGATAGGTACGCTTCTCCTGAATGGCCCAACCAGCATCGGGGCGATAGCCCTCAGCCCACCAGCCGTCCAAGACGGAGAAGTTGAGTACACCGTTCATCACGGCCTTCTCGCCACTGGTGCCAGAGGCTTCGAGCGGACGCGTCGGCGTATTAAGCCATACATCCACGCCACTGGTCAAGCGACCTCCTAGTTCCATATCGTAATTGCTGATAAACAGAATCTTACCGATAAACTCTGGACGACGCGAGATGTCAATAATCATCTTGATGAGGTCTTGTCCCGCCTTGTCGTTGGGGTGCGCCTTACCGGCAAAGAGGAAGATGACGGGGCGCTTCGGGTCGTTGACCAACTGCGACAAACGCTCCAAGTTGCCGAACAGCAGATGGGCGCGCTTATAAGTGGCAAAACGACGGGCAAAACCAACAATTAAAGCATTCTCATTCAAATTATTGACAGTCTGCATGATGAGCTTTGGACTTTCCTGACGCTGACGCATGTCTTCCTTAATCTTTCCAGAGAGATAGTCTATCAACTCATGTTTCAACTGCTTTCGGATGTCCCAAATCTTCTCATCAGGCACCTCGTTGATTTGCTCCCACATCTTCACATCCGACTGATGGTCAATGTAATCGGGACCAAAGGTCTCCTTGTAGAGACGCTGCCACAGACGATTGCTCCATGTGGGCAGATGTACGCCGTTAGTGACATAACCAATGTGGTTTTCCTCAGCGAAATAACCCGGCCACAACGACTGGAACATTTCCCTCGACACACGACCATGAATCTTGCTCACGCCATTCACCTCTTGGCTGAGGTTAGTGGCAAGCACGCTCATCGAGAACTTCTCATTCGGGTTGTTGGGGTTGAAGCGACCCAAGCCCATGAAGCGTTCCCAGCTGATATTCATTCGGTTGGCATAGTGTGGCATATAGGTACGGATAAGGTGTTCCTCAAAGGCATCGTGACCTGCAGGCACGGGTGTGTGTGTCGTAAACAAAGTTGATGCCCTGACCAACTCAAGCGCTACATCGAAGTCGAGGTTGTGCTTGTTGATGTAAACACGCAGGCGTTCCAAACCGCTGAAAGCAGCATGGCCTTCATTGCAGTGGTAAACCGTTGGTTTCAAGCCTATTGCCTCAAGAAGACGGATACCGCCTACGCCAAGGAACATCTCCTGCTTGATGCGCATCTCGCTGTCGCCGCCATAGAGTCGGCTCGTGATGCCACGGTCCTCGGGCGAGTTCTCCTCGATGTCGGTATCCAAGAGATAGAGTCCTACCCTACCCACGTTGACGCGCCATGCCTTGGCATAGACCGAGCGACCCGGGAAGGCGATGCTCACCTTCACCCATTCGCCCTTGTCGTTGAGCACGGGCTGCAGGGGCAGTTGCGAGAACTTCTGCGGGATGTATTCGGCACGCTGCTCGCCGGAGACGGTGATCTCTTGTGCAAAATAGCCATAACGATACAGCAGACCGATGCCCACCATGTTGGCATTCGAGTCGGAAGCCTGCTTCATATAGTCGCCTGCCAGGATGCCGAGGCCACCGGAATAGATCTTCAGGCTCTTCATCAGGCCGTATTCCATGCTGAAATAGGCGATGAGGTCCTTTTGCTTCGTCGGCTGCGCCATGTAAGCCTTGAACTGGTCGTACACCTTATTTAGTTGTTCAACAAAAACCTCGTTATTCTCCAAGTCCTTGATCTGCTCTACCGACAGGCCCTCCATCATGGCGACGGGGTTTTGTTCCGTAGCCTTCCAAGCCACCGGGTCGATGCTCTCAAACAGTTCGATGGCATCCACATTCCAGCACCACCAGATGTTACGCGAGAGCTCTTCGAGCTTCTTCATCTCGGGTGAATAGATGGGTTTCACCAGCACCTTCTTCCAACTCGGCGTGTCGTTCTTCTGGTAGACCACCTCATGCATCATATCGGCATAGGGCACCGGCTCCATCATGTAATGGCGTCCGCCTGCCTTCTCCAAAGCCACATCCCATGCCTTCTGATAGTTGACGATCAAGTCTTTCCACAGCAGTTTATCGGCCACTTGCAAGGCAGCTTCCGACACTTTTGCCATGCCCTTGTCGGTCATGTTCAAGAAACGGCGCAAAGCCGAGACAATCTCTTCGATCACTTTGTCATTGTCGCCCACCTGACGCGACACCACGGTCACGGCCTCGTTGTCCTTGCATTCCTGCTGGACGAATTTACCGAAACCCGAGACATCGGAAGTCAAGGTGGGGATGCCCAAGGCGACGCTCTCAAGCGGCGTATAGCCCCATGGCTCGTAATAGGATGGGAACACCGAAAAATCAAATGCAGAAAGGAACTCGGAATAGGTTATATTGAAGATGCCGTCGCTGCCGTTGAGGTAGGCAGGCACAAACATCACCTTCACTTTGTCGTTGGCGTCATTCTGCAGGCCAGAATTACGCAAGGTATTCAGAATTGCATCGTTTTCATATTCAAAGACATGGTGCGTAGCAGGAAAGTCAGTGTGCCCCATGATGGCATTGGTGCCATCAAGACGATGCTGCAAGTCCTTCGAAGGACCGGCAATGTTGCTCGGCACGGCAATCACGGCCACCACTGTACGCGGCAGGTTTTTGTCCTCATTCAAGCGACGCAACGCCTCAATGAAGAGGTCGATGCCTTTGTTCTTGAACTCATAGCGTCCGCTGTTGATTACCATCAAGCAGTTGGGGTCAAGGGTTTCGCCGCACAAGGTGCCAGCGATTTTCAGAATCTGCGCCCTAGTGGCCTTGCGCTTCTCCTCAAAGGCGGCCTCGTCTTGCCTGAAGGTATGGTCGATACCATTCTTCGTCACCACATCGGGCTTACGATAGAGGAACTGCTCGCATTCCTGAGCTGTGATGTCGCTCACCGTCGTGAAGGAATCGGCATTCTTGGCTGCCTTCTGCTCCATCGACTGTTGCGAAACCACATTGAACTGCATGGCCATTACAGAAGGCAGGTAGGTCTTCAGATTGTCGTACAGCGGCAAACCGTTGCCCGAAATGGCACGGCCGAGATAAGTGGCATGCGTAGTAAACACGGTGGCAATCTGCGGACAATGCTCCTTCAGATACAACACACCCGAGCCTGTCATCCACTCGTGGAACTGGGCCACAATATTGCTGGTTTGTTGCAAATAGAAGTTGCAGAAACTCTCAATCACCTGACCAGCAGCATAGCCGAACAAAACGGGCTCTATATAGTCCCACTGACCGCGGATACTATCCAATTCATACTGTTCCCATAGGTGCCCAAGTATCTCATTCTTAGACTGATATAGTGGTGTGTAGTCCACTAGGATAGCAATGGGGCTGCTTTCGATTTTCCATCGTCCAATACGGCATTTCAAGCCTTGGCTCAATGCCCTTTCGCGCCACTCGGGAAAGAGTTCATTGTCTTCAACAAAATAAAGTGTTTCGTGTGATTCCTTGACCACATCAGGACCAACAGTAACATAATGGTCATCAAGTAGTTGACGCATCACATTCGACTTTGTGGAAAGCACCGTGTAGATGCCGCCGACCATGTTACACACTTCCCAAGAGGTTTCAAAAAGGTATTCGGGGGTTTTCATTTAAAATTCAAGATTTAAAATTTAAAATTCAAAAATTAGATTCCTTCGGGAAATCCTTTTACTCAACTTTTGCCACTTTCCGTTTCGACAGTTTCGTCACCCTATCAGTGAAGTCTGTCAGCACATTCATGTAATTGACATAAGCATCATAGGGCGATGCATAGTGATTAAAGTACTTATGCACCACACCGTCGGAGAGCCACTTCGTGCACATATAATAGAAATGGTCGGAGGTCTGGAGCATGGTCCAGTCCTGCTGCAGCTCCTCGTCCTTGATGCGATGCACCTTGGCGTTCAGGTCGTACAGTGCACGGAAGGCATCGTCTTGCAAGGGGTTACCGAGCCAAGCCGTAAGGTCGCGCTCTTCGTCGCTCCACGACAGCACATTAGGCACATTAACAGCACTCACCGGCTGCAAGGCCTTGGCCAGTTCCTGTGGAGTGGCAAACTTAAACTTGCTGCCTTTCAGGATGGCCTCGGGCAAAGCATCCATGAAGTTGAAGATGCCCGTCTCGGCACTCTGATGCTCGCCAAAGGTCTCATAGTCCATGAAGATGTTGACCACTTCCTCCTCCTCCGGCAAGGCATTGAGCCAGTTGACGAAGTCCTCGGCACGGAAACCGTCCTGCACAAAGCGGAAGGCAATCTCATCGCTGAACTTGAAGTTGCGCAGCAGCACCTTCAGCTTCGGATTGATCGCATTGGCATACATGTAGTTGGGACTCTTCCAGCCCAAGATGTGCTTAGCACCTTCAGTAAGCATGAGGTTGTAGCCCATGTCAGCCACCGCTGCACCGATTTCGTCGCTATAGATCAACTCGGTGTTGCGGAAGGTCTTGGGCGTGACGCCAAACACCTCTTTCATCTTGTGCTTATGGGCCGTCACCTGACGCTTGAACTCGTCGGGATTCGACAGCGAAGCCAAGGAGTGAGCATAGGTCTCGGAAAGCACCTCTACCTTACCTGTGGCAACCAACTTCTGGAAACTCTCCAGCACCTCAGGTGCGAATTGTTCCATCTGCTCGATGACTACGCCCGAGAAAGAGAACGCGAATTTGACCTTGTCGCCAAACTTCTCGATCTGGCGCATCAGGAGTTCGTTCATGGGCAAGTAGCACTTCTCGGCCACGCGCCGCATGATCATGCGGTTGCTGTAGTCGTCATAGTAATAATGTTTCTTACCGATTTCGAAGAAACGATATGTGCGAAGCCTGTAAGGCTGATGCACTTGGAAATAGAAACAAATTGATTTGCTCATATCGTATGTTTTTTATTATTCTTACTTAACTACCGATTCATAAACCGCCTTAATCTTCTTCGCGGCCAGTTCCCATTTGAGGCTATCCACCTCGTCCTTGCCTTCGTCCTTGAAACAGTCGGCCAAAGGCTTATAGTGACAGAGGCCGTAGATAGCATCGGCCAGGCCGTTGATGTCCCAAAAGTCGACCTTCAAGGCATGCTTGACGACCTCGGAAACACCCGACTGCTTGCTAATGACCACCGGCACATTCAAGCGCATGGCCTCCAACGGCACAATGCCGAACGGCTCGGAGATGGACGGCATGACGAACACATCGGTCATGGCGAACATTTGGTCGACGGCCTCGCCCTTCAGGAAACCCGTGAAGTGGAAGTGGCTGCCCATACCGAGCTGTGCCACACGACGGATCATCTTCTCCAGCATGTCGCCCGTGCCCGCCATCACGAAATGGATGCTCGGATCGACCTGGTGGATCTTGTAGGCCGCCTCGATGAAATATTCTGGACCTTTCTGGTAGGTGATTCTTCCAAGGAAGGTCACCACCTTGGCATCCAAACCGCTGCGTTCGTATTCCGACTTGGGCTTGTCGTTAGGTTCCACAGCGTTGTGCACCGTCACGACCTTGGCGGGGTCAATACCGTATTTGTTGATGACAATGTTGCGGGTCAGATTACTCACTGTAATCACGCGGTCGGCGGCCTCCATGCCCCGACGCTCGATGGCATACACATCGGTGTTGATGTTCTCGCCAGAGCGGTCGAACTCGGTGGCGTGCATGTGCACCACCAACGGTTTGCCCGTGGTCTCCTTCGCCGCAATGCCTGCCGAATAGGTCAGCCAGTCGTGGGCGTGGATGATGTCGAAGTCATATTTCGTGGCCAACGACGAGCCTATCAAGGCGTAGCGTGCCACCTCCTCCATGAGGTTCATACCATATTTGCCAGAGAACTGGTAGTTGCGTGCAAACACCGAGCCGCTGCGGTTGAAATGGTCTACCGTGCTATAGCCTTCCTTATATTTCAAGAACTCCTCTGGGCCGACATAAGGGATGATGTTGGAGCCAATCTCCATGTACTGCACGCGTTCCCAATAGCTGCGGTCTTTTTCGTGGTCGATGTCAATGGTTACTTCGCTGGCATTGAGCAGACGGACATTGGTTTCGTCCTCGTCGCCATAAGCGCGCGGCACCACGAAAAGCACATCCACATCATTCTTGGCCAGGCCTTTGGTCATGCCGAAGCATGCGGTTCCGAGGCCGCCGGTAATATGGGGCGGAAACTCCCACCCAAACATCAGGACTCTCATTTTGAGCCTCCTTTCTTATTTAATTCTTCAATCAGGTAATGCAGGTAAAGCAAGGCACCCACGCTGGTCGACTGCGAGATGCAACCTCTGGCCTCGAAGGGTGGGTTGCCATCATAAATCTCCGACACCGTACCGATGCCGTTCTCCTTAATGGCCTCCTCGAAGCCGTTATAAAGGTCTTCCAGATAGGGCAACGAGGTCTTGCCAAACAGCTTCACGGACAAGTCGGCGTAGAACATAATCAGCCACGGGAATGTCGAGCCATTGTGATAGGCGCGTTCGCGTTCACTGTGACTGCCGATGCTGATACCCTTATAGTTCTCGTCATTAGGCGACAACGAACGGATACCCCGTGTCGTCAACAACTCGGAGTGGGCAATGTCAAAAGCGCGTTTCTGCTGTTCATCGCTCATCGGAGTGAACGGTAGCGCAGCAGCCAACATCATATTGGGTCTCACCTGTTCGTTTTTCTCATTGCTGTTCACATAGTCATAGAAACCGTTGGATGCCTTATTAATAAAGGTGTCAGCAAACGAGGCTTTCACTTTATCGGCCAAAGCCTTCCATTTCTTGAGCAGTGCGCTCTTGGGTTCGGCAACTTTCAGCAACTCGACACCATAGCACAAGGCGTTATACCACAAGGCATTCACCTCGATGGCCAAGCCTGTGCGAGGTGTCCAAGGCTTGCCTTGTGCGAAAACGTTCATCCAAGTAAGGGCCAAGTCGCGATTGCCGGCATAGAGCAAGCCGTTGTCGAGGGTATGCACATTGAAGTCCGTACCTGCGATGAAACTCTCCAAAATGGTCGTCATCGGCTTCTTGTATTTCTTCCAAATGTCTTTCTTGTCCTTGCCAAGCATCTTCTCGTAGAGTTGCAGCACATAGAAGAACCACAGCGGCGAGTCAACAGCCGTGAAATAAAGGCTCTTCTGATAGTATCGATGCGGGAAGAACGGGCCTTGCATCCTCGAAATGAGGTAATCGAGAGCCGCTGTAAAGGTCTTCTCGTCGCCTTGTGCCAAAGCAATGCCAGGCAAAGCAAGGAAAGTGTCGCGGCTACATGAACCAAACCACGGGAATCCAGCCCAAAGACGAGTGCCTTGCTCGTCGTGAATAATGAATTGGTCGGCGGCCTTCACAAGACACTCCTCATAGCTATGCTGAGGCAACAGTCTCTTGACCTCAGCCTCGCATTGACGCTTGATGGAGGCAGGACTTTCTTCCTTGAGACTAACAGAGAGAATCACCGTATCGCCTTGCTTCATCTGCAATTCAAAGAAGCCAGGCACAAACTGATCCTCAACGGCATCATAGCCACGCTCCTGTTCACGGATATAAAACATATTGTAGTACCAATGCGGCACATGTGTGTATTCCGCGGCACGGGAGAACTGAAGATAGAGCTTAGAATAGTCCTTGTATAGCTGCCATGAAGCGCCATTCTTCACCAAATCCACCTTCCGGCTGGCCTCATGGTTCTCATGGGTCAACATGTGAACATTGCGGAAAGCCAAGAAAGGCAAGACGCGAAGGGTGATCGGCACCAGTGATTCGCGCAATGTATAGCGAACGAAAAGTCGGGCCTCAGTTGCGGAGAAGATCAACTCCTTGTCCAAAACCACATTGCCAATGCGATAGGTCAGCTTCGGCATGGGGTCGGCAGTGAAGTCGCGGAGGTATTTATGACCTCTTGGAGCGAAGATGCCATCGGGGTACATGTGTACGCCAAGGTGGAACTCCTCCTTGTTTTCAATAATGGTCTCATCAAGGCTCGACAACAGCACATGGTTGTTATTGTCCAATTGCGGTTGAGGCACCACTAAGAGGCCATGGTATTTTCGCGTATTACAGCCAATCACCGTAGTGGCGAGAAATGCGCCTAACGCATTGGAACGCAACACTTCACGGTTGAGTGTAAAACTTCACGGTGGAGTGTAAACTCCAGATTGCCCAATTTTCGTTTATCCCAAGAAATGTAACTCATATATAATTTTTCAAAATTTGCATAAAAAACCGAGTACAAAGATAATGTTTTTAGGTTTTCGCAAAGAAAAAAACAACATTTTTTATCTTTGCAGCCTCGAAAACACACTAAATTTCAATATAATGACCAAAAAACTTATCAACATGATCGCATTAAGCGTCATCACATTGGCTTCATGCACCTCGAAGCCAGAACAAAAAACCGAGGTCGTCGCCCCCAATCCCTTCCTTAGTGAGTACACGACACCTTTCCAAGTGCCGCCGTTCGACCAAATCAAGAACGAGCACTACATGCCTGCCTTTGAAACGGGTATAGCCGAACAACAAGCTGAAGTTGACGCCATTGTCAACAATGCCGAAACACCGACCTTCGAGAACACTATTCTGCCTTTCGACAAGTCAGGCAAAACCTTGAACCGTGTGAGCAATGTGTTCTTCAACCTCAACGAATGCCTCACCAACGACGAGATGGTGGCCATTGCAGAACAGGTGTTGCCCATGCTCTCAAAACACAGCGACGCCGTCATGATGAACCCGAAACTCTTCGAGCGCATCGACTATGTGTTTCAGCACTGCGATGAGATGGGCCTTGATGACCAGCAGATTCGTGTGGTGAAGAAATACCACGAAGACTTCATGCGTCATGGCGCTGGTCTACCCGCCGACAAGCAAGCCGAGCTAAGCCAAATCAACGAGCAACTTTCCACCTTGAGTCTGCAATTCGGCAACAATCTGTTGAAGGAAAACGCAGGCTACAAACTCGTCATTGAGAACGAAGCCGACCTCGCAGGTCTACCTCAGACCAGCATCGATGCCGCCGCCGAGCAAGCAAAAGCCGAAGGCATGGAAGGCAAATGGGTGTTCACCCTCAGCAAGCCCAGCCTCATCCCCTTCCTACAATTTGCCGACAACCGCGACCTGCGCGAACAAATGTACAAAGCCTACTACAACCGTGGCGACAACGGTAACGAGTATGACAACAAACAAATCATTAACGAGATGTGCAAACTGCGTGTCCAGAAAGCCAAATTGTTTGGCTTTGACAACTATGCCGACTATGTCCTTGCCGTCAACATGGCGCAAGACTCCAAGACCGTCGACAAGTTCCTCATTGACATCTTCAATCCCGCCCAGCAGCTTGCCAAGAAAGAACTCGCCGAAATGCAGTCCATAGCCGACAAGGAAGGTGCTAACATCAAGTTGGAAGGCTGGGACTGGTGGTACTACGCCGAAAAACTGCGTAAGGCCAAATACGACTTCGATGAAAACTACATCAAGCCTTACCTCACCGTGGACAATGTACGCAACGGTATGTTCACTGCTGCTAACAAGTTGTACGGCATCACTTTCACCCAAAATACTAACCTGCCAGTGTATTATCCTGGTGTGGAAACTTACGAGGTAAAGGAAGCCAATGGTGACTTTTTGGGCATCCTCTACATGGACTATTTCCCGCGTGAATCCAAGAGCGGCGGCGCCTGGTGTACCAGTTTCCGCGAAAGCGGCCATGACATCAACGGAAAAAAGATTTATCCTGTCGTCTCCTTGGTGATGAACTTCACTCCCGCTTCGGGCGATACCCCTGCCCTGCTCACTTGGGACGAAACCGAAACCATGTGGCATGAGTTTGGTCACTCGCTGCACGCCTTCTTCAGCGACGGTCTCTACACCCGCACCTGCGGCAATGTGCCTCACGACTATGTGGAGATGCCTTCGCAAATCATGGAAAACTGGGTTGCTGAGCCCGAAGTCATTCGCATGTATGCCAAGCATTACAAGACCGGCGAAGTCATGCCAGACAGCCTCATCGCCAAGATTGAGAACAGTGCTTTGTTCAACCAAGGCTTCATGACCACTGAACTCATCGCCGCCTCAATCCTTGACATGAAGTATCACGAGCTCACTGAAGTCCAAGACCTTGATGTCGACGCTTTCGAGAAGCAGCAGATGGATGCCATTGGCCTGATGCCGGAAATTCTGCCACGCTATCGCAGCACCAACTTCGCCCACATCTTCAATGGTGGCTACAGTGCCGGCTATTATGCCTATACTTGGGCCGAGGTGCTCGACAAGGACGCCTTCAATTATTTCAAGAGTTCAGGTAACCTCTTCAATCCTGAGCTTGCAGCTTCGTTCCGCAAGAATTGCTTACAGGAATGTGGCAACGACGAAGGCATGGTGCAATACCGCAAGTTCCGCGG
This sequence comes from uncultured Bacteroidales bacterium, assembly GCA_900317055.1. GTDB lineage: Bacteria > Bacteroidota > Bacteroidia > Bacteroidales > F082 > Limimorpha. The sequence continues at coordinate 193,084 of ONFF01000003.1, read as the reverse complement.
CCAAGATCCCGATTATGAGCCTTATCTGAAGGCACGAGGATTGAAACAATAATGGTCATAGGTCCACCATGACATGATAGCCCTATGCCTAAACGCAAACAATCCCGGTGAGGAAACCTCATCGGGATTGTTGTTTAAACAGAGACAAACTGAAATCAGCCAACCAACTTCTTATTATTCTCAATCAGCTGTTCCAATCGTTCAATGTCTTTATTGCTCAAACGGATTTCCGGGAGAAAGCGTTTGTAGTTGCTTAGCCCATGCATATCGGAACCTACATAATCATACAAGCCCTCTTTAAGCAGGAAGTGCGACTTGGCTACTGCTGTGCTTCCATAAGCACCGGAAAGTGACAAAATATTCAGCTGGAACTTGTATCTTTTGTCAATCCACTTGAAATAATCATCTTTCCTTGCATATTCATAGCGTTCGGGATGGGCAATGACGGGTTGATATTCAGCACACATAATCTCGTAAAGCATATCTGAGACACCATGCTCACACATCAAATAGGAAGTCTCGCACAGCACATGCGTGCCATCCTTGTCCAAAGTCAGGAAACCCTCTTTGAAATGCTCCAGAAACCGGGCATCCATCATATACTCTCCAGCAAGATGCAATTCAATGCCACAAGCATTGGCAGCTTCAGCCTTGAAAGCCTCAAACTTTGAAGTGATGCTAGCACGATCATTGTCAGGATAATCCTTCATGAAATGGGGTGTAAGCACCATCTTCTTAATGCCACGTTCTTCAAGTTTTTTCAAGGCTTGCAAGGATTTCTCCACTGTTGAAAAGCCATCGTCAACACCGGGAAGAATATGGCAATGTACATCGCATGCGCCCTCAAAAATGCCTTGGGGTAGCTTGTTACGGAACCCAAACATAACCTATCGTTTATTCCTTACCGTCATCACTCATCTTACTCACATGCTTGCCAGAATGATGATGGTGATGATGTTTCTTTTTGAAAATACGTTGATACCACTTCTTTTTCTTCTTCTGTTTTTGTTCTTCCTCATTGCCATAGCCATAGCCGTAGCCGTATTCATGGCCGTATCCATATCCATACCCATATCCATACCCATATCCATATCCATATCCATATCCATAATAACCATAGCCACGTCTCTTCTTATTCACGCCATTCAGAATCACGCAAATATTAGGATAGACCTTATCCTTGTAGAACTTATCCACATCGAAGAGCAATCGCTTATCGGTCTTACCGGCTCTGAGCACCATGATAGTAGTATCAGCCACACGTTTCACAATGTCCGAGTCGGCAACCATACCCACAGGAACATTGTCCAAGAAGATATATTCATAACGCTTGCGAAGTTCAGCCATCATGTCTTCCAAACGGTTACTCATCAGTAATTCAGCCGGATTGGGCGGCACCGGACCCGAGAAGATAATGTCAAGGCCAGGTGTATTGACATCAGAATGAATAATATCGTCAATCGAATCGGTCTTACCAGACAAATAATTGGAAACTCCAGCTTTGGTTGATACATTGAACACTTTGAACAAAGTACCCTTACGAATATCCAAGTCGACAAGCACTGTCTTTCTTTTTGCCAAAGCGAAACTAGTTGCCAAATTGGTGGAGACAAATGTCTTTCCTGAAGAAACCATGAAGGATGTGAACATGATGGCATGAGCGCCCTCTTTTCTATCTTTCATGTACTCCAAACTGGACCGGATAAGACGGAACGACTCAGAAAGTGAATCTCGACCATTTTCACGCACCCTAATGGCATAACCATCCATATCCTTTTCAAAAGGAACATCTCCAAGGAATGGTACATTTGAAGTCTTCTGCACATCCACTCTTTCGTGTATCGTTGTATCAAGCAAATTCTTAAGTATCAAAATGACAATCGGTACAGCAAGACCAATAATAATACCAATTATTGTTGACCTTCTTTCATCTGGTGCAACAGGATTATAATTAGCATGTGCATAGTCAATTACCCTACCCGTAGCTTCCAGTTGTGGGCTTGTCATCAACAGTTCTTCACGCTTGGTCAACAATTGCAAGTATAGGCTTTCCTTGATGCCTTGCATACGCTCAACAGAGCCCAACTCCAATTGGGCAACGGGAACGCTTTGAATCTGGGAATTGGCAATGTTCCTATCGCGATTGGCGGCATCAATACGATCTTCCAAACCTTTGAGATTGGTTTCGAGAACTGAAACTATACTGGCATGAAGGCTCACCTGTTCTTCCATTAAACTCTGAGCCACGGGATTATTAATCGTGCCATCAGCTTTATATTTTTCAATTTTGACCAAATTATCGTTGTACTTTCCTATAATTGTTGAAGCCTCGTTAGAAACATTGACCGCGCCTATAGGAATCATCTGATCCGTATTGTTTTTGGTAAAATTGAGCAGATAACGCACCATGTCAGCTTGAGCGTCCAATTTTTTTGCTTCTTCCGTCAAAGCATTACTTGCCGCCATATATGCCTGACCATAGCTCTTGGTGTCAATAATGTTGTGACTACGCTTGAAATCGACAAACACTTTTTCATTCTCATGTATGTCGTTCATTAAATACTCAATACGCTCATTGATAAAGTTTTCCGTATAGTCGAGTACGCGTTGCTGATCATCAATTGACTCCTTATTATAAGTTTCCATAAGTGTATTTAGCACATCAGCAGCACGCAAGGGAGATGTGTCACTAACTATTAGTTTCAGGATGGAATTCCTTTCACTTTCTCTTTTCACAACGATACGTCCACGATAGATTGAAGCCACTGTAGAAACCGGACGATGGTTGACAGTAATGGCTATATCGTAAAAGTCACCGAAACGCCATGTGGGCTTTACAACAATCTTGCCGATAGGAGATATCACCGTATCATTCAAGCGTACCGTCATTGCAGGAATATCACCTCCAAAATCGTCAAGGATCACATGTTCCTTGTCAACTGGCTTGACGCTGAATGAAGCTTTAATCTGTTCATCCAATCCAGGAAAAGAAACCTCAATCGGTGACTCTTTGTAAAGATCCCTATTACGCTTTGACACTTTTGTCTTATAAGAATAGGAAACATTCAAGTTCAATTCGCGCACCATGTTTTCCATAATCGACTGAGACTTCAAAACCATAATCTCATTGTTGATTGTGCTAACAATAGGCCCACCTGCAAGGCTTCCCAAAGTTGAAGAAGAGCGAAGTGACTCCGAACCACTACTTGTCAAAGAAGTCTTAATCAAAAGAGTAGCACTACTCGCATAAACCCGTTCTTGCTTACTGACATTGTAATAAGCGATAACACCGCCAATCAAGGCACAAATGAGAAACCAATGCAGGTTGCGCAATACAAGGAAAACCAAATCCTTGAACTTGAAACCGCTGTTGGCACTTTCATCAAAAAACGAATTAATATTCTCAGGTCTCTTATTAATGTTGTTGATATCGTTGAGATTGTTGTTAGTAGCCATACTCTTAAATTAAAAATGGTAAAACTCTAGTTAGGGAATATAATAGCCATCAATCAATTTGAACCAAAAAAGCCATCAATCAATTTGTATAACGTATAAATCGAAACTGCTGATGACACCAGTCCTGTAACCGATGATATCAATCCAAGTACCGTATTTAAGTTGGAACTGAAGAACTTGTATGGACGTTCTTCGGTGAAAATGATGTCATTCTGCTGAAGTACAAAAAACTCGTCGTTGAAAATCTCAGTGGAGCGTGGATCGAGGTAATGTATTACCCGTTTGCCGTTCACCTCGCGCATCACACCAATACGGTCGCGTCGTGTATACCAATCCAACCCACCTGCCATCGCCAAAGCTTCAAGGAAGGTACAACGCTCATCTGAAACATTGATAACCTTACCGCCTGAACTGCTTAAGAAAAAAACTTTAAAATTCAAAAAACGGACAATAACCAATGGGTCTTTAAGCTGCCCATTACTTATGAGTTGCGACGCAATAGTGTCTTGCAATTGCAAACGAGTCAAACCTGCAACATGAAGTTTACCCAATACCGGAAATTCAATATTACCTTCAGAATCAACAAGATAACCAGAAGCTCTTCCACTAGCACCACCAGCACCACCTCCTAAATTCTGGACAGCATTGAATGGCTTGAGCAGTTCATCATCTCTTCCTGCCGAACTACTCAAAACATAAATTCTCAAATCATCGTATGGAGCCACCGTAGCTTCCAATGACTCATTGATGGGCATACCATATTTCGGCATGTCCTGTAAATAACGAACACTTTTTTGCGTGACACATGACGAAGCCGAAACAGCCAATAAGGCTAATAGGAAATAAAGGATAATTCTATATGTTTTCATCACTATAAAAATTTCTTGTTGTATTAGGTTGCAAAATTACAAATATTTTTCGGATAAAAAGGCACTAATGCCAAGGAAAAAATGCTAAAAAATCAATTGAGCCTCACCATGAATCCTTTCACCATATTTTTAGTTGATTGCATAGTCTTTTCTTTAAGCCATTCTACAACTTGATCTGTCCAACGCTGAGGGTGTGTTGTCATCATTAATTGTTTAGGCAATTCCTCATTTTCGATGGCATCAACAACATCATCAGTACTATGGAAAACCAATCCTTGCCGAACCCATTCATCTTGATAGATGGGTACTTTGTCACGAAGGCTCACATTGAAACCATCCCATCGGCGACCCGTATCCGTAAGATAGAAAACTCTTGAAAAGTCTACATCAAAATAAGGTTCGCCTATAATTCCAAAATTATGATAATCAAACCTCTTCCACAGGTCACGCCCATCAAATTTGCTGCGCGGTGCACCATGCATGCAGATGGTCTTCACAGGATAGAACTGACGAAAATAACCCAATTGCTTTTCGAAATGCCCAATGGCTTTTTCTACATCGCCTTCACAAATGGTCATGTCTTCGTAATGATAGCCGATTTCATGACCCATTTCAGCTATTTCCCTAATGATTCCAGGCTTGTTGCTCTGCTCAACGACGCGGAAATAGTACGATGCATTTATCCCGAACGAATGCTCAATTTTAGCCGTAGCGAGAGAATTGTCGGCTTTCAAGTCCACATCGTGACGAAGAATAACAAACTTAACATCATTCAGAGATTCTTTTTCCATGCAATATTGCTCAAATGTCAAAAAGCGATAACCGCCCTTTTTCAAGCTCTGAAGCAATTCTGCATATTTCTCCAATGTGAAATCTTTACTCATCGGAATTGGAATTGGAATTCAGGTTGTTCCACAATGGTTTGCCTGCTTTGGGGATAGTTCTCAACAAACCAAACCAAAAAGCTGGTATAGTCAATCTTCTCGGAAAACAGGTGTTGTCGCCGCCGCTGCCACTCCCCTTTCAGGTCGGACATGGCGAGCAATTCTTCTATCTTGGCAAAGAAAGCTTCCTGTTGTTCAGGCAAAAACGAATAACACAAACCATACCTCTGCTCCAATTCATTAGGCACAGCCAAACGGCCTGCAAAGCTGTTGCACTTGACCGCAGGAGTGCCCAGGACAGCAGCTTCAGATGTCATCGTCTGGCTATCGCCGACAAACATCGTGGCATAATACATCAACGAATGCGCCTTGTCGGGCGATACCGCGAGTTGGTATGGCTTAAACTCGTCATCAATGTTCCGTTCGGTGGTGATGAAAACTTTTCCACAGGCTAGTAGCCGTTCCACAAGCCGACGCTTGTTTTCGATGGACAACCCCTCAGCACCAATGTCATGATGTGCCTTGAAAGCGTTGAACCTCAAGATGAAATAGGGCTCTCCTTCCTCAACGCCTGCATCACTCAACACGCTCGGGTCAGGAGCGAAACGGTTCGGATGGAGATACGCCAATTCATGATAGGCATCTACATAAACTGCTTTGGATGATTTTCGTTTGATGGCCGAAGGTGTCAGTATGGTGTCGGCGAAAGGATGTCCAAACTTGACGAACAAGGGTTCCGCTTCGTCGTCGTCGTCATCCAAGATAATGCTTTTCATCTTGCTCAACTTGCTGACATGAGGAATGTTAATCGAAGAGCCAACGCCCAAATCGACATGATGTTGACGAACCAATTTAAGCAAACGCCGATCAAAAACCAGTTGGTCTAAACCTTTTTTGCCAATCGCATCGTCTTTCTTCCCGATGTTGACATACGGAATGCCATACAAATCGAGTAGCTTCATCGCCGAAGGAATCTCCTTGACAACGACAAGCACCTCATGACCCTTTTCAACCAGCATCTTATATACATTCCGAAACAGATGCACATGGGCTGGATGGTTGATGTCAATTAAAATATTCATGCTTTCTTCAATATTCTTACAGCCATTTTACCGATACTGAACAGCATGCGGTTACACACATGAACATAACGCCCATATTCCACCAAATCGCCACCGAATTTCAACTTGAAATCGCGAACTCCATAGCCTCCGTCATCGGGTTTACCAGCTCCCATGAAATCAAACAGAGGTACTCCCTCTCGTGCCGCATAGCTGACTCCGGCATAATTGACCATTACAGAAGGAGATAATGATTTATAGTTGTAATCGTCACCACAAGCCAACCATGCATATACTGCCCTATGTTCCAATTCCACACAAATCAAACCGCCAAGCATTTGTCCCTCTGCGTTTTTGGCCAAGAAAAACCGAGATGAATGTATTTTGCTGAGTTTCTCAAAAAACTCGAATGGAAACAACGGTGTTTTGACCTTTGTAGTATATAATTCCTCAAGCATCGAATACAACTGCTTCAAATCCTCTGCATTTGGTTTTTCATCAATGACAACACCATTATCCAATGCTTTTTTAATATTACGTCTCCTATTCCTATCCAACTTGCTATTAACCAACTCCATAGAAGTTGTATCCACTTGGACATCATAATGTGGTTCATAGTCGAACTTCGATTGTTCGAAAACCGAGTGCCAACGACTATAGTCATTAAAATTACGGGTTTCGACGAATATGGCTTTTCTCCGAAGCTTCTTTATCAGTGCAGACAGCAGGAAAGATAGTTCTTCATCAGTAATCTCATCCGACAATAGCGGCCCACCAACAATAATAGCCCTTCGGGAAAAAAACTGTTTTATCTTTCCGCCATCCTTTTGGATATAGCCCGTAATTAACCCTTTTAGCTGCCCATCCGTCTCAACAGCGATTGCAAAAGCCTCAAGAAAAGAGAGGCCTTCAAAAAACGCATACGCTTCTTGGGTTTGAAACCATGTTGACCATGGCGATTGTTTCACCAATCCAGACCACAATATCGGATCAATGTGTTCACCTTCAATGATTCTCACTTCTCAACACCCTTTCATATATCTCAATAAGTTGTTTTGTCACTTGCCGATTATCAATGCCATCCGCAACGATTTTATCATGACCTTTCGTTCTTCCCTCGAAAGACATCGCTTTCCGCAGCAGGCCTGCCAATTCTTCTGGTTCTCGAGTGTTTGCCACATAGCAGCCTTCAACACCAGCCACCCTTTCCCGGACATCACCTACATCTACACTCACAATTGGACATCCGCAAGCCATGGCTTCCTTGATGACTTGAGGAGAGCCTTCCATGAATGAAGTCAATAGAAAGGCATCAGCGGCACACATGAGCAAGGTCACCTCTTCTCTCGTATAACCTTTCAGCTCAAGCAATTCAGTTTTAATATCTTGCAGTAATGCAACCGCGTCTTTGGCCAACGGAGCATTTTTCACTTCAACATCAAATGCACCGGCAAATAGAATGTATTTTCCGTCTGCCTGTAGATTCATCTTTCGCCTCGCCTCCGCTTTTTCTGTCAATTGCAAGTCGGACAGGTCAATCCCACAAGGCAACAGCTTGTATTTTTCCTTTGGTCCTGCAATTTCCAAAGTCTTTCGCGACACAAACACATTCCATGCGGATAAAAACATGGCGACCCTTGAAAAAGGCAAAACCTTTTTGTCATTGATGTCAGAGCCGTGATAAGTGGTCACAACAGGGATGCGACGCTGCAAGTTGGCGAAAAGTCCAGACAGACCATAATGCGCATGGATAACATCAGGACAAAACTCTTTGATTTTCTGCTTCAACAAAGGCAAATTTCTCAAATAGCCTCGTAAGCCTTTGCCTTGCAATCCAAAGAAGCCAGTTGTGCAGCCCTGCTTTTCAAGTGCCCCGACTTGCTCAACAATGAATGGGGCGAAACGACCTTTATTGAATGAAGCGACAACAAGTATTCTCATGCCAAACCTCTACCAGCCAGTTTAATCCATGCCCATAATATATTAGCAATACTAATACCCACCATCCAAATCATGTATAATCGTTTGTGTTTGTTTGTCACTTGCGATACGCCATAGGCAGCAAACATCAATTCTAGAGCCAACACCGGGAAGTGGAAGCGCTCAGAGTGGGCAAAATTACTAAACACCAGAACCACCAAATAGCCACCCATTAGCGCTAGTGGAAGCACATGATCTCGCCAAGTACGCCGCTTCACTAACATAAACAACGCAAATATGGTCAATCCGGAAAGAATATTCTTGATGAAATTTGCCCCATTCATCATCATCTGATTCTCCTGATTCAGAATATCCACCATTGAAGAGAAGGGAATTGTAAAAATCAAGGGAGCAAATATGGCTGCTGAAGCATATTGTGCAAACGAGTTGGTCTCGGCGCGCCAGGCATAACCTGATTCCTGCGTAGAAGCTCTATTCGCCCACAAATTAGCACTCTCTTGTACCAACTCAACACCAACCGTCAAAAACATCCAAACGACAAAGACTGCTCCCAACACGACCTTTTGCCATAATTGCAATTGTCTCTGCGAACCAACAATGAATGCAAGTGCCAACGCCGCAACCATAACTGCAGCCAAGGCTGTGCGGAAAGTCAGCATTGCTGCTGATGCCATTAACGGTATAATCAAGTTTTGTATCTTGAGTTTAGAGGAATGCAGGGCCGAATCTGCGCGTTCAACAAATAAGATAACCAAGAACGACATTTCTATTTCTTTCAACGTAACTCCGCAATAAAACCATGCATTGGGCATGAGCATATAGAAAATAGCTGCTATGCGTCCAGTAGACTCCCCAAAGTTGCGTTTAGCCAAATTGTAGAGCAACAGACAACTCAATGCATCAACAAAACACTTCACAACACGAGCCACCAAAACTTCAGGGCCAAAAGGCAAATACAAAATTGCCAACCACCAGCAATAGCCCGTGTCATCAAAGTCAAGATAATCTGTAATGGTGGTGTGAAAAGCCTCAAAGCCAGCTTCATACCATCTTGCCGCTACAGCTTGGTACAAGCCCTCATCACCCTTATGATAAGCATGTGGCTCGCCCGTCTCACTAATATAAAAATAATAAATGAAAATTACATAAACAAGACGAATGATTAATGCCGCGACGAACACCCTCCTCTGAAAAACATTTTCATTATAACGTCCCCAATTCATTGTCAGTTTGCTGGCATATGTGAAAAAAATAACCACAGCGACAAAACCAAAAACAACAAACTTGAGAGGAAGTACATAGTTTATGAACAGGGCACTCACCAAGGCTAGCGTAATAACATAGCACATGATAGCACGGCGCGAAAAATAATTAGGAAAATAAGTCAACATAACGATGTCTTCAATTTCGGTGCAAAAATACTCAATTTCATTTTATCCGAGAATGCGTCTTTTCAACTTTATCAATCGAGCCATGTTTTTCGGGCCAACGATTTCACCAACTTTTGCCTTCCAGCCACCATCTTTTTCTTCCCAAGAGCCCAAACCTCGATGCTCGCAATATGTATTCTCAGTACACAGGTATTCACCTGTTGTCTGTAGCGGACAGAAATAATCCACGGGAAAAACATGCAAATCTTTATAGTCTTGTTCTTTGCCGTTCTGCACAAAACCGTTGTTCCGCATTATTGCAGATATGAACTGGACATTAGTAGTCAAATCAGGTGTGCCATCAGCATTCAAAAAGTGCCGCCCTTGATAGGCTTCCAACATCTCCGTAACCCATTCGCCATGAGCTTCACTTGCTATCACCCCCATCATTAAAGGGGAATGCTTGCTACCTTCAAAGCCAGCAAAAGATTTCCAAGTCAACAAGTCATCAAAAGCTTTATAAGTTTCGAAATCAACATCCATGTAGACTCCTCCCTCCTGCTCCAAAGCCAAAAGACGCACATAATCGCTCACGAAGGCGAACTTGCGAGCCTCGTAGGCTTCTTTAGTATAAGGAATTGATTCTACATCAAAGCGCTCTTCATTCCACAACTTAAACTCATAATCAGGCATACACCTATGCCAAGACTCAATGCATTTCAATGCAAGTTCAGGCATTTCGCCTTTTCCGAACCAACAATAGTGTATTTTTTTCGGAATCATTTAATCACCAAATGTACGATTACCTAAGCAATTGATATAACTTATAATACATCTTTGGAGACCAGTTGATCAACCTCAACTTACTTTTCACTCTCTTGGTCGTATTATTCAATCTCAGCTCCAAAGGAAACACATCTAAGCCGCTCACCAACGCAACCACATCCTCCTTTTTCTCATCAACAGCAAACGACATGATTGCAAGAACGGTCAAGGAAGCCATAGATAGGCACCAGTGTTTCACCTTCTCAGAATGGGTTTGACCAGCAAAATCCTTTAAACTATATATCAAATCCACCTGACCTTTTACTTTCTTCTGTTTGGCTTCCTCGGTCATACTATTCACCAACGATCCACTACGCTGAAGGTAATAATAACCAACAATATCGACACTATCTACCCTATCCGCCATGCAACACACCCTCGGAAACCAATTTGTATCGTCAAAATAAGCCCCTTCCTTGAACCTGACTCCAGTCTTCCTAAGGAATGACAACCTATACACATAAGACCAGACAAAGCATCCGTAACCCAAACGCTCATCCAAGAATGTCTCTCCATCCATAACCTGGGGTGAATAATCTATTACTGTTCCTTTGGGCTTATCGATGATTTGATAATCCTCATTCACCATGTCGTAATTGAACCGCAATATGTCAAGATGTCTCTCGTCCATCATTCCCAACAACTTTCCATAGATATCGGGATGGACATAGTCATCGGGATCAACAAAACACAAATATTCACCCGTAGCCGCATCAAGTCCTGTATTTCTAGCTCCAGCCAGTCCCTTATTCTCATGAGACAACACTTTGATGTTCTTATGACGAGATGCATATTGCTCGGCAAGTTCCAAACTATTGTCAGGACTGCCATCATTGACCAAGACGATCTCATAATCATCTTCGGACAAATTTTGATTCAGCAAAGAATCCACACACTTGGGCAAATACTTCGCCGAATTATACATCGTTGTTACAATACTCAGCTTCATCTCCGCTGTTTTTCCCATTCATATGTCATTCTTATTCCTTCGTCCAATTTGACGAAAGCATATGCTCCGATATATGAGCGCAGTAGTGTTGTGTCTAATTCAAAACGCGAGACATCCAATTTGGAGGCTTCCTTGTATTCCCATGAAAACGATGGGATCATTTGCTTAATTTCGCCTAGAATCTGATTCACCGATGCAACCTGTCCACTACCGACATTGATGACTTTTGAATGAACGCCACAGTCAACAAGTTGAAACATGACTGAAACAAAATCCCGAACATAAATGTAATCCTTCTCGGCAGTCCCATCACCCCACACGACAAATTGCTCATTTCCAAGCGCTGTAGCCAAAGCCACATTGACAAGACCCTGTTTCATGGAATAATGGTAAGGTCCGTATGGATTAGACAATCGCAACACCAAAGGCCTTAGTCCATAATATGTCGCATAGTGCATCAAATACTTTTCAATTGTCAATTTGACTACTCCATAAGAGCTGATAGGGAATGTGTTCTCATCTTCCCTATGTGCACCCTCATAGCTATTGCCATAGATAGCCCCCCCTGATGAAATAAAGACGATATCAAAAACATGGTGTTCCAACATGCAATCCAATAGCTTTATCGTTGGAACAAGATTGGTTTCGATGTCGAATCTGGCATTATTCGTACCCAAGGGAATTGTTGAGCTCAATGAGTGAATCACCAAGTCAATATCGTTTTCTTCAAAAACATTCTTCAAAAACGACTCGTCAGAAAAATCACCAACATACACCTTTTTCACACAATCGAACCTCAAACCAGAAGGATGGGATGGCATTCTATCCAGCACCACAACACGATAGGATTGGGCAAACGAGTCATCAATCATCTTGATGATATTGGTTCCCAAAAAACCATAGCCCCCTAATAATAAAATCGTCTTCATTTCCTTTCGAATTTTACTCCCATTTTTGGATGCCTAAACGTTTGTTCCTATTCTTTTCGATTTTGAACAGCACTCTTTCGATGAACCATACCAACTTAAATGCAATACGGTGCCTTCGGATACGACGCATAAAATAGATGTCGGAAGCATAATTGTCATAATCCTGAAGGAATTGTGGGTTTATCAATTGTTCGAGAACCGTCCTCTTCTCATGATCGATGAGACTTCGATTTTGGCCCCCATTCTCGCTTATTCCCGTCATGTCAAACAAGGTGGCATCCACATCCACATACTTTGGTTTTTCGCCACCAAAAACAATGGCTTGAAGATACCATTTCCAGTCGGAGACAATCTTCAGACCTTCATCATAATAACCATATTTATCGAACAAGTCGCGACGGATATAGGCGGGGTCATGGTTTAATGTCCCAGTATACATCCCCAACATAGTGATTTCCTGTCCCGCAAAACATTTATCCACCAAACGGCGTCCATCGGGAAAACATTTCACCATGTTGCCGTAAAGGATGGAAGGTCCTTCATTCTCTTTCAGGGCCTTCAACATTCGTTCCGTTACATCGGGTGCAGCAAGGCAGTCGCCAGAGTTGAGAATCTGTATATAGTCGCTTGAAGCCATATGTAAGCCTTTGTTCATGGCATTATAGATGCCAGAGTCTGGCTCTGAAACCCATTTCAGACAATCAAAATCGCTTTCATGCGCTTTGATAACATTCACGCTATCATCAGTTGAGGCACCGTCAACGACTATGTACTCATACTCCTTGAAAGATTGGGCAGCTACGCTTTGTATAGTCTTTTCGAGACCCGCTGCGTTGTTACGGTTGATGGTTATGATGGAAAGTTTCATTGGACAATACTTCTAAGCTTCTTCTTTATCATCCGCTTGTATGTTTTTGGCCTGAAAAACCTTGCTATTGGATGCTGTTCAAAATAGGCTTCTTTTTCATAATCATCTCGGATGGTTTGATAATTCCTAATAGATTTGTCAAACGCAGGAGCATATTCATCGCCGTAATAAAGCTTCATCTTTTCCAGCAAATCAATCAGCCTATCTATCATATTCACCTTATCCCTTTTAAGCACAGAAGACATACCTTGACCGTCTTGTCTATAAACAGCCATCACATCATCCATGTAATAGAACTTGCCTTCTTTTGCAAGCAACAATTCCATCATATAATCTCCATTGACGACTTCTTTACTCCACTCAGGCATTTCAAGAACAATGTTACGATACAAAAGCGAAGGTGTGGCAATGAACCAACGGCGTTTGATAATATCTTCGGTAGGAGTATGATGCTTTTCTTCCAAATTATTAAACAGCGCAACATGATTATTATACTGCACCCTTGCATTATGGAAACAAGCGACATAATCGGGATGCTGTTCCATAAAATCAACCTGTTTCTGGAGCTTGTAAGGATCAATCCAATAATCATCGCCCTCACACATGGCAATATATTTGCCTTTGCAAGCTGCATTCATAATATCTCGCAAAGAACCATCATGTTTTGAGTATTGGTTTTCGGTTTCAAAAATAGGCTTGATGATATTGGGGTATTTTTCAGCATATTCTCTAATGATAGCAGCCGTTCCATCCGTTGATGCATCATCATGAACAATAGCCTCGAAACAAAAACTGGTTTTTTGCATCACGAAACCATCCAAACACTGGCGAATATATGACGCATGATTATATGCCAAACAACGAATGCTAACAAGAACCTTTTCCATTATAGCTAAGTCAAAAAAAGTTGAACAAACAGCTTTTAGACAATTCAATTTTTAAAACACATCTTTGCCTTTGTCAAAATTTCCTTTGCCATCTTAAGCATAGGTGGGCCTATAAACTTGTTGTCAACGACCTCCACGCCTTTCCCTTTCATTACAGCATTCTCACTTAGCGCAATCATCTCTTCGGCCCATGCAACTTCTTCAAGAGAAGGAGAATAATAGTGGTGACACAAAGGCAACTCCTTCGGGTTCAAAACCAGCATTCCATCAAACCCAAGTTTTTTGGAAAGAATGAGGTTATTCTCCAAATCTTCAAGGTCATGAACGCGAATATGTACAGTATCAATTGCGGCAACTCCACAATTATGGGCTCCGTTTACTATCATATTACGGGCAAAAAAGATGCTCTGTCCCTCTTTGTCATGCATACCTTTAAGATCTGCCACATAGTCTTCACAACCAAATGCGACAGCGACCACACGAGGACTAGCCTTGCAAATGTCTTGGATGTTCATCACGGCCCCAGTCGTTTCTATTAAAGGGATAAGTTTAAATGTACCAGGTTCAAATCCTTTATCATATTCAATAGTCTCAAGCAACTTTCCGATGAAATACACATCCTCACCACATCTAGCTTTGGGATACATAAATCCAGTCACTCCCTCAACGGCCAATTGATAAACATCCTTCAGCAACTGGCCACTTTCTCGGTCGTTAATACGAGGGAAAAGGATTCGATCCTTAAAAAGCCCCTCTCGTACATATTGAATAATCTTGTCACGAGCAACTTGTTTGTTTTCGATTGGCTGAACACTATCTTCTATGTCGAGAAGAAGTATGTCTGCATTACTGCGTGATGCACTTTGCATCAGCCTATCATTGTGCGCCGGCACAAACATGAGGCTTCTTGTCAAAAAATCAGTTCTCATAGTATCAGCCCTTCTTTTTGATTAAGACATTACGTCTAAATGAGATGACATCTTCACCACGTTGGTTGTACCCAATGGTCTCAACATACACGATGCCCCTATCAGGCTTAGAAGCCGATTCTCTTTTCGAAATAACACGAGTACGAGCATACAAGGTGTCTCCAATGAAGGTTGGAGCCAAGTGCCTCACATCCTCATAACCAAGATTTGCTATAGCCTTGCCGCTGATATCAGGTACCGTCATTCCCACCACCAATGAGAACACCAATGTACCAACAACCAAAATCTGGCCATGCTGGTTTTTGCTTGCATAATCCACATTGGTATGGACCGGATGATAGTTCATTGTCATCAGGCTAAAAAGGTTGTTGTCGCTCTCGAAAATAGTCTTTGAAAGTGCATGCTTTATTTCAGAGCCTACTTCAAACTCTTCAAAGTATAATCCTAAAACCGATTGATTCATGTTTTATCTTATCACATGGTTTAACTTAGGTTTAATAATAGCAGGGTTGCCATAAAGTACATTGTCGTTTGAAACATCCTTTGTAACATTAGATGCCATACCAATAACATTGCCATCTCCTATTGTTATTCCATTACGAATAGATGAATTCAACCCGATAAAATTCATATTGCCAATTTGCAAACCACTACCAACACAAACCTGCCCTGCAAAATAATTGTTATTACCTATTGTAATGTCGTGGCCAAGCAACGCACCAGAATTAACTGTATTAAAATTGCCAATAACGGCATTACAATTTATCACCACATTAGCTAGAAACACATTCCCGTAACCTATCTTTGCTGATTTTGCCACCATCACAGATGGATGGATAAATGTAGCGAATTTTTCAACTGGAATATTCAAATCATAAAGCAGCTTAGTTCTTTCCCTTAAGATATCCGGACGATACAACTGATAAACAAATTTCACGTCATCGTACACCTTATACTTTTCATAAACATCTTTTATATCGCAAAGAATCGGGTACCCTGAAACATCATCGCCCCCTGAATGATCATCCAGTGCTAGTCCAAGAACCTCGATATCCATACCAAACCTTTGGTGAGCATCATTCATTTGGTCAGCAACAACTATTGCAGTGCCACGGCCACCTATTAATATAATTTTCATATTGTTCGTATTAAATCGATTATTCTATTCATTTCTTCAATCCCATATCTTTGATCACAAGGAATTGCAATTACATTCAATGACAGATCATATTCAGTTTCAAACCCATCCCGTTGCTCCACATTTGGCCAATACCTTGCAACAAATACCTTACTGTCTATAAGCTTTTTACGAAGGCTACAACCTATACTTGTCATAAAAGGATATATCATTGGACACTTGAAAGCATCACAATTAGGCAAAGTCAAGTAATTCTCTTTATTTAAAGCATTATGTAAGCACTTGAAATTTTCCACACGCCGTTCAACAACTTCATCATAATCAATATGGTCGAGTATCCATTTTGTTTTAAACGACATATTGCGAATAGGTTGATTATTCAATTTCTTTTCGTTAGCCTGAAAAAAAGCAAAACCTGATTCCGCCCCTAATCGCTTACGTTTTAATAAATGGCTGTCGTGCTCACTTGTGCGTTCCTCCTCTTTTACATCAATAAGTCCTTGCGGCAAGTTTCCCAAATATGCCACCCCTCCGTCAGCAACTCCTACAAATTTCCTCATACTGTAGAACGAATTTATCCTTGATAGAGGTTTAGAAAAGAAAGCTTGCGAACAATCCACAATAAGCTGGCAGCCGTATCGTTTGGCTAACTTCTCAATGTAGGAATCCTTGATGCCAAAATAATTGTTGGCAATGATGTATTCCCTTTCTCCTAGATTGATTTCATCTGCAATTTCGAAACTGGTGTTGATATGGTAGAAAGACCAAGGTATATTGAGTTTCTTTAATGGCTCAAGCACCACCTCACAAGTGTAATACGGCAGATAGACACTTTTCACATCGCCAATGCTCCTCAGAATATACTCCAATGCATTGCGGCCGGTGTTCAGTAGCACTCCATTGCCATGGGGAAACTGTCCACCTTCAACTAGGTCAGCCAATTCAAAGTATCCACCTATGGCTTCCATTATCTCACTCTTACCTTAAGCCATTCACTTTGATGAGTAATGGCGTATTCCAACTTTTCTGCTGATGGGAATTGTAATACCAACGTGCCTATCGCATCCCTTGCCGACTGAAATTCTTTGACGGCATCGCCTTTTTTGAACCAGAAATCTTTTTCTCTCACAAATGGTTCTACCATGGGTAAAATCTCAATATTGTCAAGAACACCTGTCTTGTCGGCATGGACAATGATTTCTGCCCAATGGCCAACCAAAGGCTTTTGTTCCACCCCAACAACAGGGTCACCAACCGCAGCACGAACTGCCGCAGTAATCATATCAACACCTGTTGCATACCGAAGCATCTCGGCCAGTCGGTTACCTCCACCACGAGGTGTAACTTCCATAATGTATGGATTCCCATCTGCACCGACACGGGTCTCTATATTATAAATGGTAGTCTTCATACCCAACAAGCTAATGAGGCGCTGCAATTCTTCAGATAGCTCTTTCTGCGCTTGACTTGTCATGGTCGCAGGCCATGAATAGGCAGCAGGAGTATATATACCCATGGAGTTTTCATCAAATCGTTGGGCAGAAAAAGATATAAACTTAAAACGGCCATCAACTGAAAAGCAATCACTATCAGACGAGCAACCATCTTTTTCAATAAACTCTTCTATAATAAACTCTTTCGAGATAGAGAAATTTAAAGCAAAGTCAACAGCTTCTTTTAGCTGTTCCAATTTTTCTATTTTTGACACTCCTTTGCTCCCCGCAGAATCAACAGGCTTTACCATTATTGGCCATTTAAAGCACCCAGCATCATTAATGGCATCTTCAAGCGATGCATAACCTTTTGCCTTTGGCACTTTAAAACCATTATCAGCAAGAAAACGACGGAAGCGAGCCTTATTTTGCAATATCTCAACTGATTCTAAAGGACCTATCTGAGGTAAACCAAGATAATGCTGCACATATGCTGTTGTTATTACTCCTGAGTCAGTAAATGTAAGGATTCCATCAATAGGATTTTTACGAGCCCATGCTAAAATCCCTTCTTTGTCAATCGTGCTATAATTAATAAATGCATCAGAATACTTATGCGCGACATTATTGGGCAAATAATCACAGGTAATTACATAATAGCCTTGCTTATGTGCTGCCTCCACTACTGGGATGGTGAAATGATCACCACCTAATATCAATAACTTCTTCATCTTACAACTGTATTGTCCTTAATGTAACCTCCGCAATTTCCTCCACCTCTTGAATTCTTAAATCCTTGTATAGCGGCAAACAGAGAATGCGGCTTGCGACATCCTCGGATTTTGGCATGGGCAAGTATGGAACAATCTTGGTGAAAGTATTCACGGAAGGATAAAAATACCTGCGCGGGAATATCTGATTGGCTTGCAAGTGTGCCATAACGCGCAGCGTTGTCTCTTCATCCGGAAACACCACGGGGAAATAGCTGTAATTGCAAGAATCATCTTCGATTTTTTGGAATCGCAAATCGCCACTACTTTGCAGAATCTCCTTATAAAGCATATACTTCTTTTTGCGATCAGATAATGCAGCGTCCATATACTTCAAATTAGCAATGCCTACAGCGGCGTTGACTTCCGTCATTTTTCCGTTAAAGCCATCTTCAACGATATCAGCGTGGTTTTCAAATCCAAAAAAACGAATGCGACGCATTTTTTCGTCCAGTTCCTTGTTTTGAGTGAAACAGCCCCCTCCTTCCGCCGTGTTCAGCATTTTGGTGGCATGGAAACTCGTCACAGCGATGTCGCCATAAGTGAAGACAGACTTCCCCTTATACTTCACGCCAAAAGAATGACATGCGTCATAAATCACTTTCAAGCCGTGCTTAGCCGCAATGGCATTAATTTCATCTATATCACAACTGTTGCCAAACACATGAACGGGCATGATGGCTACTGTATGACATGTTATCCTCTCTTCTATCTTTGAAGGGTCGATATTGAGAGTCTCAGGGTCAATATCCACAAAAACAGGAGTACAATGCTCCCACATAATGGAAGAGACGGTGGCAATGAATGTAAAAGGCGTAGTGATAATCTCTCCCTGCAAACCAAGTGCTTTGATAGCTACTTGCAAAGCAAGAGTGCCATTGGTGCAAGCCACCATACGAGGAACATTCAAATACTCAGCAACTTCTTTTTCAAAGCGCTGCACCAAAGGCCCGTTATGAGTCATAATGCCACTCTCCCAAACACCTTTGAGCAATTCGTCAACTTCGGCCTGCGGTGCAAGGGTTGGCATGGTAACATAGATGGGTTTATTCATCATCAGCAAGTTTATTAAATTGATCAATCAATTCTGCCTGACGGCATATTTGTTCATAATTCGCCAATCTCATTTGATCAGACTGTATGCAACAGTAAAAATGCTCTATGGATTTTTTGAAAGCGTCATCCGCATCGAGCGTCAAAGTAATTGGTTCGTCGTTACCAAGTTTGATGGTGGCATGAGGAACAAATCCCACAGGTGCCGTCATGATTCGGTCTGTATGCAAGGTTCCCTTGCTGCCCCAAATATCAAGACTGCATCGATAATTATTGTCCATTCCCCAGGCCAATTGCGCAGTCAAGCCTTCTTCATTACGCATTGTTGCCGAACCAAACATATCCACCTCAAATCCTTTAACACTTTGTTTTGCGGCACTAACCACTTGGGCTTTTTGCCCCAGGAAAAATGAAGCGCAACGCAGAGTGTATCCAGCACAATCCAATAGTGCGCCCCCACCCAATGCTTTATTATACCGAAAATCAGTTTTTGCCCTCATGGGAAACCCAAAATCAATGCGATACAGCCTCACCTCACCGAGTTGACCAGAATCAACAATTTCACGCACCTGTTCCATTTGACGATGAAAAGTAAACATGTAGTTTTCATGCAAGGCCAACTGTTTTTCCTTTGCCAAAGCGACAAGACTTTCTGTATTCTTAAGCAAGGTGGTGCAAGGCTTTTCAACAAGTGCATGCTTACCTTCCTGTAAAACCCTATAGGCCCAATGAAAATGCAATGCTGGAGGCAGGGGCAAATAGACCGCATCAACAACACCAGACTCAATCAAAGTATGATAACCATCAAAAATCTCGCCACCATACTCTGTCTGAATCGCTTTTGCTTTTTCAATCTCTTTTGAAAGCACCTCATCCGAAGCGCCCTCAAATTCAGTTCGGTCAGCAACCGCAACTCCTGCAAACTTGAATAATCCGCTTTGCTTCAAAGCAGGCAGAAACCGGCGAGAAGCAATCTCCGAAGGACAAATAACACCTATTCTTATCATTTGTATTTTAATGCAGCGATCAGGCTTCGCGCCTGAATGTTAATATAATTACTATATCTCATAAACTCATTGATTTGCCCAAGAGTCATCCACTGGTAGGTATGCGGCAAATCCATTGGGAAATCGTCATCAGCGACGACAATCATGTTGCGGTTTTGTTCGTGATAGAATCGTCCGCCTTCTTCACTTTGCAACGCATCATAGATTATCTGTTCTTTCTTTGCATTTAACACATAGTCTGTGTAAGGAGGACGCGGAGCACCATTAAAGATACTTCCTGTAAGGCATTGAACTGTGGGCGCTAGTTCAAAAACATCCCTGTTTCCACATTCCAACTTGGCTTGAACCAAAAAATGATAAATGCCACCAATCTTTTTGATAATAAAAGCACATATTCCTTGTTGCATGGGTTGAACCAAGGGTTGGCACCACGACACCACTTCCCTGTTCGCAATATGGACTCTTACACCAAGCACTCGAAAGTACTTTTTATCATAACGCACAATCTCATCGTCTCTACACTCCCATTCTTTGATCTGATTCAAAGGAACCCTTTCAACGGAGAGGTCATATCTTGACTTTAAGTTGGTGAGCCACGAAAGAACCTCTCGTAAGGTTTTCACTCCAGATAAAGCCGTAGCTGATTCGTACATGGCACGACCAAAACCAGACATTTCTGACAAATCGGCCTCAGAGACCAAATATTCTGCAAAATCAATCCCCGCCAATACCGTTCTGGTATCCATGTTCACACAATTGTCACGCTGCATCAATTCTTTGATCTGGCCCAAGGTCATCCAACGAAAATCCTCCAAAAGGGGAATATCTTCTTCCACTTTGACAATCATATTTCGGTTTCGCTTCCTCATGAAGCGGGCACCTTGCTCGGATTGCAATTGGTCAAGAATGATCTGGCTAGATTTGGCATTATGGAAATACTCGAGGTATGCTGCTTTTTTACCGCCATGCACCCGCGTATAATTGCTCTTAGTAGCCTGTAGTGTCGGTGACAATTGAACATTGTTTACATTGCCAGGCTCTATCTTTGCCTGCATTAGAAAATGAAGAACACCATCAAATTCTTTAGCCAAAATGCCCAAATAGCCTATTTCAGGTTGATTAATGATGGGCTGTTCCCATACTTTTGGCTGTGGAAAATCTGTATTGACCCGAATTCCTTCAATGGAGAAAAACTTCCCACTAGAATGGCGCAAACTATTATCGGAAAGCACTTCCCAATTGTCCATAGCCTTGAATGGAATAAGGTCTACCGACACTGAGACTTCCCTGTTCCTCGTTTCAATCCATGACACGATTGAATCCAAGGAAGCCCATCTTCCATCAACAGATAACAATGAACTAATCACGTTTCAGTAGTTTTTTAACAAGGCGATGCGCCTCTTTTTTCCACATTCTCCATTTTACGGAACTATCCACTTTCACTGATTTAGGATGGGTAATGGGTTGAAACAACGAGGTGTTGACTTCCATCCTATAACCAGGATTAGAGTAGCCTGAATGAGTACCCTCTTCACCATCATCTTCGTGGGAAGTAAGGCAAGAATTGGAACGAGCGTTTAGAAACCGATTAACCAACAGGTAATAATCGAACTGATAGTCCCAACAATCATGCCTAGTACCCGACAGCCACTTTTTAAAGTTTAGCAACATCTTCTTTCTACAAAGCTTGGGAATCCCATAACTTCTTAACGCCTCATCAAGCAAAGCTCCATTATATGGGATATCAAAATCAAATTTTTCCCACACTCTTCGCCAGGTACCCCATCCCAATGTCCCAGCCATTTCAAATGTGAAATAATAGGAATTCCGTCTTGAATAGTGGCGTTGGAGATTATGGGCTGTCACCATCCCGACAGAATCATTGTTTTTGTAACGTTCAAGGAGATCGTCCATATAAGAGAAGAACAATGGGTGTGGAACAATGTCATCCTCCAAGACAATGCCTTTTTCTACATTCCTAAAAAACCACGACATGGCTTCATACGGCCCCGGCCCGCAACCCAGGTTCACTTCAGAGTAATTCGTGTGCAACCGAACTTGCGTTCCGTTGATGAGTTCATTCACTACCTGCCTCACCTCTTCACATTTTATCCGGTCTGCTTCATTACCTTCGCGCGCACCGTCTTGAAAGACATAAAGGTCTTGTGGGCGAACAGCCATAATGGCCTCCAAAACCCGACGCGTGTGGCGTGGCCGGTTAAAAGCGATAACAAGGATAGGAGTTTGAAAAACTACCAATTCCATTTTTCAATCGTTTTAATAGGTTTGGCTGGATTGCCTGCCACCACAGTATTACTTGGCACATCCTTCGTTACAACCGAGCCAGCGCCTATGACGGCACCACTTCCTATGGAAACACCTTTCAACACTGTAACATTCTTGCCAATCCAAACATGGTCTCCAATGATAATTGGTGCCATCACTTTATCTTTATGGCCATCGATGCAATGAGAATCGGAATCGGCGATACAAACATTATCGGATATGGCACAACCTTTGCCTATCTCGATACGATGAAAGCAATTCAATGTGGCATTGGTGTTGAAGACTGTTCCACCTCCATGCACTACAAGTCTGGCACCAGGAGCCACATAGATTGAGGCTCCCTGAAACAACCTAAAGTCCCCTTCACACTCGAAAACACTGTCCTTGTCGAGCCTGAACTCGGAGACATAATGTCGCTTCCTCGTTGCAAACCAAGAGTCGTTGATGACCAATTCGCCCGATTTGATGGTCACATTTGCTCCCTTATCAATAGATACAATTGATTTGGGACAAATATGGAAAGAGGCTGCCCTGCTTAATCGGAGTTTTGCACGCCAATATAAAGTTTTAGGAACATCAAATTTCTTAACGAACCTTTTGAATTTCAATATTTTATTATTTATACTCATAAAATATCATTCTAGCCAATTCATCCCAGGCTGAACATTAGTTTCTCTGCTGAGCTTAATTGCTTTAGCATGTTTGCATATAAAAAGCATGGTTTTCCAATGATTCCTCGCTTGTGAGTACTTCAAAGCAAACAACTTTGATATGGCTTTTCTAAGATGGAAAAAACACAATCCCCAAATGCTCGATTGAGTGTTTACATTAGTTACTTCTGCCAACAAACCACTACTACTGGTTTGAACTTTCTTTTCAGCAGCAACAATCCGTCGTTCAGTGTCATGTACTGCAATGCACATGGGGCAAATACCGATTTTCATCTTATGGAATAACACCCTATGCATATAATTATCATCTTCGCCATAATGTGAAAAAATCGGATCAAAACCTCCCACAGTTTCCAAAGTCCTTCTTGGCAAAAGCCATGCTGCAGCATTGACATAATTTGTTTTGTACAGTTCTTTTAATCTGCCAAAATACAGATCCTCAAAGAACGATTTATCCGTAATTTGTTTGTCATCGAGGTAATTGACCAATCCTTTTTCTATTCCGGTCTTCTTCGCATTGAGATGAATTGGACTTATAATGCCGTATTCAGGATGATTTAAATGTATACTCACCAATTTTTCAAGTGTATCCAACTCTACCCATGCATCTTGATTAAGCAAAAACACATAATCACAGCCATGGTCCAATGCATAACGCATCCCAATATTGTTTGCTCTGCCAAACCCCAGATTCTCTTTCGACTCAATGAGGTGAATCTCTGGATATAGTTCACGGATGTATTCTACCGTGCCGTCATTGGAGGCATTGTCAATTACAATGGTCTGGACGGGAATAGTCGATTCACGCAACGAAGTGAAGCAGCGGTCGTACCATTGCTTGCCTTTATAAGTTACTATGATTGCAAACAGTTTCACGATAATACATTCTTGATCATTATATACCTTTAAAGATACCTAACGAATCCAAATCAAGGCACAAATCATTGGTAAACAATTTTGAGCCTTTCTTGTTCAAATGGCCAAAATTATAATAGTTGGTGGTGTCTTTTGTAATGTCGGAGTAGTAATAATCCAGAACAGGAATACTATACCTATCTGCAATCGTTTCAATAATAGAATCACTTACATTTAAATTACTCACCCTCTCCACAATTGGATAACACATTGGATATTTTACAAAAACCAATTTGGTATCCTCCTTGCAACACTCCTCAGCGAATTTCTCCAACTCATCCGCCAATTTCATATCAATAGTACTATGCAACAAGCTATCGGCTGACATTTTTATCGTCTCCCAAGGATAGTCATTTCCTCTATAACCTTTATGGAAGCCTCCATCCTGAAAATCTGTCTGTCCAAAAAAAGAAGCCATTCCCATTTCAACATCATCACGATAGCCGAAATACCTATAAAGAGGGACATATTTGTCAAGCCATGTTATATGTTTCGTTTCAGCCACAGCTGCCATCAAAGTGGCATCAGTAACATAAGGGAAAAACTGATCCCTTTCATATTGCTTGTCAGCCATTATATAAAATGTGCCGAAAAAACAGGTATTGAGAATTATGATTTGGGGGGCGGGGTTAAAACGTCTATAAGTTTCATAACGAATCAGCTGAAAGTGCAGGGAATGACCGTCCATTCCAAGATTATAGGAATTACAGTCCAATAGTGAATCCAATATGTAGGTATTATAGCTACACCATGCCTGAGAATTGCCTAGCACAACCAAATCAGCATTGATTTCGCCCTTATAAATATCGTTCCAAACCGTATATTTCCTCACATCGGTCTTACTCAATCCATTAGTTACCATCATATCCGCCAACAATGCCAAAGCAAGGGCAATCGCCATCCAAATGCAAAACCGTATCAAGAATTTCTTCATAACACCTCAAAACTGAAAATAAATAAAGCTCTCGGCATGCCCACCAAACCAAAAGAGAACGGCAATCATCAAATAGTAGATGCCGAACTTAACGACATGACTCTTGACACTGCGCAAATCAAACGCATGCTCATTGTTTCGTTGCAGCCATTCGACTACAAAAAGCACCGCGATGCTCAATAGAACCGGTATGTAATAGGACCTGGAGTCAAGCCATGGGATGGAGAAGAGGCCACTCCTGAAAATACCACAAAAATAGCCCCATGCCTGCGAGAGGCTTTCGGCCCTAAAAAGAATCAAACCAATGCAAATTATCAAGAATGTTACAATTCGTGAAGCCCATTCGTATAACTTGTTATTCTTCAAGCCGTGTTCCTTTTCAAAACGCTTTCTTCCCTTAGCCGAATTCATAGATATTACAATAAACACACCTTGATATAGGCCCCATAGGACAAATGTCCACCCTGCACCATGCCATAATCCGCTGAGCAGGAATGTAGCTATCATACAGAAATTCCAATATGCCAGCTTATCGCTGATGCCAATCATCGGATAATACACATAGTCCATAAACCATGTGGTCAACGAGATGTGATTGCGTTTCCAATAGTCTGCAAAAGAAGTGGCAAAATAGGGATTGTTGAAGTTCCGCATCAATCTGATGCCAAACAATTTAGATGTGCCAATGGCAATGTCTGAATAGCCAGAGAAATCACAATACAATTGGACGGCAAACAGGACTATGCCCAATGCCAAAGTACTTCCAGTTTGCGAGGCGAAATTTGGGAACACCTTATCCACATATACAGCACAATTGTCAGCCACCACCATCTTCTTGAACAGACCCCATAGTATCTGTCTCATGCCATCAACTGCCAAATCGTAATCAAACTTCCTCTGCTTTGCAAATTGGGGCAGCAGGTTTGTCGCCCGCTCAATGGGACCCGCCACCAATTGTGGAAAGAAGCTAACGAAAGCAAAGAATTGTATAACATCCCTCGTCGGCTTCATTTTCCCTCTATATATGTCAATACTATAACTTAAAGCCTGAAAAGTATAAAAACTGATTCCTACGGGAAGGATGATGTTAAGCAACAACCCATCTTTTTTACCTCCGAGAAACAAATCAGCAAACGACCCGACAAAAAAGTCATAGTATTTGAAAATGCCAAGAACCAGCAGATTGATTACAATATTCAAGACACTTACAGCTTTTGCTTTCTTGGGTGTTGACTTAAATTTTTCAATCAACAAGCCACTACCCCAACTACAGATTGAAGTAAAAGCCATCAAGAAAAGAAACCGCCAATCCCACCAGCCGTAGAAGACATATGAGGCAATGACGATAAACAGGTTTTGAATCTTCAGGTTCTTGGCAAATACGAACCAGTAGAGCAAAAACACAATCGGAAGGAAAACGGCGAACTCTATAGAATTGAACAGCATTTATTTACATTTTAGAATGCACCCTCCCCAAGAATAACCAACGCCGAACCCTGCAACAACCACATTGCCCCTAAGCCTTCCTTCTTTTCGCGCCTCCACTAGAGCAATTGGAATTGTTGACGATACCGTATTACCCACCTCCGACATGTAGAAATAGGCTTTGTGTTCGTCTATCTCCATCAAATCAAACAAACAATCCAACATATACTTGTTGGCTTGATGGAATACATAGAGGCTGACATCATCTTGTCTTACCCCATTCTTCGCAAGCACATTGTCGACGACGGATGGAACTGTATCCAGAGTAAAATTAAATATTTCCGAACCATTCATATACAAATGATCTGAAGAAACTGGATTCCCAGATTTGTCAAATGCAATGTCTTCAAATCGATCAGGATGTCGCATCGCACCGGACCTTACTATTAGATTGTCGGCGCCATTACCATCGGTCCCCAATTCAAAGCTGCCAATCTCGGCAAATCCATCCGCAGATACCAATGTAGCCGTCGCTGCATCTCCGAAAATCGTACGGTTACCCTTGTCTCGTTCATGAATGTACTTTGAATACGTCTCCGCCGTTAAAAGCAAAACATTGTTGGCAGTATCACTTTCAACCAAACCTTTTGCCAATGCCAATCCGTAAACAAAACCCGAACAACCCAAATTGAAGTCCAAAGCACCACAAGATGTTCTCAATCCTAGATGACGCTGAAGCAAACAGGCAGTGGTCGGAAGGAAATAATCGGGACTTTGGGTACACAGCAAGACAAAGTCTATGCAGCTTTTGTCGATATTCCACTCGTCAAACAAAGACAATGCGGCATGTTGAGCCAAATCAGATGCACATTCGTCGTTTTTTACGACATGTCTGTTGACCACGCCCACTTTCTTTGCGATTTTTTCTACCGACCACTCGGGAAATTCCTCAACCAGAATTTGGTTGGACAAAATCGTTTCGGGCAAATAATAAGATATTGCCTTAATATAAGCTGCCATTATCCCAGTTTTTCCGAAACGAGAGCATACACATCCTGAATCGTGTCAGCCTCTTGAATTTCGGCGCCACTGATTCTGATGCCATAGCTTTTTCTACACATTGCAATGATAGCTAATCCTTGCAGCGAGCTCCATTCCTCCAATTCCTTGAACTTCAAGGTAGGAGTAAACACTTCTGCCTCTGTGTCATCAAAACACTCGGCAAAATCAGACACAAATTGATCAATATTCATAATTCAAAATGATTTAATGTTTTCCAAGAATCCATTTCAACTTCGGGCGATTCAACAACTCCGAAATCATGCAGGGAACTAATACAGCAACAGCAATGGTGACAATAATGGCTACTGTCGAAATCCAAACGCCTTGAGCAAAGAAACCACGGAGCACCTTCATTACCAAAATCTCAATCCACCAATGCATCACATATATGGCTAAGGTATTGCGTCCGATCATCTCCAAAACACGTGCCCTCTTAATGAGTGAGCACAACTTGAGGAAGACGAGGCTGCCTGCCGTGCAAAGCAGCAATGACGGTAGTGCCGACATCCAATTGATGTATTTCATTCCTCCTCCTGGAATGGGGATGAATGTTCCTTGCCAACGATAGAAGGAATATCCCGCCACAAAAATCGCCAAAGCAATTGCGAAAGCTATCCAACCGCTCAAATTATCCTTAACCCATTGGCCTATAGGTAGATAAACCAACATGATTAACGCCCATTTCCAACAAGCAAAGTTAGGCAAAAACCATGCATTAAGTGACATCACTCCCAAAGCATATATTCCAATGCAGATCAGAAGCTTGATTATCTGCTTAGAGCTAATTCGGCACACAACCCAATATACACATTTGGCCAAAAACAGGGCTAGAACAAACCAATAATCAAGCGAGATGTCCAAAAACGGTCCTTCCAAAGCACCCGCATTATAGGTTCTTTTCAAGATTTCATAAAAAATCTCATGAAATGCACCTCCCAAATAGCTAAAAATGAGCAACGGAAGAAGCAATCCCTTCGCATTGCGGATGAGGAAATCCTTAAAGCTCATGTCATACTTTCCCCAAAACCCAGCCAAAATAAAGAAAGCTGGCATGCGAAAGCAAAAAATACCACTAATTATGACTATGACACCGATGGCAGGGCAAGCAATACCCAGCTCTTCAGCTCTACTGATGGTATGCACCATAGCCACCAATACTATCAAGAGGCCTTTAGCTGCATCAACCCAATGGAGACGCGGTTTATCTAATGTCGAAGTTATAACCATCAAAACCAACTCTATTTAAAACATACTTAATTTATTGGTTAACAAATATTTAACCCTAAAAAACTGTCCCATAAGAAATGCCCAAAACTGAGGAAACGGCATGGAATAAAGTCTAAAATATATTTTCTTCACCATATCTGTTTTTGCAGGTATTTTTCGGCAATAACGCATAAGCCAACCCTCATACTTGTCAAAGCCACAGAAATTGTGATTACTATTCTTGTGGTTTACTATACCAAAATGTTCTGAGTTTCTAACACACTTCCCTTCACCCAACAAATAGTGACAGGGAGTGCCTTTCTTCCATAACACATAATTGAATGAAAGCTGGTCTCTTCGCGAATTGCCTTCGATACATTCCCACCAATAGGCATCAATATCGGAAATCTTTTCATTATGCTTCCGAAACAGGACATTGGTTTCACACAAACCATTATTCACAGGATAATTCTCCTTGCGAAGACGCCCACACCATTTCAATACCACAGACTCATGTTCTATCCCCAAATACATAACGGAAAAAGCCTCATCATATATACAATGATAAAACGGATGACACATGCTTGAGACCTCTATGCCTTCCTCCAACATTCGGATGACAAAATCATATAATAAATGGGTTTTAATCAAGACATTCATATCTATCCATACAGAAGCCTCATATTCTGGCAATAGAGTCTCTGGATGTGTCTTGACAAACCGACAGATCCTCGTGTTGTCTTCATTTCGATACTCAATAGGACGAATTTGCCAAACGCCCACATTAGAATCCGCAACTTCATTGGTAAACAAAACATAGTCGAACCTATCGTCAACTGCCAAAGGCTGAAGGATTTGGTCATATCCCCCCACCATGGCGCCATATATCACATACCGTTTCATTTATTAGGCAATTTAATCCAATCACCCATTTTCCTACTCCATTCAATTGGATAAATCTCACCCATTCCACCGTTACGGAAAAAAGTCATCTCTCCAAACAAAATCTGATTATAACTTTCATAAAAATCCACTCTCACTTGAGGAATGTTTCTAGATAGAATAGCTGCCATTTCTTTCATTTCCTCAAATTGCTTCGGCTTTTTTGGCAGTTCAAAGCTAGGTGGTTCATTGATATAAATAGACAACGGATTGAAATCCATATCAAAAAAATCCTCCGTAGGAAATTCAGCTTTATCATTTGCAATATACATGATCTTTGGTTCGCCATTAAAGCAAAACCACTTGTAATCTTTCAACCCTACAAAAGAAGGGATAGACGATTCGCAATGTAGATATAAAACAAAACCATCTTGAACAATCGCTCCTTCACAATATCTCTTATTCCCCGGAAGTTGGACATAATTATCCGACTGCAGACCTAATTCTTCTGGCCTAAAACCATCCAATCCACCACTTTGTTTATATGTCAATTCTCCAAAATATATCTTATTGTCTATCAGATAAAAATCAGCATAAACCTGAGTGAAATATCGTACTATTTTTTCACACAAACCAAGCATCTCGTCCAAAGCATTGGGATTATTATACTCCTTCTGTTGAGTAACATGTTGCAATTGTCCCTCAACATAGTTCCAATGCGTATCATATAGTTTACATTTGTGCCATTTAAAAAGGTCAAAACTTACTTGTATTATTTTAGGTTGGCCACCGATAAACAATTTATTGTCAAGCAAATCATCTTCCATTGACGCATCTTTCATAAATTGTTCCGCAAAAACACATCGTTTCACATTCTTATAGGGCCATTCCCTGACACTCCAGTAAAAATTGCGCTTCAGTCCCGCATCAAGTTTTCGTTTTGCCGACTCAAAGTCAAAAGTCGCTTTATCCCTACAAATCACTACACTGCCACTATCGTGATTGCATTTCAGCACAAATTGGTCGGGCAACTTGCTCAAATCAATCTCATCAACAGAATTATAGACCGCCAAAGTAGGAATCACATACTGCTTACCGATTCTGTCAGCGACCCACTGCTTCACTCGGTATTTGTCTACCAAAGTAGTGTATAATGGATTGCGGTCATACAATTTAAGCCATTGAAGCTTCTCATTAAATGTCCTAGGATTCTTCCAATCTATCTTATAACCCATACATATCTTCCAAAGAATTGAAAGATAAAACTTGTCAGACATCAGATTAGGGCATTTTTTTATCATGTCGTAACCTAAAGCGTAATAAGGATCCTTAACGAATCTTTTGATTTTTCTGAACATACTTTACGAAATTATTTCACTTGAACCTTTAAAATACAAACTACCATTATAGTCTGGCCAATAGGCAAACGGAGACTCCGAAAACATATCTGCCTTAACCACAGAAAAAGCAAGAACATTATGAACAATGTCAAAATCTTTGGATCCAAATTGGATATTCTTTAAACCGACATTAAAACAAACCTGATACTTCCCTCGAGCCAAATTATGCTCTACTCTGGATCTCCACACAAACTCTTGCCCAACAGGAATGTTACTAATATTAATCATAGAAGACAAGTATGAACCTATTCTTTCATCTTTCTGATTATTAATCATAATTTCCATTGACATTGCATCAACAGCCCTATTTTTGCGCAACTTAATTTCAAACTCCAGAGGTTGGTTTGATGCAAAATCATTAACTTCATCAAGTATTTTCACCGATACGATTTCCACATCCCTACTAGTATACTCATATCTCCTATGCTCATCTGTGATTTCTGCATAACTGCACAATTGAGAAATACTATTACCAATATAATAATCCACACTCTCATCTGCAGTTCCCATGAAATCAATGTAACCATTTTTCAGCACAACACCAGAACGGCAAAGTTTACGAATCGATGACATATTATGAGATACAAACAGCACGGTTCTTCCTTCCCCTTCGGAAACATCTTTCATTTTCCCAATGGCTTTCTTTTGGAACTCGGCATCGCCCACGGCAAGCACCTCGTCGACCACAAGAATCTCGGGATCGAGATGGGCTGCCACAGCAAAACCAAGACGAACGGTCATACCGCTTGAGTAACGTTTAACAGGGGTGTCGATATAGCGTTCACAACCCGAGAAATCAATGATTGCATCCATTTTGCTGTTGATTTCCTGTTTGGACATTCCAAGAATAGCTCCATTCATATAAATGTTCTCACGACCGGTAAGTTCAGGATGGAAGCCTGTTCCCACTTCAAGCAAAGAGCCGATTCTGCCTTTTGCTTTAATGGTTCCAGTGGTTGGCCCAGTCACTTTGGAGAGCAGCTTCAAAAGGGTGCTCTTCCCCGCGCCGTTCTTGCCAATAATGCCCACCACATCGCCTTGTTCTACCTTGAAGTCGATGTCCTTCAAGGCCCAAACATATTCGCTGTCGGCGGCTTTGGAACGGTCGTTCACCGAACCCACCTTCAAAAAGGGATCTTCTTTGCCCAAAACACTCATCTGCCACCACCTTTTCAGGTCGTTGCTTAAGGTACCACTTGATACAAGGCCCAAACGGTAAAGCTTACTGATATTATTGAATTCTATAGCTGTTGACATATTCTTAATTGTTTTCTTAAACGAACCACTTCAAAACTTTATCAATAACACGAATCAAAAACTTGTCAGACGAATGCATAGTAGACTGCAAATACTTATGGAGCAGCTTTTGCGCACCTGTTCTGGGGTCTTCTACGCCATTCCTTTTCATCCATTCTTCATCCCATAAATCAAGCATAGCGTATTTCTTAATTCCATCTTTTCTAAAGTAGCCTAAGATTTCATTTGTGTAATAAGCTCCTTCATCATCCATGTCAATATATTTCCAAATATCAAGACCATTCCTTTCATAAAAGCGATAGGCATCTTGAGGAACATCAAAATAATCCAACTCTTCCTCACTATGATACTGTCTATATAAAGACACCATGCTTAATTTAGAATTTTGAGCTATTGTAGAAACTTGATAAAACCGCTCTTTGTTCTTTTGCCTTAACTGATTGACCCTTGCCAAATGAATGGAACAAAAGCCGTCCAAAATGAATGTATGCGAATCATCAGCATTAGGAGGCCAAGGCAGGCGCCATTCATGAATAAAATTATCAGGGAATGTACCATTCCACAGTGTTTCCGACTCATGCACACACCAATAATAATGCTGGAATGTGCTGTATTTAGTAATATCATTTCGCTTCAGATTCATCCACCGCCAACAAAACGAATCATCAGGTTTCGATTTGAGAATCTTTTCCCAATCTTCAGTATTGACAAAATCGCCCGAAAGAAACTCATCTGCATCCAAAGCAAAAAGCAATTTTTCTCCCTCAATCTTTTTAGCCTCCTCAAACAATAGCCTTCTCGTGGCGGCCATGTGCATTTCTTTCCTGTTGTTGTCTATCAAAATCACCTTAGGATACTCCTTGGCAATCTCGCGACTACCGTCTGTTGACATCTGGTCGGCAATGATGATATAATCCGCCCACAACGATGTCGCCTCCAAGAAGGCACGCAGCACCCATGCTTCGTTTCTGACGGGGGTGAGAACAACTTTCAAAGGTTCCATTTGATTTTCCATAATTATTTCTTGAAGAACTTGGTATAAGGGACATCCGGATCAAACTCAAAATAGTCATGCGTCGACTTGTCATCGGGGAACCGCATGTAATCGCCGTATTGATGTTTAAGTATCGCCTCATAACCTGCAGGAGCATTGAGTTTCATTCCTTCAAAATCCAATTGAACCGCATTAGCCCAATCACTGCGGTTCCAAACGAACTTATTATGGTAACCGAAATCGAGATGCGCGACTTCCTTACAGTCTTTCCCAGCAAACTTACCCGCATTCCTGTGATAGACGCGGAAAAGTTGAGTTGCATCAGGACTATGGTAAACCAAACGATAGACCAGATGTTGCAAGGCATGTTTAGCATTGGAAGACAATCCGCCTCCCACAGGCTTGTCGAAACAAAAACGCTGCATTTTTGCAATCTCATTCAACTTTCGGACATACAAATTTCGTCGCCATTTGCCATCTGGAATCTCATCCAGGCAAAACACGTCAATGAACATCCCGCAATTGATGCCCTTATTATATTCAGCCTCCGAAGCCGCAGTTCCCCTTTCATCCCTTATTTTGACATAAGTGCAGAAAAATCGTCCTTGCTCCGTGACAGGCGTCTGAAAAAACAATGGCTTTTCGAAAGCTTTTGGACCTATCTCCAAAAGCTTGTTGAAATCTTTTCTTGGCATGGCCACATCAACATCATTATCCCAAGGGATAAAACCTTTATGACGCACTGCTCCCAACAAGGTTCCTCCCATAATGGAATAGGTCAAGTTATGCCTCTCACAAACAGAGACAAAACTCTTGACCATATCCAACTCCATGGCCCATACTCGTTTCATCTTGGCTGAAACTTCGAAGCCGCAAATAACTTCTTGCTCTAGATTCATTAAAACTGATTTGATGGTTTATATATCCAACACATGTACATTTTTACTTCGTCTCCAAAACCGAATTGTACACCTCCATGACCTTAGAGCCATAATTCTCGATAGACAGATTCTGCTTTGCAAACTCCTGAGCTCTCAAGATTATATCTTTCTGATCGGTTGTACACACTTTGCGCATCAGTTCGGCACACTCCTCTACCGTATTGAACAAATAGCCAGTCTCTCCATCTTTTACCAAATCCAAGGTGCCGCCCGAAGCATATGCAATGACTGGACAGCCATAGAACATAGCTTCGGCAGTTGTACGCCCCATACCTTCGTTGACAGATGAATTGATAAATGCCATGGCTTGGGAAAAAAACGGCTTTACGTCTTTCTGAGCAGGAATGAAATCAACATATTCAGCACAGCCATAACCATCAGCAATAGCACTCAATTCTTTTTCGTATTCTTTATCACAAATTCCAACTATTTTCAATCGAATTCTATTTGATGAATTAAACAAATTGCTCATGCCATAGGCAGTGATGGTCTTGCTTATCCCCTTCCCCTCAGTCACCCATTGAGAACAAAACAAAATATACGGTTGCCTTACTTTCTCATAGCAGCAATCATTGACACTACGAACTGCGTCCCAAAACATCCAAGTATTCTCTTTCTTCAAACCCCAATGTTGGCAGCAGGGATTTGAAACTAGAACCCTAGCATCGGCATCATTCATCATTTGCTTGAGATGAGGCAACCGATAGCTTAATTCACCCTGTATATGCACGCCCACATCCAGATACTCCCTAACATGCCATATATGTTTGATTTTTAATGACCTAGAAAGATAATATCCCGAACAAATCGTTGAAGTATTGGTGTGAATTAGATCAATATGACTGACCGATAGCCCTTTCTTCACTTTTTTTATCATCCTTCGAGTCAGTCGATAATCCCTAAACATCCTTAAATGCCAAGGATGAGAAAGATAATGGCACCAACCACGCGGCCGACCAAACACTGTCGATGAAGGGCAAACATAGCATTCTATTCCATGGCCAATAAAATAATCATATACATCTCCCATACCGCTTACAAAAACTATAGGCTTAACTTCCTCCTTGACTGATTCTATCAAATCTATCAAAGATTGGCCAGCTCCATTCGTTGGCCCTCCAGCATTACTTATATACAAAACTGTAATCATCTATTATGATAGCCCCAAAAAAACAAACAATGGGTTTTGCATCCATCATTTATCAAACCAGTTTACGCCTCATACATCCATGGTAAATACCACGAAAAGACAAACCTCATCTTCTTTCTCAAAGGGAAGCGTCTCAAGAAAAGAAATTCCCTCCCTGTCTTCCTGATGATATCCTTGCTCATTTTCATGAAATCAGACTCGTATGCTGTACCTTTTTCAACTTCACGACGTTGCAGCATCTGAAAAAAACCATAATAAATAATCCAAGAACGGTATTTTTTCTCATTTTTCCCCGGCAAAACGTGCTCAAGCATTTCGAAACGAAATTTAGTATTAAAATAATACCGCTTGGCATTATATGATGAATCACGCTGGAGCGAATGGGGATTTGCAACATACCAATACAATGCCTCTGGTACATAAGCCGCCTTTTCAACCTTCTGATACACTCTAATATTGAAATCCTGGTCCTGAATGCTATAGGCATCCTTAAAAAAAAGCCCGTCAATAAGTGTCCGTTTATATAACTTGTTCCACACCACACACCATTTCAACATCACCGATGACAGCATCTCAAATATCATTTTTTCCGTCGAAACTATTTCTACCGGTTTTCTATCTCGGAGGGAATGTATATCCTCATGCAACGAATCAGTCCTGACAAAGTCGAAAACGGCCAGTTCAAGACCTGTTTTCTTTATGGCTTCCATCAGTGCCTCTAAGGCATCCACATGAATATAATCGTCGCCATCCATGAAATAGATGTAGTCGCCTTTGGCATTCCTCAGTCCAGTATTCCTTGGCCCACTCACCCCAGTGTTTTTCTCATGATGGATGACACGGAACCGCTCATCTTGTCTGCAATACTCATCGCAAAACTCACCTGAACCATCTGTAGAACAATCATCCACCAAAATCACTTCCAAATTCCGATAACTTTGCTCGCGTACACTATCAAGGGTCTTTGGAAGATATGTTTTGCAGTTATAGACATTAATAATAACACTTACTAAATCGCTCATTTCTATAAAGAAGCAAAACTGAAAAGAAATTCTTTATAAAAGAATGACTTCATGAAGCTTTCAGCGGATTATCCTCGCTATCAAACCACTTCACGAACTCTGCGATGCCGTCATGAAGCGCCCAATGCGGACGATAACCCATTTCCTTCTCAAGCCTTGTAGTGTCGGCATAGGTCTGGCACACATCGCCAAGCTGCATGGGGAGAAACTCCTTTTGCGCCTGTTTTCCATATGTCATTTCCAACTCGGCAATGAAATCCAACAGTCGCACGGGGTGACCGCAACCAATATTATAAATACGACAGGCAATCCCGTTAGGGCAATATTCTGGCTTTAAATCATAATCAATAGCTCTGATTGTACCCTCGACGATATCATCAACATAGGTAAAGTCGCGCAACATATTCCCATCGTTGAATACCTTGATGGGCTTTCCGTCACGCAAAGCAGTAGCAAATAGCATAGGCGCCATATCAGGACGGCCCCATGGGCCATAGACCGTAAAATAACGAAGCCCAATTGTTTGCAGTCCGTAGAGTTTGCTATAACTATGCGCCATTAGTTCGTTGCTTCTCTTGCTGACAGCGTAGAGCGACACTGGTGTGCCAACCATATCATCCTCGCTATAGGGTTTCTTCGCATTTAGCCCATACACAGAAGATGACGAGGCAAACACCAATTTCTTCACATTATGGAATCGACAGGCTTCCAAGATATTCAGGAATCCAACCAAATTGCTCTGCATATATGTGTAGGGATGGGTGATACTATAACGCACGCCTACCTGTGCCGCCAGATTAACCACTATGTCGAAATGTTCTGTTGCAAACAGGTAGTCTAGCAGAGGCTTTTCTTCTATTGACATACGGAGAAATCGCAATTTGGAAAAACTTGAACTTTGACGAATCTCATCGTTAGGAATCTCTTCCTCCCCCTCCATCAAATCGATTCCCAAACAATGTAGTCGGCTATATTTAAGACGCACATCATAATAGTCGTTGATGTTGTCGACACAATACACTTCATCGCCCCGCTCGGCCAAGGCTTTTGAGACCCATGAGCCAATAAAACCAGCAGCACCTGAAACAAGCACTTTCATAAACAAAACAAAACAAAATATATATTTAACAGTCACTGGAAAACCATCGGCAATTTTTGCATCATAAAGACAGTGCTGCTTTTTCATCATAACGCAAAAACCACCAATTATTGCCCTACGATACTTTTCAACATCGTTTTAGACTGTATCCATAAAGCTCTTCTGGACCTTGTTGAATATTAAAATGCCAACAAAGAGCACAACCAACATGAAAACAAAACTATAGGCCAACCAGCCCCAGCCGACAAACTCACCTGCACCTAATGCGCCATGTTTAAAGGCCTCAATAACAGGTGTCACAGGATTGAGACACATGATGTTAGCAATATTGAGCCCGAATTTTTCCTTTCCAGCCACTTGACTCAATGGATAAACAATTGGCGTGGCATACATCCACAATGAGACGAAGAAGGAAAACAGAATCTGCAAGTCGCGATACTTGGTAGTCATGGAAGAGATAATGATGCCGAAACCTAAGGCTAGTCCTGCCATCATCATCAACAACAAGGGAAACAATAACAGATACCAATTGGGTGTAGGAGCCTGCCCTATGATTACATAATAAATATAGACCAAGACAAAGAGTCCTAGTTGAATACCAAAGCGTACCAAATTACTAATTACTCCCGAAAGTGGCATAATCAGCCTTGGAAAATAAACCTTTCCAAAAATACCCGCATTAGACACAAAAGTGTTGGAGGTTCTAGTGAGGCAATCGGAAAAATACTGCCACATGGCAATACCGCCTAAATAAAACAAGGGTTGTGGAATGTCGTCGGTTGGTATACCCGCAATGCCTCCGAACACTACCATGTACATGATGACCGTCAAGGCGGGTTGGATAACCCACCACAATGGGCCAAGTATGGTTTGCTTGTATTGCACCGTGATTGTGCGCTTCACAAAAAGGGTCATTAGGTCACGGTAGTCCCAAATTTCTTTCAAATTCACCTCAAAAAGCCTGTTTCGAGGCTTGATAATGGTGGTCCAGTTTTCGTTTTCTGTTGTCTGACTCATTTCAAAAAAAGGTAAAGCTTCGCCACTTGACTCACATCAAGAAGGCATAACTATTTATGTTTAAGCCACTTGTCTCACTCATAAGATGGTGGCATTTTTGTTTGTAATACCAAGCTAACCTGTCCAATATTACAGCTTGCAAAAGTATAGATTTTTTTTCAATAAAAAAAGCAAAAAACTTTTACATTTTTTTACTTCGACCGTTTCCCTTTAAAGATAATGTTGGCAATAATCTTCCAAAAGTATTTCCAGTCGGTGCGAAAAGGATGTTCCAAATATTCCTTTAGATAGTGCATCTCGCTCTCCTGAATTTCATCAAGCGTTTCGGGCATATCGACATAAAATGGAGGAAGAAGCCCTGGCTTAGTCTTGATTCTAAGCTCTTGTAACTCTTTATTATACAAATTGAAATACTGTTGGCTAAGCGGCCTCACTCCCACTATTTTCATCTGCCCTTTTATCAAATTAATGACCATCGGCAATTCATCGAGCCAAGTCTTTCTTAGGAACCGTCCCCATTCGGTCACTCGATAGTCGTCATAGAATTTGCCACCTACATCCAGGTCGTTGTTCTCATAGATATAGGTTTGCAAATATTCCGAATAGGCATACATCGTCCTGAACTTGAAGA
The DNA here is from genome assembly GCA_900317055.1 of uncultured Bacteroidales bacterium. Taxonomy (GTDB): domain Bacteria; phylum Bacteroidota; class Bacteroidia; order Bacteroidales; family F082; genus Limimorpha. The sequence continues at coordinate 153,823 of ONFF01000003.1, read as the reverse complement.
CATTAAAAAGCTTGCCGTCTTTCCCAAATCTTCTCAACCGAATCAAAGCACCATAAGTATGCTGATCCTTGCTGGGAAGACGCTTTTTTTGGGTGATTACACAATATCGGTCGTGGATATATTGCTCACCGACCACCTCAAAACCGCAATAATACAACCTCCCCAATACCTCAGGCCTTGGGAAAACCTTTCTCACTTTTCTCGTGCAGAAATAATAGAATCGGCGGGTTAATCCAACTTTTGGGCACACCCTATGCCACAGGAAATCAAAGAAATAGACAAAATAGGCAATTATTTTGGGGTACCTGCTGAAAATCTGGGCGCGCCGTTTCTGTGATGTATCAAAAGCGCAAACAAAATAACCATCTTGCTTCAGTTTGGAGTTGGCACTACGCAAATAACCGTTCAGATGGCGAACGGCATTCAGATGCTCTTTGGCAAGGAGCACTTCAGCTTCGCCATCAGGCAACGCCCAAGTCTTATCAGCAAAATCGTTGAGCCATTGCGAACGCTCGGGACCTCGTGGCGTTTGGGCCACCTCTATCAGCTCACGAAGCTGTTCGGGAGCATGGTCAAACTCAAACATCGGGGCATGCTGGGTCTCGGTCACGGCAAGGTATTCCATTACCTCGTCGTAATTGTCGCGAGCAATCATATTGCTGATAAATGACCTAATACCCATGCCTGTCAGCGTTTTTACTTCTTCAAAAAGCCACAAACAGCATCACAAATCCTATCTTGATCCGTTTCGGAGAGATAAGGATGTATCGGCAGCGAGATGACCGTATCGGCCAACTGGTCAGATATAGGACAACGGTTGTCGTCAAGGTTCAGATAGTTGAACGCTGTCTGACGGTGCATAGGGATAGGATAATAGATAGCAGTTGGTATATCGAGTGCCTTCAATGCAGCTTGCAATCCAGCCCTAGCCTCCTTGTCCTCAAGCTGTAATGTATATTGAGCCCAGCTGGAATAGAAGCCTTCAGGCACAATCGGGGTCTTCACCACATCCTTCAACTTCTCCGTATAGCGAGCTGCAACCTTGTTGACATCAACCAACTCATATTCCTTGAAAGCTTTGAGCTTCACCAAAAGGATAGCCGCCTGGATACTGTCCAAGCGTGAGTTCATACCGATGCGAACATTATCGTAACGGTCACTACCCTTGCCGTGAATGTGGTAAGACTCTATCAATTCTGCCCATTCGTCGTTGTCGGTAAACACCGCGCCACCATCACCATAGCAGCCCACTGGCTTGGCAGGGAAGAACGATGTGGTGGAGATATCGCCAAAAGTGCAAGCCTTACGGTCACCGATACGACCTCCAAAGCCTTGCGCACCATCTTCAAGGATGTAAAGCCCATGCTTATCAGCCACTTTGCGAATAACCTTGAAGTCGGCAGGCAGACCGAACAAATCAACAGCGATGACAACGCGAGGTGTAAGTTTGCCAGCCTTTTTGGTCTGTTCAATCTTGCACTCAAGGTCAGCTACATCCATGTTGAAAGTGTCTTTGTCAACATCAACGAAAACAGGTGTTGCACCTTGCATGGCTATCACTTCCGCTGATGCAAAGAAAGTGAAACTAGGCACAAACACCGCATCTCCTGGCTTCACATCCCACACCTTCAATGCAAGGAGCAAGGCATCGGTGCCGCTGTTACAAGCGATGCAGTGTTTTACACCAACATACTCGGCGAAAGCTGTTTCCATCTCCTTGATTTTCGGGCCCATGACGAAGGCGCTGGAGGCAACCACATCAAGGATGGCCTTATCCATTTCGTCCTTGAGGACATTATATTGGGTTTTTAAATCTCTGAATTGCATATTTAAATTGATATTGCGGATGTAGAGACGCACGGGCGCATGTCACTACAATGATTCCAATTGTTCGTTATTTAATTTGTATTTCCGACCACATTCACATTGCAGGGATGAGTCGAGACGTTTACCACATTCACAGACCCAACCAATCTGACGGGCGGGCACACCGGCCATCAGGGCGTATGGTTTCACATCCTTGGTCACCACAGCGCCCGCAGCAACGAGAGCGCTTTTGCCCACGGTGTGGCCACAAACCACCGTACAGTTGGCACCTAACGATGCACCTTCGCAAATCTTGGTTTTGGCATAGACCCCATGGACAGGAAAATGTGCACGCGGCGTAGTTACATTGGTGAACACACAGCTTGGTCCGCAGAATACATGATCCTCGATTTCAACGCCTTCGTAGATGGAAACATTGTTTTGCACGCGAACACCATTGCCAATCTTCACATTGTTGCCCACATTCACATTTTGGCCAAAAGAACAGCCTTCGCCGATGACGGCACCCGACTGGATATGACAAAAATGCCAGATTTTGGTTCCTTTGCCGATACTCACATTGTCATCGACATAACTGCTTTCGTGTATGTAGTAGTCGTTCATTGTTTAACTCTTCATAATTAAATCGGCACTTCGACCCTTCAACGAACTCAGGGCTAAAGAGCCTTTGTTTTTATTCCCACCCTGAGGCCAACACATCTGCGATATGAATCACCTTGATGGGCAAGCCTTCCTTCTCAATATACGCTTTCTGGTGCATCAGGCAGGTCATATCAGTTGAGACGATATACTCGGCACCCGTGTTCATCGCATTTTTCACCTTATGGCTCGCCATGCCCATGGCCAATGTCTCATTGTTGACCTCCAGTGAGAAATCAGCACCACAGCACATATCGGTCTGCTTCATCTCAACCAGTTCAAGGCCTCTCACCTTCGATAGCAACTGACGTGCTTCCTTGCCGAGTCCCAATCCTCTCAAGGCGCTACAGCTGTCATGGAAAGTCACCTTATAGGGGAATTCCGCACCGAAATCGTCGAAATACACCTTGTTGACCAAAAAATCAGTCAATTCGTAGACATTAGCCACCATGCGCTTGAAATTCAAGTGATTGGCGGTATTGAAAAACAACTCAGGATAGCGTTTTTTGATATAATGCACACACGCCGCCGAAGGTGCCACTACCGGACCATCGTAAGAAAAATCGTTGAGAAACTTGTCACCCAATTCCTTCGCTTCCTCAGTAAAGCCAGCATTATAGGCAAAGCGCCCGCAGCAGGTCTGCTCAGGATTGTACTCCACCTCAACGCCCGTACGCTCCAACAGTTTCATGGTATGGGCCGCCACGGTGGGGAAAAACTGGTCGATGATGCAGGGGACAAACAGTTCAACTTTCATGACATAGTATGCAAAAATCGCGCAAAAGTACGGATTTTCTTAATACTAAGGCCAATAATTCTTAAAAATTGGTGTTTTTACCTCATTAACTGGCAAAAAGAGGCATCTTCCCAAAACTTAGGATACGATTTTTCCACCACTTCGGGATGGTCGAAATGGACAGGGCCAACGAGCATCGAAAGCGGTGCCAAAGCCATCACGATCCGATGATCATTGTGAGCGCAAAAATGCACGGGATATTGACTCAATTTCGCCAATTCAGTTTGCATTGCCTCCACCCTATCTGATTCTTTAAGATGCAGATTATCAAGACCTAGAAACCTAGCTTCAAGGCCCAATCCTGCACAAGTGGCCGCCATGGTCGGATAGAGGTCAGGATGGGCTGAGAAATCAAAACAGAGCGGGCGTTTTTCAAAAGGTATTTTTCGCAAGACAACAACCTTATCTTCAACAAAAGTTCCAACCCCCAATTGCCTCATCCAATCCACGATGACCACATCACCTTGTAGGCTAGAGGTCCCTGAGCTTGTCGAAGGGCCGACCAATCCATGCAACCTGATCTCACATTCCTCGCTCAATGCTGCCATTTCATACCAATAGGAAGCTGCACTCCAGTCTGCCTCAATCTCAAAATCCATTGAATGATAATGCTTTGGAAGAACTTTTATCATCCTATCACTTTGCTCGATCTTTGCGCCGAAATGCTGCATCATGGTCAAGGTCATTTCGAGATAGGGCAAAGAACTAAGTTCACCAATCAGTTCCATTTCAAGACCTTGTGGCCACATCGGTGCAGCCAAAAGCAAGGATGAGGCGAACTGACTGCTTTGACTCATGTCGACGGTGACTTTACCGCCTGAAATCGGCTTCCCAACAATTCGCAATGGCAGACAGCCCTCTTTGTCAACATACTGGATATCTGCCCCTAAACCTCTCAATGCATCCACTATAGGAATCATGGGGCGCTGCTTCATTCGCTCTGTGCCCGTTAATAGCCAATCGCCTTTGTGACAAGCAAAATAGGTGGTCAGGAAACGCGCCGCCGTACCACAGTCAACGATATCGACTATTTGAGGCATAACTTTTATGTCATTCCAATGTGGAATTGTGCGTCGGCGGGAATCTAGAAAAGGCAAACTATCCAATGCATTCATCAACACCTTTGTGTCGTGAGAATCGGACAGGTTCTGGAAATCTGGATCAAATCCTCCATACGCCGCAATCATCAAGGCGCGGTTGCTTTCGCTTTTGCTGGCGGGTAAGACAACCTCCCCAAAACGCACTACCCTTCCGCTCCTGGTCCTCATGGCGGAGGAACCGTCATTCCGCGAAAGCGGAACGCCATCTCCCGAACACGAAGAGGCGTCTCCTTTGTTCGGGAGATTGACTCGCTTCGCATCGTCGAATCGCGATTTGCGGGTCTGCGCCCGCAATGAGGACAAGGAGGTCTGGTCAGCGTTTCCCATACACATTTGTTATGATGTATTCAAGTGACCTTTTGATGGTGTCGTAGTCTACCGAAACATCCCACATAGGCTTCCCGACAGTTTCGAGCAACACAAACTGCGGTTTTTCCCCTTTATTTTTCTTGTCGTGGACAAGATAACCCAAAATCGGCTCAACATCGGTTTCTGAAAGCGAAATTTTCGCTTCTGAAAGCAACATAGGCAACTTTTCCTCGTAGTCCTTCAGAACTTGTTCACTAAGTCCACATTGTTTCACAGACAGCCATAATGCTCCTGCCATACCCAACGCCACCGCTTCACCATGAAGCAAGGAATAATCCGTTGTCAGACAATGGCTTTCGATAGCATGACCAAAAGTGTGGCCAAAGTTCAATATCTTGCGCAAGCCATTTTCTGTCGAGTCTTTTGCCACAATGTCCCGTTTGATTTCACCACATCGATCAATATACAGCTGATAGTTCTCTAAATTGACATTCAATAAGTTGGCATCAGCAATAAAGCCGTATTTCAGCATTTCGACCAAACCTGAACGGATTTCCCTTGAGGGCAGAGTTTCCAAGAAAACAGGATTGACCATCACATCTTCCGCCTCAGCGAAAGTGCCGATTTGATTTTTGGCTCCCCCGAAGTCGATGCCCGTCTTCCCTCCTATCGCTGCATCAACCATCGCGAGCAATGTAGTCGGCACATTGATGAACTTGATGCCGCGCTTGTAAGTTGAGGCTGCAAATCCACCCAAGTCAGTAATGTTTCCGCCACCGAGGTTGATAAGCAGAGCGTTACGGTCGGCATGATGCTTCATCAAAGTTTTCCAAATGCGTTGAACAGTTTGCAGGTTTTTGTGCTGCTCACCCGCCTTGATAACAATCTCAATTGCCGAATCACAATGCAGCCAATGAGCCACTTCGGGCAACCAAAACGGGGCTATGTTTTCATCAGTAAGGATGAAGACCATAGAGGCTTTGGAAACCGTTTGTATCTGTTTATCAAGCATATTCACTACATTAAACCATTACACCGTCATAGCGGACAAGGATCCGCCATCCCCTTTGCTGAAAGGTGTCCTTCGTGCATAGGGGATTCCGGATCAAGTCCGGAATGACGGTTAAGGGACGGTTTAGTCGTTTCTGCATCATCATGGCTAAACTATCATTCTATCACTTGGCAATGGATTATTCTTTCGTCGTTGGTCTTGCCATGCTGAATCTCAACACGGATATATTTCTCGGGCAAAAGCGGTTCAATCATCTCTGGCCACTCGATGAGGCAGAGGTTACCGCTGTCGAAATAGTTCTCAAAACCGATGTCGTAAGCTTCTTCCAATTTCTTAATGCGATAAAAATCAAAATGATAGACCGATTCACCTTCTTCCGTAATGTATTCATTGACGATGGCGAAAGTCGGGCTGTTCACCTCATCAGTCACCCCCATTTTGTGACATAAATTCTTGATTAGTGTGGTCTTTCCTGCGCCCATCGAGCCGTAGAATGCAATAATGTCGGCTTCGTCGCGCATGGAGAGCAAATATTCAGACACTTCCGAAAGTTGCTCCACGCTGTTAATATGAAACTCTTTTTCACGCATTTTTTCCTCACACTTTAAGCCATTGGTATTCCTTCGTATTTATTATTTCTACATTCGTAACCTTGTTTTTTTCCAATATGGTTTTTACTTTTTCCGTCACAAAAGTGAAATTCACATACTCAGATACAAACATGTCACTCCCATCCCAACTGTCTTCAGGGAAAAACAGACCTTGATTGGCCTTAACCGTCTGACCATGAATAAGTTTTGTGCTATCAACAATCTGAGTCTTCGACCTATCCAATGGGCCGCACCTACCCGTAACGGTCAATATATAATACTTCAAATCCTCGTGTTTATGAATAACTGTAGGAATTCCTTTCCACCCTGTTATGTTATTATCCATCAACAGCTTATAAACTTTTTCTGAAATCAAGTTTAATCCAGGAGACACTAGAACAAAATCAAAGAACTTCTTTCCCAAACTAGCAGAAAATGTAATCTCTTTGTCTGGCAATTGGTTCCTTAGAAATTGGGATACATTAAACTCAGCAAGAGTGATATTATCTGGAAAAGCTATCACTTCTCCTCGTATTCCTTTTTCCCAAAGGACATAAAACTCATTCATTTTCAATTAGTTTAATAATTTGTAATCATAATCAATGCTTAGCCGTAAGATGCGTCACCGGAATCAGCATTTCGTTCATGGAAATGCCACCGTGCTGGAAAGTGTTGCGGTAATAGCTCACATAATAGTTGTAATTGTTCGGGTAGGCGAAGAAGTCGCTTTCACCAGCAAAGACATAGGTCGTGCTTAGGTTGACCTTCGGCAAGAATATCTTCTCGGGGTCTTTCACTTCGAAGACTTCCTTGGGGTTGTATTTCAGGTTCTTGCCGTACTTGTAGCGCAGGTTGGTGTTCACTTCTCGGTCGCCAAGGATACGGACCGGCTTTTCGACATAGGTGGAACCGTGGTCGGTGGTGATGATCATGTCGCAACCCTTCTCCGCGATGAAGCGCATCATATCGAAGAGGCTGGAATGTTCAAACCACGAGTACATCAGCGAGCGGTAGGCTTCCTCATCGTCGGCCAGTTCACGAATGATTTCCATCTCGGTGCGGGCATGCGAGAGCATGTCAACAAAGTTGTAAACAATGACATTCAGCTTATTAGGCATCAAGTTGGCCATTTGGTCGTAGAGTTTCTTACCCGCTTGCAGGTTCAACACCTTATTATAAGAGTACTTGATGTTCTTTCCAAAACGCTTCAGCTGCTCACCAAGCAGTTCGCCTTCATACTGATTCTTGGTGCCCTCATCCTCTTCATCGACCCACCATTTCGGGTAGCGGCGACGGATTTCAAGAGGCATCAGTCCGGCAAAAAGGGCATTGCGTGCATATTGTGTAGTTGTAGGCAAGATGCTGTAATAGATGTCGTCGGCCTCCACGCGGAAATAGGTCTCAATCAGCGGTTGGATGGCCTTCCATTGGTCGTAGCGCAGATTATCAATGACAATGAGGAAGAGCGGCTTGTCGCTGTCATCGAGGCGTGGAATCACTTTGTCGCGCACTACGGTATGCGACATGACAGGCTTTTCGGATTTTCCTTGGATCCAGTCCACATAATTCCGCTCGATGTAGCGCGTAAATTGCGTGTTGGCTTCCTGCTTTTGGTCGGCGAGGATGCCTTTGATGCCTTCATCGGTCGACTTTTGCAGTTCCAACTCCCAGCGAACCAGCTTCTTATACAAGGCAACCCATTCATCGAAGTCGAGATTGTTATTCAAATCCATGCTGATTTGGCGAAATTCCTGCTGGTAGCTCATCGTCGACTTCTCATCACGGAGTTTCTTGTTCTCGAGGTTGCGTTTCAGCGAAAGCAAGATTTGGTTCGGGTTCACGGGTTTAATCAGATAATCCGCTATGTTGGAGCCGATGGCGTCCTCCATGATGCGTTCCTCCTCACTCTTGGTAATCATCACCACGGGCAGGTTAGGATACTCTCGCTTGATGACTTCAAGCGCCTCAATGCCCGAGATACCAGGCATCTGTTCATCCAAAAAAACAATGTCGAAATGGCGTTGGCGCACGAGGTCGATGGCATCGGAGCCGTTGTTGGCCGTAACTACTTCATAGCCTTTCTGTTCCAAAAACATGATATGGGGCTTCAGGAGATCAATCTCATCGTCTGCCCAGAGGATTGTCGTTTTGTCCATAGTTTAAGTGTTTATGGATATGAAACGCGAAAATAAGGGTTTTGTTTTAAAGACTTGAAAAAAATGCACTAACTTTGCGGCAAAATTAGCGGCACATGGCAAGCGTATCCAACAAAAAGAAAATCTTCAACGACCCCATTTACGGCTTCGTCAGCATCCCCGATGAACTGCATTTCGATATCATCGAGCATCCTTATTTCCAACGACTTAGGCGTATCAAGCAGGTCAGTATGACCAATCTGGTGTATCCTGGAGCCAACCACACCCGTTTTGCCCACAGCCTTGGCGCCATGCATCTGATGCGACGCGCCATACAACTGTTGCGCGGCAAGGGTTATGAGATTACGGATGAGGAACTAGAAGCCGCTTCCATTGCCATTCTACTCCACGACAGTGGTCACGGACCGTTTTCTCACACATTGGAGAACAGCATTGTTCACGGCATCTCGCACGAGGAGCTCTCGTTGAAGGTGATGCAGCAATTCAATACCATCCATGAAAATCGTTTGGACATGGCCATCGAGATCTTTACTGAAAAGTATTACAAAGGTTTTCTTACCAAACTTATTTCCAGTCAGTTGGATGTCGACCGCATCGACTATCTGAAGCGTGACAGTTTCTTCACCGGTGTGGCCGAGGGCAGTGTGAACGCAGAGCGGCTGTTGGAGATGATGGAAGTGGTCGACAACGACTTGGCCATTGAAGCCAAGGGCATCTATTCCGTGGAAAGTTTCATCGTGGCGCGCCGCATCATGTATTGGCAAGTGTATATGCACAAGGCCGTGTTGAGTGCCGAGTATATGCTGCGCAACATCCTGAAACGCGCCAAGATGCTCAGCCAGGATCGCGACTTGTTCGCCACCCCTGCCCTGTCGTTCTTCCTAAAAAGCCAAAATCCTTTCGAAAGCGACGACCCCGATTTCGTGCTGGACAAGTTCTGCCAACTAGATGACTACGATGTAATGACGGCAGTAAAAGCATGGTGCGACGATGGTGACCGCGTCCTTTCTGAACTTTGCAGGCGACTGACGGACAGACATTTGTTCAAAATCGAGATGCGTGAAGGCGAGTTCGAACCGGAATATATCGAAGAGATTCGCAACAAGATTGCCAGACTGTATGGTTGGTCGTTGGAGGAGGCAGATTTCATGCTGTTGCAGGGCGTTTCTTCCAACCACGCCTACCATCCCAAGAAGCCAGCCATTAACATTTTGTACAAGGATGGCACACTAAAAGACATCAGCGAGGCCTCCGACCAACTGAACATTTCGGTTTTGTCGCAGCCTGTGGTGAAGCATTTCATTTGCTATCCGAAGGAATTAGTGCAATAAGAAAGCTCTAAAAAGCATGCACTATCTCCTCAACAAAGAGCCTTCCTTATATTTATAAGATTGTGCTTGATTTATATAGCTTGTTGGTTTTGACTTGTCAGGAACAGATGAAATTCTTCTAAGATAAGCCTTTTCGACATAATCTTGAGCATATCTGTTTTCATAAACAAAAGCATCTGTACTTTGTTCCACAATCTGAAGCGCAAAAGTCCGTCCATATTCCATATTCATATACAAAACGGAAGTCTCAAAATCAAAAGAATAAGTGTATCTCGTCACAATTACTGTATCGGGACAAACGATGTAATGATCATCTACCCAAATAGAATCCAGTGAACTATCCCTCATATCACCCGATTTGTCTTCCCTGAAAACCAATTGGATACCATTGTCAATGTCGTATGGATCGAAATTGAATGTCTCCAAGGAAACAGCAATCGGGTTGCCAGCGTAATCAACATTGTAGTAATCAAGTTGTTCGACGCCCCAAACACCAAGGAAAGGATTCACTGGCATTTCCTTAGTAACAATAGCAGTATAACTGGTTTGAGAGCCGTCTTCAGCAGTCACCGTGTAGGTTACAGGTTGGGTGAAGTCAGTGGCCACACCCGAGGCTGGGTCAATACTTGCTCCCAAAGATACTGTAATGGTGGGCACCAAAGCTGAAACATCGGTGACCATAGGCACTGTCGCTTTTATTTCTTTCGTGCTTTCATCAATGGTAGCATTAAGATCTAAAGAAGCAAACCTTAAAGATAGGATTCTTTTCTCACTGCTCTTAGCTTTAACAATGACAGTGGCGGAATAAACAGCTTGCGAACCATCTTCGGCAGTTACCGTATAGGAAACGGGCTGTGTGAAGTCCTTAGGTTCACCCGAAGCAGGATTAACCGTTGCTTTATCGGAAACTGAAATGACTGGTACCAAATTCGTTACATCAGTACCAGAAGGCATTATTGCAACGATATTCTTGTCCTCAATTGATGCCTCCACATTAGGAGAAACAAACCTAAATGAAAGGATGTCTTTTTCGCTGCTTTTCTTTTGGCAACTTGAAAATACCAACAAGATTGTCAAGATGATGAAGGAGATGCTTACTTTTTTCATGGTGTTATTGTTTTGGATTTGATTCTGCTGCAAATATAATGATATTTGATAATCTAGCACTTTAATATTTTTTCTCATTCATTGCCCTAGCTCTACGCTTCGAGTCTTCCATCACCTCCAAAGCTTGCTGCTGCAAGAAGCGTTCTTCATCCGTTTCAGGCTCCAGCGTGATGCCATGCGGGCGGGAATGGTGGTTTTCATCCAAATAGGAGAAGGTGGCGAAGCCGTCGGCAGCAATTTTTTCGGGCTCGCGGCTGCGGTACATTTTCGTGTAAACGGTCAATGTGCTGCGGCCCACGGAGATGACTTTGCTCTCGAAGGTGACGATGTCGCCAGCAAAAATCGGGAACTTGAAATCGATGCCGTGGAGGACAAGAAGGACGGTATCTTTCGTGTCAACATACTGCGCTACAGCAAAATAGGAGCTCTCTAAAAAATACTCGGAGCAACGACCTGCGAAAAAGGTTTGGTGATGGTTGAGGTCGGCGAGTTTGATCAGTCTTTGGGAATAGGTTGCTTTCATATTTCAAGATTCAAGATTCAAGATTCAAAATTCAAAATTCAAAATTTAAAATTTAAAATTCAATGATTCTAGATTGGCATTCAGCCGTCAGCTTACAGCTTGGTTAAACCGAAGCTGATATCTGACTGCTGATGGATGATAGCTATATCTTTATTTTCAGTCCGTCATAGGCAAGCATCATGCCGTCGGGGAGTTCACGGTTGACTTCAGCGGCGAGGCCCATGCTGTGGCTACAATGCGTGAACCAGGTCTTTTTCGCTCCCACCCTTCGGGAAATCTCAATCGCCTCATCCAAAGTGAGATGCGAATAGTGTTTATTCTTTTGCAAAGCCTCAATAACCAGATATTCAATGCCTTGTAGTTTCTCAATCGCTTCTTCGGAAATCTCACTCAGGTCGGTGACATAGGCAAAGTTGCCAACACGGAAGGCATAACAAGTCAAAGTGTAATGTTTCAGTTTGATGGGGATGAAATGCAAATCACCGATGTCGAAAGGCGTCTCATCAAGTCGATGGATGTCGTAGGTCGGAGCACCAGGATACGGATGCTCATCGAAGGCGTAAGAATACTCGCGTTTGATTTCCGGCAAAGCCGTATCATCAACATAAAGTGTCATGGGCTTTTGCTGCTTGAAGATGTAAGGGCGGAGATCATCGAGGCCGCCAATATGGTCCTTATGCTCGTGCGTGATAAGCACTGCATCAAGCTTGGTGACATTCTCACGCAACATCTGCTGGCGGAAGTCGGGACCTGCATCCACAGCCACCGTCACTTCATCGGTCTGAATCAAAATAGAAGTACGGAGACGCTTATCGCGCGGGTCTTTGGACTGGCACACGGGACATGTGCAACCGATGACCGGGACACCTTGCGAGGTTCCGCTTCCTAAAATAGTGACAATCATATCCTTATCTTTTTTCAAGCATTCATGAATGCCTTGACAAAATTTTAGTGCAAAATTAGCGTTTTTTGCAAAAATAAGCGTTATCTCATAGAAAAACACTACATTTGCAGCATGAATTTTTCATCCTACCTCAGAAACAGGGCCTTAAAAAAAGCCTTGGAGCAGTTCCTCGCTGAAAAACCTATGGTAAAAATGCCTAATCTTCAGCGACTTAGCTCTATTTTGATTATCTTGGACGAAGGCGACAAAAGCATCGTCAAGAACATTGAGAGCAGTGCGAAAAGTCTATTTGGTGCCAGCCGTTGCGGATTTGTCATTCTTTGCAACCAGATGTCAGACACTATCCTGCAAAGCGACCTCTATACCGAGATTACTCCCAAAGACTTCGGTTTCATGAGTGTGCTGAAACCTGACAAGCACGAATTCATCAAAAAGCTGCCTTTCAGCGCAATACTCATCAATATGGCGGGCAAGAATGCAGATGTCAGCGACTACCTCTGCACCCTGCCCAAAACAGACTTCAGAATTTGTTTCCACGAAAGCAAGAACCAAGCCATCTATGATTTGATCATCGAGAATCCTCGAGCCACCGACCCTGTTTCGAACATCCATGTGTTGCATAATTACTTGAAGGCTCTGTCGGGGCCAACTGCACAGAATCCATAAATTCGGGCCTTTCGATGCTTCGGCTGCGCTCAGCAACCGCAGGCTCAAGGATCCTTAACTCAGCATATAACTATGAAATACAATCCATTTAAAGGTACGGGCATCGCCCTCATCACTCCATTTAAAGCCGACCAATCCATCGATTTCGAGGCTTTGACAAAAATCGTCAACCATGTCATCGACAATGGTGCCGACTTCTTGGTCGTTTTGGGCACCACCTCGGAAGCCCCTACCCTTTCAGCTGAAGAAAAGAAACTGGTTATTAGCACAATATTGAAGGCCAATAATGGTCGTTTGCCCATCTTGCTCGGCATGGGTGGCAACAACACACAAGCCGTCATCGAAGCCATCAAAGCACAAGACTTCACCGGCATCCAAGGCATCTTGAGCGTCGTACCCTACTACAACAAGCCCAACCAACGCGGCATGAAAGCCCACTTTGAAGCCATCGCCGATGCCAGTCCTGTGCCTGTCGTGGTCTACAATGTGCCAGGCCGCGTGGGCGTGAACCTACAAGCCGCCACCTGCGTGGAATTGGCAAAGCATCCCAACATCATCGCCGTGAAGGAGGCTTCCGGCAACTTGCAGCAAATCATGGAGATCCTGCGCGACAAGCCCACTGACTTCGATGTGCTTTCGGGCGATGACGGCATCACCCAGCCCCTGATGGCTTTGGGCGCTCAAGGTGTGATTTCGGTGGCAGCAAATGCCTACACCAAGCCTTTCAGCCGCATGATGCGTGCCATGAAAGAAGGTCGCACCGAAGAAGCCTTACACCTTCACTATGCCATGCTCCGCATGAACCAACTTATCTTTGCCGATGGCAACCCTGCAGGCATCAAGTGCTTGATGAACCACCTGGGACTTTGCCAAAATGTGCTGAGGTTGCCTTTAGTTCCTGTGAACGAAAAGGTGGAAGCGGATATCATTGAAGAATGGAAACAATTGAAAGACAAATAATTATCTATAAATGAAAACACTACGCTATTTTATTATTCTTTTGGCCACAGTGGTTTGTGGTGACATTTTTGCCCAAAAGAGCCAGCAAGAGCTGCGCCTGCTCATGCAACAACGCAATGAGTATTATTTTACTTTTAATCTGAACGGCAACGATGACCTTAAAACCATCGCCCATGCTGTTTCTGTCGACCATGTTGATGGCAATGTGGTCACGGCCTACGCCAACAACAAAGACTTTTCCAACTTTCAAAAACTCGGATATCAGGTTACGCTTCAAACCCCTCCCTCAATGCTTGAAAAAGTTGCCATGTGGGATGGCAGCAACCGTGCCGAATACGATTGGGACAGCTACCCGAACTACGAAGCATACGAAGCCATGATGTTTGATTTCCAAACTAACCATCCTGATCAATGTGAAATCATCACTTTGGGAACCTTGCCGAGCAACCGCAAAATATTGATTGCTCACCTCAACAACGGCACAACTGACGGCAAGCCCAAGTTCCTCTATACCTCCACCATCCATGGCGACGAGACTACAGGCTGGATCATCATGCTTCGCCTCATCGACTACCTATTGGAAAACCCCGACGATCCTGAGGTGCAGAATGTGATGGACAATATCGACCTTTACATCAACCCTCTCGCCAACCCCGACGGCACCTATCATGCCGGAAACAACAATGTGAACGGCGCCACCCGTGAAAACGCCAATGGTGTCGACATGAACCGCAATTACGCCGACCCACATGGCAGTCCGCATCCCGACGGCTACGACTATCAGACTGAAACCCAATGGTTCATGGACTTTGCCGCTGAAATCCCTTTCGTGATGGCTGCCAACTACCATGGCGGTGCCGAGGTGATGAACTATCCTTGGGACAACACCTACACCCTCCATTCTGATGATGCTTGGTATCAACTGATCAGTCATGAATATGCGGATGAGTGCCACAAGACCAACCCGAACTACATGACCGAATACAATAACGGCATCACCAACGGCGCACAATGGTATATGATTGGCGGCGGCCGTCAAGATTACATGAACGGCTATGCCCAATGCCGCGAAATGACCATCGAATGTTCCAATACCAAGTTGCCCAACCCCTCACAATTGCCCAACTTCTGGAACATCAATAAAGCTTCGCTTTTCCTTTTCATGAACCAATGTCTTTACGGCATCCATGGCGTGGTGACCGATTCCATCACAGGTGAGCCGCTTGAAGCCACCATCACCATCAGTGGACACGACGACCAATACTCCTTTGTTGAGAGCCACATGCCCGTTGGCGACTTCCACCGCCCTATCAAGGGTGGCAATTGGACGGTCATCGTCAGCAAGGATGGCTATTGCCCAAAAGTGATTGAGGTCAACGTGAACGACTACGAGACCGTCAACCTTGATGTGCAACTTGTCCCCGGCAGCTGTCTCATGCCCATCTTCAGTGCTTCAACCAGACAAGTCTCACTGGGTGGTAGTGTCAACTTTACCGATGGTTCGTTTGGCGACATCGTCGCCTGGAACTGGACCTTCGAAGGCGGCACGCCGAGCACTTCTACTCAACAAAACCCAAATGGCATTGTTTACAATGAAGTCGGAGACTTCGATGTCACCTTGACCATCACCGATGCTGACGGCAACAGCGAGACCTTGATACGCGAGGACTACATTCAAGTGCGCGAATCATACAACATGCAGAACGGCACTATCGAAACTTGCAATGCCCTGTTCTACGACAACGGCGGCCCCAACAACAACTACAACAATAACAGGAACTACACTTTGACTTTCAAACCTGCCATCGAAGGCAACATGATTCGCGTCAACTTTGTCGAGTTCAGTACAGAGCCTGGCTATGACTTCCTCTATGTCTATGATGGCAGCACCACCAATGCCACACTCATCGGACAATACGATGGCAATGAAGGCCCTGGTGAAGTAACCGCTACCAACGAAGAAGGCGCTCTTACATTCCGTTTCACTTCTGACCAAGCCGTGAACAATCCTGGTTGGGTTGCCACGGTGACTTGTATCAACGAAAGCTCGCTCAATATCGAAATCAATGCCGACCCAGAAGTCATCAATGAAGGCGAAAGCAGCCAACTCACCGTGACTGTTACAGGCGGTTCGGGCGAATACACATACGCTTGGGAGCCTATTGAAACCCTTGACGATCCGACCATTGCCAATCCCGTAGCAAGCCCCGTTGACCCCGAAACGGTCTACAAAGTCATCGTGACTGACAGCGATGGCAACACCGCAGTGGGTGAAGTCACTGTCACCATAAGAGATTGGTCGGTGGACGAGATGACCTTCCGTCCAAGCATCTATCCCAACCCGAGCCATGGTAGCTTCACCATCCAAGCCCAAGGTAATGTCAAATATGAGCTTTACAATAGCCTCGGACAAGTTGTCATTTCCGGACAATTCAGCGACAACAGCCTCCAAATCGATGATGAGAACCCGACCCCTGGCCTCTACTTCCTTCACATCAACTGCGAGAGTGCCAGCTTCGTTGAAAAGATAGTCATTGAAAAATAAAAGCAGAAACCACTCGTTAGTAAAGTAAAAATGAGTAATTTTGCAGCCCGATGAGAAATAGACTATTGATATTGGCAGTTTTGGGTCTTGTAGCTTTCACCTCGTGCAACGATTTCAACCGTTTGGTGAAGAGCACCGACAACGAGATGAAGTATGAGGTCGCAGTGGATTACTTCGAGCGTGGGGACTACAACCACGCCCTTCAGTTGTTCGACCTTTTGCAGGCCTCGTTCCGCAACACGCCTAAAGGCGAGTCAATTACCTACAAGACCGCTTTGTGCTACTATTATCAAGACGACTTTGAAATCGCGGGTTACTACTTCAACCGTTTCGTGCAGACCTATCCTTTCTCGAAGGATGCCGAAAAAGCCGCTTATATGAGTGCCTATTGCAGTTATCGGGTCTCGCCCGAATCGGGATTGGATCAAACCAATACGCACGCTGCCATCAAACAGCTGAAGGGTTTCATCGACCGCTATCCCGAAAGCGACAGCCTCAATCGTGCCCAACAACTGCTGACCGAACTCAACGACAAACTGGAAGAAAAGGACTACAACATTTGCCGCCTTTTCTACCGGATGGAAAACTATAGTGCAGCCATCACTTCGTTTGAGAACATGCTGAAGAAATACCCCAACACTTCGCACCGCGAAGAGATACTCTACGACATGGCTAAGACCTATTATGATTATGCCGAAAACAGTGTCTCAGAAAAGCAACGCGAGCGTTATGAATCATGCGTTGAGCACTGCAACACGCTGGCTTACCTTTATCCCAGCAGCAAATATCTGCAAGACGTGAACGGCATTGCCGCCAAAGCAAGAAAGAAATTAGAAAACATCAAATAATTATGGATTTTAAGAAGATTAAAACCGAAACGACGGTGGTCACCCGTCAGAAAGACCAATTCTACAAAGGCACAGGTAACATTTACGAGACCGTAGCCATCCTTTCCATCAGGGCCAACCAAATTGCCTCTGAGATGAAGGCTGAGCTCAACGAGAAGATTGAGTCGTTCGCTGCTGCCACCAACGACAGTTTGGAAGAAGTGTTTGAGAATAAGGAACAGATTGAAATCGCCAAGTTCTACGAGCGTTTGCCCAAACCCACGCTGATCGCCATCCATGAATTCCTCCACGACCAGATCTATTTCCGCAACCCCGCCAAGGAGGACCAGGAAGCTTTCTGATTGAACAAACAACATAAAGGGAGATACCATGAAAAGAGTCTTTGCCACACTACTCATAGCCTTCGGCTGCCTGCTGAATTTCAGCACTATGCAAGCGCAAGAGCTTCAATGCGATGTGCGCGTCAGTTCCAACAAGGTGCAAGGTAGTGACAAGACCATCTACCAGAACCTGCAAACCTCCCTCTATGAATTCATCAACAACACGAAATTCACTGAGATCAACTTCAGGCAGTCAGAGAAGATTGAATGCTCAATGCTCATTGATGTAATCAGCCGTGAGGGCAACTATTTCACTGCTGAGATCAATTTGGCGCTGCGTCGTCCAGTGTACAAATCGAGTTATAATACCCCGATGTTCAACTACATCGACCGTAAGTTCTTTTTCGAGTACACTGATGGACAGACGCTAGACTTCAATCCAAACACCTACATTTCCAACATCACGAGCACCATTGGCTTCTATGTCTACCTCTTCCTCGGTCTTGATTTCGACTCCTTCTCCCCCAATGGCGGCGAACCTTTCTTCGCTATTGCGGAGACCATCGCCCATACAGCCCCGCAAGACCCTGGATCGGAAAATGGCTGGAGCTCGACGGGAAGGCAAAACCGATACGCAATTATCAGTGATATCAACAATCCCACTTACCAGCCGCTGCGCCAGTTCTTATACGACTATCATCGTTATGGTTTGGACATGATGTCAGAAAAGCCTGATATGGCCCGTGAAGCCATACTAAATGCCATAGTACAATTACAAAGTGTCTACGAGCGCAACTCGATGTGCTATTTCCTTCAACTGCTCATCGAAAGCAAGCGAGATGAAATCATACAGATTTTCTCCCAAGGCGACATGAAAATCAGGACCGAAGTTTCCAATATCATGAAAACCATCGATCCTTCACAGACCTCTCGTTACGAGGATATGTTGAAAAATACCGGCAGGCTATAAGTTTTTACATCATTATGCTCAAGCAACTGCACATCAGTAACTACGCCTTGATTGACGAGCTGAGTGTCAGTTTCGAGAGTGGTTTCAATGTCATCACTGGCGAAACTGGTGCGGGCAAATCCATATTGCTCGGAGCTCTAGGTTTTGCCTTGGGTGACCGTGCCGACACAGGAGTGCTCTACGACAAGGACAAGAAATGCGTGGTGGAAGCCCAATTTGCGCTGGACGACGAAAACCTGAAGTCTTTGTTTGAGGAAAACGACCTTGACTTTGAAACCGAGTGCATCTTCCGCCGCGAACTCAACCCGCAGAAGAAAAGCCGCGCTTTCATCAACGACACACCCGTGGCCTTACAGACCATGAAAGAGATTGGAAGCCAGTTGGTTGACATCCATTCGCAGCACGACTCTCTCCTACTCACTGATGCCGATTTCCAACTGAAGCTGTTGGACGAAATCGCGCAAAATGGTGCTTTGCTGGCCGAATACCAAACCGAATACAGCCACTACAAAGCCCTCAAAAGCAAGCTGAACGAGCTGAAGGAAATTGCGACCAAAAACACCGCCGAGAACGACTACCTCAAATTCCAGTTGGACGAGCTTGACAAAGCCCAACTCAAAGAAGGCGAATATACCGACATTGAGCAAACACTTGGCGTGATGGAAAATGCTGAGGAAATCAAGACATTGCTTGTCACTGCCAATGGACTGATGGACGACTCGGAAAATGCCATACTGGGGCAAATGAATGCTTTAGTAAGCACTTTGCATCGTATGAGCCAACTCCTTCCCGACACTGAGAGCATTGTGGAGCGCGTCGAAAACCTAAAAGTGGAGCTGAAAGACATTGCCTACGACCTGCGCCGCAAGGAAGACGACACCCAATTCGACGAGGAGCAACTGCAAAGCCTTCAGGAACGCTACGACCTGCTCAGCCGTCTGATGATAAAGCATCGCGCGAATGACTTTGACGAACTCATCACCTTGAGAGACAGTCTAAGAGAGAAAGTAAATGCCTTCGAAAACATCGACGAGGCTATCTCCAAGGCTGAAAAAGAACTGAAAGAAAGCGAAAAGCAACTTTCAAGCCTTGCCAAAGTCTTACATGACAAGCGTTGCCAAGCTGCCACGACTTTCAGTGAGAAAGTCACTGCACTGGTGCGGCAGTTGGCCATGCCTTTTGCCCAGTTCCAAGTCAAAGTGGAAAGCCAAGTCAACTTTGACAGTAAGGGCTGCGATGAGATTAGTTTCCTTTTCTCCGCCAACAAAGGCATTGCCCCCGACGACATCCGCCGTGTGGCCTCAGGCGGCGAACTTTCCCGCCTGATGCTCTCTATCAAGAGCGCCGTTTCGAACTACAACTACATCCCCACCCTCATCTTCGACGAGATTGACACGGGTGTTTCTGGCGAAGTGGCGGCTAAAATCGGAAGCATCATGCGGCAGATGGGGCACTCTCTCCAACTCATTTCCATCACCCACCTGCCTCAAGTAGCCAGCCAAGCCGAGCATCATTATTTCATTTACAAGGACAACGAAGGCGAACGCACGCAATCTCATATTCGCGTTTTACAACGCGAAGATCGCATCACTGAAATCGCCAAGATGCTGAGCAACGACCAAGTGACGCCTGAAGCTTTGAAAGCCGCCGAAGTGCTTTTAAAATAAAAAAATCCACTTCACGCAATATTATTCCATTTTTGTTGTTAATACAGCAAACAGCATTATCGTATTATCCTCTAAAGTTCAATCCAATGAAAAAGATTGCATTGATTGCCATCGCCTTTATGGTGGCCATGACGGGCTGCAAGAAAGAGCCCAAGCCTAACGACAACCCAAGAGCTGACATCCAATTGACCAATACCGAGAGACAATTGGTCAGCGACAACAACGACTTCGCCTTCAACCTTTTCCGCAATGCGCAAAACGAGGGGAGCCAAATCATTTCGCCACTGAGCATCACCTACGCTTTGGGAATGCTCAACAATGGAGCTACTGGCCAAACCCAACAAGAAATCAATACCGTGCTTGGTTTTGGTGACGCGGGCACCGATGCCATCAACGACTTCTGCAAAAAGATGCTGTTCCAAGCCCCTACCCTCGACAAAATGACAAAAGTGATGATTGCCAACACCATCTTTGTCAACAGCGGCCTAGGCTATGTACTGAAACCATCTTTTGTCGAGAATGCCAACACCTATTACGATGCCAAGCCCGAATCGCGCGACTTCAAAGACGGGCGCACGCTCGATGCCATCAACCAATGGGCCAGCGACCACACCGAACAAATGATCAAGAAAGCCCTTGAGGAAAACGAATTCGATCCCGAAGCGGTGAGTTATCTGCTCAACGCCATCTATTTCAAAGGAGAATGGAGCATGAAATTCAACAAGAGCGAGACCCAAAACGAGCCTTTCAACAAGGGAGAAAAAGTGCCGATGATGCACCAGGAATGCGAACTTTCTTATACTGACAACGACACATACCAATCACTCAACCTGCCCTACGGTAACGGTGCCTATTACATGACCGTCATGTTGCCTCACGAAGGCAAGACCACTGACGACATCCTCAATCAGTTGAACGGACAAAGCTGGAACAACAACCTCCATCAGATGTACACCCACATCGTCGACGTGAAACTTCCACGTTTCGAGACCAACACGGACTTGAATCTAGTAGAAATCATGTCAAGACTAGGTATGCCGACTGCTTTTGACCCCAACCAAGCCCATTTTGATGATTTCTGCAACGCCCCCACTTATATCGAACTCATGAAACAAGTGGCCAAAATCAAATTGGACGAAGAAGGCACTGAGGCTGCTGCAGTTACGGTAACAGGTATGAACACCACTTCTGTTGAAGAAGAGCCAGAACTGCCCTATGCCGTTTTCCATGCTGACCGCACCTTTCTTTATGCCATTAGCGAAAAGTCGACGGGAGCCATCTTTTTCATCGGAAAATACACAGGGAAATAAGTCCCAAACAACGACAAAACAAAAAACCGCTGCCCAACTTGACAGCGGTTTTTTATTATGTAAACCAAAAGGTTATTCCTCGTTCCCGATGGCATTCTTCATGATGCCGATCTTGGAATTTTCAATGAAATCAAGGATGAAATCGCGGTCTTCCGAAACGGGAAGGTTCTCTCGGATGTATTGCACCGACTGGGTGACATTCATTCCGACGCTATAAATCACACGATAGACATCCTGAATGGCGTTGATGCGCTGTCGGCAGAACCCACGACGCATCAGACCTATGGAATTGACACCAGCATAGCACACCGGATAACCTGGACCTGTCTTCACAAACGGCGGAATGTCCTTATTGACCAAGGCGCCACCGCAAATCATCACATGGGAACCAATACGGCAGAACTGGCTTACAGCTGCCAAACCGCCAAAGATAGCCCAATCATCGACGGTGATATGACCCGCCAAAGTGGCAGCATTGGCCATGATAACATGATTGCCAAGGTAGCAGTCGTGCGCGACATGGGTGAAAGCCATGAGCAGGCAATCATCGCCCACCACCGTCTTGCCAGAGGCAGCCGTGCCTTTGTTGACCGTTGCCGACTCGCGCACCGTTGTACCGTCGCCGATATAGCAATAGGTAGTCTCACCTTTGTATTTCAAGTCTTGAGGAATGGCCGAAATCACGGCACCCGGAAAGATCTTGCAATTCTTTCCGATGCGAGCGCCGTCCATAATGACAGCATTGGGACCAATCCAAGTGCCCGAGCCAATCTCAACATCTTCACCAATCCATGCGAAAGCCTCAATCTTCACATCTTCGGCGATGCGGGCATTAGGATGGATATAGGCTAAAGGATGGTTCATGATTAATATAATAAGGTGTGCTTAATCTTTCTGGCGAAAGAGGTGTTGGAGAAGTGGCCAGGCTTCACTGCGGTAACTTTTCCAAGAATAGGACGACCGACCAAAGTAAGGTCACCGATTACATCCAAGAGCTTGTGACGAGCGGGCTCGTTTTCGAAATAGAGTTCCACATTGTTCAGGATACCACATTCCTTGACCGTAACTTTCGGCTTCTTAAAGAAAGCGGCAATATGGTCAAGTTCTTCTGACGAAACATTGCGGTTGACGAACACAATGGCATTGGTAAGGTCGCCGCCTTTGATGAGGTTACGGCTGATAAGGGTCTCCAACTCGTGCAAGAAAACAAAAGTACGGCAAGGCGCTATCTCGCTTTCGAAGTTCTTCAGGTCATGCAAAGAAGCATGTTGCTCATCAAGCACGCGGGTATTGTACTTCACCTTCACATCAATCTGGAAAGTGTCTGCAGGCTCAATCTTCAACTCAATGCCCAAGACTTCATTCTTATAGGAAATCGGCTCTTCGATGACAAGATAATTGCGTGGGGCGTTCTGCTCAACGATACCCGCCTGATGGATGGCCTCAACGAAGAATTTGGCGCTACCGTCCATGATTGGAGTCTCTTCAACATCGATGTCAATCAGCACATTATCGATACCCATGCCACGCAAAGCAGCCAAGACATGCTCAACAGTGTAAATCTTCACACCGCCCTTGCCGAGGGTCGTACCGCGAGCCGTATCGATCACATTGTCGACATCAGCCTCAATAATAGGTTGGGTTTCTATATCAATTCTACGAAAACGAATTCCAGAATTTATGGGAGCCGGATTGAAGGTGAGGGTGCCGCACTGACGCGTGTGAAGCCCTGCTCCTTTGACACTGACTCTTTTTTTGAGCGTACATTGTTTATCTTGCATAAAAACTAAGTTGTGTGGAACATTCCCACAAAAAACGGGCAAAAATAGGAAATTATTCTACAAGCGCCAAAAAAAACCGTATCTTTACACACTTTTTAGAAGAAAAACGAGCAGAAAGCACACACAATGAAGCATTTAGGAAGAATTATAAAAATTACTATTTTCACTCTCGGAGCATTGTTTTTCGTGATGTTAGTTTTAGCATTCACCTCAGTGCCATTTTATGCTTATTACCGTCTGGGGCAGAACCCAAACAAAATGGAAAAGCCTTTGCAGCCTCAGCACATCGTGATGTTTGGCGGAGCGGGAATGCCCTCCGAAGACAACCTAATGCGGCTTTACCACACGGCAGCATTGTCCAAGCATTTTGAAGCCCCAGTCATTTTGGTGCATCCTGAGGATTCCCTTTGCCAAGCTGAAATGACCCGACTTCTACGCCAAGATGGCGTTGACAGCATATTATATATGACCGAAGGAGCCAATACACGCTCACAGGCATTGGAACTCATGGCGAACTATCCAGAACTGTCCGAAGAGCCTTTCATTGTCGTCACCTCGCCCGAGCATGTCAGGCGCACGGTGAAATGCCTCAATAAGGCAGGCTTCCAAAATGCCATCGGGAAAGCGGCTTATCCTGCCACCGTTGTTTTTGACTTGTCACTGAAGAGAAGGAAACTAGGTGGAAATGAAGCCATTCCATCCATTGAAAGTGTCAAGATGCGCTACACTTTTTTCAATTACTTAAAGCTGGAAATCACTTGCGTAAGGGAATACTTTGCGCTGGCGTATTATAGAATCAAAGGTTGGATTTAGCCTTCAATTCGGCCAATTCCTTTTCAAGGGCATCCAGTTTGCGGGCCATTTCATCAATATGACGGAAACGGGCATTGGAGACCAGATACTGCCTCAACGGTTGTATCGGTGTGCCCATAAACTCCTTGTTTTCTTCCTTGATGCTGCCCATGATGCCACTCTGTCCACCAAATTTTGAGCCATCGGCAATGTTGATATGTCCCACAAAACCCGACTGGCCACCAACAACACAATTCTTTCCGAGATGCGTCGAGCCGCTGACACCCACCTGAGCCGCCAAAGCGGAGTTTTCTCCGATCTCTACATTGTGAGCCAAATGGATTAGATTGTCCAATTTCACGCCCTTGCCGACATGAGTCGAGCCCATGGTGGAGCGGTCGATGGTGGTATTGGCCCCAATCTCCACATTGTCCTCAACAACTACATTACCCACCTGAGGGATTTTCTCATAATGGCCATCAGGCTGTGGCGCAAAGCCGAAGCCATCGGCACCAAGCACTGCACCTGCATGAAGAATACAGTTGCTGCCAATGACCGTATTACGGTACAGCTTCACTCCTGGATACAACACTGTGTTGTCGCCGATGATGCAACCGTCGCCAACATACACCTGAGGATAAAGCTTTACATTGTTGCCGATTTTGGCATTCTCGCCCACAAAAACAAACTCGCCAAGATACAGGTTTTCACCGCATTGCGCTGTCGATGAGACAAAAGCCAACGATGAAACGCCTTGCTTATTCTGCGTCATCTGGTCGTAGAAGGCCAACAGTTTTGCGAAGCATGCATAGGCATCAGGAACGCGAATCAAAGTAGCATGGATGGGTGCTGTTGCCTCGAAATCGTCATTCACAATGACGATGGACGACTGGGTCTCATAGATATAGTGCGTATATTTAGGATTCGCCAAAAAGCTGATCATGCCAGGGGCTCCTTCTTCGATCTTGGCCACATTCCAGACTTCGGCATTAGGATTGCCTTCCACCTTGCCTTCAAGGATTCCAGCGATTTGAGTAGCGGTGAATTTCATTCAATCAAGTGTTTTGAGAATAACGACAATGTTGTTGTTTTATTATCGACCGAGAAATACTATCATTATCCCTTTGCCGTCATGGCGAAGGGACATCCGCCATCTCCCCTGCAGAGAGGACAACCTTTTCGCTTAGGAGATAGCGGTTCAAGACCGCTATGACGGCAAGAGGCTCCATTATGTCTTTTACAGCAACCGTTCAAAATCACGCTTCAAGATGGCAACAGCCTGCTCCACCATGGGATTGGGCAAGGCCACAAGGCTCTGTGCCAAAATAGAGACATCCTCCTCATCCTTTAGTTGCTCAAAAGTCGTATTGATTTGGTTGACAAGCTCTTCCTTAGCGTTCACCACAGCATTCCAAGTGGAAGTGGAAACATACAACTGCTGGGCAAGGTTGTGTTCAAACTCCTCGCGGACGTTTTGCAGCAATTGAAGATGGAACGCACCTTTCTCCATGCCAGGTGCATAGACACGCTTCACCAGTTGGGGCAGCTGAACTCTTTCCAGATAGAGCAGAAAACGCTCGTATGCCTGCACTTTCAGTGGCATAATGATTTTCAAAGCTTGCACCTTCAGTTCCATCTTGCTTCCATTGCGGAGTTCAGCGTCTTTCATCCTAATCAGTCGAGACAAAAGAATCATGGCCGCAACCATCAGCAGAAGGCCCGCGCCCATCAATGAATAGATAATCCAGGTGTTCATAGTTTTGAAATCCAGTTATAGTGGAAAAAACACTCAGCACATGTTTATGAAATCCTTATTCCACGCAATACATACGCAGAAATCAAAAACACATGCTGAGCGTTCGTAATGGCATTTATCTCACGCCTTACTAAGGCAATAGAGATGCAAGATTTAGAAATCTTTCACACTCCTAACGTATCTGGATGATGTCTTGCAGTCGTTGAAAGTGTCGGAAGTGCTTCCAAATCCGCCAATGGAGCACATGTACCATGCGCCATAAGAGGAGTGCTCGGTGGAAGACCAGTAGGTGTAACCATTGCGCTCGAAAATCGTACCACCGACTTTCACAAGGGCCTCATTCACCTCGTCGAAGTTGGAATAGAGGCACTTCATTTGGCCAATGGCAGGCAGATACCAACCGTTTTCGAAATCCACAATCGTGAATGCCGGATAGTCAGGGTTTTCCTCAAGAATAGTCTTGGTATGCTCAAAACCATCCATGTCGCGAGC
Source organism: uncultured Bacteroidales bacterium (assembly GCA_900317055.1). Lineage (GTDB taxonomy): Bacteria > Bacteroidota > Bacteroidia > Bacteroidales > F082 > Limimorpha. The sequence goes on along the minus strand of ONFF01000003.1, from coordinate 127,422 downwards.
TGCTCTGAAATTACTTCTCACATTGTCCAATTTGGTATCTTCGTCATAGTTTCCCCATGAGCATTGGCCCACATTATCCAATGACACAGCCCATCCGTGCTGGCCTGTTTCATCCACATAAAACACAACACCAATAGCTGCGTCGTTGGCTGAATCATAATCCGACAGACTGACCACACGGTCGCCTTCACAAAGGATGTCGCCTACATGCACTTGAGCATTCACAAATGGCACTGCCGCAACGATCAGGAGGGCTGCCATCAAGAGTTTCATAACATTTTTACGCATAATTCTTGTTTTAGATAATTTGTCAATCAAACTGCAAAAATAGAAAAAAAAATATTACGCAACCTTTTCTTCGCATGAAAAGAATAAAATTCGGCATTTCTGCCCTACCTATTAAAAAAAGGCCTACCTTTGCCCTTCCAAAGACGCGGGACTGCGAGACTGCGAGCCGTGAATCGTCTCGGAGTCCCGAAGTCCCGAAGTCCCGCGTCAAAACATCGATTAAACAAATAAACAATCAACACTTAAACATATCATGAGCGAAATCATCCTTTCCAACAGAGTTTTGAACATGGCTGAGTCAGCTACCTTGGCCATGACCAACAAGAGTCGTGAACTGAAAGCCCAAGGCATCGACGTCATCAGCCTGAGCATCGGCGAACCCGACTTCAACACACCCGAATCGGCCAAGCAAGCCGGTATCGACGCCATCAACGGCAACGACACGCACTATCCGCCCGTTCCTGGCACGCCCGCACTGCGCAAGGCCATCGCCAACAAACTGAAGCGCGACAACGGCCTCGACTACAAAGAAACTGATGTGCTGGTTTCAAACGGCGCCAAGCAGGCCATCAACAATGTACTTTTGGCTGTCGTCAACGACGGCGACGAAGTCATCATCCCCGCCCCGTTCTGGGTCTCCTACCCCGAAATGGTGAAGCTGGCTGGCGGCGTGCCCGTCATCGTCAAGAGCGACATCGCCCACGACTTCAAGATTACCGCAGAGCAACTCGAAAAGGCCATCACGCCCAAGACTAAGGTGTTCATGATCAACACGCCTTGCAACCCCAGCGGCAGCGTGTTCACCAAGGCTGAGCTGACTGCCATCGCCGAGGTGCTGAAGAAATATCCTCAAATCATCATCATCTCCGATGAGATTTACGAGTTCATCCAATACGAGCAAAAGCACGAGAGCATGGGACAATTCGACTTCTTGAAGGGCCGTCTTGTCCTCGTCAACGGCGTGGCTAAAGGCTATGCCATGACGGGCTGGCGCATCGGCTACATCGCCGCTCCGCAAGCCATCGTAAAGGCCACCAACAAGATCCAAGGCCAAATCACCTCCGGTATCTGCACCATCGCCCAAGCCGCTGCTGCCAAAGCCATGGAACTCAGCCCTGAGAACTCCAAGGAGATTCAAGACATGCTGAAGGCCTTCCGTCACCGCCGCGACACCTTCGTGAAGCTGCTGAACGAGATCCCTGGCGTGAAGTGCAACACACCTGCCGGCGCTTTCTATGTCTTCCCCGAGATGAAGTCGTTCTACGGCAAGACTGACGGCGAGACCGTCATCAAGGGCAGCGACGACCTCTGCATGTGGTTGCTCTACAACGCTCACGTAGCTTGCGTGGCTGGCAATGCCTTTGGCAACGACGACTGCATCCGTCTGTCGTATGCCACCTCTGAGGACAAACTCATCGAGGCTGTGAAGCGCATCAAGGCCGCTCTTGCCAAGCTGCATTGATTAAAAGAATGCTGAATTATGAATGCTGAATGCTGAATGTCGCAATGCGACGCTGGGCTTTGCCCCATTCAGCATTCAACATTCTGCATTCCGCATTAAAACCTCACTATTATGATCATCCTCTCCACCAAGCCCATCCTCCCCATCTTCAACCAGGCCATCGAAGGCTATCACAAGTTTGACGATGTGGACCATCCTTGTGAAAACCCGTATGAAAAGCTGACCATCGAATGGCACCTTTATAATAAGGTGTGGATCGACACGGTGCAGTGGCACTTGGAAGACCTCATCCGCGACCCGAACATCGACCCCTTGGATGCTTTGGCTTTAAAGCGTCGCATTGATAAGTCTAACCAAGACCGCACCGACATCGTGGAGATGATTGATGGTTATTACCTAATGCTGTTCCAACGCGTTAAGCCACAGCCTAATGCTACGCTCAACACGGAGAGTCCTGCTTGGGCCATTGACCGGCTTTCCATCCTGCAACTGAAGATCTACCACATGAAAGCCGAGGTGGAACGCAAAGATGTGAGCGAGGAGCACAAGGCCAAGTGTGAGGAAAAACTACGTGTTTTGCAGGAACAAAACACCGACCTCTGCACCGCCATCGACCAACTGATGGAATGCTACAAAAAAGGCGAAAAGGTCATGAAGGTCTACAAGCAGATGAAGATGTACAACGACCCCGCATTGAATCCAGTGCTTTACGGGCAGAAATAATAAGTATGCCGCGCCTAGATTCCACCCGACCCTGCCTCCCATGTCATTCCTTGTAGAGGCATGTGCGAATGGAATCTATAGGAGGCACTACTTGGAATGACATGCACGGCAAAGCTAAACAAAAAACAGCATGAAAAAGCTCCTCGTCATTCGGTTCTCAGCCTTGGGCGACATCGCCATGACGGTGCCTATCGTCCACGACTTGGCCATGAAATATCCCGAGTTGGACATCACCATGCTCAGCCGCGAGATGGCGCGACCTTTGTTTGAGCGAATGCCCAAGAATGTGCATTTCTTTGCCGCCGATTTGAAAGGTCGTCACAAAGGTTTGCTCGGGCTCTGCCGCCTTTGGCGCGATGCCCATCTGAGCGACTTCGACTACATCGCCGATTTCCATGATGTATTGCGGACCTGGTGGCTTCGCACCGAAGGCTGTTTGCGCCGAAAAAAAGTCGCTAAAATCAATAAGGGACGCAAAGGCAAAAAGGCCTTGACGCGACAAAAAAACAAGGTTTTTGTGCAGCAGGCCACCTCTTTTGAGCGTTATGCCAAGGTGTTGGAACAGTTAGGTTTTCCGATAAAGCAACAATTCGTAAAGCTCGACTATTCAGCTTTTTGCGAGACGCAAAAAGCAGACAATGAGACTTGGGTGGGCATCGCGCCCTTTGCCAAGCATCCCGCCAAGGTTTATCCTATGGAAAAGATGGACCAGGTCATCAAGACCTTGAGCGAAAGGGAAAACACACGCGTCTTTCTTTTCGGCGGCGGAACAGAGGAAAGCCAGCAGATTGAAAGCCTTTGCGGCAAATACAACAACGTGCAGCCCGCCAAAAGCCAGCAAGGCTTGCGAGGCGAGCTTGCCCTGATGGGCCAGTTGGATGTGATGCTCAGCATGGACTCCGCCAACATGCATTTGGCATCATTGGTGAGCACGAGGGTCATCTCCATTTGGGGTGGCACGCATCCCTACGCAGGTTTCCTAGGCTGGAACCAAAAAGCAGAAGATTGCATCCAGTTGGATTTGCCCTGCCGACCCTGCTCGGTGTATGGCAACAAAGCTTGCTCCCGCGGCGACTACGCTTGCATGAACGGCATTACGCCTGAAGAAATCATAGGCAAACTAAGCCCTAACTTGAGATGAGCGCCTCTCCCATTGCTGGTATGTTCGACCGCATCTCGCCAAAGTACGATGCGCTCAACCATCTGCTCTCATTAAATATAGATAAGGTGTGGCGGAGAAAGACCGCCAAAGCCGTCGCGAAAAGCCAGCCCAAAGCCATTCTGGACCTTGCCACGGGCACGGCAGACTTGGCCCTCGCCTTGGCGAAACGCAACCCGCAGGCGCACATCATCGGCATGGACATCTCGGAGAAGATGCTCGACATCGGCAAGGCCAAGGTCGCCCAACGAATGATGGAAAGCCAAATCGAATTGCGCCTTGGCGATGCGGCGGCATTGCCTTTTGGAAGCGACAGCTTCGATGCCGTCACGGTGGCCTTCGGCGTGCGCAACTTTGAGAATTTGGGCAAAGGCCTTTCGGAAATCAGCCGCGTCCTGAAGCCGGGCGGACAAGCCGTCATCTTGGAGTTCTCGATGCCGGAGGGGTTCCCCGTGAAGCAACTTTACCGATTTTATTTTAAGCGTTTGTTGCCTTTCATTGGAAGAATCGTTTCAAAGGACAAAGGTGCATACACATACCTTCCCGCTTCGGTGGAACGGTTTCCGAAACCGAAAGCTTTTCTTGAGTTGTTGGCACAACACGAACTCATCCATGGCACCGTTCGTCCATTGACATTCGGCATTGCTTCTTTATACTGCGCTGAAAGGCAATGAAACATATTTCTTTTTTTCCTAATTTTGCCGCCGTTATCTGCAATAAAAACGGGCAAATTTCGTTTATCATATGTTTAATACCATTAGCATCTTGAAAAAAGCACTGAAAATACTGGCTGTCGCATTGTTGCTTGCCGCAACGGTCGTCCCAGCCCAAGCCCAAAGGAGAGTCATCCACTATTTGCCCAAATACGAGAACGAGCCGTATCATTTCGGGTTTTTGTTGGCTTTCAATGAGATGATGTACACCGTGAAAACGGTTGAAGATTACCAAAACAAAGAACTAGAACCCGACTCTTGGCCCGACGGTCCTTTCAACCCCGCTCAAATCGATGGTTTGTATGTGTATAATGTAGAGACTCGTCAGAGGCCAGGCTTTACAGTTGGCATTATCGGCAGCAAGCGCCTTGGACGCTATTTCGACTTGCGGCTCATTCCTTCACTGAGCTTTTGTGACAGACAATTAAAGTACATTGTGATAAAAGACATAAATGGAAACCTAACCCCCACAAATGACCCGCTCGAACCTTCTATTTTTACCACTTTCGTCGAGTTCCCACTTAACATAAAATACCGATCGAAGCGCTACAACAATATTGGTGCCTATATTATGGGCGGCATTAACCCTAAGCTTGACTTGTCTTCGAACAAACAAAGCTACAATCAGGTCACCGGCAATTTCACCAATTTTGTCACCAAACGCTTCGACTTGGCGGGAGAACTTGGTGTTGGCTTCGACATCTATAACCAATGGTTCAAGATGGGCATTGAGGTCAAGATGAGCTATGGCTTGCTTGATGTCGTGAAGAACGATGCCGGTATCTATACTGCACCCATCGAACAGTTGCGCAACAAATTGTTTCAAGTCTCGTTGCTAATCGAATAATTATAATGTTTTACAACCCTATAAATCAATATTTTATAAAAAAGTTTTCAAAAAACTGAAGGTTTTTATTGTTGGTATCAAAATTTTGTCTAATTTTGCAGCGTCAAAAACGACACGAAGTGGTCTCTTCGTCTAGTCTGGTCAGGACGTCAGGTTTTCATCCTGGTAACTCGGGTTCAAATCCCGGAGAGACTACAAAAAGCAAACCCTAGCTCGTTGAAAATCAGAGTTAGGGTTTTTTATTTGAACCAATTTTGCACTATTTTTGCCCCAAATGTGTCAACCGCGTGTCAACCGATGAAAGGAAGATAGGGCAAAAACAAAAGGAAGCCATGACACCTCATGACTTCCTTTTTTGTGGGAACTGTTGGACTCGAACCAACGACCCCCGCCTTGTAAGGGCGATGCTCTGAACCAACTGAGCTAAGCTCCCTTTTGCTTTTTCGCGCTGCAAAAGTAGGCTTTTTTTCGCTTTTTTCAGCAAAAAATTATACTTTTTTAATCTTTTTCATTATTTTTGTAGGTTTTAATGAGATACTCATCAACGCATAAGCATTATGAAAAAACTGGATTTCAACAAATTAAGACGATACCTACCTTTCCTTTTCATAGTTTTGGCTTTGCTATGCTGCACGATGGCCATCGCCGATGTTGGCAACCAAAACCGCTATAGCGGTGGCGATGGTGGCGGCTTTGGTGGTGGCGATGGCGATTGGGGAGCAATCATTGCATATCTTATCGGTCTTTTCATCAACGACCCCGCAGTGGGCTTAATCGTGTTGGTAATCCTCGTTGTGATTGTCTTAATCATGAGGAAAAAAGCAAAAAAACAGGCTTCCGACCCCAACATCATCAACCAGCGAGTGAACCAACAGGCCAGTAATGACTTCAACTTCGACAACAGTGCTGCGGTGGCCGCGCAAATCCAAGCCATCGACCCAGCCTTCTCGTCCGACAAGTTCATCGGCTTCGCCCGTGAGGTGTTCATGACCATACAAGCCGCCTGGACCGCCAAAGACTGGAAGCCCATCCGCCCGTTTGAAAGCGAGACTTTGTTCAATACCCACAAACAACAACTAGACGAATACATCCGCCTAGGCAAAACCAATGTGGTGGAAAAGATTGCCATCAAACACTGTGCGCTGCAATCCTTCACCCAAGACGGCGACAAGGAGGTGCTGACCGTGGCGCTCAACGCCGTGATGCGCGACTACGTCATCGACGACGCCACCAAAAAGGTGCTGGAGAGCGACCCCAACCGTGACTGGTACATGAAATACGAGATGGTCTTCAACCGCAAGGCTGGCCTGAAGACCGACCCAGGAAAGAAAGGCAACGCCATCACCAACTGCCCCAACTGCGGTGCCCCGACCGAAGTCACCTCTTCGGGCCAATGCGCCTATTGCGGCAGCGTCATCACCAATGGCGAACACGATTGGGTGTTGACGGATATCCATTCTCGTAATTAGCTACTGGCTACTGGCCTCTAGCTCTTGGCAGCTTCACCTATGGAAAACGATTCCCCCTTCTCAACAAGCTGCCAGAAGCCATAGGCCAAAAGCCAAAAGTCAGAAACAACAATTCAACAACAAACAATAAACAAATCAACAATTAAACAACAACACTATGGGACTTATTAAACAAATTGTAGGCGCTGTTGGCGGAGCCATCGGCGGCACTCTGAAAGACCAATGGTTAGACCTAATCAAATGCGACAACATGGACATGGAAACCCTAATGGTGAAGCAAACCACCAAGACGGGTCAAATTTCGAAAGGCAGCCGTATCCTCGTGGCTCCCGGCCAAGTGGCCGTCATCTACGACAGCGGCTCAGTGCTTGATGCCACAGCTGAAGAGGGTGTCTATACCTTCGACCAATCCTCATCGCCCTCCTTCTTCGGCGGACAGTTTGGTCCCGTCTTCAAGGAGATGTGGCAACGTTTCACCTACGGTGGCACGCCCGCTAAGGAACAGGCTGTGTTCTTCTTCAACATCAAGGAGATTCTAGACAACAAGTTTGGCACTGCCACGCCTATCCCCTTCCAGGACTGGTCGCACGCCATCCCGAACCAAATGACCAATTCGCTGAGCCCGATGGGCGTCAATGTGCGCTGCTATGGTAAATACACCTTCCGACTCGACGATGTGGCCATCTTCATGCGCAACCATGCCGGTACAGCCAATGTGGTGAAGAAAAAGGACATCACCGAGCAGATGCGCAGCGAAGTGATTGCCGCTTTCCAGAATGTGCTCAACGAAATGGGCAATAGCAAGCACCGCGTTCCCGTGCTCGAACTCCCAAGCTACACCGACGAGATGAAACAGGTGATGGACGAGCGCGTGTTCGACGAGCCCATCCGTGCCCGTGGTATCCGTTTGGTCAGCTTCACTGTGGAATCAGTCTCATTAGATGATGCCAGCCAGCAGAAGATCGACCGTTACGAATACAGCTCCAACTCGATGATGCAACAAGGCAAGATCATCGATGTCATGGAAACCGCAGCCGGCAACGAAGCTGGCGCTGGCAATGCCTTTATCGGCCTCGGCATGATGAACGCAGGCACTGGCGGCATGACCGGTGGTGCGATGCAGAATGCTTGGAACAACCAAGGCCAACAGACCAACTACGACCCCTACAACCAAGGTGGCCAAGCCGCCCCGAAAGGCGTTCCCTGCCCGAAGTGCGGCACGATGATTACCGGCAAGTTCTGCCCCGAGTGTGGCACTCCCGCTCCGGCACCCAAGACCATGATGAAATGCCCGAAGTGCGGCACCGAAAGCAACGGCAAGTTCTGCCCTGAGTGCGGTACGCCCATGGCAACAGTAGGTCCGAAGAAATGTCCGAAGTGCGGTACCGAAGTGACGGGCAAGTTCTGCCCTGAGTGCGGTACACCTGTGGAATAAACCCATAAAAAATGTAGAGACGGTGTCACACCGTCTCTACATCGTGTTTATTCTGAGCGAATAACGGGGTTCGAACCCGCGACCCTCAGCTTGGGAAGCTGATGCTCTACCAACTGAGCTACATTCGCATTTATCGGGTGCAAAAATACACAATTTTTGAATCTTGAATCCTAAATTTTGATTTTTTATGCCAATTATCACCCAAAAAGAAGAAGAAATCATTCGAAACAGTTTCCATCCCAAATCGTGGAACGACATCAAGACACACGACTCTTGGTCGGTATTCAAGATTATGGCCGAGTTTGTGGAAGGCATGGAGAAGATGTCGAAAATCGGGCCTTGTGTTGCCATTTTCGGTTCAGCCCGAACCAAACCAGGAGACCCATACTATGAGATGGCCACTGAAATAGCCAAGAAGCTCGCTGATTTCGGGTTCGGCATTATCACGGGTGGCGGACCTGGCATCATGGAAGCCGGCAACAAAGGCGCATACGAAGGCGGTGCCACCAGCGTTGGGTTGAACATCACCCTGCCTTTCGAGCAACATTTCAACCCTTACATCGACTCCGACAAGTCCATCAATTTTGACTATTTCTTTGTCCGCAAGACCATCTTCATGCGCTATGCCCAAGGTTATATCGCCATGCCTGGTGGTTTTGGCACGCTCGATGAACTCTCGGAGGCCATCACCCTCGTCCAGACCAACAAAATGGTGGACTTCCCCATCGTCTTAGTCGGAAAGAGGTATTGGAAAGGCCTTATCGACTGGTTCCGCAAGACCATGCTCGAAGACCACATGATCAAGGAAGAGGACTTTGAAATCTTCCATGTCGTCGACTCAGCTGATGAAGCAGTAAAAGTCATTACCGATTTCTACAAGAAATACGCCATCAAACCCAACTTCTGATATGCGACGCTATATCGAAGTACCCATCCAACTACTTGACATCGAAGGAGATGGCTTCCATATCATGGTCAAAGGAATGATCCATGGTAAGGAAGCCCATTTTCTTATCGATACTGGTGCCTCGCGCTCAGTTTTCGATCCAATAACCATCTCCTCTTTCATAGAAGTTATTGCGTTCGAAAAGAAAGAAGGCATGACTGCTGGTGTGGGCAGCTCCGACTTGGAGAGCTCCACTTTTATCATCGACAGTCTTTCCATTGGTAACATGGAAATCAAAGATTATGAAGCCGTTGCCTTGGATTTGGAGAACATCCACGAGATGTACGGCAAACTTGGCTTGCCCCACATCGATGGAATTCTTGGTGGGGATTTGCTGAAAAAGTATAAAGCAGTGATTAATTATAGGAGCAAGAAACTGAGGCTTACTCCTTCTCTTCAATAAAAGTTTCTTTTTCGGAGGTCTCTTCTTTTTCTTTGACATACTTCGCATCCAAGCACAACCTAAACCCTCCGAAAGAGTTCTTCAAATCGGGCAGGCGTTTGCCGCGCCACGACACACGGCATGAAGTCTTTGGCAACTGCCAGCCTCCGCCACGGATACAGTACATCTCACCATCCTTGCCCAAAGTGGCATTACGTTCCTTGTCAAAGAAACGGTATTTGGTGCTGCACCATTCCCACACATTGCCACTCATGTCGTAGATACCCAACTCGTTGGCCGAACGTTTCTTGACCTTCTTCAATCGCGAGGTATTCCCATTATGCCAAGCCACTCGGTCCACCTCATTGCTACCGCTATAAATATAGCCTTTCGAATACTTTCCTCCACGGGCAGCGTATTCCCATTCCTCCTCAGTGGGAAGGCGGAACTGCATTCCCGTGATGCTGTCGATGCGTCTCAAAAACTCCTGCACCTCATAATAATTCACATTGGTCACAGGGCGCTTGGGGCATTTCTTCGCGCTTGGGTTGTAGCCCATCACGGCCTTCCACAGTTTTTGGGTCACTTCTGTCTGTCCGATATAATAATCCTCATGCATCGTCACGTAATGCACGGGCAGTTCGTCGATTTGCGCCATGCGGTCGTAGTTGAATTCGGCAGTATCCTTACGTTGGGCACCCATCCAAAACCCACCTTTCTCGACACGTACCATATTGAATGACACCTTGTTGACACGATAGGAAGAAGGCGCAGGGAGCGTATCTTGGGCAAAAACCTGCGATTGCATGAAAAACAGCAAACCCAAAAACAGAAAAACTCTTTTCATTATTCTAAAATTTGAAGGCAAAAATAGAAAAATAATCCTATTTTTGCGCAAAATTAAAAATGATGCCAAGAATACTTATCATCGACGACGAGGCTCCCATCCGCCGCGTGCTACGCGACATCCTCGAAAACGAAAGCTATCAGGTGGATGATGCCTCAACAGGCATGGAAGCCCTGCAACAAATCAAGGAACAGGAATTTGACGCCATTTTCTGCGACATCAAAATGCCGGAAATGGACGGCATAGAGGTGCTGGAAGCCATCCGACAAGAGTCGGACGTGCCCGTCATCATGCTCTCGGGTCACGGCACCATCGAAACGGCAGTCGAAGCCATCAAGAAAGGCGCTTTCGACTTCATTCCCAAGCCGCCCGATTTGAACCGTCTGCTCATCACCTTGCGCAACGCCTTGGACAAGAAGAACTTGGCCACCGAAAACAAAGTACTGAAGAAAGCCGTCAAACTCCAGAACCAGATGATTGGCGAGTCGACCCCAATGCTTGAAGTGAAGGACATGATTGAAAAAGTGGCCCCTACCAATGCACGTGTGCTCATCACTGGCGAAAACGGCACAGGCAAGGAACTTGTGGCCCGACAACTGCACGAACTCAGCCCGAGGAATCGTGGTCCTTTCATCGAAGTCAACTGCGCCGCCATTCCTGCCGAACTCATCGAAAGCCAGCTTTTCGGTCACGAAAAAGGTTCCTTCACCTCAGCCATCAAACAGAAAAAGGGCGACTTTGAATTGGCCGACGGCGGCACGCTCTTCTTGGATGAAATCGGCGACATGAGCCTTCCAGCGCAAGCCAAGGTGCTGCGTGCCTTGCAGGAGAACAAGATTGTGCGCGTCGGAGGTGAGAAAGAGATCCCCGTTAATGTGCGCATTTTGGCGGCCACCAACAAGAACCTCAAGAGTGAGATTGAGAAAGGGAATTTCCGCGAAGACCTCTACCACCGCTTGAGCGTCATTGTCATACAAGTGCCGCCGTTGCGCGAACGCAAGGATGACATCCCGTTGTTGGTCGGCAACTTCTTGGAAATCATCGCACAAGACATGGGCAAACCCGTCCCGACCTTCGAGCCCGAGGCTATGGAAGCCTTGAAGCAGTACCAATGGACCGGCAACATCCGCGAATTGCGCAACATCGTGGAGCGTTTGGTGATTCTTTGCGGCAATGTCATCACAAAGGATGATGTGGTGCAGTTCGGGAACCCGCTGAATTAATAGTAATGTTTTCTTTCGACCTTCTATGTCATTCCAGCAGAGGCATGTGCGATGTTTGGAATCTATAGAAGGTCGGGCATCTATTATTGACGACTTTTGGACGCATAGATTCCACACCCCCCTCACCCTTGTAAGGAATGAGATGCATTCAAAAGCCTGCATAATGAAAACTTTTTCTTGAGTCCCTTGCGGAATATTGAAATTAGCTGTAATTTTGCAGCCCGTTCTTTGAAGATGATCGTTCATCATCAAAACCTATTGGAAAACTTACGAAATAGCAGCTGCCCAATCCCCCAGCCCACTTTGGAAGGGGGAATTGTGACAGCCCTACAACTCTAAACTCTCAACACTAAACTCTAAACTAAACGAAGGGGATGTATGGTTTTGACAGCAAGATGAATTGTCATGTAAGCATGTCGAGCCTCGCAGTGACGCTCGTAAATCTTGACTGCAAAAAAGTAATTGGCGAAAACAACTACGCTCTCGCTGCCTGATTGAAGCACAGTAGATCACTGGCTTAATCCGCTCACAAGGTGGGCGGACGAGACATCCCGCAGGTGGAGATTCCTGATTCCGGCCTGAGCCCGGGGTGCTAAGCAATTTCGGGATAGCCTTGTCGGCGCTCCGACAGCAAGGCGAAGCCTTAGGAGATAAGGTCGCGTTTAGGGCGTTCGTTCCCTTGCGCGGCACGAAAACCAACAGCGGAATAAGCATGTAGAAACCATGGGGGTTCCTTGTTTGGACGAGGGTTCGACTCCCTCCATCTCCACTTTTTGGACACAAAGCCGTCGAGATTTCGACGGCTTTCTCTTTTTTGTCCATTCAAATCTTTTTCCTATCTTTACCGCCTCAACATGAAAAAAGAAAGTAATAAGAGTGCATAACAAATGAGATATCAACACACCAATAGACCTGGCTTTTTGCTTGGATGCATCGACTTTTGCACCTTTGGGTTGTTCTTCCTCTTCTACATGCCTTTTGGTGGGTTGCAGGATGAGTTAGATGAAATCCTTGGACTCAAAACGCAACGATATTGGGTGGCATATCTCTTGGGCATTCCTACAGCGTTTATTTACACACTTGTATGGATGTCTCGTATTGCAGAGGGGCTGAAAAACAAAGCGATTGAGCTGAAGATAGAAGGACCATACACCTCATGGTGGCACATGTTTGGGTGGAACACCTTTGGCCTGTTGCTATTCGGCCCCGCTGTGGCTACCTATCGGTTCTTCGACACACTGAACAAAATAGAACGCAAATTGAACGAAAGTGGTTCTGAACAAAACTAATGGACAAGAGGATGAAGAAGATTTTGTTCCTAAACTGTTTCCTTGCTCGATTTCATCATCCCATTAATCGTGATAGTCGCTGGCATTCCATTCGAATTTTATCTTTTCCGGGACAAGGTAATTATCAATCTTGTAATCAATGTTTGCCTTGTGAGCCTGACTGAGTTGATAGCATCGTGGAACCCGATACATTCTCCCATCCTTGATGAAATGAGCACCTGTTTGATGAAAACGAAAAGGAATGTCTTTTGAAACACATTGCTCCCTGATGTCAAGTATCCAGTCGTAATTGCAGGGTCTAGCATCGATCCCTGACTCTCCGCCAACCGATACTTCCTCAACCGTCTCATTCAGATAAGGAGTAAGATCAACGGCGGAAAGGATAGGAGAAACGATGATACTCTTATGCTTGATTGGGAGAGACAGGAAAATCGGCAAGCGATAATCGGTCATCTCCTGGTTTTCCACCGTACATCCTACAATGACATTGTCATAGCCATCGCCCCAGTCGTCGGGTACACATTCCATGAAACGGTCGATGCGTTTGGTGAAGAAAAAGAACCAGAGGTCGCTCCGTTGCCTCATCATCCTCCAACATTCAGGTCGCCATTCGTCGGCATCTTTCAGAAGGAAGTCGGAGGTGAAACAAGTGAAAACAATCTTACCGCTCTCAATTTTCCACGATTTGTCACGCTTCTTCTTCATCGGAAGGTTGAAATTGCCTGTCTTTCGACACACACTGCTCGAAATCTCACTGCCGTACATTTCATCCTGACGATAGACATAGCAGTATTTGCATCCAGTGCTAATTTTGGTGCAACCATGCCACGGATTCCAGTCGGCGTATATTTCCCAGTGCTCAGACATTTCTAACCGTTTTCGAATTTTGCAATTATCTTCCTAATATTTGGATGGATTAATCGTCATCATTAAGACCTCCTGACTTTCTTTTTGTAATCTTCATATTCTTGAACGAAGTCACGGAGAAGTCGTTTCATGGTCGAAGGCTTTCCGGGCAGCAAAAGTACAGTTTTCTTTTATGTCCATTCAGATCTTTTTTCCTATCTTTACCGCCGCAAACTTTATACACACAAACACCATGAAAAACATCCTCACAAGCTTTTTGGCGCTTTTAGGCTTAGCCTCGGCCTGCGGCCAACACAACTTCGAAAACGCCAATGTCGACAGGTTCGCAGAATGCATCACAGATAACAATGTGGTGTTGCTTGATGTCAGAACCGAAAAAGAATTCAATGAAGGACATATCCAGAATGCACTCAACATCGACATCAAACAAGATGACTTTGTCGAAAAAGCGAAAGCGACACTTCCGACCGAAAAGACGGTAGCCGTGTATTGCCGCAGCGGAGTTCGATCGGCTCTGGCAGCCAACAAATTGTCGGCAGAAGGCTACAAGGTCGTGAATCTTGAAGGAGGCATTTTGGCATGGAAAAAAGCCGAAAAACCTGTCGTGACTGATACGGAAACCTACGAAACTGACAGCTTCACCACGAAGAACGGAAAGACGGTCAAATTCCACGCCTTGGCCCACGCCTCCATCCGTATCGAATACGACGGCAAGGAAATCATGATCGACCCTGTGACAAAACTGGGCGACAAGACCATCGACTACACAACCATGCCTAAAGCGAACTACATTTTCGTGACCCACGAACACTTTGACCACCTTGACACTGCCGCCATCAAGCAACTCACTAACGACAACACCCAATTAATCACCAACCAGCGCTGTGCTGAGATGCTCGGCTATGGTCAAGTGATGGCCAACGGCGACATGCTGCAAATCGCAAACGACATCACTGTTGAGGCCGTTCCAGCTTACAACACCACTGAAGGTCACCTACAGTTTCACCCAAAGGGAAGAGACAACGGCTTCATCCTCACTCTCGACGGACTGAGAATCTACATTGCCGGCGACACTGAAGACATCCCAGAGACGGACGGCATCAAAGACATCGATGTCGCCTTCCTCCCCTGCAACCAACCTTATACGATGACGGTTGAGCAACTCGTCAATGCAGCAAGGACGGTCAAACCAAAAGTGCTGTTCCCGTATCATTATGGCCAAACAGATGTGAGTGGAATTCCTACACAGTTGGAGAACGATGGGGTTGAGGTGAGGATTAGGCATTACGAATAATTGACAGCTCAGCCGAGAAAAATCGAGGTAAAAGAAGAAAAACACTCTTTTTTTGCTCCTTTTGGCCACACAAACTTAAATTTTGGCCCAGTTCGTATCTTTGAATCAAAGAATTCCGTACCTTTGCAGATTAATTAAAACCTAACCTGCCATGGCACTTGATAACGAAAAATTTGTTGGTGAAGGCCTGACCTACGACGATGTCCTGTTGGTCCCTTCCTATAGTAATGTTCTCCCGCGTGAAACAAGCCTGAAGACCAAGTTCTCACGCCATATTGACCTCAACATCCCTGTCGTCTCCGCCGGTATGGACACCGTCACGGAGAGCCGCATGGCCATTGCCATCGCACAAGAAGGTGGCATTGGCGTGCTGCACAAGAACATGACCATCGGCAAGCAAGCTGCCGAAGTGCGCAAGGTGAAGCGTGCCGAAAATGGCATGATTAGCGACCCCGTGACCATCCATGTGGACGCCACAGTGCGCGACGCCCTCAACCTGATGGGCGAATATCACATCGGCGGCATCCCTGTCGTCGACAGCTGCAATGTGCTGGTCGGCATCGTCACCAACCGCGACTTGCGCTTTGAGCGCGGCCTCGACCGCCCCATCGCAGAGGTGATGACCAAGGACAACCTTATCACCACGACTGAGGTCTCCTTCGAGAAAGCCTCCGACATTCTTCAAGAGCACAAGATTGAGAAGTTGCCCGTGGTCGACAAGGACAACCACCTCGTCGGTCTCATCACCTATAAAGACATCATCAAGGTGAAGGCACGTCCCAACGCTTGCAAGGACTCACGCGGACGTCTGCGCGTGGCCGCTGCCGTGGGCATCGCCGCCAACACCCTCGAACGTGCCGCTGCCTTAGTCGATGCGGGCGTGGATGCCCTCGTCGTCGACACTGCCCATGGCCATTCACAAGGTGTCATCGACATGGTGCGTAACCTAAAGTCCAACTATCCTGACATCGACATCGTGGCAGGCAACATCGCCACTGCCGAAGCCGCCAAGGCCTTGGCCGAAGCAGGTGCCGATGCCATCAAGGTGGGTATCGGTCCCGGTTCCATCTGCACCACGCGTGTGGTGGCAGGTATCGGTGTGCCTCAGCTCACTGCCGTCATGGATGTCGCCAAAGCCTTGCAAGGCACAGGTATCCCAGTCATTGCTGACGGTGGTATTCGCTACACGGGCGACATCGTGAAGGCGTTGGCTGCAGGAGCCTCCTCCATAATGGCTGGTTCGCTCTTCGCCGGTGTGGATGAGTCGCCAGGCGACACCATCATCTACGAGGGTCGTAAATTCAAGACATACAGAGGCATGGGGTCACTGGAAGCCATGCAACAAGGCTCAAAAGACCGCTATTTCCAAGACAATGTGGAAGATGTGAAGAAACTCGTCCCCGAAGGCATAGCCGGTCGTGTACCCTACAAAGGCACACTTTCTGAGGTGGTCTATCAAATGGTTGGTGGTTTGCGCTCTGGAATGGGCTACACGGGATCACGCACCATTGACGACCTCAAGAAGGCCAAATTCATCCGCATCACCAACTCAGGCATCCTCGAAAGCCATCCGCACGACGTGACCATCACACAGGAAGCCCCGAACTATAGTAAGAGAAGCTGATGAAAGCATCCATTTCTTTCCCTGAACTGCAAAACATCATTGCAGCCAAAGCCAACCAACAGATTTCTTTTGCATTTGTCGACGGAAAGACTGTTCGCGTGAGCTATCCGCTCAATTTGGGCTTCATCAAAAAGGACATCTCTGCCAACTTGATTATCAAGGAACTGATAGGCAGCGATTTGTTAGTGCAAGTATCCGCTGGAATGGGCACCGACACCATGGTCACTACACTTCTCGGCTTATTGAAAAACAAAATTCCTGACGGATTGATTGAAAAACGCCCCGAAAGCCAGCTTTTGATTCATTTGGGACAGATTGAAAATGTGAGAGCCGTGTTCGACAATATCGACATCAGAGACCTACATGTCCTCGCCGACGGCCTCGAAGCGGAAGGTAACTTGAAATAATAAATGCCTGCAACCTTCGTTATTGAATATAAATAGAAACAAGAAATATCTGAAATGAAACAGTTCAACTTTTTGAAAATGTTTGTATTGGCAGCATTTGTCATGCCTGCCTTTTTTGCCAATGCACAGTCTAAACTCGACAAGCAGGTCTTGATGACCATTGGCAACCAAGACGTCACCGTGAAGGATTTCAACGACGTATATTACAAGAACAACCTCAAGAGCGATGTCATCGAGAAGAAATCAGTAGACGATTATCTCGACCTTTTCACGACCTTCCGCATGAAGGTGATGGAGGCCGAGCGTCTGCAATTGGATACCAGCGCGAAGTTCCAAAGGGAACTAGCGGGCTATCGCAAGCAGTTGGCCAAACCTTTCATGAGCAGCGACGATGTCACCGAAGAGCTGCTTGAAGAAGCTTACCAACGTAAACTGAAGGACATTCGCGCATCGCATATCCTTATCCGCTGCGAAAAGAACGCCTTGCCCTCCGACACGTTGAAGGCTTACAACAGAGCCATTAGCATCCGCAAAAAAGCCATGGCCAAAGGCGCTGATTTTGCCGCACTTGCCGACCAATACTCTGATGATCCGTCGGCAAAAGGCATGAAGGCCACCGACCAAAACCCAGCACGTCCCGGAAACCATGGTGACCTCGGTTATTTCACCGTCTTCGACATGGTCTATCCCTTTGAGACAGGCGCCTACAACACCAAGGAAGGTGAAATTTCGATGCCCATTCGTAGCAGTTATGGATACCATATCATCAAGGTGCAAAGCGTGACCGATGCCATGGGTAGCATCCAAGCCGCCCACATCTTCCTGCAACTGCCCTACGACGCTCCCGAAGAGGATGTAGCAGCCATGCAGCAAAAGGCTAACAACATCTACAACGAGCTGATGGAGCAAGACGGCAAGAACTGGTCCGAAAAGGTGAAGCAATACTCCGATGACAAGGGCACGGTCACTCGTGACGGCACATTGAGCAGTTTCACTGTCAGCCGTATCGTCCCTGAGTTTATCGAAGTCTGCAAATCATTGGAAATCGGTCAGATAGCCAAACCCGTTCGTACCAATTACGGCTTCCACATCATCAAGCTTTTGGGCAAATCGGGCATTGGCACATTTGAAAAGGAAAAACAAGGTTTGGCCGAACGCGTCGAAAAGGATATGCGTTCCAAGAAATCGGAAGAGGTAGTGCTAAAGCAGGTGAAGAAAGATTATAAGTTTAAGCAGAACGACAAGAACCTTGAAGCTTTCATCGCCACTGTCGACAGTTCCATACTACGCAAGGAATACGAGCCTTCCGAGAAAGTTGACATGAATGCTACCTTGTTCAGTTTACAGAAAAACCCGACTAAGGTGAGTGAGTTTGTCAAATACATCAAGGAGAACATGACCATGCAAAAGTACGCCTCACCTGGTGCATACGCCTATCAACTGTATGAAAGTTTCTCAAATGGTGTTGTTATGGATTATGCCGATGCCCACCTTGAGGAAAAATATCCTGAATTCAAGGCTTTGGTGCAGGAATACAGAGACGGCATCCTGCTCTTCGACCTCATGGACAAGGAAGTGTGGAGCAAGGCTGTGCAAGACACTCTTGGACTGGAGGAATTCCATCAGCGCAATGCCTCCAAATATATGTGGGAAGACCGCGCCTATGCCACCATCATCACAATAGCACGTTCTGAATCGTTACCCAAAGTGAAGGCTCTCTTGGACAGCGGCGTCGAACTCGACAGTCTGAAAAGTGTCCTCCAACGCGACTCCATCCCTGGTGTCTTTGTGCGTAAAGCCTACTTCCAAAAAGGTGACAACAACTTCGTCGACCAAACCGAATGGAAGGTCGGTGTGAGAAACGAGATCCCTTCCACCGTCGACCAGTCAACTACCATCGTGTGCATCAGAGAGCTGCGCAAGCCTGAGCCTAAGACCCTCAAGGAAGCCCGTGGCCTCGTCACTTCCGACTATCAGGTAGAGCTGGAGCAGAAGTGGGTGAAATCTCTGAAGGAACGCTATCCTGTGAAAATCAACGAAAAAGTGCTGGATAAAGTCAGGCAGATGTATCAATGAAGAAAATAGGCGTTCTTATCGGCATCGCTTTCCTCACGCTGTTGGCGGGCTGCGACTACTTCCAAAAAAGTTCCAAGGAAGTGGTGGTGGCCGAGTGTTACGGCAAGTACCTCTATGAGTCTGACCTCATCGGGCTCGTACCAGAAGGTACTCCTACCATGGACAGCATCCAGCGCGTCAGCACCTTCATCGACTCATGGGTCAGGAGGCAAGTGCTGATCCATCAGGCTGAGAGCAACCTCAACAAGGAAATGCTCGACCTCGACAAACAGATGGAAGAATACCGAAACTCGCTTATCATCTACACCTACGAAAGCCAGCTCATCGACCAGAAACTGGATACCGTCGTCAGCGAAGACGAGATTGCCGAATACTACGAGCAGAACAAGGAGGACTTCCAGCTGCGCAATACGATGGTGCGCGTGGCCTATGTCATTCTTGAGGAAGACAGCAAGCAAAAACCAGACTTCAAGAAGTTGTTGAGCGATCCCGACACGCTGATGTTGCAAAACATCGACATCCAGGCCACCTATTATGCCGTGAAAAGCTTTGTTGACGTGGACCAATGGATGCGCTTGGACGAGTTGACCAACATCATCCCAATAGAAATCTTCAATGCAGAGAGCTTCCTAAAGAAGAACAAGTTCGTTTGCTTCGACATGAACGAATACACTTATATGGTGCGTTTTGTGGACTATCTGCTTGAAGAAAGCACTACGCCTATAGAGATGGTGCGCGACAACATCAAGAGCGTTATTCTCGCCCAGCGCAGGCAGTCCTTGATTGACAAAATGCAGACGGCATTGTACGAAAAAGCGAAAAGAGAAAAAGCATTTGAGGTCTATGTGGGATCACCGAATTTGGAATGAGAAATGATATGGCATGTGGAATGGGCTTCTGGCAGCTTCACAAGATGTTGAAAGCTCAAGAATATTGAATCTTTAAATTTTGAATCTTTGAATCCTGAAATAATGAAAAGAAACTGGATTATCATAGCACTACTGTTTTTGGCCTTGCCGATGATAGCACAAAACCAAAAGTCCCAAGTGATTGACAAGGTGGTGGCCGTGGTCGGAAAGAACATCATCCTACAATCGGACATCGAGAACCAATACATGCAATACCGCATGCAAGGCATGGCGGAAGGCACAGGAAAAGAAGTACGGGCCCGCATCCTCGAAGAGTTACTTCTTCAAAAACTCATGCTCAACCAAGCTGAAATGGACAGCATCACGGTTACCGATGAGCAGGTGGATGCTCAAGTGGACCAACGTATTCGCTATTTCGTCAGTAGAGTTGGTTCACAGGAAAAGATGGAAGAACAGTTTGGCAAGAGCATGTCGGAAATAAAGGAAGAGGTGCGTCAAGCGGTGAAAGACCAGATGTTGCAGGAACAAGTGCAAGCCAAAATCATGGAAAATGTGGTGGTGACACCGCAAGAGGTGAAGGACTTCTTTTATGAAATCCCGAAAGACAGCCTACCGACCATCAGCCCCAGCTATGAAATCGTGCAGATTGTGAAATGTCCGCCCGTCAGCATCGACGAGAAGCTGCAGGTGAAAGACCGTCTCTACCAAATCCGCAGACGTATCCTAGATGGTGAAAGCAGCTTCGCCACCATGGCCGTGCTCTACTCCGAAGACCAGGGGTCGGCCCGTCAGGGCGGTGAACTCGGTTTTGCAGGTAAAGGTGTGTATGCTACCGAATTTGAGAATGTCGCCTTCAACCTCCGCGACGGCGAGATTTCCGATGTTGTGGAAACCCAATTTGGCTTCCATATTATCCAACTCATCGAACGTCGTGGCGAGACTATCAACTGCCGCCATATCCTGCTTACTGCCAAAGTGCCTGTCGAAGCCCTTGAAAAAGCCCAAAACCAACTCGATTCAGTCGCCCAACTCATCCGTAACGGGGACATGACCTTCGAAGAAGCTTGCAAGAAATACAGCGACGACGACTCTCGAAACAACGGTGGCTATCTTAGCAATGCCGCTACGGGAGGCAACTGGCTCAGCCTGCAAGACCTACAAGAGCTTGAGCAGGGTTACCCCGAATACAAAAACCTGGCATTCGTCATCAGCCGCCTCGAAGTGGGGCAAATTAGCGACCCTGTACCGATGACCACCAATGAGAACAACGACGCTTTCCGCCTCGTCAAGGTCAATCGGAAGAACGAAGCCCATCAGGCCAATCTGAAAGACGACTACAGCCTTATCCAAAACTGGGCTTTAGGTCAGAAACGCCAGCAAGCCATCGGCAAATGGGTGAGCAACAAAGCTGAAAAGGCTTATATCCGCCTTGATGACGCTTACAAAGATTATGATTTTTATTACGATTGGAATTTTCAATGACAAACTACGCTTCAGATGTCGACGGTGCCAAGGCGCTTGTCGAAAAATATGATACCCTCCGCAAGGAAATCGGTAAAGTCATCGTCGGACAGCATGACATCATCCACGACACCATCCTGTCCATCTTTTGCCAAGGCCATGTGCTGCTCGTTGGCGTGCCTGGTTTGGCAAAAACCCTATTGGTCAACACCATTGGCAAGGCTTTGGGTTTGAGCTTCAGCCGCATCCAGTTCACCCCTGACCTGATGCCTTCCGACATCGTGGGTACCGAGATATTGGATGAGTCACGACAGTTCAAGTTCATCAAGGGCCCCGTCTTCGCCAACATCGTCTTGGCTGACGAAATCAACCGTACTCCCCCCAAGACGCAGGCCGCTTTGCTTGAAGCCATGCAGGAGAAGAGCATCACCGTGTCGGGCAAAACATACAAGCTGCAAGAGCCGTTCTTTGTTTTGGCTACCCAAAACCCCATTGAACAGGAAGGCACCTATCCCCTACCCGAAGCCCAATTAGACCGTTTCATGTTCAACCTCATGCTCGACTATCCTTCCTACGAGGAGGAAATCGACATCGTGAAGAGCACCACCATTGGCAGCGTGACCGAGGTGAATGCTGTATTGTCACCTGAAGAAATCTTGTATTTCCAACAGTTGGTGCGTCGCGTGCCCGTGCCCGACAATGTATACGAATATGCAGTTAATCTGGTGGCCAAAACGCGTCCCCACACCGAAAAAGCCCACGACTGGGCCAACCGTTACCTCAGTTGGGGTGCTGGTCCGCGTGCCTCGCAGTACCTCATCATCGGTGCCAAGGCCAACGCCCTGCTGACGGGCAAATACTCGCCCGACATCGAGGATGTGCAGCGTGTGGCTGTGCCGATTTTGCGTCACCGCATCATCAGGAACTATACTGCTGAAGCAGAAGGGGTTTCCATCGAATCTATTATTGACCAGCTAAAGTAAAGTTAAGGTCCCTGAGCCTGTCGAAGGGCCGACCTTCAAAAAAAGGTTATTATGTGTTACATGTACATATTAGAATGCTCCAATGGCCAATATTATGTAGGTAGCACTCAAGACCTTGACTTACGCTTAAAGCAGCACCAAGCAGGAGAAGGTTCTATTTTTACGAAAAAGCACCTACCTGTAAAACTTGTTTATTACGAAAAGTTTCAACGAATTGATGAGGCTTTTAACAGGGAGCACCAAGTTAAAAGATGGAACCGATTGAAAAAAGAGGCATTGATTAATAATCAACCTGAGCTATTACCCGAGTTGTCGAGGCCAAAAAAATAGCATAATATGTATTAACCGGCCCTTCGACAGGCTCAGGGGCCTGGCTTAATTATTCCTCATCAACCAAAAACACCGCCACTTGGCGGATGCCGCTGGCACCGATGACCAAGGTCTGCTCAATGTCGGTGCTGCGACTTGGGCCTGTGATGACGGTCAACTGCGAAGGTTTGTCTTTGGCATATTTCCGTTTCACGGTCTGGAAAGCCGTGCGCATGCCGGGAACAATTTGCTCCGTGGTGGCATACACCAACAGGATATCAGGCAAGGCGTATGCCTCACGGGTTTGCGTTAAGGCATCGGAAAGGACAATACTACCTGTTTGTGCCACTAAGCAGTCGCAGCCCGTCAGGCTGACAAGTTTCTGCTTAGGCTCACGATCTTTACTGTCGGTATGCGGAATGCCATATTTGTCCAAAAGGCTTTGCATCTCGGGGCTTGTACACCACAGCGGTTCCCATCCGTTTTCGGGAGCCAACTGTTTGATGCACTCTGCAAACTCAGCTTCGCTCTCCAAATAGATGAAGATGCCGCCATGTTCCTTGAAATTCTGCACAAAAGTGATGGCTGTACCGTCTTCCTCCTTGATGGGTACCCAAGTCTCGGTGCGTTGGTCGATGTCTTTAAACAAAGCCTCCTGCCGCTCGATGAGGGCATTGCGCACCTTGGCCAGCATCTGCTCCTTGAAGGTGGCATCCTTGTTTTCTCCTTTGTTGTCCCAAGCCATGGCTTTACGCGTTTTGAGATTGGTTTTCTTCAGGTTGATTCTCAGATCGGTTCTCAGCAGCTTTCAGCGCGGCATCCTTCAACTTCTCGTCTTCCGAATTGTTCCACGGACGCTTGCCGAAGATATGTTCAAGGTCTTCGCCGAAAATGACTTCCTCCTCGATGAGTTTGTTGGCCAGCTGCGACAAGCCTTCGCGATGTTCTGTCAAGATGGAGATAGCTTCTTGATAGGCCTTTTCGATGAGTTTGCTCACTTCTTTATCGATGGTCTCGGCCGTCTTCTCGCTATAGGGCTTCGTCAAGCTGTAGTCCTGTTGACCCGATGAGTCGTAGTAACTGATGTTGCCGATTTCGTCGTCCAAACCGTAATAAGTTACCATAGCGAAGGCCTGCTTGGTCACCTTTTCGAGGTCGGATAGGGCACCAGTGGAAATCTGGCCGAAAATCACCTGCTCGGCAGCACGACCACCCAAAGTGGCAATCATTTCATGATACATCTGCTCCTTGGTGGTGATTTGGCGTTCTTCTGGCAGATACCAAGCTGCGCCCAACGAATTGCCACGCGGCACGATGGTCACCTTGACCAGCGGATGTGCATATTGCAGCAGCCAACTCGTTGTGGCATGACCAGCCTCATGGAAGGCGATGACCTTCTTTTCTTCCGGGGTGATGATCTTATTCTTCTTTTCAAGACCACCAATGATACGGTCAACAGCATCGAGGAAGTCTTGTTTGTCGATTTCTTCCTTGCCTTTGCGGGCTGCCATCAATGCTGCTTCGTTGCACACATTGGCGATGTCGGCACCAGAGAAACCTGGTGTCTGCTTGGCCAGGAAGTCCTTGTCGACATCGTTGCCGAGCTTCAAGCCGCGCATGTGTACCTCAAAGATTTCCTTACGGCCAACAATATCGGGCAACTCCACATAAATCTGACGGTCGAAACGGCCGGCACGAAGCAAAGCCTTATCCAAGATGTCGGCACGGTTGGTGGCTGCCAACACGATGACACCCGAATTGGTGCCGAAGCCGTCCATTTCGGTGAGCAACTGGTTCAATGTGCTTTCGCGTTCATCGTTGCCGCCTGTGAGGGCACTCTTGCCACGGGCACGACCTATGGCATCAATCTCATCGATGAAGATGATGCATGGTGCCTTCGACTTGGCGTTATTGAACAGGTCGCGGACGCGTGAGGCACCCACACCGACAAACATCTCCACAAAGTCGGAGCCTGAGAGGCTGAAGAAAGGCACATTGGCCTCGCCTGCCACCGACTTGGCCAACAAAGTCTTACCCGTTCCGGGAGGGCCTACCAGAAGCACACCCTTCGGGATTTTACCGCCCAGTTTGGTGTATTTTTCAGGATTCTTCAAGAAGTCGACGACTTCCATAATCTCCACCTTGGCCTCTTCCAAGCCTGCCACATCCTTGAATGTCACATTGACACTGGTGTTTTTGTCATAAAGCTGCGCCCTCGACTTGCCAATGTTGAAAATCGAGCCAGCGCCTCCCCCACCGCCAAGGCCACGACCCATACCACGCATGATGGCAACCCAAATCACAATCAAGATAATAAAGGGCAGCCAGCCGATCAAGAAATCGGAGACCCAACTCTTTCGTTCCACATTGCTGATATAGACCGGATCTTTAATTTCCTTTTCCTTCTGCACATTTTCCACCATCTCCTCGAAACGGCCAAGGTCGCCAATGCGATAGGTATAGCTTGGCGTTGAGGTAGTCCCCTTATCCGTAGCTGTCACCTCGGGAAAATACTCTGATAGACCTTTTTGGTTCAAGTAAATCTCGGCATCCTTGCCATTGACCAAATCAATCCTCTGTATCTGCTGCTTCTCAAGCAATTCGATAAGCTTTCCCTGATCGATATCTTCCTGCGGCATACTTGTATCCCGGCCAAAGATATTCACACCGATGAGGACGATTGCCAAAATGGCATAAATCCACATCAGATTGAACCGTCTCTTGCCATTAGGCTTTTGATTCGGTTGGTTGGGCTGAACAGGCTGGTTCGGATGGTTGCCAGCCCCTTTAGTCTCTTTGTTATCCATTTGTAAAAACTTGATTTTGAAACGATTAATCCTCGTTCGCCTTCACGATTCTCTCGGCATCGGCCCAAAGCTCTTCAAGTTTATAATAGCCTCGTGCCGATTCCAGGAACACATGGACGACGACATCCACGAAGTCAATCAAAATCCATTCCGTATTGTCGCGACCCTCTACATGGTAGGGTTTGCTGTGCGTTTTTTCAAAGACCAGTTCCTCCACCTTGTCAGCGATGGCATCCACCTGCGTCTTGGAGGGTGCGTGGCAGATGACGAAATAGTCCGTCACGGCGGTGGTGATTTCCCTCAGGTCAAGGGTGACGATGTCCTTGCCTTTCACGGCTTCCATGGCCTCTATCGTTGCGGCCACAATCTCTTCAACATTATCGTTTTGATGTCTGATTCTCATATTTTATTGACTACGGGACGCGTGACTTCAGGAATGGGAACAGGCTTCCGCCTCTTGGCCTCATTGCGGGCTTGACCCGCAATCTCCCAAGCGAAAGGAATACGTCTTCGCAATTGGGAGATGGCGGATGTCCCTCCGCCATGAGGCAATACGGCGTGGCCTTGATGCCTCGCGTCTGGTTTAAGGGTGCAAATTTACGTATTTTTATGTTATCAAGTGGCATTTGACAAAAAAACCGTATTTTTGAGCCTCAAAACGAGCATCCATGAACGAAATAGACTTCTCCCCTATCACCACTTTCATCTTCGACTTCGACGGTGTGATGACCGACGGCACCGTTTTCTGCGACTTTGATGGTCATCCCCTGCGTGCCACCAATGTGAAAGACGGCTATGCACTGCAACTGGCCTCCAAATTGGGCTATCATGTGGCCGTCATTTCGGGTGCCATCTGCCCCTCGACCATCGTACGCATGAACAGTCTCGGCGTGACCGATGTATTCACAGGCATCCCCGACAAAGTACTGAAGCTCAACGAGTACATGAAGGAAAACGGTTTGAAGCCTGAGGAAATCATCTTCATGGGTGATGACATCCCCGACATGCGCGTGATGCAGTGCGTGGGTCTACCCGCCTGCCCCTCCGACGCCGTGCCCGAAGTGAAAGCCATCAGCAAGTTTGTCAGCGAATGCCCTGGCGGCAAAGGTGCTGTTCGTGATGTGATCGAGCGTGTGCTCAAAGTACAGGGCAAATGGATGACGGCGGAGGCTTATGCGTGGTAAATGCGGCCCTTCGACGGGCTCAGGGACCGCTGCTATTGCACCACAATCCTTCTATTCAACTCCACCCCGTCCTCGTCAACGCAACGGAGACGGTAGGTACCTTTTTCCACATCGATGGGCATCTGATGGTTGAGGCGAGTTTGGCCTAAAAATTCATCGTTGAGGTTCCAATAAATGGTCTTTTGCGGGTTGCGGTGGGCAATCTCAAAGATGACCTGCTGGCGGTCTCCACGGATGCCGATGGGGATGCTCACCTTGGCATCGCTCTTGGGATAAACAAAGGCCATCACCTCGTCGGGATGGGCTGTGCCACAGCCTGGATAGAAGGCGGGCAAAGGCCTGAACAAAGGCGAATGCTTCTTGTAAAACCACTCCATCACGGGCGGCAACACATAATACACCTCATAATTCTTCTGGTCAACGGGATAGCAATCAGGGCGCACCTGATATTGCCGCGACTCGTCCAAAAACACCTTTTTATGATAGGGGCACACACCCGTCTGGTTCTCCACATTGGGCACACGGATCTTTTTCGTCGAAGGACAGTACTCCGACTTGGGATAGCCCGACTCGGCGCAGGTCTCTATCTCAAGGCTCTCAGCAGTGTTGGCAGGATAGCGGTAACTGTCGTTGAGTTTGCCGACCACATCAAACAATATGGGCGCCGCCACACCAACACCCGTCAGTCCCGGGCGACCCTCACCGTCGGAGTTGCCTACCCAGACGCCCACTACATAGCGGTCGGTAAGACCCACTGCCCAAGCGTCCTTGAAACCGAAGCTGGTGCCCGTCTTCCAAGCCACCTGTTTCGACGAGGCAAAACCGCCCCACCCGATTTGGCTTGTGGGACGCGTCAAACCTTGCATCACATGAAAAGTCTCAGCGATGGCCTCAGCTGAGAACGGCGATTCCTTCTCATCCACCTTAGCATTGTAGTTTTCGTTCACATGAACAGCCAACTTGCGACCCATCTTGGCGTAGGCGTTGGTGATGTCGTAAAGCGAGGCCTCGCCACCACCTACGATGAGCGACAGGCCATAATGCTCCGCATCGAAGACAATGCCTTTCAGCGGCAGCTGCTTCAACAGAGCATGAAACCGCTGCTGACCGTACTCACGCAACAGATGCACAAAAGGCGCGTTCAACGAGTTCTGCAAGGCCTTGTCGGCGGGCACAGCTCCCCAATACTCACCGCTGTAGTTCTTCGGCGTAAAGCCTGAAAGGCTCATCGGGATATCGGGCAGGACCATCTCTGGAAGCAAAGTGCCTTCATCCAACATGATGGCAAAAAGGAAAGGCTTCAATATGCTACCCGTGGAGCGTTGCGCCTTCACCATGTCGACCATGGCTGCATCGGAGGCATCGCTGTTATTACCCACATACACGATAATCTCATCATTCAGATAATCAACGACATATACCGCTGCATTGTCGATGTTGTTCATCACATTGGACTCATGATGGCGGTGCATGAGGTCTAATACCGAACGCTGCAAGTTGTAGTCAAGGGTGGATGAGATTTGTTGTCCATGATGTTGTTTGTCTTGGTCGCTGAGGTAATGATAGGCCAGCATAGGCATGTCGAAAGGCTTGTCGGGGATGTTCTCCATCATAGCCAACTCGGCATCTTCCTCCGAGAGCTCGGGAGCATGAAACCGCCTTGGGATATAGGCTTTGGCATTCGGCATACGCTTCAACAACTCATCGCGTTTCTGTTCCAAACGGTCGCGGGAGCGGCCTGGGTGAATCAGTGCCGGAGAATTGGGCAACACGGCAAGGGTGGCTGCCTCACCCCAAGAGAGCTCATCGGGTGTGGTATGGAAATAACGCCATGCTGCAGCGTCGATGCCTACCACATTGCCCCCAAAGGGCGCGTTGGCGGCATACATATTAAGGATAGACCTCTTGGAATAGTGCAACTCCAGGCGCATGGCCAGAATGACCTCCCAAAGCTTCTCGGCGTAGGTACGAGGCGGGTTGTCGCGCGACATGCGCACCACCTGCATGGAAATAGTGCTGCCGCCGCGCACCACTTCGCCAGCTTTCATGTTGTCGATAAACGACTTCACGAATGCCACAGGATTGAAACCCGGATGGAAGAAAAACCATCGGTCTTCATATTCCAAGAGGCAGGCCACATATTTCGGAGAATAGTTGTTGGTGGCAGGAAAACGCCACTGTCCGTCGTCAGCAATCTTCGCGCCGAGCAGCTCGCCGTTCTTCGCCGTCAATACCGTCGAATAGGGCTTGCCGAAGCGCGGCACGGGGATGCATAAAAAGGCAATGAAAAGGCCAACGATGGTTATTAGAACTATCTTTGCTTTTCTATGTTTTACAGGCTTTTTCATCTCATTCCTCTTTGATTTTGATTTCCGAATTACAAATTCGTGTCTCACTGTGGGCGAATTGCAAATTCGCCCAAACTAAAGCCACACTTGGAAAAAAGATCTGCCACATTTGCAATGCGAGAACTGAAAACCGAATACGTTTGGAGTTCAGCCGCATTTGCAATGCGGCTGAGTCGAGTATAAGGATTTGTAATCCGATTCTCGCCCAAACCAAAGTCACACTTGGAAGTGTGTTCAGCTGCATTTGCAATGCGGCTGTGTCGAGTATAAGGATTTGTAATCCGATTCATCATTGCTCATCTAATCAATTCAACATTCAACAATCCTTTTTCGCCCGCATAATTCAACGCCAAACTATACAAATAATCCTCTGGCCTCGCCACAATTTCAGCTCTGACAGGATTTTGGTGAATGTAGTTCAACTTTTGCATCAGGAATTCCATAGTATAGATTTCCTCGACATGGTTTCCTTCTTGCCAAAACCTGTAGTTCTTGATACCTTTATCGTTTGCCCCTGCAAACCAAAACCTGTCGAGAAGCCATTCGCGCCGGCTTTCATGTTCGTCTTGTTCCAATGCTTTTAATAGCTTTTTGTTCGTAAACTTCTTGAAATCACGCAACACATCGCCCACTGTAGTATCGTCGTTGGTATCAACAATCATGTGAAGGTGATTCGACATCAACACCCAAGCATAGATAATCAATCCCTTATGAGATTGGCAATAGGAAAGTGAATCAACAATGATGTGCCTATAACTTGGTCGCGTGAAGATGTCAACCCAATCAATCACCGTTGAAGTCGTGAAATACAATACTCTTGTCAAGTTCATCCTATTATCTTCTTATCTTGGTTAGTAGTTTTCGAATTACAAATTCTTATACTCACTGTGGGCGAATTGCAAATTCGCCCAAACTGGAACCACTTTAATCAAAATACGCAGAAAGAATGGCTTCTTTTAACGGATTCAATTTGTCAATATCGCATTTATCAACTAAATTGAATTTCCAAGCTTCTTTAGGCAAATTAAGAGTACAATTCAATTTTTTATCAATATGATATTTAAAATATGGTATTAAAAAGTCTTTTCCTGAAACGATTTTTATCAAAGTTTCTCGATTGTATGGAAACAATGCCTTTCGGCTATTTAACAATCCATCAATTTGATTTTCAGTTATTCCATTACGAATCAATCCACATTTTATCTCATTTATTCTATTATCTATTTTGTTCTTATCTAATGTTTTTGCCGACTTATTCATATATGCATCAATATTCCACAAACTAAACTGCCCATAACATTCCATTTGTATTGAATAAAAGAAAAACAAGTTTATCAATGGTTCTGCAATATCATCCAATTCTTGAGGAATATTCAAAGCATTCTTTACATTTTCATATGAATCTCGTGCATGAAAGATGTATGCTGTGTTGCAAATAGCGTCATCACATATCATATAATTTTCAATACAATAGGCATCTAACACATACAAGTTCTCAATATTCTCTTTCTCTTTGTACTGTAAATATATATCACCGTCAACTATATACAGCTTCTTTCTTCGATTATCCGTATCATTCTGACAACAATCAATTACAGTTCTTCTACAACCTATAGGATAAATGTCATTTATAACAATATCAGTATTGTCTAATAGCCGTTTTAGAAGTTTCACATAAAACTCTCTATCTTTAACACAGTCTTCGGTATAGATATCAATGGAGTTTCTGTATTCCGTAAAAACTGTAGCGGCTTGACGCGTTTCTGTTGAAAACTCTAATGCCATAATCTATTTTGATAAATCCTCACACCATTCTTTTCTTTCTGGTTTTGCTAAAATAGCAGGGGCGTGTGTTGCCATTATAAACTGTGTTTCTGGACTAGCTTTTAACACCGCATCTACGAAAATCTCTTGCCAGCTCAAATGCAATGATAATTCTGGTTCATCAATAATAAAGACAGGTGAACGACGGTTTTTTTTATAAAAAACCAAATGTGCAAGCATAACAATCAATTGTTTTTCTCCCGAAGATAATTCGTATATTGTGTTTTTCTTTCGTAATCCTTTTACGACAACAACTATATCTCCTTGTTCATTGATTTCTATCTCCTTTTTACCTTCCTTAAAAAAAAGATTTGCACTATTCTTAAATCTTAATATTGGATCTTTAAGTCTTTGTATACTATTAGAATAGTCATTCGCATATTTTATTATCTTGTCAATTTTCTCAATTTGAGCACTATTTATCATCCAATCTAATAGTGCATTTATATAATCTGGATTTGTTGTACGCTGGTTCATATCCAATGAAGAAGTTTTTTCCAATGTTTCTAAAGTTTCTTGAATACTTTCAAAAAACTCAGAAAACTGAGACGACAAATCTCTTATTCCAAGATTTGAAATTGCCTGATTTAGCTTTTCTTTTCTTTGTTCTAATAATTCCAATTCTTCATGATATTGAATGACAGGTATTGAATCTGATTTGGTGACCTTAAATGATTCAGAAAAAACCTTTTTCCTAAAATCATCCGCAATGGATGCTTGACTACGGGCGTTTTGTCTGACAATATCATAGAGCATGTCTTGAATATCACTTAGAGCATCATCTACAGCATCAAACATCATATCAAGACTCTTTTTTCTCCTTGGTCCATAGTAATCATGCTCAAGAAACCCCAATTTATTAATTTCTACGATTCTTCTATTCAGTCCTAAAATAATTGGAGTACGCAATTCTTTGATTTTATGAACAACCTCTGTCTCTTCGAATTCCATCATTGAATGATTAATCCTATCCCAATTCATCATTTCCATCTCAACTCTATTCTTGCTTATCAGATTCACCATAATACTAAACTCATTAGATATGTGCTTTCTATTCAATGAATCCCAATAATCTAATGTTAGTCTCCCCTCGCTTCGTTTACAACTTATGACAATTTGAGAAGAGTCTGATAGTTTATCGCAGACCAAGCATATCTCACCATACTCAATTTGTGTCAAATCAATAAAAGAAGGGGTCAATAGACCTGACAACAGTTTTAATACCGTTGTCTTACCAGAACCATTTATTCCGATCAAGAAGGTGACACTTTCTCTAAAATTGATGTCAAAATTCATATATCCTCTGACACCTTTCCCAATAAATTGTTTAAGTCTCATATTAATTCTTATTTAATTTGTTTTATTCATTCTTAATTCCTCATCCAACTCATTTCCCATTCGACACTTAATATCGTTATATGCAATAAAATTCATTATTTTGTTACGCACACCTTTCCATCAATTTCTTTTACAACATTTCTCTCCAACATATTCTCATACACAATCCTCAAAGTGGTAGATATTTTATCTCCAGTACGCTTGAATCCAAAAGCGCGAGCCGTTTCAGTAATCAAACCATCCAGTGTAATGCCATAACTCTTTTCCGCTATAGTTTTCATAGCCAAAGCCAATTCATCTTTGCTAATGTATTCAATCGGCCTTACATCTTCCGTTGTTTCAGGCACTCTTACCCTTAAGTTATCAAAACCTTTTAGTGTAACAAAGCCATCTTTTTGTTCAACATTTTCACCTAAATAAAGCTTTAGATAATAATTGACATTTTTACGTATCATATTAGTCGCTTTACGATTACCCCATAGAGGAGCAAGTATTTTGCACAATGCTTCAAAATGAATTGGTTGTTGAGATTCTATGATTTTTCTAATTTTGTCTTTTGGGGATTCTTGCCAAAAATCATCTATATTTGCCCATTGATATGTATCAAATCCATACCCCTCATTCCCCATCTTTTGAGACTCAACCGATTCTTCCAATTCCATAGTCTCCAAACTATTGTCATCAATCTGAGTCAATAACGATTCTAATGGCTCTTCGATTACAATTCCTGAAAGTGCTTTTTCAATTGCTTCAATCAACTTTTCTTCTTCCGATTTTTGGTTCTTAATCCAATCTGTTGACCATATCCGATAAATGTTCCATCCCATATCTTCCAAAACCGTTTGGCGCAAACGATCTCTTTCCCGCGCTGTCCTTGAACTATGATACATGGCTCCATCACATTCTATCCCGATAGCAAATTTGCCACTTTGTGTAGGATGCTTTATCGCCATATCAATCCTGAAACCAGAACATCCTACTTGTGTTACAACTTCATATCCTTTAGAAGACAAAAAGTCATAGACCGCTTCTTCAAAAGGAGAATCGAAATCCAAACCATAATTATAATGAATTTCTTTTTCCAATGCAGCAATGCCTTGTTGTGCATATTCAATGTATGAACGCAATAATTTCACGCCTTCGGCGGATGTTTTATCAAGGTCTATGTCGGTTGCGACAATTGAACCGACAAGTTTGACATTATATTTCGCACGAGTTATAGCGACATTTAATCTTCTATACCCTCCGTCACGACTTAAAGGCCCAAAATTCATATACATAATGCCGCGACTATCTTTGGCATAGCCAATACTAAAAATGATAGTGTCGCGCTCGTCACCCTGTACATTTTCAAGGTTCTTGATAAAGAACGGTTCTTCCTTGTCTTCTGTGAAGAACCTTTCCATTGAACCATTGGAAAGCCGCATCTGTCTGATTGCTGCATCAACAGCGTTTTGTTGTGCCTCGCTAAAAGTCACAACACCAAGCGACCTTTCAGGATGCTTCTTGAAATGTTCAAAAACCAACTCTGCAACACGCTTTGCCTCTATCATATTGTTTCGCTTCCCACTTCTGTCATATACGCCATTCGTAACATGGATATATTCAACTCCTATATCTGGAGCCTTTTCAATTGCCGATGGGAAAGTAACAAGTGACCCGTTGTATATTTTTATGTTGGAAAAAGCGATAAGATGTTCGTCCCGACTACGATAATGCCAACGCAAACTCCTTTCTGGCAACACCGTAACCGCTTCTTCAAGAATAGATTCGTACGCTCCTGCTTCTTCATCTTTTTCTTCTTCTATTATGTCAACATCAAAATCCTCATCATTCAATGATGTAGCAAAGAAATTTGTAGGAGGCAACTGTTTCGTATCACCTACAATAATCACTTGCTTTCCTCTCATAATGGCTCCGATGGCATCTTCCGTATGAACCTGAGAAGCCTCATCAAAAACAACCAAATCAAATTCATAACTTCGGGCTTCAAGGAATACACTAACAGATAAAGGCGACATCATAAAACATGGTCTCAAAGTTGAAATCAAGTTTGGTATCGACATAAACAGTTTACGTAGAGGCATAATACGACGTTGTTTAGCCAACTCTCTTTTCAAAATACCAATTTCATCCCTTGATGAAGTAATTGAATTAAAGTCCGGGATACGATTAACAAGCCGTTCACGCACCCTTGCTTGCGCAATTCTAAACTGTTCAGTATCCAATTTGCAAAACTCATGGATATTTTGCTCTTGTATTCTTCCCCTAAAATCTCTAACCGCAGGAAATTGAAGCATCATTTTATCAAGCCATAAACGATAAAACCGCTTTAGATACGCTTCGGCTATATAGTCTGTTTCTATCTCTTTGGTCTCAATCTGCTCCACAAACGGCTGTAATCCAGCATCCACACATTTTTTCATGTTTGAACAATAATCCACCCATTCTTCAAGCAGATGTTTGTTGTTTTTACACGATGATAAATAATTGGCAAAGTCAATAAGATTCATTATATTAAACCTGCTTGCATCCTCAAACAAAGCGCAAAACCATGATAATGGTTCCTCTATTTTTGATTTGATTTCAGAGATTTCTCCCAACATAATGCCACTGAACTCTACGCTCTCCGGCTCTGTACATATCTTATTGACGCAATTCCTTGACAATGAACAATCTTCAACACATTTTTTTAGGTTCTCCGCAAATGTCAATGCTTGACAAACCCCATCCCAATCGGTATCCAATCCCAAATAATACTTTCCAAACATTGAGGACAACTCATTTTGCCTCTTTTTCATTGATTTTAATGCCTCTTGGTATAATTCAAGTTTGTCAAGTTCAACCGACAAAGTTTCGTATGTTGTTTCTTCTTTCCTTAAAGACAACAATCCTGAAAAAGCATCTACAAAGTCTTTCGATTGGTCATACCCTTTGCTGATTTTCTCGAGCACAGACCTATAATGATTATTATTTTCAACATTCTCTTTCAGAAGGTTATTAGCCAAATCATACTTATCTCTTATTCTTATTCGTTCAAAAAATTCGATAAAATGGAGTACTTCCTCAACTGGCAATTCTCCATTTATAATCAAGTCTCGAAGTCTATCGGAAGGTTTGTCCAAGATTATAAACAGTTTATCAAAAGCCTCTACAACGTTTTGCAAAACAGGCCATTGGGTATTAACACCACAATAATAGTTTCCGTAGTCATCCTTACATTGTTCAGACAATCCTTCAATCGTTTTTTTGTCATCCGCAAGTTTTTTGAGTTGAAGCAATGTATCAATTGCATCATGATAACTTAGCCTTTTTCCCGTTCTTGAAAAACCTTGAATGGCTCTTATATCAGTTTTATACTGTTTGTTTAGAAATCTAAAGAATGTAGCATACTCACCCCTAAACCGTTGCAAAATCGGATAACAATCAATAGACAGAATATCTTTATCAAATTCATTTTGAACCTCTTGCAATTGTGATGAATAATCATCATGTACTTTCTTTCGAGTTTCCAATGATTGCTTCAACTGATTGAACTTTTCCTTATCAAACCAATTAAGAGTAGGTTTTATCTCTTTTATCTGAATCAATACCTTAAGTATCTCAACAAACAAATTAAGTCCATTCAAATTGTAGGGAATATCCAAACCGACTTTTTCAGCCAATGAAGATGCTCGAACGAAAATTTTCTCAATATCTGTAGATACAT
The DNA here is from genome assembly GCA_900317055.1 of uncultured Bacteroidales bacterium. Classification (GTDB taxonomy): domain Bacteria; phylum Bacteroidota; class Bacteroidia; order Bacteroidales; family F082; genus Limimorpha. The sequence continues at coordinate 91,539 of ONFF01000003.1, read as the reverse complement.
CAAGGAGTTGTTGCCTTGACCTGATAAGGTCTGCAATATGGATACTATCATCAGTGAAACGCAACACAAAACACGCTTTGTTCTTACATTCTATAAGTTTTGTTTTCTGCGTTCTACAATCAACATCAAATATTTGTTGATTAAATCTATCGGAAATTTCTTTGTAGTTATTCTTAATGAGTGTTGTTTCCTTCCTACATTCATTAATTGTTGCTAAATGTTTCTCAACATCATCAGTCAGCCATCTTTCAGGGATAAGTGGTGAATCCTTTGCCACTTTCAAAAAAGCCAACAACTGATTAATTCCTTCAATAGAATGAGAGAAGCCCAATTCCAATGAAGTACAACACGAAGAGACTTTGTCATTTAACGTGGTTAATAAAGGAACAAGTTCAGATATATTTGAATCGATATCGTGTCTTAATTCGTTTGACAAAAAAACTATAGTTGCACCTCTCCAAACATTATCTTTGTAATCTTCACTTCGTTTTCCTATGGTTTTTTCCAATTCCCGCAGCAAGTAAACTTTATCGTTTAACTCCTGTGTATCGATCTTATCCACTTCAGGAATCGGAAAAACCACATCTGGTACGGCATTAAGTTTCGCCAATTTGCCATTAATTTCAAAAACGGTAGTCTTCAACGCAGAACAAGGCGTATGCAGTTCATTTTGGTATTCATTCAATTCTTCGCGCTTCCGCTGCAAAATCTCCAATTGAGCCAACGCTTCTTCCTTGACCTTCTTTCTCTCAATAGAAATTGAATTAGCCAGTTCTTGCAAGACTGCTTTTTTATTGGCTTTATGGCTATGGAGGGTCATACAAAAATCTGACAATCCAACATTTGCCAGTCGATTATACACAACTTGAAGTGCGGCCATTTTTTCTGAAACAAACAAGACTTTCTTACCGTCTGCCAATGCTTCAGATATAATGTTGGTAATTGTCTGACTCTTTCCTGTTCCAGGTGGACCTTGCAACACAAAACTAACACCTTGTTTTGACAAAAGTATAGCATCTTGTTGACTCGAATCTGCATCAACAACTTGAAAAACATCTATTGGGCGTTCCTTTTTATCGTGATCATAGTTGCTAATGTCTTTATCCAATGTAATAGGTTCGCCTTCACCTGCAATAGCTGACACTATCGGATTATTACAAAGTCTTTCCTCGTTTCTTTCAAGGTCTTTGTACATATTAATCTTCAAGAAAGAAAGATTGGAAAGATTGACATCTCTTTCAATTGTCCACCCTTTATTTTCAACTATCTTTTGGCACTTGTCAAAATATTCAGAAATAGAATCCTGCGTACCATCAAATTCTGGAAGAATGATTCCAAAATCATTTTCCAATTTGTACAACAGTGTAGGATTAATAACTATTTCATCTTCGTGTGGTACAAGTTTGTAGGGTGAAGTGATAGATTCAATTATCAATTTTACGGGGACAAGAATAATTGGCGATAAAAAAATTTCAGTAGACCCATCATTTTCACGCCATTTTAACATTCCAAAAGCAAGAAACAGGATATTGATGCCTTGTTCTTCAATAGAGGTATTAGCCCTATATCTAAGCACCTTCAAAGTCTTTTGCAATTCAGAAACAGTTTTGTTCGTTTTCACATCACCCTCAATCACTGTTTCATGGATTTCGTTCCCGTCATCATCAATGAGCACTTTTTTTGAATAGGGGAAAACAATAGGACTCTCCTTTACAGCAATTTTATCAAATATCAATTCGTATGAGGGCGAAACAATATGCACATTCGACCTTTTACCATCCTTGAAGTTTATAAGACGGTTCCTTCTGCCAAAATCAAGTAAAAGTTTCTTCCATGTTTCAATTCTATTGTGCAGCTTTTGTCCCATACAACTAAATCAGTTCTTTATCCCAATTAATTATTTGAAATTGCAATATTAAGCAATTTTTCTCAATCCAATCCAATAGTTTTGGAAAAGAAACAAATAAAAACTCCAAGTCAGTATACTTAATCAAACTAGCATCGTTTCCAGTTGGTTATGCCTAAGTAAATACCAAGCGTTACTTTTTTCCTTGTGCTACATTTTCGGCAATAACGCATCAGTATCAATCTCCATTCATCCATACGCAAACCATCTTTTCCCAAAATCCTTCAGTGAGGCACCGATGTGATAAACCTTGTCGTAAATGCAAAGGATTCGCCCAAACTGGGTTTACAATATAATACCAACCCTCACCCAGCAAAATCCTTCAACTTCTTTCCCTAAACAATCCTTATATCAACCCTGTCATATAAACCGGCAACAGCGTTGCTTCACCATCCTTGCGTAAGTCTTTGGTATAAACAAGATAACGCTCACCCACACGCGAGGAAAATTTCTCAGAAAAAGCATCCAAGGACTTGTGGGTCTTATATCCCGACGACTTAACTTCTATCGGACAAATCTTATTGCCTCGAGACAATATGAAGTCTATCTCGTAATTATGTTTCGCATCCTTGGCAAAAGTGTAGTAATACAATTCATTTCCAGCCGAAGCCAGCATTTGTGCCACTAAATTCTCGTACACATAGCCCAAATTAGCCTCCAGCTTGTCGCTCAACAGCTTATCATAAATGATATTGTCGGTGTAACGTTTGTCCCAAAACGCAAGTGTAACGAACAAGCCTGTATCGGCCACAAACATTTTGTATCGGCTCAAATCTTTATTCAATGACAGTCCCACATTCGGGTCTGTGCAATGATGGCAAAACAACACCGTTTTACTCTCTTCCAAGTCCTGCAACAACTCCGCCATCTTGCTCTCCGTCTGTTGACCAATCACGGTATATGGCTGATACCGCGAAGCATTATTGCTTAATTGCGCAGGGATATTCTTAAACAGACGTTCTGCATTTCCAGTAGCGTCGATTTTTTGAAAATCCTGAAGATACAACTTTATAATTCCTCGTTTGGTTTTATCTACCAAGCCCAGATTATTCGTGTCCAAATAAGTATTTACTGCTTGCGGCATACCACCTACCAACATATACAAACGAAGGTCGCGCATCTTGGAGCGAGCGATGTCATCGCCCAATGAAATGCGTTTCTCAAACTGCTGCTTCAGCAACGGGATGGAGGCCGTATCACCCATTGCCCAACGAAACTCCTCATAATCCATCGGATACATCGTTATGCTATCCTCCTCGCTCGGGATGGTAATATCCTTTGTGTTCTTGTGAATGCTGATTAGCGATCCTGTTTCGATATAATCGTAACGGCCGTCTTGCACCAAATATTTGATGGCCTGGCGTGCTTTCGGGCAATGCTGCACCTCATCAAAAACGATGACAGACTTGCGCTCATGAAGTGTCACCCGATATTCTTGTTGCAATTTGAGGAAAATCACATTCAAATCATTCAAGTCATCCCATAATGCGATAATTGCCTTACTTGCTTTATTGAAATCAATAAGGATATAGGTCTCGTACTCTTGTTTCGCGAACAGTTCCACAATCGTGGACTTCCCCACGCGCCGTGCCCCTTCCACCAAAATGGCTGTACGACCATTTTCGGTTTCTTTCCATTCCAACAATTGATGGTATACTTTTCTCTTAAACACTTTATCCATAATATAACCCATTGAAAATCCGACGCAAAAGTAGTATTAATATTTCTATCCCGCAAATTTTTTCAAAGAAAAATCATGCTGACCCCGAAATTTATTTCATCAAAATGCTTGTTGGCCCCGAAATCTTGGCAAATTATAAAACTCGCTTTTTCCAAAACAACAGGGGCGGACACTCATGCCCGCCCCTACGATGTTCATTTCGTTACTAATCATTTCACCACACACCCACGAGCCGGGATCTGGTAATAAATCTCATCGTTGTACATGTCCTCGCAGCGGATGGCGGGAATCATGTAGTTGCCCTCGTAGGTGGCGTTGACCTTTAGCGTGAAGGTCTTCTTGTCGCCAGGATAGAGGTCGAAGTAGAAGTAAGCGCGGTCGTCACGCAGGTCGAGGTGCTTGGCACCTTCGTTGCCCGTCATGTCGCCCATCAAGCGGTCGTTGACCAACTCCCAACCCGAAGGCAGGTAGTATGACAAGGCCAGCTCGGTGACTTTCCACTCGCTCGGGTTCTGGACCGTGATCTGCACGCGCAGGTCGGTACCGGCATTCAACGAAGTCAAGTTGGCAGAAGCACCGCTCTTGTCGAAGTAGTTCACCGACATCTTAATCAGGTTGCCGGATTCGTTCATATCGTATTCGGCGACCGAGGTCTTGGTGTAGAGGTTGGCCACCATCTTGTGGTCACCGTTGTTCTTGATCTCGATCGTGTTGCCGCCCAACTTCGGCGTGTAGCCAAAGCCTACCGAAGCCATATTGGTGTTCAGCGTACGCTCCTCGCCGTTCACCTTGACGGTAGCAGAGAGACCAGAATTGACAACATTCATCTTCTCGGCATACTTACCCAAGACAAAGAGCGCGAAAGCTGTCGACTGGGTGTCCACATAATGGCGTGAGCTCATCATGCGACACACATTGTTGACATTATTCTGAACTGTCTGATTATCGACATCGCAGAGCATCTGAGCATAGGTCAAGAAGGCCAGGTCGCGGATATCGGATCCATAGGATGTGTAGTAGTCTGACATCACCTGACCCTCGGTTACGGTGGGCAACAGGTTCTGCGCGATGCTGGTCTTACCCGTCTGGGCAAAAGCGGCAGCAGACAATGCCTTAGTCAAGTCATAATGCATCTCAAGTTCCTTGAAACGGTTCATGGCACCCATCTCAGGCTTGCCAGCCAAGGCCAGCACGAAGAGACGGTAAGCTTGGATGGTCTCGCCCCACTTGTAGTCGATGTTGTTCTTCCACTGCTTAGCGCGGTCGGCCTGATAGCTCAGCAGACCGTCAATGAAGTACTGCGGCACATTGTAGCCTTGCTTATTGGCCTCAACCAAGAAATGCAGGGCATAAATCTCAGTCCAAGCGTTGGAGTAATTGCCACCAGGCCAGTTGGTCATCGAGTTGTCGGACTTCTGGTACGACTTCAAATTGGTGATAGCTGTCTCCACATTGTTCTTCATCTCTTCCTTGGCCTTTTCATCAAGTTGGATGAAATAGTTCAGGTAGAGCTGCGGGAAGGCCTTCGAGGTCGTCTGTTCGAGGCAACCATGCGGATAACCCAACAGGTAGTCGATGCGACCGAAGAGGTCGATGGGCAAGAGCGATGACACGGTGACATTGCCTTGCTGCGTGCCATCCATGCCCTCCAAGTTGAATGGTACAGTCACCGTTTGACCTGCCTCGATGTCCTTCGTAATAGTGTTGCGACGCTCGGCGTAAGGCATGCGGATAGGCATCTGCGTCGACGACTCGGCGGTGTAACCCTCACCCGTCACCGACACATTCAGCTCAGCGTTGCCCAAGGTCTTGGGGATGGTCGTTCTGACGGCCACCAAACCTTCACCGTTGCCATCAATCTTCACTGAAGTCGGCAAAGCATCCACGGGGTTGAGGTTCTTATTGTTGAACTTGACCTCCAAGGTCTTGTTCTTCATCGTGGGAGCCTGCACCTGTACCTTGAGATTAAGCTCATCGCCAGGAGCCACCACACGCGGAGCGGAGGCATAAAGGTTGATCGGGTCGACCACGGTCATACGCTTGTCGGATGAACCGAAAGCCTTGCCTTTACCCTTGGCCACCACCATAAAGCGCAAGGCACCGGAGCATTGCGGCACCTCGAAGCTGTGGGTGTTGGCATCGCCAGCCTTCAACTCGAAAGGTCCTAAAGTGACTGCATAGGCCTTGAAGCGCTTGTCTAAGGTGACTTCCTGGTTGAGGACACCGTCACCACCGATGGCGTAGACCGAGCCCAACTCGCCGCTGAACGCATCGACAATGCTGGCGTAGTTGTCCCAAGTGCGCACACTCAAAGCCTGCTTGCTGTTGAAGTAACCGTAAGGATTCGGCGTGGAGAAGTTGGTCAGGCCGAGGATACCTTCGTCGACGATGGCCAAAGTATAGGTCATGGCTTGTCCGGCGGCTTCGCTCACCTTCACATCAATCTTTTTCTTTGTGTTGGCCGTTTCGGGGATTTGGATGTTGGGCTGCAATTGCAGTTTCTTGTTTTCCACCTTCACGGGTACCACACCATAGAGACGAATCGGCAGGTCGTTGTTGGCGTCATGCGGCTGAATCAAGGCCACATAGACATAAACATTCGGAATCATTTCCTCAGTAGTCGTGATTTCCACCTTGCCTTCCTCACCGAGGTTCTCCACCAACATGGTTTGCAACACCTTGTCGTTGGCTTCCACCGTGACAAGAGCCTTGGCCTTGTTGTTGGCGGGGAAGGTCACCACCATCTTCTCGCCTACCTCGTAACTCTCAGCCGTGGTCTTCAGCGAAAGCTGGGCAGGAGCACCCGAAGCAGATGAAGAGTGGCCATAACCCCAGTCGAAGTTGATGACCTTGGCGAAGGTATGTCTACCCTGTTTGTCGTTGACAATAAAGAGGTAGCTACCCCATTTGTCGTTCGGAATGTTGAAGGTCACCGAAGTGGTGCCATTGCAGGTCAGGCTGCCATTCTGATAAGGGGCTTTGTAAGTGCCTGAAGCATAGCGTTGCAGACTGTATTCATCCTCGCTCGACCACCACCAGTAGTAATCCAACTTATAAAGGGCATAGTCCAGAGCGACCGATGACTTGCAAGCCGTGCCATTCTCGTTGACCATGGCGATGTTGAACTTCCAGTCCTTGTTCGTGTCATAATAGCTACCGTATTTTGAGGAAGTTGGAGGCAAATCGACACCCACATAACGCTCGTAAGGCGACAGCTTCGAAGTGAACGAGGCGATGCTGAAATCGCCACCTTGCTCAAAGACCTTCACGATGAAAGTACCGTTCATCATCTGAGCGGCATACACATCCTCCAAAGGGCCAAAGCCAACATTTGTGTTGCCTTCAGCAGTCAGCTGCCCACTGAAGAGCGAAATCTCTTGAGGTTCAAAGCTTTGCATCTCATTGACAAAAGAATAGTTGGGGAACTCCTTAAACGAAGTCTGTCCGCCACGCAATTGCACATCCACTTCGGTCTTCAAACCATTGGCTTTCATGCCGTTGAGCCATTTCGCATTCAGGTTGACACGCTCATTGCGCGAGAGGCTGATGACCTCAGGCAGGTCAAACTTCATCTCCAAACGGTTGGGCTTCACAGTCTCCACACGGAGGTTCTTGGTGATGGTGCTTGTACCCACTTTGAAGCGTGCCGTCCAAAGACCCGTCTCATCCGACACATTGGTCGGAACGGTGAAGCAATAGATGTCGTTGACAGGCTTGGTGTTCACCTGCTTGGCATAGAGACGGCCATTGGCATCAATCACCTCGAGGACAACGGGATAGTCATCGGGCAGCGAGGATTCCAGGTCGTTGAGCATGAGGTTGAGTTGCAGGTCATCGCCGGGACGCCAAACGCCACGGTTGGAGTATGCAAAGGCTGTCACACCCTTCTCGACTGGCTCGCCAGACACATTGAAGCGGCTGTACGACAAGGCATTACCATCGTTCAGCTTGATAACCGATTTGCTACCTTTCTTGTCGGTAGCCACCACGAAAGCGGGACGGTTAGCGCATTGCAGTTGCAGATGACCCTTGCCATCGACAGTGCCCTTACTGAGTTCCTGTTTCTGGAAGTTGTAGGCCACCACTTGAGCGCCCGCTGCCGGCTGGGCATCAGAGATGCGATAGACAAAGACATCCACCAAGTCGTTGCGACCCATCTTGGCCGTCACAGCGAGGTCGCTGACGACGATGTTCTTCTGTTTCTCCACATAGTTATAATAATAGTAGCCGTTAGGATCGCCGTATTCGCCATCGTAACGGTATTCCTTGTAGTCGTAGCCCTCGCCATCCCAATAATTGGCTTCTTTCTCGTCGTTGTTGTCAACAACAGCATTCCTCATCTCATCGGAGGCGAAAGTGTAGTCGGCAGGACCGAAATTGAGGCTCAGCTGATACATGGCACCTGGCTCCACCTTAACATAATCGGATAGTTTGATGGGGAAAGTCTTCCACTGGTTGGGATAGGGGTTGTCGATGGCCAGACGCACTTTCTTCTCCAAGCGGCCTGCCTTACGCACGCCATAGGTCTCGGTCAGTTCGTTGTCCTGTAGGAATGAAAGGATGTTGTCGTCGAAGACGCGGATGATTCTCAATGTCACGCCATTCAGGCAGATGGCATCGAAATAGACCGTTGTCTCATCCACATTGGGAATGATGACGCCATCATCGGTCCAACGCACCTTAGGCTGCACTTCGGTCAGGTCCAAGGCATACTCATAGTCCTCTTGAAGCACCATGCCGTTGTCGGAACGGATACCGCTGTTCACGCCAATCTTCAGCTCATCCAACTGGTATCTGTAGAGGTTACTCTTGTCGAAATAGAAGTCAATCTTATTCCCCTTGATGTCAGCCTTATAGCCCAAGTTATTGTCTTTGGTGATAAAGCCCATGAGGTTTTGCGACTCCTTCAGCGGCTGGCTGAAGAACAAAGTGGCATGGTCGGAGCTTTGATCGACATCGAAGGCCAGAGGGATGAAGATACCTTGTGCATAGATGGTCAAGTCGCGTTCCATCTTGGCTTTGGCGTCGACACCCTTGCCATCGAGGACTACATGCACATCGTAGTTCTCACTCTTACGCTCAAAGTTTTGAATCTCAAAGTCATAGACATTGTTCCCGACATAGGTCATCTCCACGGGATGGCTCTTGCGGAAGCCCTCATCAAACATCTTGACGGCCTCATCTTGGTCGACAGGCACGGCAAAGGCGATGCGCAGGTTGTAGTTCATCGTTTCATTTGACAGGCAGATGGGCTGCTGGGCCACGAGGCTCAAGTTCTGGCGGCGCACGCCGAAGCCGAACTCAAGGGCTTGCTCGGAGCCGCAGTCCACGAAGTCGGAGACGCGGAACTTGCAGACATAGTTCTGTTCCTTGTCGATGTTGTCGTACTGGAAGCCGACGGTGTTCTCGTCAACCCAGTAGGCACTACCTTTCAAGGCAGGCGTGAACTGGAAGGCTTTGGCGGGGATGGTCTCGCCAAACTTCACCTTCATCGTCTCTGGGTTCTTGAAGCGCACCACGATGGGCTCGCCTGCGGCGACCACACCCGAGGTGTAGCTGTCCAACAAAGGCAGCAGGGCTTCATTGATAGGCTGGATGCGCTCCACGAAAGAGGCATTCTGTCCGCCCGTTCCCTTCTTGCCGCATGAGGGCAGGAAGCAGAGCAGCAGCATAGCAACCACCAGGCCGATGCTGCCGATTTTTTTCATTCTTTGTTTTGTTCTCATATCGTTTAGGTTTTAGTGAATAGATTCGAGAGTACAAAAATAGAAAGTTTTACTGAAACAAAAAAGCCATTTCCCAAAGAAAAATGGCTTTTTGTTGAAAAAGTTGTTGCTCTACTTATATTAGAAAGGAGACCAACCGCCTGTCCATGTGATTTGCTTGGTAAAGGTCGGCGTGTCGGAGTCTTCATAATATTCAATGGTAGCGGAGCCGTCTTTACTATCGCCTTTGAGGTAAACAAGCATTGAGACAAGCTCGTTTTGACGCTGTGGCTCAATGGTGAAACCATTATTAGAGTTATCGGTAATGACCCAGCCGTTGTTGAGGCCTGCATCAACTCGTACATTGCCCGTGACTTTCACCTTAAGGCTCTTCCGTAGAGGCGTGATAGCCGCTACAACATAGGCATGCGTGCCGTCGAATTGCGTCATGTCTTTCACGAGGATGTTAGCCACTTCGCCTCCAGGACCAAGTTCTGGTACAGGACTGGCCTCGTCGGGATAGATGAATTCAGTGACCAATTCCTGGTGCGCGGCTTGGAACATCGCGATATAGGACTCAAAGTCAGGAATTTCCACATTTTGGCCTAATCCGGAATAGTAGTTTTGGATACGCTGCCTGATGTACCTCTGGTTTTGTATTGAGATATTGTAGAGCAGCGTATCGACCAATGCTTCGTCGTTAATGGCACCATCGCTAGCAAAATCGGTAGAGAGACTTGTCATGAGCCAGGTCAACTCGGCCGGAAGGGTGGGAACTACCGCAATGTTGTTGGACGGCCTTTGCAGGATGATGGAGAAGGCGAGCAGCATGGCGTTGAAGTCACCTTGCGAGGCGATGGACATCTGTTCGAAGCCTTGATTGAAATGTTCGGTCACGCCGAGAAAATCTTGAAATTCCCCTTCAGCCTGTCGTTTGGCATCGGTGAAACTCATGCCCTCTCCCACAAGGGTCTCGATGCGGGACTTGGTGATGTGGGTCAGCACATTGATGTTGACAGTCTCTTCATCAGTCAAGTCAGCAATGGCTTGCAAGGTAATTTGTGATGACGAGAGCTGACCAAGCACCTCGTTAAAATAGAAACCATTGCCAGAGAGCAAGGCCAAATCCGATTCCATCTCAAGATTGCTGAGGCTGAAACTGCCGTCATCGGAAGCGATAGAGGTGGTGAACGACTTGCCGGTCTGCCCAAGGTTTTCATTGAGCTCGTTGACGGTAATAGTGGCGCCGGTCACGAAAGGACCTTTCTGCACCTTACCAGAGAAGGAGAAATTGCCGCCAGACTTCTCGGCGAAGTAGGCGGTGTAGGTGACATCGCTGGCTACGGTAACGGTGCGTGGGTTGTCGGTGACTTCATCGTTCCATTTCACAAAGAGGCAGTTGGTGGCCGGAACAGCTGCAAGGGTTGCCGTAGTGCCAGCTGGGTAAGTACCACTGCCCGTGACCGTCCCCCATGCTTCGTTGTTCGAATTGACCGTGACGGTGAAGGTTTCGCCAGTATTCTCGGCGAAGTAGGCAGTGTAAGTAATGTCTTTGGTGACAGTGATGGTGCGAGGGTTGTCGGTGACTTCATCGTTCCATTTCACGAAGAAGCAGTCAGTGGCTGGGACAGCTGCAAGGGTTGCCGTGGCGCCAGATGCGTAAGTGCCACCACCAGTGACCGTTCCCCATGTTTCGTTGCTAGAATTGACCGTGACGGTATATTCCTTAGTACAAGAAGTGACCGCCAACAATAAGATGAGTGTGAGACTCAATGCTAATACTTTTGCTTTCATAGTTTTAGATTTTAAGGTTAATAATTCAGACATTTGTTTGCTGCAAAGATATACCATCCTCCAATGCGAAAAATGACATGTCAAGCCCTTCGACCGCCTTGTCTATCAATTAGCAATGAATGAATTTTATAAAGAATTGGATTTCAGCTATTAAGAAATCCGAACATACCCCTTTGTCTATGGGGTTGTCTATGGTTTTTCACCATCTTGCACACATTTTTCTGGCCCTTCTTGCCAATGACAAAGACAAAATAGAAGCCTGCAAGCAGCGTCAACAAAGAAAAACCATTAATATTTCGCCTTCAATGTCAGGCCTAAATAAAATCTGTCAACTGGATTATTAACCCAAAGATCGTTGTCCATTCGGGCAAAGGCCGAAAGAGTGTATCGCCGCGCAAGGCGGTAATCCACCGAAAGCACCGTGCGCAGGTTGTCGAGGCCACCTTTCTTGGGGTCGTTGGTGAGCCAAAACAATTCAGTGGAGAGCGCATACTTCCAACGGCTGTTCATGGGCTGAAAGGTCACCTTAAAGCGGTTGCGCCAATACAGCCTCGGATTCACACGATGTTCGCCTGTGCGCTCATCGAAGAAAGTACCCATAGCCTTGCTGCGCACCTGAAACTTGAAGCGACGGTATTCCTCCGTGTAGGTCACCTGCAAGCCCAAACGGCCACGGTTTTCGTAATAGCCTCGGTCGTTGTGGCGACGGACATAATCGGCGGTGAGGCCAATGTTCATGCGGTTGTGCAGGCAGCTGTAGTCCACGCCCACCGAATTGAGCCAACGGTCGAACTGCGAGAAGTTGTGGTCGAAGCGCAGCTCCTCTTCTGCCGACAAGCCAAAAGGTCCACCCAAAGATGCCTCCGCCTCAGCCGAGACAATGCCGCCGAAGTCGGTGGTCCGCTCGCTCTGTGCAAAGACGCTTACCGAAACCATGAGAATCACTATGAGTAATAACCTCTTCATTTTTCTTTTTCGACTATGGCTTATAACTATGGCCAATGGCTTGCCTTAACGCAAAGGCAGCCATAGGCCATCTGCCATGGGCCATAGTCTATACATCAAAATCTTTCAGCTTCGTAATCGTATCAATCGTATTCACTTCGCCATCGATGGGCTTGTAATACACTTTCACGAAAGCCACATCACGCAAGTAGTCGATATGCCCTACCTCCACCTTCGAGATGTCGAGACCCGTGCGCTCGATGAGGTCAGCCTTCAAGTCTTCCTCCTTGCCGTGCTTGGTGTTCTCAATGCGATCGTACAGGATAATCTTCGTGGCAGTGTGTTTCAGCAGCTTCGTGCCATCCAACATCCAGATAATCAACACAACCATCAGGTTCACCGCCAAAAGCTCAATATAACTCGTAGAGAGCGCCATGCCGTTGACGATGCTCAAACCCATCACCACGAAGAGGTAGGTCATCTCACGAATCTTGATGGTCTCCGTTCGGTACCGTATCATGCCGAAGATGGCAAAGAGGCCCAAGGCATAGGCGATGTTCATCTTCATGTTCTCCATCAGCGAGATGATGAGGAAGATGACCGCAGCAAACATGATGAAGGTGAAATAATAATCCTTACGGTTGGCCTTCTTGTAATAGAAGAAATGAATGATGACCCAGCAGACAAGGATGTTGAACACAAAGCGGATCAAAGTCGTCCAAAGGCTTTGGGCATCAAAGAGCGGCACACCGAGGAAATCCATGGTGGAGGCACCACCGCCAAACTCGCGCGCAATGTCAGGATCGAAGTCCTGCAGGTTGATTTGTAGTAGGTTCATATTGTTGATTGTTGTTTGTTTATTTGTTTAATTGTTGGCTGTTAGCTTTTAGCAGCCGTGACGCAGGCTAATAGCTAACGGCTAATGGCTAACAGCTTTAAGCTTTTCAATTCTCCTAAGCTTCTTCTTAAACCGGTTCTGCTTCACCTCGGGACAGGTCAGGCAGGTGCCGATACAATATTTACTGACCTTGAACGGTCTGATTCTCAATTCAAAAAGCACATCTTTCAACAGTGAGTGGGCACGCCCGTCCTGCTTGAGCTCCATCACAGCGAGTGGCGCTATCGAGGCAGTGTGACCATTACGCAAGTTCTCGAAACGCAGGTTACAATCGATGGTGAGACGCTCGGTTTTGTCGTAGTTCACCAGCGTAAACCGGTCAAAAATAGTGACAAGATGCGGGGTCAAGGTGTTCACATCGTAAGGCTGTTTCTCAGCCAAGAATGCCGCCGCCTCGGGGTTGTCGAGGATGTTCGGGATAGGCTCCACTTCTATGCGTTTCTTCTTCGTCCGGCCTTTGTTGTTCTTGTGCTTCACCTCGCAGAAGGTCAGGTGGGAGTCGACATAAGTACGCACGCGCACCTTATCGCGCACCAAATGGCGGTCATGGTGGATGAGGTACATGGTCAGCTCGGGCGTGTCATAATAGACTGTGCTATAAGGCGAAAGGCGGTTGCCTTCCACTTCCTGGGCATAGTAGTTATCCTTGATTCCCAACAAGATGGCACGAAGTTGAGCTTCCGTCACCACATATTTCGTGTCGATGCGGTTCATCAGCTTCACGGCACTCATCTCATCCAAGGTGATGGACTTCATGCCTTGCACTATGTCGAGAATCTCTTCCACAGTTTATTTAGGCACATATTCAAAGGTTTTCACCGACTCCAGCTTGCCGTTGGGATAATAGTTCTTCTGGCATTTCTTTGAGCCATCTTCGTTGTACTCAAACTTGCGGATTCGGGTCACCTTATCGCGGTCATTGTACTCAATTTCGCGCACCACCTTGGCCGTGATGTCGCTGTTTTTGGGATACTCGAACACAATACGCCACTTTTGGCCATAGCTGGCATACTCGATTTCCTCAATCTTACGACCCATCTCGTCGTAAGTCGTCACGCGGTCAAGGAAGGCGCGCTTGTCGCCAGCCGCCGTATTCCATTCCTTCAATACCATGCCTTTACGATTCTCGCGTTTCTGGATGGTGCTCTCTGAGACCGACTGTGCAATACCGCACAAACTAATGGTAAGCAAAACCAAAACTATTGCTAAACGTTTCATATCCTATCAATTATAAGTTTATTCTGATTACAAAAGGTTCTTCAAGCTCGTAAATCTGTCCCGCATCTCCCACGGTGACACTTTGGGACAACAGCGAAGGACACTCATCGCCGTCTTCGGTCACGGTAAAAATCTCATACTCACCAGGCGGCAACTTTTGGAATGCGAATTTGCCATCCACGCCAGTGCGAGTATCATCAAAATACAACTCCTCACCTGCCTTGCGGATATAAACTCGATGCTCATAAGCTGGACCTTCCGAATGATAGTACCAAACGCCATCATCCTTAACATAATAGGCAGCCATTACCTGCCCTTTCACGATGGAAGTACCGTAGGCCTTGCCATCATGGATGTAAAGTGTTGGCACATTCACAACCGTGCCGCGTTGAAGGTTGACCGACTCGCTAACGGCAACCTTTTCGCCCGAAGGCAAAGTGGAATAGGCAAACACGGTATAATCGCCAGGACGCAGATATTCAAACTGATACATGCCATCGGCTCCCGTTTCCACATCATTGCCAAAATACGCCTCGTCACCATAGATGATGAACACATCCGTTTTGGCGGCAGCCATGGTGTCAGGGGTCAAAGTATAGTCGTCATCGGGATGATGCACAAGTTTCACAAAGCCTTGCACCGTTCCTGTACCGCCCTCTCCTGGACCTTTATTACACGAAGGCATAATCAAGGCCAATACAAGAAGCGCCATCAATAATTTTGTCATTATTTTCATTTCGTCGAAAAAATTGGGGTACAAAAATATGAAATTCACGCTTTATTCGTAATTTTTCATTCAATTATCATACCAATCGCCATAAAAAACTTGAAATCTGTCAAATATTGGCACAAACCTTCTTCAGCACATCCACAAAAGTGTTCAGATCGTCTTCCGAAATGCCGTCGAGAGCTTTGTTCATTGTGTCGATGGCCAACTGTTTTGTGGAATCTTTCAACGCCATGCCTTCCTCGGTTAGCATAATGTTATTCACACGGCGGTCTTCTTTGGCCACCGAACGGGTGACAAGGCCTTTCTTTTCGAGGTTGTCAATGAACTGGGTGACCGAGTTTTTGTCCTTTTGGATGATGAAGGCGATGGCCTGTTGGGTAAGCGTGCCCTCATTCCATAGTGCGTCCATGACGAGGTACTGTTCGCCCGTCAGGTTGACGCTATTCTTCTTGAATGCTTCAGCAATGTACTTCTTGAGCTTGCAATTGACGATGTTGATGTAAACACCAACTTGTTTCACGAGTATCATATTATCACATTTTTGGGATTATCATAAAGTTTGAAAGTGCAATAATACGAAAATTATGGATTATTGAATGTCTCTAACCGAAATAATCCAAAAAAAAAGATTTCGGAATCCTTCGGATCCGTTCGGTTAGAGATAAAAGGCACCGCCTGCTATTGGCGATGCCTTTACAAATCTTGGATAATACTTCAGCTTACTCGATGCGCATATTCGGGACTTCGGTGCCGTCGTAATAACCCTTGTCGAGTTTCTGACGCACCTCGGCGAAGGCGTTCAAAGTGTAGTTGACATCGTCCATGGTGTGGGCCGCCGTCGGGATGATGCGGAAGATAATCATGCCCTTGGGGATGACAGGATAGGTGATGACCGAACAGAAAATCTTGTAGTTCTCGCGCAGGTCCATGGCGATGTTGGTGGCTTGTACCACATCGCCCTGCACATGCACCGGCGTCACGCAAGCCTCGGCGGGACCAATGTCGAAGCCC
Source organism: uncultured Bacteroidales bacterium (assembly GCA_900317055.1). GTDB lineage: Bacteria > Bacteroidota > Bacteroidia > Bacteroidales > F082 > Limimorpha. The sequence continues at coordinate 75,651 of ONFF01000003.1, read as the reverse complement.
AGGTCACGGAAGCCCTTCTGCAAGGCGCGAGTCACCTTCCACAGTTGGGCACGCAAGGCGTCGCCCTCGGCGCTGCGGATGATTTCCAGACGCTTCTCGCAGCCTTCCACGATGGCTAACGGCAAACTCTTGGCATACATCTGCGAACGCATATTATAGCGCAGATATTCAATGACATACTTCGGTCCAGCCACAAAGCCACCGATGATGGCCATAGCCTTAGCGTATGCTCCAATGTAAATGTCGATGTCGTCCATCACATTAAAGTGTTCTGACGTACCGCGACCTGTTGGGCCCATCACGCCGAAACCGTGGGCGTCGTCAATGAGAATGCGGAAGCTGTACTTCTTCTTCAGGGCCACGATGCCGGCGAGATCGCCCAAAGCGCCCGTCATGCCATACACGCCTTCGGTAATGACAAGGATGCCGCCACCCGTCTTGGCCACCACCTCAGTGGCGACCTTCAGCTTCTTTTCCAAGTCTTCCATATTGTTGTGGCGGTACTTGTACTTGTTGCCAATATGCAGACGGATACCATCCAAGAGGCAGGCATGAGCTTCGTTATCGTAGACAATGACATCATGGGGGCTGGTCAAGGTATCGATGGTCGACACGATGCCTTGGTAACCGAAGTTGAACAGATAGGCGGCTTCTTTCTTCTCGAAGTCAGCCAACTCGTGCTCGAAATGCTCGTGCATACGGGTGTGACCCGTCATCATACGGGCACCCATAGGAGCAGCAAGGCCGTATTTGGCGGCGGCTTCGGCATCCACACGACGAATTTCGGGGTGGTTAGCCAGACCCAAATAGTTGTTCAAACTCCAGCAGAGCACCTCTCTGCCGTTGAAAGTCATGCGAGGTCCAAGTTCACCTTCCAGACGCGGGAATGCGAAATAACCGTCAGCGCGTTCGCGGTATTGCCCAATCGGGCCACCGGAATCCTTTGATATTCTTTCGAAAATGTCCATTGAGATATGTTTAATTGTTGATTGTTTAATTGTTGATTGTTGTAGAGACGCAATGTTTGCGTCTCACACAACGAGCCACAAAATTAGTAAATATATTGATTATCCCAACATGAAGGATTTATTTTTATCTTTGCAGCGCAGAAAAGGAGATTCCCTTCGGGAATGGAAAGGGGGCAATTTTTAACAAGCGACGGCTAGAGTCAGTTGCCTAATCGAAAACGCCACAGGCCGCCGCAGGAAAACAACAACAGACTTCATTCTCGAAGGGAAACTGAAGAGCATTATTGTTATGTTACAACTCAAAAACAAAACCGCCCTCATCACCGGAGGCGGCACAGGCATCGGGCAAAGCATCGCGCTGCATCTCGCGCAGGAAGGCTGTCACCTCGTGCTGACTGGCTTGGGTATCGACGACCTAAACAAGACCAAGGAGATGTGCGAGCAATACGGTGTGAAAGCCTTTGCCACTGAGACCCAACTCGATGACTATGCTTCCATCGACCGCCTCTATGATTATGTGATGGAAAAAGGTCTGAGCATCGACCTCTTCGTGCTCAACGCGGGCATCTCGCAACGCGAGAAGGCCTTAGACACCGACATTAGCGTTGACGAAAAGATCCTAAAAATCGATTTCCTCAGTGGTGTCTACCTGGTGAAAAAGTTCAAAGAGATGATTCTCACTAAGGAACATGTGCAGTTCAGTGTGACCACTTCCCTATCAGGCTTGTTCGGCTTCCCACTGCGCTCGGCTTATTGTGCCGCCAAGCATGCCTTGTTCGGCTTCTATGAATCGCTTGAGCTGGAATATGACAACATCAATGTCACCTTCCTCATCCCAGGACGCATCAACACGCAAATTAGCAAAAGCGCCCTTCACGGCGACGGCACCGCCCACGCCAAAATGGACGCCGGACAAGCCAACGGACTCAGTGTAGAGAAATGCGGCGCTATCGCCGTGCGCGCCATCAAACGGCAGAAGCATCGCAAACTCATCGGGCGTACCGAGCTGCTGATGGCGCATATCCATAAATATTGCTTACCTTTGTATTATAAACTATCTAGAAAAATATCGGCAACATAAGGCTTCTATCCTCTGGCTTTTGGCCTCTGGCAGCACCCCAAAAGGAATAGACTTCAAACCTTGATTGAAGCTGCCAACGGCCAGAAGCCAGCAGCCAATAGCAAAATAACAAAATATCACCATGAAAGAAAAAGTTATCTGCGGCATACAACAAGTGGGCATCGGAGTCAACGACTTCGTGGAGGCCTGGAAATGGTATTACGACAACTTCGGCTTCGAGATCAAGATTGTCGATGATGAAGGCGTGGCAGAGCGCATGCTCCCCTACACGGGCGGCAAGCCCCAGCCCCGTCGTTCAGGCATCGCCGTCAACATCCGTGGCGGCGGCGGCTTCGAGATCTGGCAGCCCAAAGGGCGTGAACTCAATTACTTGAAAGAACCCGTAAAACTTGGCGACTTAGGCATCCTCATCGCCAAGGTGAAGACCCCCGACATCGAAACGGCCTACAACACCTTTATTAATAAAGGCCTCGATGTCATCAGCGAAATTCTGACCTCTCCCACGGGCCAAAAGGAATTCTTCATGAAAGACCCTTACGGCAACCTCTTCCAACTCGAACAGGACAACTATGTCTTCATCGACGAGAAAAAGACCACGGGCGGTGCCAACGGTGCCATCATCGGCGTCAGCGACATTGAGCGTTCCCTCCCCTTTTATACACAGTTGCTTGAATATGGCAAGGTGGTCTTTGACCAGACGGGCGTGTTTGAGGACCTAAAATGCCTCCCCGGCGGTGAAGGCACGCTACGCCGTGTCATCCTCGAACGCAGCAAGCCCATAGAAGGGCCGTTGAGCCGCATCATGGGCACCTCGCATCTTGAATTGATTCAAAGCGTTGAAGCTCCAGGCAAGAAACTTTACGAAGGCCGTTATTGGGGCGACCCTGGCTTCATCCACCTCTGCTTTGATGTGCGGAACATGAACGCCGTTCAAGAGGAAGCCGAACTTATGGGCCATCCTTTTGTTTGCGACAGCGGCGTAGACTTCGACATGGGCGATGCCAATGGTCACTTCACCTATGTGGAAGACCCCGACGGCACCCTCATCGAGTTTGTCGAGACCTTCAAGATACCGATTGCGAAGAAATTCGGACTCTACCTCAACCTCGCCAACAAGGACGACCACAAGCCTTTGGGCATCCTCAAGCTACTACGGTTCGCGAAAGTCAAACGAGAGAGCATCAAATAACAACAAAAACAGCCGGCTCAATTGAGTCGGCTGTTTTGTTGATTCGGATTTAACAATCCTTATTTGGTGATGCCCAATTTGGCTTTCACATCCTTAGTGCAGTCAACGGCATTGTCGCCCACATAGACGGCAGCACCCGTGGCCAGGTCGAGGATATAGGTATAACCTTTTTCCTTACCCACCGTGTTGATGGCATTCTGGATTTTGTCGAGCATGGGCTTCAGCAACTCAGCACGCTTGGCTTCGAATTCATTCTCAGCATTGACTTGGAACTGCTGGATGCGTGTCTGAAGGTCAACGATTTCCTTCTCCTTCGATTGTTTCACCAGATTCGACATGGTAGCTTGGTTGGCTTCGTAATCCTGCATCTTGGTCTGGTATTCCTTTGCCATAGCCTGCAGTTGGTTCTGCAATTCGTCATAGTACTTCTCCAGGTTTTTCTCAGCCTTGGCCTTATCAGGCATGGCATCGAGAATTTCTGCCGTATTGACATGTGCAATCTTCACTTGGGCATTTGCCACGCCACTCAACATAAAGAGCGCCACGCCCAAAAACAAAACTTTGAATACTCTTTTCATTTTATTGACTTTTAATGATTTATCCGATTATTAGTTGGTCTAACGAGCCGCAAAGATACAAAAAATCTGTGTTCTTTGGAGATTATTCAGTTAATTCTTCTTTTTCTCCGTTTTGGTCTCGCCTCCGCCACCAGCCTTGGTTTTCGATTCGCCTTTCGAACCGGTATTAAGGCTCTTAGCTCCCGTACTGGTGCCTTTACTTCCTGCGCTGGCACCCTTAGATCCAGTAGTACCAACAGTTGCAGTAGTCTTGCGGCGGTTCTCGCGGCGCACTGTCTGCATCACATTGCCAAGTTGGTCGAGCACATCATCGCTGACATCGTTCTTGTCGCTGGCATACAGCACCGAGGTACCCGAAGCCAAGTCAAGGATGAAGGCATAGCCCTTGGTTTGTGCCAATTCCTTCATGGCCGTGTAGACCTTCTCTTGGATGGGCTGGATGAGTTCAGCACGCTTTTGATAGAGCTGGCCTTCTGAGCCGAAATACTGCATCTGCAGGTTCTTGGCTTCCTGTTCCTTGTCGACGATGGCCTGCTCGCGGGCGCGTTTCTGGTCTTCCGAAAGAAGCAGCATCTCGGTTTGGTACTTGCTGTACATTTCCGACACCTTGTCGTAAATGGCTTTCACTTCTTTCTGCCACTTATCCGACATGGCATTCAGTTCTTCCTGTGCGTCACCGTATTCGGGAATGTTTTCCATGATGTATTCCGAATCGACATAGACGATTTTCTGTCCACCGCCAAGCTGCGCGTTGGCAGTCATGATGCCGCCACAAACCAAGGCAGCGGTCAAGATCAAGGTTTTAAATGCTTTCATTTTCTTATTGAGTTTCTAATTGTTTTTCTGTTGGGTTTATCAATAATCGTTCCAAAAAGAATGTGGAATGTGGAATGCTGAATGCTGAATAAGGCAAAGCCATGTCATATCACCATTTATAAGTCCCTCCTCATTCATAATTCAGCATTCATAATTCAGCATTAATCGATGGAGCCGCCGATGGAGAAGTGGAACTGGCTGTGGTTGTTGCCTGCGGTGCCATAAACATCGTCGAAGCCGTAACCCCAGTCGAGGCCAAGCAAGCCGAACATGGGCAAGTAGATGCGCACGCCGACACCAGCCGAGCGCTTCACATCAAACGGGTTGAAGTTATTGAAACCGAGCCAACAGTTACCTGCTTCCAAGAAGGTCAAGGCATAGATAGTGGCCTGCGGGTTCAACGAGAGCGGGTAACGCAACTCCAAGGTGTATTTCGTCATAAGGTTGCCGCCATTTCCTCCCGAACCGGAATTGCTGTAAAAACCAGGCGTGAGTGAGTTGTTGGCATAGCCACGCATTCCGACGAGTTCGCGGCTGTCGAACGAATAGTTGGACAGGCCGTCGCCACCCATGAAGAAACGGTGGAAAGGCGTGGGGCCAATTTGGTTGTTGTAGTGACCCAGATAGCCAAAGCGCACGCGGGTCATCATCACGAGTTTTTCATAAAGTTCGGTGTACCAAGCCGCCTTAAAGGTCCAACGGTGCATCTCAATCCACTTGTACTTCTCGTTCTCAGAAAGACTAGAATAGTCCTTGTTTGCAAGCAACGAATAAGGCGGCGTGATTTCAAGTCCAAGTTGGAACTCGGAACCGTTACGCGGATACAAGGGTTGGCTCACCGAGTTACGCGACAGCACAAAGTTATAACTAAGCAGGTTAAAGGCACCATTGCCATCACCCACGGAAAGGAATGTCGATGTATAGTTATTCAGCTTGTACCGTTTAAAGTTGAGTCCTTGATACAAAGAGAAGTAGTCATCGGGCCAAGTCAAGCGACGGCCCAAGCCTAGGGTACCACCCGTCATGTTGAACCAACCATATTTTTCACTTGTCTTCTCGTAGTTGTTAGAATAGAATGCTTGGTAAAATGAAGCCGTCAGAGAGTTGGGCTTGCGGCCACCCAGCCAAGGCTCTGTGAACGAAATATTATACAAAAGATAATACCTACCCAAGGTACTCACACTCAGCGAAAGCTTCTGGCCATCGCCCATCGGCAAAGGCCGCCAAGCCTTCTTGTTGAAGATGTTGCGCATCGAGAAGTTGGAGAACTGCAAGCCTGCCTCCAGCATCAGATAACCTGCGGCAAAACCAGCCGAAAAACGGATTTGGTCAGAAGCGGCCTCTTCCACGGAATATTTGATGTCAACAGTATTGTCGGCAGGATTGGGCTGCACATCAGGATTGATGGACTCTTGGTTGAAGAAACCAAGAGTGGCCAACTCACGCACGGAGCGCACCACATCACTACGGCTAAACAGCTGTCCCGGACGGGTATAAAGTTCACGTAGCACTACATGGTCGTATGTCTTCGAGTTACCCACCAAAGAAATGTTGCTAATACGAGCCTGCTTGCCCTCAGTAAGACGTATTTCCATGTCGATGGAGTCGTTTTCAACGGCTACTTCCACAGGATCAACGCGGAAGAAGAGGTAGCCGTCGTCCATATACAGCGAGCTGATGTCGAGATTGGTCTCACTATAGTTCAGGTTCTTGTCGAGCAACTCCTTATTATATACATCGCCCTTCTTGATACCCAAGATGGAATTGAGGGTTTCGGCGGTGTATTTCGTATTACCCGTCCAAGTGATATTGCGATAGTGGTACTTGTTGCCTTCGTCAATGACAAGGTCGATGCCCAAGTTCCTATCATCTATACGATACACTGAGTCACGGACGATACGCGCATCGCGATAGCCCTTGGCGTTGTATTTGTCGATAATGAGCTTCTTGTCATCCTCGTAGTTCTTCTCCATGTACTTCGAGGCCTTGAAGATGCGCGGGCGGTAGTTATCATAGAAATATTCCTCTATGCCATTGATGGCTCTTAGGGGATGCAGCGTCACTACATCTGCTATGGCATTCACAATGGTCGGACCAAGAGGATTCAACGGATCGAAATGGCCACGCTGCTTGGTCTCTTTCATAGCCGAAAGAATCTGACCTTCTGAAAGGTTCTCATTGCCAATCACATTGATTTTACCGATTTTGACCTTTTCACCCTTGTTGACATTGATTACCATGTCAACATAGTTTTCACGAATAGTGTCGGGCTTTTGTTCGATGTCGATGTCCACATTGAGATAGCCCTTGTCATAAAAGAAATCCTCGATGATGCGGGTGGTCTTGGTTATCAAATGCTCGGTAGCGATGTCACCGCGCGACAAATTGATCTTTTCGCGGATGTCATCGGCCTCACTCTTCTTGATGCCGTTGAAAGAAAATCTCGAAACACGCGGTTTCTCCTTGATGACGATTTGCAGGAAGACCTTGTTGCCCACAAAGTCGGTAGCGTTGATGGCCACATCCTCAAACAGGCCTTGTTCCCAAATCTTACGGATGCCATTCGAAATCTCATCGCCAGGGATGGAAATGGTCTCTCCCACCCTCAGATTGGCTATCATGCTCAGCATGGAGCCGTCGACATATTTGGCACCCTCGACGACCACACCGCCAATCTCGTACTTCTGCGGACGGGCATAGTCGATTTCCGAAAGGTCGTCGCCGATTTGGATTTGGGCAAAAACGCTGCTCCCGAAGCCCAAGAGAGCCACAAGAGACAGCATTATAGGTAAATATCTCAATCGCATAATTCTTCTTTCAATCATTATTTCGTTACTTGCTCGCTGGTCTTTCCAAAGCGGCGTTCACGGTGTTGATAGTTCAAAATCGCCTCATAAAGGTCGGCCTTACGGAAGTCAGGCCAGTACTTGGGCGTGAAATAAAGTTCGGAATAAGCCAACTGCCACAGCAGAAAATTGCTGATGCGCTCCTCGCCACTGGTACGAATGAGCAGTTCAGGGTCGGGCATATTATAGGTGGAAAGGTAAGACGAAATCGTCGCATCGTCGATGGCATTCGGTGCCAGTTTACCTGCAGCCACATCTTGCGCCATGCGCTGCGCGGCTTGCTTCAAGTCCCAACGGCCTGAATAGCTCAAGGCCAAAGTCAGCACCATGCGCGTGTTGTGGCTTGTGTCTTCGATGGCTTGCATCAACTGGTCGTAGTTGGCTTTGGGCAGGCTCTTCAGGTCGCCGATGGCGTTCAACTTGATGCTGTTCTTGTTCATCGTAATGACCTCCTTCGTGATGGTCGTCGCCAACAAAGACATCAGTCCGCTGACTTCTGCCAAAGGACGGTTCCAGTTCTCGGTGGAGAATGCGTACAAGGTCAGGAATCCAACGCCCAGCTCTGCGCAGCCCTCCGACACCTCGCGCACCGACTGTATGGCACTTTGGTGTCCAAAGAGACGGGCTTTCCCTCTCTCCTTGGCCCAACGCCCGTTACCATCCATGATAATCGCGACATGCTGTGGCAAGCGTTCGCGGTCTATTTGTTGCATCAGTTGGTCTTTCAGTTCCATAGTTAGAATTTGCTTAAATTACAGCCCCTTCCGTCGGGCAAGTTGAATTTCCACGTCAGCGACACACGCGCCATGCCGAACCAGTCGTTAAAGGCGGAATTACCGCGCTGTTGACCTTCAGTATAATTACCCTCTGGAACAACTGTTGAAGCCGAACTACCCCAAGGCAGTTTCAACGGTTCGGCTGAGGGGTCTGATATGTTATATCTCATAATATAACTCTCGTGTGTATTAAGGGATCCATCACCATTGTAGATTGGATGTTCAATATCTATTTTTTCGCCTGGATCTCGATATACCGTCGCAACATCATCCAAATAATCGGTGAAGGTCTTCTGCATACGCCACTCCACCGTGCCAGCCATGCGGCGCGAAAGCGCAAACTTTACGCCCACGCCAAAAGGAATGGAAACTCCTATAGAGCTTTTCTTTCCGAAGGCCTCATCATACCATTTTGGATCAGTAACAGCTGGTTCGGTATAAATATTGCTCAAATCAAACAAAGCACCCTCAACATTCATAAATACCGTGTAATAAAACACCGAAATGCCTCCAAAGATATAAGGCGAGACATTCTTTTTCGGATTGCCGGTATAATACTCCCAGAAGTTAAACTCCGCCACAAAGCTGAGGTCGTGTATCTTACTCAGGAAGTTCAGCTTGCGCTCAGGACGCCATTTGATGACTTTGTCATCTGCCTTCACCGTGGCGTATGCATAGTCGGCACGGAATGTCCAACGGTTGTTGTAATTGAAGCGCACCACGCCTCCATATTGCAAGTCGGCCATGGCAAAAGGCAAAGTCGGATTGAGGTCGCCCATGTAATAACTCACGCCCACATGTGGCCCAACCTCAATCGTCTTGGGGTCATCAAATTGGGCATTAGCATTTACAGCAGCAATCAAACAGCTGATTATCAGTAATAAACGAATTTTTCTCCACATAATTCTATCGTGCAAAGGTATGAATTTTTCCAATGAAAACGACAGAAATCAATTTCTATTGTCTTTGCCCCACATCAATTTGTTGCGAATGGTGCCGAAAAAGTCCTCACCACGCATCCTGACCAGATTGAGGCAGAAGCCTGCCTTGCGCACTTCCAACTGCACGGAAGTATCTAAGGTACAGCTCCTTGAGTCCATGCTGAAGACAAATTTCTTCTCTCTTCCCTCCACTTGGATGCGGATGGTGCTGTCATCGGGGATGACCACAGGACGCACCGTCAAGTTATGCGTGGCGATTGGCGTGATGACAAAGTTTTTTGCATTTGGCGCGATGATGGGGCCACCTGCACTCAGCGAATACGCCGTGGAACCCGTCGGGGTAGCCAAAAGGATGCCGTCGCCCCAATAGGTATTAAGGTAGACATTGTCAACAAACACCTTGATAGCCAATAGGCTATGTTCAGGATTACGGATGACATTCAACTCGTTGAGGGCATATTTCACATTGTCGAAGACCTTCTCGGGCGAAACCAATTCCAAAAGTGTGCGTTGCTCCACGGTGTAATCGCCAGTGAGGACGCTGTTGACCGCATTAACAATCTCATTCTTTGAGATACTGGAAAGGAAACCCAAGCGTCCCAAATTAATGCCCAACACGGGAATACCCGAGTCGAGGACAAAGGGCACCGTGTCAAGGATGGTACCGTCACCACCGATGGAAAACAGCAGGTCGGCTTTCAAATCTTCATGGGAGTGAAAAACCTTATATTGCCCGCTTTCGGGGACGAAGGCGGTGACAATGTCAGCAAAAGGCTGGTACACAACGATTTCAACTTGATTATCAGCCAATTCCTTAAATAGTTGCTTCATGTATTCCCCGTTTTCGGGGGCAAGGGTCTTTCCAAATAGGGCGATGGTTTTCATATTCCTTCTTCTTTTACTGAATCATGGCTTTCGTCGGTCATCATGCGGATGTAATTCACATAACGCCAGTCAGCGATATCTCCGTTTTCAACAGCTGCTTTCACTGCACAGCCTGGTTCATGGGTATGAGTACAGTTGGCGAAACGGCACTCGCTCATCAAATTGCGCATCTCGGGGAAACGCTGCGCCAAAGTCTCTTTCTCAAGGTCGTACAGTACAAACTCCTTAATGCCAGGGGTATCCACAATCCAAGCACCGAAATCCAAGTGGTGCATCTCGGCGAAGGTGGTGGTGTGCTTGCCTTTCTCATGATAGTCGGAGATGGCTCCGATGCGGACATCCAAAGAGGGATCGAGGGCTTTTACTAAAGCCGACTTGCCCACACCAGAATGACCTGAGAATAGGCAAATCTTATCTTTCATCAAGTCTTTCAATTGGTCGATTTGGAAGCCTGTCTTGGCAGAAACACCGAAAGAGGTATAACCAAGGCTTTGGTAATACTCCATTAACACGCACATCTCCCCTATCTGCTCATCAGTGTATAGGTCGCACTTGTTGAAAATCAGCGCAGCAGGGATGTGGTAGGCTTCGGCGGTGACCAGAAAACGGTCGATAAAACCCGTGGAGGTACGCGGTTGGGCGATAGTAGCCACCACAATGGCTAAGTCCACATTGGCGGCGATGATGTGCGAGGCCTTGCTCAAATTGACCGACTGGCGGACAATCACATTGTCTCGAGGCTCAATCTTCTTGATGACGCCCGTGTCCTTGCCTGGTTCCTGCTCAAACTCCACATTGTCGCCCACGGCCACAGGATTGGTGCTTCGGATGCCGTCCAAACGGATCTTGCCGCGCAGTCGACACTCCCACTGTCGTCCCGTTTCATCAAGGACGATATACCAACTGCCCGTCGATTTGATAACCTTGCCTAACATTTCTGGTATCTTTTACCTGGCATGGCCATCAGCACGCCGTCGAATTCCAAGGTCAACAGAATGGCTGCGATTTTCGTGGTCGGTAGCTCAGTCTTCACGATGATGTCATCGAGACTGACCATGGCATTCGCGCCAAAGCAGTCCATGACCAGCTTTTCCTCGGCGGTGAACTCCCGGAACAAGGCTGTCTGTTTCTCGCTCTTCGATTCTGAGTCCCAGCGCATGATATATCGCAAATTGAGTACGCTTTCCATGAGGTGAGCGCGGTTGGTGCGGATGAGGTAGTTGCAGCCTTGGCTGTAGATGTCCAACACACGGCCAGGATAAGCGAACACATCGCGACTGTAAGAGTTGGCCAAATCAGCTGTGATAAGCGAGCCGCCTTTCATCGCCGACTCAATCACCACCACGGCATCAGCCATGCCCGCGATGATGCGGTTGCGACGCGGGAAGTTCTCACGGTCAGGCAAGGTGCCACTCATGCACTCCGTCAGGATGCCGCCGCCTTGCTCCACCATATCAGCAGCCAACTTTTTGTTAGGCGCGGGATAAATCTGTTGCATGCCACTGCCCATCACGCCTACCGTCGGGATGCCTTGCTTCACGGAAGCTTTGTGGGCACAGGTGTCAACGCCATACGCCAATCCACTCACAATCAACACATTATCATCCTTCAAATCCTCCACCAACTGGAGGCAGTTTTCCTTGCCGTATTCGGTAATGTTGCGTGTGCCGACAATGGCCACCACTCGGTTGGCGTTGAGGTTGGCCTTGCCTTTGTAATACAGCATCATCGGTCCGTCATCGCATTGTGACAAGCGGCGTGGATAGTCGGAATCAAGGAAAAACAAAGGTTGAATTCCGTTTTTCTCTATGAACTCAATCTCCTCCTCTGCCCTCTTCAGGTATTCCTTGGGCTTACAAATGGCATCAATGGAAGCCTCGCGCATCCCTGTGATCTTCTCCAACGACTTGCGTGTCTCCTTGAAAACGGCCTCGGCGCTACCGCAATACTGCACGAATTTCTTCCCGCTGATATCACCGATACCAGGGAGTAATGTCAATGCAATTTGATATTGGAGGTCGGTCATTTAGTTATCAGTTGTTCAGTTGGTGCAGGTCGTTGAGCCTGTCGAAACGCCGTCCTAGTTTTGTCGGCCCTTCGACAAGCTCAGGGACCTAATGCATTAATCCAGTTTCAGGACAGCAAGGAACGCCGATTGAGGCACCTCGACATTGCCGATTTGGCGCATGCGTTTCTTACCTGCCTTTTGTTTCTCCAGCAGTTTGCGCTTACGAGAGACATCGCCGCCGTAGCACTTCGCCGTCACATCCTTGCGCACTTGACGCACTGTCTCGCGGGCGATAATCTTCGCTCCAATAGCGGCCTGGATGGCGATGTCGAACTGGTGTCTTGGTATCAATTCCTTCAGTTTCTCGCACATGCGGCGACCGAAGTCGTATGCATGACCACGGTGGATCAAGGTGGACAAGGCGTCGACGGACTCACCGTTGAGCATGATGTCGAGCTTCACCAAGTCAGCATCTTGATAGCCGGCAATATGGTAGTCGAAAGAGGCATAGCCCTTCGAGATGGATTTCAGTTTGTCGTAGAAGTCGAAGACGATTTCGCTCAACGGCATCTGGAATGTCAGCTCCACGCGGTCGGTGGAGAGGTAGACCTGGTTTTTCAATACGCCGCGCCTGTCAATGCAGAGCGTCATAATCGGGCCAGTAAAGTCGTTCTTCGAAATGATTTGCGCGAGGATATAAGGTTCCTCGATGTGGTCAATCTTCGTCACTTCGGGCAATCCGCTGGGGTTGTGTACCTCAATCATCTCTCCGTCAGTCTTAAAGCACTTGAACGAGACGTTGGGCACCGTGGTAATGACATCCATATCGAACTCGCGGTCGAGGCGTTCCTGCACAATCTCCATGTGCAACAGACCCAAGAAGCCGCAACGGAAGCCGAAGCCCAGTGCCGCTGAGGATTCAGGTTCCCAAACGAGGGAAGCGTCGTTGAGCTGCAACTTCTCCAACGAAGCGCGCAGTTCTTCGTAGTCGTCTGCGTCGACGGGATAGATACCCGCGAACAGCATGGGTTTCACATTCTCGAAGCCCGCCACTGGCTCGGCGCAAGGTCTTTCGACATGTGTAATGGTGTCGCCCACCTTGACCTCCTTCGAGGTCTTGATGCCCGAGATAATGTAACCCACATCGCCTGCAGAAAGCTCTTTCTTAGGCACCTGCTTCAGTTGCAGCACACCGATTTCGTCTGCGTTGTATTCTTTGCCCGTAGCGAAGAACTTCACCAAGTCGTTGGTATGCATGGTGCCGTTCATGATGCGGAAATAGGCGATGATGCCACGGAACGAGTTGAACACCGAGTCGAAGATGAGAGCTTGGAGCGGGGCTTCGGGGTCGCCTTTGGGACAGGGAATGCGTTCCACGATGGCATCGAGCACAGCGGGCACACCTTCACCCGTACGGGCACTAACCTTCAAGATTTCCGAAGGGTCGCAACCCAGCAGGTCTACCATCTGGTCCTCCACGATGTCGACCATGGCGCTGTCCATGTCGATCTTGTTCATCACGGGGATGATTTCGAGGTCATGTTCAAGGGCAGAATATAGGTTAGCAATGGTCTGGGCCTGGATGCCTTGTGTGGCATCCACCACCAGCAGAGCACCTTCGCAGGCCGCAATGCTTCGTGAAACCTCATAAGAGAAGTCGACATGGCCAGGAGTATCGATAAGGTTAAGGGTATATTCCTCACCTTTGTAGTTGTATTTCATCTGGATGGCGTGGCTCTTGATGGTGATGCCGCGCTCGCGCTCAAGATCCATGTCGTCGAGCACCTGGTCGACGAGTTCTTTGTCGTTAAGCGTATGGGTCAGTTCCAAAAGCCTATCGGCCAAGGTCGATTTGCCATGGTCGATATGGGCTATGATGCAAAAATTTCGGATGTTTTTCATTGGGCTGCAAAAATAGGAAAAATTTCGTTTGCAGCCTCAGAAAAACGCATGAAAAGCGCTGGTAGTTTGTTTAATAATTAAATAGCTCGTCCATCGCGTCCATTGCGTCCGATTCGAGAAGAGCATTCCCCAAGACAGAGAAAAGCACGATGAGGACCACCAGACATACGATAGAAATCACCAGACCGGCGATAGCCTTTCCTTTGGGGCGCTTGAACATGCCGATAAACGAGAACAGGAAGCCGAGGAACCATAAAATGACATTCGCTATGGGCACCCAGCACAACACCAGACCGAGTATGGACAGCACGAGACCCGCGCTCCCGGGTCCATTTTTCTGTCTCACGGGCTGGGGTTGAACATGCATCGGCTGAGGTTGAGGTTGTACATGTCGAGGTTGAGGTTGAGTTGCAGCTTGTGGCTCGTTTAGCCAAGCCGTGCAATACATGCACTTCGTGGCGCTTTCAGGGATTTCCTCGCCGCAATAAGGGCATTTCTTGTATCCTTCCATGGTTTTTATGATTAAATGATGGGGGCAAATATACAAATTTTCCAAAAATCCCGCCTCAACCTGCAAAAAAATCCACCCAAGATGCCTGCAATGCAAAGGAATATGCATAATTTTGCGGTTTGAAAAAGACGATTGCCTATGATGCCCATTTTACCCGACACTTATTCCAAAGAAGAAAAAGAAGAAATCGAGCGACGACACCAGCGTCTCATCGACGCTTGGCATACACGCAAGGAAGCCCAAGACCTTGAGATGGTTGATAAGGCGTTCTATTTCGCCTGTGAAGCGCATAAGGACCAGCGCCGCCGCTCGGGCGAGCCCTATATCTATCACCCCATCGAGGTGGCCACTATCGCCGCCCACGACATCGGATTAGGCCGCACCTCTATCATTTGTGCCCTGCTGCACGATGTGGTGGAAGACACGAAATACACCCTCGATGACATCAAGGAGATGTTCGGCGAAAAGGTGGAGCGCGTGGTGGACGGCCTCACCAAGTTCGCCAACATGGAAGGTGCCGAGAGCGCACAGGCCGAGAATTTCAAGAAGGTCATCTCCTCACTGTCGTACGACATCCGCGTGGTGCTCATAAAACTCAGTGACCGTTTGCACAACATGCGCACCTTGGACTCGATGCCCAAGCACAAGCAGCTGAAAATCGCCTCTGAGACCACCTATATCTACGCTCCCCTCGCCTACCGTCTCGGCCTACATGCCATCCAAATCGAGTTGGAAGACCTGTCGCTGAAATATACCAACCCAACCATCTACTACAACATCCGGAAACGCATGGATGATGTGCGTAGCAAAAGCATGGGCGAATTGCGCAACTTTATTGCTCCCATTGAGGCCGAATTGAAGAAAAACGGCATCAAAGCAAGGGCTGAAATCAAGGAACGCTCTGTCAACTCGGTATGGAAACGCATGATGGACAAGGAGTTGGCCTTCGAAGACCTGTATGGTTCCTTCATCGTGCGCCTCATCACTGACTGCCCGAGGGAGGAAGAGCGTATGGAATGCTGGAAAATCTATGCTGTGCTGACCAATTGCTACCGTCCCTACACCAAAAAGCTTAAGGACTGGATCTCGTTCCCGAAAGCCAACGGCTACGAATCGCTACACGCCGTGGTGATGGGTCAGACGGGCAACTGGGTCGAGGTGCAAATCCGCAGCGAACGCATGGAAGAAATTGCCGAGAAGGGTTTCTCCGCCTATTGGAAATACAAGACCGACAACGATACGACTGAGAGTGGTTTCGATGAATGGCTGAAAAAGGCCCAAGACCTCATCAGCGGCGAATCGGACAATGCCATCGAGTTTGTCGACAACTTCAAGCTCGACCTCTTCTCCGATGAAATCTATGTCTTCACCCCACAAGGCAGGATGATCACGCTGCCCAAAGGCTCGACCGTGCTTGACTTCGCCTACAGCATCCACTCCGAAATTGGCGACCACAGCATCGCGGCCAATGTCAACAACCAACTGGCCCAACTCGACCGCAAGCTCACCAAAGGTGACCAGGTGGAAATAATCACCTCCGAATCGCAGCATCCGCAGGAGAAATGGTTCGAGTTTTTGGCCACGGCCACAGCCAAGTCGCGCCTCAAGAGTGGCATCAAGGAATATCGCCGTAGCTTCCGCGAAGAGGGCGAGAAGAAATATGAGGAAATCATGCGCAAGCTCGACATGGAGCCATCGAAAGTCAACCGCAACGAAGTGATGGCGGCCGAAAAGCTTACCAGTACCATCGACTTTTATTACAATGTGGCCACTGGAAAAATCGATGAGCGTCTTATTCGCAGCGTGCTGAAGCCCCAGTCAAGCAGCAGCAGTTTTGTGCGCTACATCACTTTCGGACTTTTGGGCAACAACAGCAAGGAAAAGGATGAAACACCGTCCATCACCACTTCGGGCGAGTTCGACTTCAATGTTTCGACCTGCTGCAACCCCATCCCCGGTGACGATGTCATCGCCTTCAGTTTCCCCGGTGAGCCCCTGCAAATCCACAGGAGCAACTGTCCCAAGGCTATCCAGCTCTCATCGCGCTTCGGCAACAACATCGTGAAAGCCAAATGGCAACCCAAAAGTGAGATTGCCTTCCTTGCAGAACTGAAAATCACGGCTTTGGACACCAAGGGACTACTCAACCGCATGACCAACCTGCTCTCCAACGAGATGCAACTCAACCTGCACTCGCTCCACATGGAGGCCAAGCAAGATGTGGTAGAAGCCGCCATCTCCATCTATGTTCACAACACCAAGGAACTTGACGACCTGATGGCCAAACTGAACCAGCTGAAGGAAATCCAAAAGGTGGTGAGGAAAAACAGCAAGTAATTAAAGATTGGTCATCTGTTGCTCGACCTCTTATAGATTCCAATCGCACATCCTCTGCATGGAATGACATAAGAGGTCGGACAATTAACTTTTAAAGGCATGTCATTCCACGCTTGGGTCTGTGGGTTTGGAATCTATGCCTTCAAAATAATTCAAACTATTTAGAATCAATCTGAAAATAATTCTTACCTTTGCGCCTCATCACGACGTAAAAAAAAATGAAAGACTCATTCGACAACACCTACCTGGCTGTCAAGAAGTTATTTGTCGATTACCTGCAACGGAGGAAGCTTCGCAAGACTCCAGAGCGTTTTGCCATCCTTAAGGAGATTTACTCGACCAATGGTCATTTCGACATCGACTCGTTGTACAACCAAATGAAAGACAACAAGTACCGCGTCAGTCGGGCCACCTTATATAATACCATCGACTTGCTACTCGACTGCGGTCTGGTCATCAAACACCAGTTTGGACACAACTGCGCGCAGTACGAACGCTCCTACAAGTTCCGTCAACACGACCATTTCATCGATTTGGAGACGGAGACCGTCATGGAGTTTTGCGACCCGCGACTGCTTGAGATACAACGGTCGATTGAGGAGCAATTGGGTGTTGAGATTACGCATCATTCGTTGATTTTTTACGGACACAAGAAGAATTGATAGTAAATAATTGGCTGTCAGCCATCAGCAGTCAGCTATCAGCTAGATTTAGCCTGCCGAAAGCTGATTGCTGAGAGCTGAAAGCTGAAAGCAAAAAAAAGAAATATGAACAAACTAGACATACTCCTCGGCTTACAATGGGGCGACGAAGGCAAAGGCAAAGTAGTCGATGCACTCACCCCGAATTATGACATTGTCTGCCGCTTCCAAGGCGGTCCCAATGCCGGCCATACCATCGAGTTTGAAGGCAAGAAATTCGTGTTGCACAATATCCCATCTGGCGTGCTCACCCCTGGTTGCATCAACCTCATTGGCAACGGCGTCATCATTGAGCCACATATATTAAAAGGTGAAATCGAAGGTCTGCGTGAAGCTGGCTTCGACCTGCGCAAGACTCTGATGATTGCCAACCGCGCCCATCTCATCCTGCCGACGCATCGCGCCATGGATGCCGCCAACGAGAAGGCTTTGGGCAAGATGAAAGTCGGCACCACGCTGAAAGGCATTGGCCCGACCTACACCGACAAGACCGCCCGCAGGGGGCTCCGCATCGGTGACATCAATTCCGCCGACTTCCGCGAGAAATACGAAAGCCTGAAGAAAGCCCATCTGCAGCAAATCGCCGGCCTCGGCTTCGAGATGCAGGGCTTCCAACTCGACGGTCTCGATTTCGCTGAGTATGAAAAGCTGTGGTTTGAGGGCATCGAATATCTGAAACAATACCAGTTCGTTGACGGCGAATACTTCATCAACGAGGCCCTTGACAATGGCAAGAGAGTGCTTGCCGAAGGCGCCCAAGGCTCCATGCTCGATGTGGACTTTGGCAGCTATCCCTTTGTGACTTCTTCGAATGTCATCGCCGCTGGTGTTTGCTCCGGCTTGGGCATTGCCCCGAGCCGCGTGGGCAAGGTGTATGGTATCTTCAAGGCCTACTGTACCCGCGTAGGCACAGGCCCCTTCCCCACTGAGTTGTTTGATGAGACTGGTGAGATGCTCCGCCAGAACGGGCACGAGTTTGGTGCCACCACAGGCCGCCCACGTCGCTGCGGCTGGCTCGACCTGCCCGCACTGAAATATGCCGTCATGCTCAGTGGCGTCACCGACCTGATGATGATGAAGAGCGACGTGATGGATGACTTCGCCACCTTGAAAGTCGCCACCGCCTACCGTTACAACGGCCAAGAGACCAAGCACTTGCCTTTTGCCGCCTGTACTGAGACCATGGAACCCGTTTACACAGAGATTCCGGGCTGGCAGCAGAAGATTGAAGGCAAGATTCCGCATAAATTGGAAGACTACATCAAATTCATTGAGGATTACATCGGCGTGCCGATCAAATTCGTTTCGTACGGACCGGATAGAACACAGAATATTTTGAGATAAACTGGTAGAGACGTAGCGCGCTACGTCTCTACAAACCACGCAATAATAATTAAACAATGATCATTTTAGAAAAACCATACGTATCCTCCCCGCTGGTGGCCTATTTGGAGGAAAAACAAATCCCCGTTTTACATAACGACATGGCCGAGGTGCTGAAGCAGCAAAGCAATCACCTTAACCTTTTGGATGACAAGGCTTTTGTCGAGAAATACGAACAAAGTCATCAGTTGTATGCTGTCTCGGAGAACGCCTTAGTATGGCTTTATGCACAGTTGCCTGAGTCGGAACTGGTGAAGAAGGTCAAAATCCTGAAAGATAAGGCCGCTTTCCGGCGCATCTGCCAGCAGATTTACCCCGACTTCTACTACAAAGAGGTGGAGATGAAAGCCTTGCGCAGCCTCAACCCTGACGAGTTGCCGCTACCGTTGGTGCTGAAACCTGCTGTCGGCTTCCTTAGCGTGGGTGTGTATATTGTCCGCAATAAGACTGAATGGCAGGCCGCTTTGGATGACATCGACCACAACTTCGCCAAGCAGTGCGCCGTGTTCCCCGAGACCGTGGTGCGCAGCGAGAAGTTCGTGTTGGAACAGTTCATCGAAGGCGAGGAATATGCCGTGGACGCCTATTATGATGCCGAGGGCAAGCCCAACATCATCAACATCTTCCACCACATCTTCAAGAGCGAGACCGACGTCAGCGACCGCCTCTACTGCATGAGTAAGCAAATCTTCGAAGCCAACTATCCGGCTTTCAACCAGTTCTGCATCGACTTGAACGGTGTGCTTGGATTGAATAACTTCCCGATGCATGTGGAGTTCCGCGTCGACAAGCACTCGGGTCGCGCCATCCCGATTGAGGTCAACCCGCTGCGTTTTGCTGGCATGTGCCTCAACGACTTGACGCGTCACACCTGCCATCTACTGCCCGTACAGTGCTATTTTGAGGGCATTCGTCCCGACTATGCCACCATGTGGAACGGCATCGAGAACGACGTGTTCAGCTTCATTGTCCTGGACAAACCTTACGACACCAACCGCGCCTTGGACTTCGAACGCATCAAGCGGCACTTCCATGGCGTGTTGGAGACCCGCGACATCATGAACCCTGCCATGAGCATCTGGGGCTTCCTGTTCACACAGACCACGCCCGAACATAAAGAGGAATTGAAAGAAATCCTGTTCTCTTCTTTGGAAGAGTTTATGGTGTAGTATACATGTCGTCGCTTCGCGTCATCGCGAGGCACGAAGCGATCCAGAAATAATGTTGACAAAAAGGTGGTAGGTTTACCACCTTTTTTGCATTAATTACTACCTTTGCACAAAATATGACCGTCATGAAAAACACCTTATTCATTCTCATTACTGCCTTTGCCTTGCTTGTCACGGCCTGTTCGTCAGAAAAGGAAATGGCTTTCAATGAAAAAGCAGCCTTGGAATTCCTTTACCAATACATGCCACTCGGCGATAGTGTGGATTATTCTGAGGAATACTACCGCGAGTGCGTCCATTATGCCTTCCTCGCCAAACAGGAAATGCCATGGGGCAACAGCATCCCCGAGCGCGAGTTCAAGCATTTCGTAGTGCCTGTGCGCGTCAACAATGAGAACCTCGACCGTTTCCGCGCCACCTATTATGAGGAGCTGAAAGGCCGCGTGAAAGACCTTTCCTTATATGATGCCGCCCTCGAAGTGAACCATTGGTGCCACGAGCATGTCAACTACAAGGGTAGCGACAGCCGTACCAGCGCACCTATGGCCACCATCAAGACCTCGTGGGGACGCTGCGGCGAGGAGTCGACGCTGCTGGTGACGGCTTTGCGTACCGTGAGCATCCCGGCACGACAAGTCTATACCCCCCGCTGGGCCCATTGCGACGACAACCACGCCTGGGTGGAGGCCTGGGTAGATGGAAATTGGCACTTTCTCGGCGCCTGCGAGCCTGAGCCCGTCCTCGACTTGGGTTGGTTCAACGAGCCCGCGTCGCGCACCTTGTTATTACACACCCGAGTCTTCGGCGACTACGACAGTCCAGAGGAGGTCATCAGCCGTAGTGCCAACTACACGGAAATCAATGTGGTGGGCAACTATGGAAAGGCTGCCAAGACTACCTTTACCGTGGTGGACAACGACGGCAAACCGCAAGCCAACCTGCCCGTGGAATTCAAGATCTACAACTATGCCGAGTTTTGCACCGTGGTCACCAAGACAACCGATGAGAATGGCCAGACTTGGCTTACCTCTGGCTTGGGCTGTATGATGGCCTATGCCGCCAAAGACGGCAAATTCGGTTTCCAAGTGTTCAAGTCGGGCGAGAAAGACAACATCACCATCACCCTCGACCATGAGCAAGGCCAAAACGACATCTTTGAATTCGATATGGTTCCACCCGCCCCGACCAGCGTCTTGCCCGAGGTGACGGCTGAGATGCGTGCCGAAAACGACCGCCGCATAGCCTTTGAAGACTCGCTGCGCAACGCCTACGTCGCCGACTGCAAGAAAGTCCAGATGGAAGAGATTATGAACACGGGCAACAAAAAGCTGTGCAGCATCTACGAAAAGACCTGGGGCAACTACCAGACCATCGCCGACTTTGTGAAATACGCCCAAGACAAGGGCCAAGAGATCAAGGCCGTGGAGCTGCTCAGCAATATCTCCGACAAAGACTTGCGCGATGTCAGCCTTGAGGTGCTGAAAGACCATCTCGACAACACGCCTGGTCTCGAGCAATCCATCATCTCCATGCCGCCTGAGCATTACGCTCAGTACATTCTCAATCCACGCGTGAGCAATGAAATGATTGTGCCTTACCGCAAAACCCTTTCCGAGTTCTTCCCTGAAGCGGAGAGACATCAATACCATGACAATCCCGACCTATTGGTCAATTGGGTGAAGAAAAACATACACGCCGACGATAACTTGGCTTTACAACGCATTCCCATTTCACCTTTGGGTGTGCTGAAAGCCCGCAAAGCCGACCACCACTCGCGCGACATCTTCTTCGTCAGCATGGCACGCAGTTTGGGCATCGCGGCACAAATCAACCCCGTGAACGGCAATGTGCAATACTTTGGAAAGGAATGGACCAATGTGGACTTTGAAGCCGCTGAGCCAACTAGCACTGCCATTGGCTACCTGGACATCCATTATTTCCCCATCGCCTCTGTGTCCGACCCGAAATACTACACGCATTTCAGCATCAAGAAGTTCGACGGCAACAGCTTCCGCCTCTTGGCCTACGACGCCAAAGACCCTGGTATCGACGATGGCATGATGCTCTCCTCTTTCGAGCATCCTACGCCTTTGGATGAAGGCTATTACATCCTCACGGCAGGCACTCGTTTGGAAGACGGCACAGCCCTGACCCACAGCGAGTTTTTCACCATCAAGGCGGGTGAGACCACGCAAGTGAACCTCGTTTTGCGCCAGCCCGACAATGAACTTCGCGTCATAGGAAGCTACTATGCGGACAGCAAATTCACCGACCCTGAAACGGGCGAAAAAGGCAACCCGAAACAACTGATCAAAGACAGCTATTTCATCCTCGGCCTTTTGGACCAAGGCAGCGAACCCACCACCCATGCCATGCAGGACATCGCCGCCTTCCGCAAGGAATTTGAAGAGAGCAACTTGCCGATAGTCTTTGTCTTCAGCGACAAAGCCGACTACGACAAATTCAAATTGAAGAATTTCAGCGAGTTGCCCGAAGGCATCGTCTACGGCATAGATGAAGGTGAGATACGCGACGAAATCGTTGACGGTCTGCACCTCAACACCGACATCCGCCCCATCTTCATCATCGGCAATGCCAATAGTGAGGTGGTGTTTGTTAAGCAGGGCTACACTATTGGCTTGGGTGAGCAGTTGCTGAAGGTGATGGCGAAACTTTAATATATCACCATCCGAATAACACATAAAGCCTCGACAAACTTGTTGTCGAGGCTTTATCATGCAGTAAACTATCGTTTACAACTTCCTAGCAACTTCCTTCTCGGTGTAACCCTCGATGATGTCGCCGACCTTGATGTCGTTGAAGTTCTCGATGTTCAAACCGCAGTCCATACCAGCGCTGACTTCCTTGACGTCGTCCTTGTAACGCTTCAAGGAGCCGAGCACACCCGTGTAGATGACGATGCCATCGCGGATGACACGCACCTTGGTGTTGCGGGTGACCTTGCCATCCAAGACCATACAGCCGGCGATGGTACCGACCTTGCTGATCTTGAAGGTCTCACGGATCTCGAGGTTGCAAGTGACCACCTCTTCAATCTCAGGAGCCAACATGCCTTCGATAGCGGCCTTGATCTCTTCGATGGCGGTGTAGATGATGGAGTAGAGGCGGATGTCGATCTTCTCATTCTCGGCCATCTTACGCGCTTGTGCGGTAGGACGCACATTGAAGCCCACGATGACGGCGTTGGAGGCAGAAGCCAGCATGACATCCGACTCGCTGATGGCACCCACCGACTTGTGGATGACGTTGACCTGCACCTCCTCGGTGGAGAGCTTCAACAAGCTGTCGGCCAGAGCCTCCACGGAGCCGTCCACATCGGCCTTGACGATGATGTTGAGTTCCTTGAAGTCGCCGATGGCGATACGACGTCCGATTTCGTCCAAGGTGATGTGCGGGCTAGTGCGGCGCGTCTGTTCGCGTTGCAGCTGCTCACGACGGTTGGCGATGGCTTTCACCTCGCGCTCATCAGTCATCACATTGAAGGCATCGCCCGGCATAGGAGCACCATTCAGACCCAGCAACAGCACCGGCGTGGAAGGACCAGCCTCCTTGACAGGACGGTTGTGGTCGTCGAACATGGCCTTCACCTTACCGTAAGTGGTACCAGCAAGCACCATGTCACCAATCTTCAAGGTGCCGTTCTGCACCAGGATTTTGGCCACATAGCCACGGCCCTTGTCCAATGCCGACTCGATGACCGTACCCTTAGCGAGACGGTTGGGGTTAGCCTTCAGGTCGAGGAGCTCGGCCTCAAGCAGCACCTTTTCAAGCAGTGCATCGACATTCAAACCGATCTTGGCAGCGATTTCCTGGTCTTGGTATTTACCGCCCCAGCTCTCGACGAGGATATTCATGTTAGCCAGTTGCTCACGAATCTTGTCGGGGTTGGCAGTGGGCTTATCAATCTTGTTCAGTGCGAAGACGATAGGCACACCAGCGGCCTGGGCATGGTTGATAGCCTCGACGGTTTGCGGCATCACGCTGTCGTCGGTAGCGATGACGATGATGGCGACGTCGGTGATCTTGGCACCACGGGCACGCATAGCGGTGAAGGCTTCGTGACCAGGGGTATCCAAGAAGGTAATCTTCTTGCCACTCTCGGTGGTCACCTCATAGGCACCGATGTGCTGGGTGATACCACCTGCCTCACCGGCCACCACATTGGTGTTACGGATGTAGTCCAAGAGTTTAGTCTTACCATGGTCGACATGACCCATGACGGTGACGACAGGAGCGCGGGGAACGAGGTCTTCTTCGTGGTCAATCTCTTCTGTCTCTGCAATGGCTTCCTGCACATCGGCGCTGACGAAGTCAACTTGGAAACCGAACTCCTCGGCCACCACAGTCAAGGCTTCAGCATCGAGACGTTGGTTGATGGAGACGGGCATGCCGAGGCTCATGCAGGTGCCGATGACCTTAACGACGGGCACGTTCATCATCGTGGCCAGTTCGTTGGCGGTCACAAATTCGGTCACCTTCAGCACCTTCTTGTCCTCCTCCTGACGCATCATCTCTTCCATCAAGGTGCCGGCCACAGCCTGACGCTTCTCACGACGGTGCTTGGAGGTCTTTGACTTACCCATGGGGGCGAGACGCGCCAAGGTGTCCTTGATCTGCTTCGAGATTTCCTCTTCGCTCAGTTCGGGCTTTTCTTCACGCTTCGACTTCTTGTCCTTCTTGCTCAGTTTCTGATTATCCTTCGGTCCTTTCTTACCACCTTGGTCAGCGGTTTTTTGGCCCTTGCCAGGTTTATTGCCGTCCTGTTTCTTGCCGCCTGCGTTCACATTCGAGCCTGTAGGATTCTCCGACGAGCCTTCAGGCTTGGCGCCCGAAATGCGTTTGCGTTTCTTTTTCTTCGATTCGCCAGGCTTGCCGCCTTTCTTCTCGACAGGCAGTTCCAAAGTACCCAAAACGGTAGGACCTGTCAGTTTTGGAGCTTCCAAACGGATGACCTTAGGCTCAACATGCTTCTCTTCCACTTTGGCGGGAGCGACCTTGGCAGGTTCTTCCTTTTTCTTCTCCTCTTGTTTTGGCTGAGGCTGAGTCTTCTCCTGTTTCTTTTCCTGAGGTTGTTGGGCGGGCTTTTCAGGTTTCTTTTCCTTTTCTTTCTTCTTTTCCTGATTCTCACGAGGCTTCGGCTCCAGGTCAATCTTGCCGAGGATATTCAGCGAGATGCCCGGAGTGCTGTCTTCCTTCTTTTCAGGTTCTGCCTTTTCGGCCGTCGTTTCAACTTCTTGCTTCGGAGTTTCTTCCTTTGCCTCTACCTTTTCTGGCTCAGCAGCTACAGGTTTAGTCGTCTTCTTAGTAGGCGATGCTATCGTATTCGTGCGGATGATCACTTCCTCGTGTTCTTCCTCATCGACGGGTTTTTGCGATTGCAATGCCGAATCAACGGAAACACTACCACCCTTGAAAGAGAGGTTACCCAATTTCATGGCCTCGTTCTTCACTTCCTTCTCGCCCTGATATTCCTTCACGAGCAGCGCATACATGTCTGACGTGAGCTTCGTGTTGGGAGAGGGATCCACTTGGAATCCTTTTTTAGCAAGGAATTCCACGATGGTGTCCTTTCCCACATTGAATTCTTTTGCCGCTTTCGACAATCGAATTGAAAAATTAGTTTCTTCGGACATAGTTTCTTCTCTTTGTTTCTCGTTTATTTATTTGCCTTGGCATCATTCGGCATCTTGTTCAAACTCGGCCTTCAGGATATGGAACACATCCTTGACGGTCTCAATTTCGAGGTCGGCACGGTTGGCCACCTCTTCTGGGGTGTACGACAACACATCCTTAGCGGTGTCGCAACCCATCTTGATCAGAGAGTCAATGACCCACTGGTCGATTTCGTCGGAGAATTCTTGCAAGTCGACATCCTCTTCGGCATTGTTGGCCTCGCTGTTGCGGTAGACATCGATTTCGTAACCCGTCAACTTACCAGCCAGCTTGATGTTGTAGCCACCTTTACCGATGGCGAGGCTGATCTGGTCGTTCTCCATATACACATTGGCCATCGTGTTGTCGCTGCTCAGCACAATATTCGTAATCTTAGCAGGGCTAAGTGCACGGGTGATAAGCAGCACCGGATTGGTGGTCCAGTTGATGACATCAATGTTCTCGTTGCGCAGCTCGCGGACAATGCCGTGGATACGCGTTCCCTTCATACCGACGCAGGCACCGACGGGGTCGATACGGTCGTCATAGGACTCAACGGCAATCTTGGCACGCTGACCAGGTTCACGGACAATCTTCTTGATCGTGATAAGACCATCGTAAATCTCGGGAACCTCAGCCTCAAGCAGACGCTGCAAGAAAACCTCAGAGGTACGCGACAAGGTAACCACAGGCGAGCCATTGACACTTTCCACGCTCTTCACGATGGCACGGATGGTATCACCTTTCTTATATATATCGGCAGGAATCTGTTCAGCCTTGGGCAGGATCAGCTCGATGTTCTCGTCGTCGATGACCACAATCTCGCGTTTCCACACATGAGCCACCTCGGCAGTGATGATTTCACCAACTTTCTCCTTGTACTTCTGAAAGATGTTTTCCTTCTCATACTCAGAGACTTTGGTCTGAAGGTTCTGGCGCAGAGCAAGGATGTCGCGGCGACCGAAGCTTTCGATACGCAGTTCCTCGTTCACTTCCTCACCCACCTCGAAGTCAGGCTCGATCTTGATGGCATCCGACAGCTTGATTTCGCGCAGCGGGTCTTCCAGTTCGTCGTCTTCAACCACGGTGCGGTTGTGGTAGATTTCGAAGTCACCCTTGTCGACATTCACGATGATGTCGATGAAATCGGTGGTGTCGCAGTCGAACTTCTTGTTCAGCATGCCACGGAACACATCCTCGATGATGCGCATCATGGCTTCGCGGTCGATGTTCTTGAATTCCTTGAATTCCGAGAAAGTTTCTACTAATTTGTAGTTGTCCATTTTTATATTGTTGATTTAAATATTCAAAGATTTAAGATTCAAAGATTTAAAAGATTATTGCAGGTTTGATTTCCACTTTATTGCGTTCGAAGAACAGGTTAGTAGCTTCCTCTACAGGTTTCTTTTTCGAGGTTTTCTTTGGTGCAGGGGCAAACTCCACCTTCTCGGCATCAAAACTCACCAACTTGCCTTGCATCTTGCCCGCCTCTTTCGTCTTCACTTCCACATCCTTACCCACATATTTCTGCAGTTGGCGGTCCATCTTCAAGGCACCCGAAAGGCCCCACGAGAGCACGGTCAACTCGTAGTCTTCCACATCGCGGTCGAGCTTCTCGTTGACATAGCGGCTCAACTCTGCGCAATGGTCAATGTTGACGGCTGTGTCGGAATCAACATAGACCTCAATCACATTGTTGGGCTTCACCTTCACTTCCACCAGGAAGCGGTCGGTGTTAGCGAGAGCTTCTTCACAGAGGGTTGATACTTGTTCTTTGTTAATCATTTAAAATTCAAAGATTTAAGATTCAAAATTTAAAATTCCAACTTCAAATAAAAAAACCTGTTACTCAAAGTAGCAGGTCTTTTCTTCCACCTTAAGTTGTCGAGCAAGGATTCGAACCTTGACAGGCAGAACCAAAATCTGCAGTGCTGCCATTACACCACTCGACATCATTCGTTCCCGAATGCGGCTGCAAAAGTACAACTAATTTTGTTACGCGCAAGCGTTTTTTTCGATTTTTTTGAAAAAAAGTTGCATTCCTGCAATACGAATACCGTTTTTGGTGTTATTCGAATGGATTCGAAACAAAAAAGCCGTATCTTTGCCGTTTGGCAAGTGCCGTTTTTGATTTGACAATCAACTAATAGTATCTATATTATCATGACATTCAAAAGGTTAAACGCAATTACAGGATGGTTGGTAGCCCTTATTGCCGCCGTCGTGTATTTCCTCACCCTTGAGCCTACCGTGAGCTGGTGGGACTGCGGCGAGTACATTTCAACGGCTTACAAACTTCAAGTGGGTCACCCGCCTGGGGCACCTCTGTTCCAGATGATTGGGCGTTTCTTCTCGCTCTTTGCGGGCGGCGATGTCACCAAAGTGGCCATGATGGTCAATGTGATGTCGGCCATCTGCAGCGCTCTCACCATCGCTTTCCTCTTCTGGACCATCACCATGATGGCGCGCAAAGTGTGGATGAAAGAAGGCGAAGACGCACCTTGGGTTAATAAAATAGGTGTGCTGCTGGCTGGCATCGTCGGCGCAGTGGCCTACACCTTCACTGAATCATTCTGGTTCAACGCTGTGGAGGGCGAAGTCTACGCCATGTCATCGTTCTTCACCGCCGTCACCTTCTGGGCCATCCTGAAATGGGAACAGGTGGCCGACGACCCAAAGAGCACCCGATGGATTATCTTCATCGCCTTCCTCATCGGCCTCTCCATCGGTGTCCACCTGCTCAACTTGTTGTGTGTGCCTGCCTTCGTATATGTGGTTTACTTCAAGAAGTGGCAGAAGACCTCGTTTTGGGGCTTCGTTTTGTGTGGCTTGGTTTCCTTGATCCTGTTGTGGTTCCTCAACATGTTCCTTGTGCCTCAAGTCATCAACTTGGCTGGCAAGACAGAACTGTTCTTCGTGAACTCGCTTGGCGCACCATTTAATATGGGTGCCATCGTCTTCTTTGCCGTCATCACCGGTCTTATCATCTGGGGACTATGGCTATCCAAGAAAAAGGGCCATGTTATTGTCAACACCGCCATTCTCTCCCTCATGTTTATCCTCATTGGCTACTCTTCGTTCTTCATGCTGATTATCCGTGCCAACACCAACACGCCCATCAACGAAAACGAACCCAAGGAAGCCCTTTCGATGCTGTCTTATATCAACCGCGACCAATACGGTAGTTGGCCTTTGCTCTATGGCCCTTACTACAATGCACCTGTCTCTGGCCTTAAGGACGGCAATCCCATCTATGTCAAGGACAAAGAGCAAGGCAAATATGTCATCACCGACGATAACAAGCACAGTCTGCCAGAATATCCTGACGAACTGAAGACCCTGTTTCCCCGCATGTGGAGCACGCAAAGAGGCTCGCACTCAGAGATGTATGATACCTACCGAAAGAATGAAAACGGCGTGGTCACAGGCAACACCGTGCAGGTAAGGAACTACCGTGGCGAGATGGTTAATGTGAGCAAACCCACTTTCGGACAAAACCTGAAGTTCTTCATCGACTACCAATGCAACTGGATGTATTGGCGTTACTTCATGTGGAACTTCGTTGGCCGTCAGAACGACATCGAAAGCCAAGGTGAACTCAGCCATGGCAACTGGCTCAGTGGTATCAACTTCATCGACAGCGCAAGGCTAGGGGACCAGACCGATATCCCTAACTGCTTGCAGAATCCTGGCCGCACGACCTATTATTTCCTGCCCCTCATCCTAGGTCTCATCGGCTTGTTCTGGCTACTCAGCAAGGACTGGAAACAGAGCTGGATTATTTTCCTGCTCTTCTTCATGACAGGTTTGGCCATCATCATCTATCTGAACCAAACGCCTAACCAACCCCGTGAGCGCGACTATAGTTATGCCGGTTCGTTCTATGCCTTTGCCATCTGGATCGGTTTCGGTGTCATTGCCCTTATCGACTGGATTGGCAAGCTGGTCAAGAAAAACACCATGATCACCACCGTTGCCGTCGGCTTGGTTTGTTTCCTTGCTGTGCCTTGCGTACTGGCCGCCAACGGATGGGAAGAGCACAACCGTTCAGGCAAGACCTCGGCCCGCGATTGGGCGCGAAACTACTTAGCCCAACTACCACCCAACTCGGTCATCTTCACCCGTGGCGACAACGACACCTTCCCCTTGTGGTATGTGCAAGAGGTTGAGGGTTTCCGCACCGATGTGCGTGTATGCAATTACATGCTTTCGAGCGGTTATTGGTATGTCCACCAGATGGGCCGCAAGGTTTATGAGTCCGAGAAACTTCCGCTCACCTTGACCCAAAAGGAATACGATAATGGCGTCAACGAATCCGTGCCTATTGAGGAGGAAGACTATTTCAAGGGCAAGCAGGTGGAGTTGAAGCAAGTCATCGACTTCCTCCACAACCCCAAAGCGGTGAAGCGTTACATGGGTAATACCTACAACTATGTGCCCTGCCGCAATGTGAAACTCACCGTCGACAAGGAGGCTTGTCTTCGCAACGGCATTGTACCCGAGAGCATGAAAGACCAAATCGTGGACGAAATCACTTGGGAAATCAAGGACAACTACCTCTACAAGAATGCCATCATGCTGTTGGACTTCATGGCCACTAACAACTGGGAGCGTCCCGTGTACTTCACTTCGTTCAGCGACATGTCGAAGGTGCTTGGCATCGACAAATACCTCCACATGGAAGGCTTGGCCTATCGTTTCATCCCTGTCGAAGCTGAAGATTACATTAAAGCCTATCGCGGCGGTGTGTATCGGGACGGCAGTTACGAGCTGTTGGTCACCAAGGCCAATGAAGGCATCGTTAATTGGGGCAGCATGAATCAAGAAGGTGTGGTGCCCGATCGCGAGAGCGTACGCAACATGAGTTATGCGCAGCTGGCCTATTCACGCTTAGCGCAGAGTTTGGTCAACCACGACCAATTCGACTCAGCTGTCATCGTGATGGACAAATTCCAGGAGTTCTTCCCCAATGAGAAGTTCCCGGCCGAAATCCACACCTACCAGTTCCCCGAGATGTACTACATCTGCGGAGCATTTGAGAAAGGCGATTCCTACCTCATGAATCTAGCCAACAATTACTGTGACAAGATACAGTACTATGGCAAGATGAAGCCTAAGTTCAAGAAGTACTATGAAGAAGATATTGACGAAGGCATGAGCCTATTGAAGCACTTCGTCGATGTGGCCAAGAAATACGAGCGCAACGAATTGGCGCAGGACATTTCCGACCGCATGATGCAGTACTTCGATTTATACTATGAATAAAGCCTCATCAAGTCGCAAAAAGAAACCAGCGTTCGGACCTTCCGGACGCTGGTTTTAAATAATCTCTAAACCCTAAACTCTAAACTCTAAACTAATAATTATACCCCTTCCCTACTATCATCTTTTCAGTCTGGTAATGGCCTAGATAAACGATACCAAGGTTGCCGTCAATGGCGATTTCGTCGCCCATCTTGAGCGGATGACCGTTGAGCTGACCGAACTGGTCGTCAACATCGACTTCAAGGCCGTCACAGCTGACCACACAGACCTTACCAAGACGGACAGCCGTAACCGCTGCATGCGAAGTGGCACCGCCACGAGCCGTCAGCAGGCCGTCGCAGTCGAAAATCATGCCGATGTCTTGAGGAACGGTATCGGGACGAACCAAAATGACATTGCTACCGGGATGTTTTTCGCGCAACAACTTGATTTGATCTGCATTGAAAGCCGCCAAACCGTTCATGGCACCACCTCCGATTCCCATGCCATGTCCCAACTGCTTCATCTCTTCGGGTGGCAACACGAAAGCGGTCTTCTCCTCCTCCGTCTTCAGGTCTTGGTCGCGAATCTGCAGGATACGGAAATCTTCAGGCTTGTCGGACTCAAAGGTGAATTCCATCTCTTGCGGACTATAGCCTAGATTTTCGGTGAGTTCGACGGCGATGGAATATATCTTCTTGTAGATGTCGGGCAGCAGGGTCTGCATCGAAGGACCTTCAAGGCCTGCGGCCTTTCTCTGGGTCTCGCCAATCGGCAGAGGCTTGACCAAGCCACCGACGATGTCCTCACCTTGACTACGCATAGTGAAGTCGCCATAAAGGTGGACACCTGGGCGTTCACGGTGCGGGTTTTGTGTGAACACCACACCCGAACCCGAGGTCTCGCTGCGGTTACCGAAAATCATCTGTTGAACGATGACCGCGGTACCCCAGTTTTCGGAAATGCCCAAGTGGCGGCGATAGGCCAAAGCGCGTTCCGAGTTCCACGACTCGATAACCATATTCACGCACTCTATCAGTTGTTTGAACGAATCCTGCTCAAAGACCACATTGTGGTCGGCGAGGATGCGTTTGTAGGATTGCGCCACCTCGCGCATTTGGTTGATGCTGAAGTCAGCCTTCATCTTCACACTGCTTTTCTGCTTGAAAGCGTTGATTTCATCATCAAAGACATCGCGTTCAATGCCTTTGGCCATGCCCCAGCTTTGCAAGAAGCGACGGTAGGAATCCCACACCGCCCAAGCAACGCTTTCGTCTTGAGCAATGGCATCGGTAATCTCGTCATTCAAACCCACATTCAAGAAAGTGTCCATGGCTCCAGGCATGGAGATGGCCGTACCCGAACGCACCGACACTAGCAAAGGATTCTCAGGAGCGCCAAACTTGCGACCCGAGATGTTTTCCAACTCCTCAATGTGTTTCCGAATCATGCCGTGAATCTCCGTGCGCAATTCGGGAATAGTGTTGATGGTCTCATTGCGACGGAAAGTCTCCGTGGTGATGACGAAGCCCGGAGGCACTGGCATACCATGCAAATACAAGTTCTTCAGGTTATTAGCTTTGTTTCCGATGAAGACTTGGTTGTCCATCTTGGGAGTCCTTTCCCAGAATGGACTGACCAGCATCTCAGAGTTGTAGGTCATGATATCACTGATGAGCTTCGGGTCGAGGGTGGCTTCCATGGTGCGCAATGAGTTGAGGATACGACCGATGAAGTTGTCCAAAGGCTGCATCAGGAAGGCATCGGAAAGCAAGTCGCGATGGAATTCCTCCGACTTTGTGTTGACCAAAGCAGCGGTCTCACGCTCGTTGAGTTTCCCATCAGGGTCGAAGAGCTGCGGAATGACTATCTTTAGCGGGTATTCGTACGACTTCAGGAAGTACTTGATGATGATGCGGCGCACATCCTCGGCGATGAACTGGAAGATGTTGATATACTGACCGAAAGAGAAGCTTCGCGAGGTTAAGCTGTAGCGCAACATGTCGAGCTTGGAGTTGAAGCTTTGGTTGGTGATACCGTCAAGTTCAAGGCCTTCGCGGAAATATTCAAGGATTCTATAGATCTGATTCAGGGTGCGTTCCGAGATATAGTCAAGGTTGATGCTTTGAACAACTTTTTCCATCAGTTGGGTAGCGACGCGCTCCAAGCGGAAAGTCAAGCCCATGGCCTCAAACTTGTTCTCGCGGTAGGTGCCATACATCGAAGGAATACCGATAGCAATGTGTCGCTTGTGGTAGATGTTTTCCCATCCTTCACTCTGCTCAGGATTGAAAATCACAGTCTTGAGTTTGTCCATGAAGGCGTAAATCATGGTCAACGACTTGCCGAAATCCTTGGCCTTATAGACTTTTTCGAACTCATCAATCTCCTCATCGGGGATGAAGGGGAAGCTGCGCAAGGAGCTGAAAATGTTGACCGACTCGAAGCTGTATTTTTCGCGGAGATAGGCATACAGGTCGCGAATGTCCATCAATCGGGTACGCTCACGCTGATACAAGTCTTCCTCCAATTCAATCCTACGAGCAGCAGAACCGATAAGGTTCTCATAATCATCACGCGAAAGCATTAGCACATCCTCGGGATTGAGGCACGAGATTTCGCACATGGTCTGTACAAGGTTGTGAATAGGCACAAACCAGGTGCTTTCCATGTCGATGCTTTCAAAAACATTATTGGGCAAAATAGGCTTCAGCGGGTCAAGATTGCCATCGCTCCAGAACTTAAACACATCGAAAGTCAAGGCAATCAAGGTGTTGTTGCTCTCGGTGTGCACTTGCTTGCGGAGGAAATGCACGAGTTGGTCCTGTCGGCCCGAGATTTCATCCATGTTGGTGGTCACATTGCGGATTTCGCCCTCGGCGCCGATTTCATTGAAATAGACGGGGAAAATGCGCGTCAATTGCTTCACCTTTTTATAATAAGGTGTGATGTTGGAATTCAAGATCTTGGTTATTTCACGCTGGAAGAGGTCTGTATCGCTCAAGAAAATGCCGCCCAATTTCAGGTTGACAATCAAAGCGGAAAGCAGCTTATCCATCGGCAACTTGGCATGTTCGATTAGCTCAAGCCAAACGCGAATATTCTTGATATGGTTCTCATCCA
Organism: uncultured Bacteroidales bacterium; assembly: GCA_900317055.1. Taxonomy (GTDB): domain Bacteria; phylum Bacteroidota; class Bacteroidia; order Bacteroidales; family F082; genus Limimorpha. Next base: position 41,520 of record ONFF01000003.1, on the reverse strand, counting down.
CAGAGAGTTGCCAATCCTCTCCGACAAACACATTGCCCGGTGTGACAAAACCGAAAGCGATGAGTTTCTTCTCAAAGTAATTGACGATCTCCTTCTGTTCTGTTTGGTCCACATCGATGATTTTCATGCCTAAGGTCTGTTGGAAATCCAGCACAGCCGACATGTAATCCTTGCGCAATTCTTCAGCCAAGCCAAAAATCGTGTCGATGAAGGGAATCAAGTCATCTTGAGGCATCTCATCGATGGCGTCGCGCATCATGCGGTCCATGTTCCATATCAGGCGTTCTCGCTGATTCTCCATGCCTGGCAAATGCAGGAGGAAAAACACATAATGGAACTTGGTGATGAAATGCGGGAAGGCCTTCTCCGACTCGGTGAAGCGCTTGGCCACCTGCTCAAAATGAGGCATTTCGGTCAGCTTCTCCCAAGTGTCGGTGGCAGCCAAATCGGCATCCAGCTGGTCGAAATAGGGTTTGCCGATTTCTTTGCAAACAGTTTGGATTTCCTCCTCATTCAGTAGCGACTTCTTGCTCTCCACCCAGTTTTCCACCTGAGAAGTCTCTTGCCAATAGCGGTAGTTCTCCTTCAGCATCTTTCGTAACAAATCGCAAGCTTGCGTTTGAAAACGCTCGTCTTGGGCTACCTTGTCAAGATAGCGACCTGCGTGTTTGGTGGCCAAGATGAACACTTCTTTGTTGCCAGTCGGCTCTTCGACACTTCGACCATGCTCAGCGACCGCAGGCTCAAGGACCTTCACTCCTTCAAAAGCATCATTTAAAATGTTGAATACCAAAGTAATCAATTCAGCATGTTTCGGAGACTCGGAAATCACTTTGTTGGCGAATTCCATCAAAGTGATGATGATATTAAGCCGCAACTTAGGCGCCACTTCAGGCTTCATCAGGCTGTGCATCATCTCCAAAGGGATGTTTAAAGCATCCGCGGGAATGTCTTCGCGGGTGTAGAACCAAAAGTCGTCCATGAGCATCTTGCGCAATTCCTCGGTCACGAAAGTGTGGTTCGAGAGCGGGTGATGGTATTCAGTGATACACTCCTTGGCTCGCTTGTTGATGCCAAAATATTTGGCTGACAGGGAAATAAAGTGTTGGTGTTCTTCAGGAATGAAGATATCTTTATATCTGGTCTGAGCCAGATTGGCCGCTAGGGCTTGTGATTTGAAGGTTTCTGACATATCCAATTCAATAAGGTTTGCAAAAATAAGGAAAAATGCACGAAAATTCCTGCGAAAATCGTAATTTTGCCGCTTCGATTAAAAATGAACATTTAAACTCGATAACAATGGAAAAAATTAAAGTAGGTATCAATGGTTTCGGCCGCATTGGCCGCAATGTGTTCCGCATCATTTGCGAACGTCCGAATCTTGAAATCGTGGGTGTCAACGACCTGACAAGCACCAAGGTGCTGGCCCACTTGTTGAAATACGACTCCACGCAGGGCAAGTTCCCTGGCACTGTGGAATATGATGAGACTGCTCTCATCGTCAACGGCGTGCGTATCCCCGTCACGGCTGAGCGTTCACCGCTGAACATCAAGTGGAGCAAGACTCCCGATGTCGTGGTTGAATCCACTGGCGTGTTCCGCTCGAAGGAAAGCAGCAAGGGCGGCTATGGCGACCATCTTAAGGCTGGTGCCAAGAAGGTCATCCTCTCCGCTCCCTCAAAGGACGCCATCGATGCCACCATAGTGGTTGGCGTGAACAACAACGACCTGACCGACGAGGTGGAATGCGTCAGCAACGCTTCCTGCACCACCAACTGCCTGGCTCCCGTCGCCAAGGTGTTGAACGACCGCTTCGGCATCGAGCAGGGCTACATCACCACCATCCACAGCTACACCAACGACCAAGTCATTCTCGACGGTCCTCACAGTGACCTTCGCCGTGCCCGTAGCGCCGCCATGTCACAGATCCCGACCACCACTGGCGCCGCCAAAGCTGTGGGTATCGTCATCCCCGAACTGAATGGCAAGCTCGACGGCATTGCCGTTCGCGTTCCTACGCCGACTGGTTCACTTGTCGACCTCGTCTGTACGCTGAAGACCGAAGCCACGAAGGAAGAGATCAATGCCGCCATGAAGGAAGCCGCCGAAGGCCCGATGAAAGGTATTCTCGAATACACCGAGGATCCCATCGTGAGCTGCGACGTCATCCACAACCCGCACAGCAGCATCTTCGATGCCCAAAGCACCATGGTGATGGGCAAGATGGTGAAGATCATGTCATGGTACGACAATGAGTGGGGTTATTCCAACCGCATGGTCGACCTCATCGAGATGATGAAATATTGATTCATAGGATTGGCCTACGGCCAAGAAATCCCCCAAAAACATGTAGAGACGCGCCATGGCACGTCTCTACATGTTTTAACGGACAATGGTAATCGACCCCTGCAAATGCAGTGCCTCCTCCCCTGCTTCGCCTTGATAGGTGATATCGCAAACATAAAAATATGTGCCAGACGGGCAGTCCATCTTAGTTTGCTTGCTCTTGCCATCCCATTGGATGAGTGGATCGTCGGTATCGCAGAGGATGTTGCCCCAACGGTTGAAGATGACCGTTTTGGCACTGACAATCATATCGGCACCGGTCACTTTGGGTTCAAAAATGTCATTATAGCCATCACCATTGGGAGTGAAGACATTGGGTAATGTGTAGGAAAACTCTTCCATCGGCTCTTCATGTCCGATGCGCACCGTCTTAATGGCGGAATAGTTGACCAATGGCCTGACAATACCATCCATTGTGTAATGTCCATAGGTGCGAACATAATAGCGATAGGTCCCGTCGCTTTCCACATCGGTGTCGGTATAGGCCATGTCCGTCACTGAAGCAATCCTCACGAAATGGTTGTCCTTTTCCTTGAAGACCTGGGTGCTGTCCACAATCCAAGGCACAGCTTCGGTCCAAGTGAGCAAGGCTTCATCATTGGTTCCGCTCACCGATAGCATGACGGCTGAAGCTGTCGCACTCGTCCCCATTAATTGGTGCTGGGCATCACGCATCTCCACCTTATATATTAATAAGGTGTGCTCCGCCAAATCCACCGTTGCATCGAGGAAGGTCGTGTCGGCACCTTCATAAACGACAGCAGTCTCGCCGTCAAGGACGCGAGTCAAAGCATAGCTAAAAGGCGCAACATACTGGTCATCAATTTCTTTTGGTTTTGCCCAACAGGTGACAACCTGACCCGAGACAAGGTCAATACTGTCGTTTGTGACATGGGTCATCAGCGGGCTGTCGTTTTTCAATGTCACACAAGCCGCATCACTGACCATACTCATGGCTCCATCGGGGAATCGAGCCACAATACGGTATTCGTATTCCATGCCTTGAGGTAGGTCACGGTCGGTGTAGTCAACCATCGAAGGGTTGTCGAGGGTGGCAAGCAACTGGTAACCCTCGCGGATGCCCGTCTCGCATTCATCAGGCTCATAGCTATCGCAGCCCGCCTTGCGATAAACAAGCAAAGCCACAGCATTAGAGCATGGATAAGTCAGCCACGACAAGGTTACATCATGACCATGCACTTCGGCGGTAAGATTTTGAACCTTGGGAGCCATCACATTGATAGTCAATGTCTTGACATTGGTCAAGCTGACAGGAGCGTCATCGTCCTTGGCATGAATGACCAACTGATACGGCGTATTGCGGATATGGGCATAGTTGGTGTTCCAGAGGAACTCCATCTGAGGCTGCAAGCCGAAAGCTGTCGGAGGGTTGAGTAAAGCAGGGCTTACCGCCACTTCCAAAGGCGCACCAGAAGCAGATAGGCTGACATTGTCGCCATCAGGGTCGGAAGCAGAGATGATGAAGTCCAACTGCTGGCCAGCCACAAGACAATACTGATCATCACACTGGATTTCAGGCAAATTGTTGCTGCAATTCGAAATCAGGATCTGCATATCACGGACGACAAAGCCTATCTTCACTCCATGACGCCACTCTTCCACCATGAAAGCCACATTGTATTCGCCTTGCATAACTGGGTTTTCCCAGCGCAATTCACCTGTGAGCGGGTCAATGTCAAAAGATTGCGAGGCTTGAGGGAATGTGTAGCCTGCGATTTCAATACCATCTTGTCCTTTGCAGGTAACGAGTTTATAGCTCAAACTGTCGCCATCGGGGTCGTAGGCAGAAGGATTATGCAGGTAGAGCTTGCCCACGCAGCCCTTGTCGACAGGCGCATTGAGCAACTGCACCGAATTGTTGTAGCCCAAAAACGGATTAATGACCAATTCCGTCTCGATATGCATGGGCACCATCACCGAGTTAGGCACATTGACGACGCCGAAATTACGGTTGGCATCCTCCATACTGATAGTATAAGTGCCCGAAGTTGAGAAGTTGTGGATTTGTTTGTAGACATTGAGCGTATAATCTTCGCCCAAGTTTTGCAGCACCACGCGGGGAATAAATTCCTCGGAGCCGTCACCCCATTGAACAAGCAAGGAATCTCGCTGAAGACCAGCAGGGCTAGGAGTATAAGTGTAGCAGGTCAGCGTAAACTCATAGGCATTGCCGCCGAGCCAGGTATAGGTGATTTCGGCCGCACGCTGGTGGGTTGCCTTCGCGGAAAAGGCAAGGCAAAAGAGAAATCCCAATATGAGCAACAGTTTACGCTTCATAGTACGACCGTTTGAGAATGCAAATGTAGTGTTTTTTTCTAAAAGCGGCCCTGCGACAGGCTCTGGGACCGCAAAAAAAGCACCCACCTTTAGTCTAGGTGGATGCTTTTCATTCTAAGACGAGCCAAAGATCACTTGTTCTTCAGCAAATCACGGATTTCGGTGAGGAGTTCCTCTTGACTTGGGCCTTTGGGAGCTTCAGGTGCTGGTTCTTCCTTTTTCTTAGCCTTGTTGATAGCCTTAATCATCAGGAAGATGCACAATGCAATGATCAGAAAATCTATGATATTCTGAACAAATTGACCCCAAGCGAACACCGAAACGCCAGCTTCTTGGGCAGCTTTAAGTGTCGCAAATTTCTCATCATTTGTAAGATTGACGAAGAGGTCAGTAAAGCTCACGCCACCCGTTGCCTTGCTGATCAACGGCATGATGATGTCGTTCACCAAAGAGGTGACGATTTTGCCGAACGCGCCGCCGATGATGACACCGACAGCCATGTCCATTACATTGCCTTTAACGGCAAATTCCTTGAATTCTTTGAAAAATCCCATTGCAATGATGTTTAATTGTTGATTGTTTAATTGTTGAAATGATAATTCGACGTAGTCAATTGTTTAACTGTTTATCACCGCAAAATTAGGGAATAATTGAATCGGTGCAAGAAAAAAGTGAAAAAACTATATGAATGCACATCATACCAGCAGGTCGAAGAAAGCATGTCATCCCCGTGCTAGGCTGAGCGAGGGCATGGGATCTATGCTTTCTGAGGCCGTCCGTTCATGTTCTACATCTTTGTACCGCCGCCCATAGATTCCCGCCTGCCCGCCAACCTCTTCAGGAATGACATGGGCAGCTGGCTTTTACGCTGTGTATATTCATGCAGGCCTCAGCAGGGATGTCATCCCTACGGAGGCATGTGGGCAAAGGCATGGGATCTATACCTGATGAGGCCGTCTTTTAAGGTTTTGCATCTTTGAACCGCCTCCTATAGATTCCAAGCTGCCACGCGCACACCCTCGTAGGAATGACATAGGAGGCTAACGGGAATGACATGGGAGGCTTGGTCACTAAAACTCCGAGGTGAAATGGAACTCGATGTCAGGATATTTCTCCATTGCCATTTGCAAGGCATAGGGCGACTCGGCCAAGAAGACATCCCTACCCTCTTTGTCCTCTGCCAGATTCAAGGCTTTGCGCATCTTGAAGTCGGCGAGCTGGGCCTCGTTCGTGCTGGTTATCCAAGCGGTCTTGTAGAGCGAAATGGGCTCGTAGCGACAAGAGGCATTGTATTCATGTAGCAAGCGGTATTGGATGACCTCAAACTGCAATTCGCCCACCGTACCAATAATCTTACGGCCCGTCATCTTGCCCGTAAAGAGCTGTGCCACACCTTCATCCGTGAGCTGCTCCAAGCCCTTGGCCAGCTGCTTCGACTTCATCGGGTCGGCGTTCTCGACATAGCGGAACTGCTCAGGCGAGAAGCTAGGGATACCTTTATAGTTGAGGATTTCGCCCTCAGTCAAAGTGTCGCCAATCTTGAAGTTGCCAGCATCATAAAGACCCACAATATCACCAGGATAGGCTTCATCGAGAACCGACTTTTTCTGCGCCATGAAAGCTGTAGGATTGGAGAACTTCAACTCACGGCGTTGGCGCACATGGAAGTAGTTCTTGTTGCGCTCAAAGCGGCCCGATACTACACGCACAAAAGCGATACGGTCGCGGTGGTTGGGGTCCATGTTGGCGTGAATCTTGAAGACAAAGCCCGTAAACTTCTCCTCCGTCGGCTCAATACGGCGTTCCACCGTATCACGGCCAATAGGCGTAGGGGCAATCTCGATGAAACAATCCAACAATTCCTTCACACCAAAATTATTCAAGGCCGAGCCGAAAAACACAGGGCAGATGTCGCCGTTCAGATAGGCTTCTCGCGTAAACTCATTGTAGACACCTTGCACCAGTTCGGTCTCGTTGCGCAAAGTCTCGGCATCCTCGCCAATCATCTTGTCCAGATCAGGATTGTTGAGGTCATCGAAAGCGATGCCTTCGGTGATGTGCTGCTTGTCGGAGTTGAAAAGATAGAGGCTCTTGTCATAGATGCTATACACACCCTTGAACTTCGGGCCACTGTTGATAGGCCAGCTCAACGGTGTGAGTCGTATGTTCAGTTTCTGCTCGATTTCATCCAACAGTTCGAAGGGATCCATGCCAGGTCGGTCCATCTTATTGATGAAAACGATGATGGGGGTATTCCTCATACGGCATACCTCAACCAATTTCTCCGTCTGCGACTCAACGCCTTTAGCTGCATCAATGACTACGATAACACTGTCAACGGCAGTCAATGTGCGAAAAGTGTCTTCGGCGAAGTCCTTATGGCCAGGGGTATCCAAGATATTGATTTTGATATCCTTATAATCAAAGCCCATCACTGAGGTAGCCACAGAGATACCACGCTGCCGCTCGATTTCCATCCAGTCGGAAGTGGCGGTCTTGCGAATCTTGTTCGACTTTACGGCTCCTGCCACCTGAATGGCACCGCCATAAAGCAGCAGTTTTTCAGTCAAAGTGGTCTTACCTGCGTCGGGGTGGCTGACAATGGCGAAAGTGCGTCGCCTGTTGATTTCATCAATAAATGACATAACGCTCTCGTTTTCAACAATCTGATTATAAAACAAAAGCGCAGGTCTTTTGGACTTGCGCTCTTGCGGTCCGGACGAGACTCGAACTCGCGACCTCCTGCGTGACAGGCAGGCATTCTAACCAAGCTGAACTACCGGACCAGCCTGAAAAAGAACTCTATTGCTTTGCTTTGCGGGTGCAAAAATACAACCTTTTCCGAAACTGGCAATGATTTTTTGCGATTTTTTTGAATTATTTTCCAATAATAACTACACTCAATTGATTTTCAATATAATACAAATTATGCTCATTTCAAAACATATCCGATTTCCATTGCTCCTTCCCCTATATTATAATAAGGTATGTCCAAATCCTGCGCCTGAGCAATCCATTTTTCGGCGAGATAGCGCGGCACCGAGCCATCGATAAGGAGCATCTTTGCCTCATAAGCATTCACAGCCGATTGAACATCTGGTTTTTGTTTTCCAACAATCAGAAGATAATCCACAGGAAGACGGAAGGAAAGGCTGTCACTAATCCGTTGGTCTTCCCAAATGGCCAACAACTTTCCATCAAAAGAGACCATGTTCGACTTTTTGCAAAGATACTCGTTCGCATAATCCTCCTCAAGACCAATCACTTGCGGATGATGCGACAAATGCCGCTTACTCCATGCGCCTTTCAAGCTATAGTCAACGGTGGATTCATCGACCATCAATGCCGAGTCAGCCAAAAGGACATGCTCACTCCCTCTGATGTAATCAATAGCCGTATGATTACGCAAACTGAAGATTGTCATACCTTGTTGATGGTCAGAATTATACATCCTGATTGTTACCGAAGTCATCACCAACAGCAGCGATGCCAACATGGCGATGAACAAATGTCGTTTGCGCAACATAAAAGTCAACATCAATAACAGCAAGGCCACAAGTAATACAGCAAACTCAAAATCGTTGATGTACAAGCCTTTAATGATAGAATAAGGTATGCTCTCAATCTTAGCCACCACCCAATTCATCACATACACTGAGCCCCAAACCAGATAGCCGACCAAGGTATTGAGATAGGGAATCCACGACACCAGCAGCAGTATCATTCCACTGATAACCACGATAAACGAAATCGGGGTCATGAACAAGTTGCTGAGCCAAAAGTAGGTGGTGAATTGTTGGAAATAGAATAAGGTAAAAGGTATGGTCGCGATTTGTGCTGACAGGGCAACTGCCGTAATCTGCCAGGCCTTATCGAGCAGCTTATTCTTGACATACAACAAGTTATAAATCGGTCTTTGTAGCACCACAATACCCATGACAGCGGCATACGACAACAAGAAACCTATTTCGAACAGATTGTTCGGGTTGATGCAGAGCAAAATAAACGCGGATGCCGCTATAGAATTGATAACAAACCCTTTGCGACGAATGGCTTCACCAATGATGACGAACGAAATCATCAGCGAGGCGCGCAAAATGGAAGGCGAGAGTCCAGCAATGAGGGCATAAAACCAAATCAAGGCTAACAAAAGCACTTGTTTCAGGGTCTTTTGCCATTTCTTGCGGTTGAGGAACCCTAAAAGGAACGAGGCCAAAAGATAGATAATGCCCACATGCATGCCCGAAACACAGAGGATGTGCATAGAACCCGCCGCCACATAGTTTTTTCTCACTTCATCAGCGAGATAATCGTCATAACCCAACAAAATGGCAGCTGCAACTCCAAACTCATTGTCGTTCAAACCACTACGATGCAACGATGCCAGCAATACATCACGAAAACGATAGGAAAAAGCATAAATCGGATTGGCATCATTGGCCTGCAAGTCAATCCAGTCATCATCCTTCAAATAAGTCTGTCCCGTTATGCCTTTCCGCGCCAAATAAGCTCGATAGTCAAACTCCTCAGGATTCAAAGGTGGAGACACTTCGCGAATGGGAGCCGGAATGGCTATCAGGTCACCGTAATGCAAAGCAAAAGCCGAGTCCGACTTGGGAAAATACGCCATCACCTTGCCTGAAACAGGTCGTGAAGGTAGACTGTCGCCAAACTGATACTCAAGCTCCAACACCGTGCGGATAGAATTTGGACGCTCTGTAGGATAATCGTAAACACGCGCCACATAGTAACTTGCATCCGCTTTAAAATTACGATAATAGCTTTTCTGAACCTCTGCCCCATCTACCCGTACCAGCGAATAACCCGTCATGAACAGATAACATGCCATGACAGCGCCAAAGAACCAACTGTGCCGTTGATGTTTCAACAAAAACACCATCAACACTGCCATGACAAGAAGCGTCATTGACACAGCAATCAAAAAAGTAGGCGACAACCGAAAAGCGACAACAAAAATGCTGACCCAAATGCCCAAGGCAAAAGGAATCAGCATTCTGACAAAGGGGTATTTGCTCCAGTCGGTCATCGTTCAAATGGGTTTATTTGCCTTTCCTCATTTTTTGGTCGAAGGCGCAGGCATCCTTTAGAAGCTTTCGCATAGGCACCAAGAGGGTCAGGCGTGCCTCCACATTCTGCAGATATCGATTGCCCAAGGTCTCATGCTCAATATCGCCCCATCCTTGAAACGGAATCGACTCGTCCATTTCCTGTTGCGAGAAATTGTTCAGCACGCTCATGCCATAAGAAAGGTCGAACTTAAAAAACAGTCGGGTCTGTTTCACCATGATGCGACTGCAAAGGCCCACACCTGCCACCGCACTGATGTCGTAAGGTTGCATGGTGGCTTTGTTCAATTCACTCTCATACGTCACGGGGGCATAACTCTCGTCGTCGTAGGTGCGTTCCCAACGGAGGTTGCCATTGAGCCAGAGGTCGAAACGAGGAGCAATATAGATGTAAGGTCTGAAAGTCTCATCATAACCCAAATACCATGTGATGGGGATGCGCACCTCGACTGCGTTCATCCGCATCGCATAATTGACACGAGCGAATGTCGTGGTGGTATAACTGGTCAGAAACTCCGTGACGAAGACCTCGTTTGAACCACGCATGGCATAGGAGGCGTCGAGGCCCACCGCAAGTCCACCCATAGTGTTCCACTCAAGGGCAAGCCCTCCCGTCGGAGCGAGATAAGGCTTCAGTATAGACTTACTTACGGCAGTATAAACCATGTCGTTACCAGCAATACTACCCGTCAGGCCAATGCTCAATGCGCTTGTGTTGCGGCACAAATAATTCCTGTTTTTCAAAGGCTTGGCAAACTGCGCATGCAACGAAGCCATTGACAAAAGGCCAAAAGCCAAAACAAAAGCGAATCTCTTCATGGCTTCATCGATTTTCAGGGTTGACAAGGGAATCGTTATACCAAGAGTACCGCTCCGCTATCCCATCATGGTCCTTGAAGATGAAGATGGAGTTGACGGGATAAACCGTAGGGGGCACAATGGAGTCGTTATACCCCATTATCTTATAGCCATACATAAAACCCATCACCCCATCAGATGTCAAGGTGCCGGAAAAAAGAACCGCATGCTCGGGATGGCCTTCTGTTTGTGGTGCTTCGCGATAATAGACCGTGAAGTTGTTGCCGCTACCCGTGAGATACACAGGCGAAATCTGTTTGCAATAAACCTCCTCAGAAGTCATGCTAACATATTCAGCAATCTGGTGGTACTGTTGGTTGATTTTATGGTAATGCATGATAGGCGAAAGCTGTCCCGGCTGTGGCGAAAAAGGTGGCTGCAAATTGGTGGCGGCATACTCGTGCATCGACTTAAACTCCATGTCGACTACAGGGGGCTGGTCGCCGAAATAAACGTTTTCTTCACCGAACAAGTTGAGCAGATCTTCGGGAAGGTATTCGGTGATGAAAGGGATGTCCTGCGGATCGTTAACCAAAATCGTCTCGTTGCCTTCTTTGAGGCAGGAAGGCATAACAAGAAGCACTAAAACCGTCAAAAACAAATGTTTAAAATACAATCGTCTCATAGTCCTAGCGTTTTAATATGAGTTTTCGCATCAAAGTGCTTCCTTTGATTTTCACAACGAAACAATATAGTCCATCAGGAAAATCAGGCATCATATAAGCCATCTCTCGGTTTTGGATTTCATCTATAATAAAAGCATCCACTTTCTGGCCAATGCTATTGAAAACCTCAATTTCGGCCTTACCCTGCATGTCTTCAAAATATACATTGACGTTGCCGTCAGTTGGATTGGGAGCAATCATGAAACCAGGATCTTGCACGTTATCATCCATGCCGTAATACGAAGTCTGGATGAAGAACTCCTCATGCACCGTGTCGCAGCGGTTGATGGCCCAAGCGTGCAAGGCAACAGGTTCCAACAAGTAGGAATGGATATAAAGCGTACACTCCTCGCCTTTGCTGCCATGCGGTTCCACATGCCAGTTAGGACAGTCGATTTGCCATAGCACCGTGTCGAAATGCGTTCGTGGCTCTATGGGTTCAATCGCATATTCGTTCACGCTGATATGCGTCTCCGTGCCACCGATGGGCCAATGAGAACCGACAAACTCAAAATGCGGCGTAAACTCCATATCAAGATGCAGGTAGTAGATGCTGTCACAGCCATAGATATTGGTTCCAATCCGCTCATAATATCCCGATTGCGTGTATTCCACTCCATAGTAATCAAATGCATCCACATCGCAAACCACATGGGTCTCATCATGGTATTCCGGTTGGCCGACATGCACAATAAAAGATAGCGTGTCGTAAACTGGCTCATTCGTAAAGGCGTTAATGCCTTCGACACATGCCATAGTGACAAAATCCCCGACTTGCTCAAAAGCATGCGTCACAGTCATTCCTCCCTCTATCATAGAGTCATCGAAATCCCAAAATACGCGCCGCACAGGATAGTTGGTACGCAACTTGAAATCGGCACTCTCACCAACACAAAGGTACAAGCCATCATGATACAAGTGGCTTGCCTGTCCATTGACAAAAAGACTTCCCGACAAATCCAACACATTGGCGCCCACACAATAAGCATAGCCTTTAACATAACCGAAGCCATAGACATGCGCTATCAGTCCCCACATGCATGAAAGGCGATGAACGCCATGCGAGATTGGCACTTTTGCGCAAGAATAGGCCTCGTTGCCAATAAGCGGATGGAACTGACTGGGGTCAAGCAGATTACCATCCAAATACACATCTCCTACGCTCTCAGTCTCCACAACAATATTCACGTAATGATAATTGATGGTAGCTTTGATATGATTGAAAGTGCAGAAAGTAATTTCGTTGATTTTTTGCTCAACAGGCGGTATCCACGCCATCGACGGGTCTCCATCTTCCATTGACATATTCTCAGCATCGTAAGATGTTGTGTTATAAAGAAAAACCATACTCGGCAATGAAGTATTGACAAAACATGTACCTCCCTCGAACTGATGTTCTCCTGTAGAAGAATAGAGCCAAAAATCATACGATTGTCCAGCATTGAGAACAGTCAGAAACTGGCCATTACACCACACAGTGTCATTGTCATGACCCGCTGTGACCTTCACCAAATCACGCGTGCGGTTCAATGAGCCTGTGACCGCAAACTGTTGGCCCCAAGTCTCCACGGGCAACGCCTGTTCAAAAATATGGTCATATCCATCCGTAAACGAATTAGGTATGGTAGTCAGCGTATTACCGTTGAAAACAGCGATTTTCTTGCCATCGTGGGCACTAATCTTTGTACCTGAGAGGTCACGCTCGTCGGAATAGCTGTTCGAACGCATGGAATAAGTCTGCCCTTTATCCAAACTGACCGAATAAAGAGTATCCGCAAGATGACCATCATGGGTTTTCACAGACGGGATAATATCGATTTGAGTATTGTCCTCCGTTGCAACGATGAGGAAGGCACTCGTTTCGTAATCAGGAAACGCAACCTGGGTCTTCGACTGGCTGTCGCTCTGAACGATATAATCCGAACCGAGGCTTTCAGCAGGAAGCACAAACGAGGCATCAAACGAATTGGTGGCACAGTTGGCTGTATAAACCGAGATGGTATCCGTAGCTGTCAGTTGCAACCCAAAACTGGAAGGGGTGCCCTCATTGTCGGTATTATAGCCTTGGTTCAATGGGATTTGCAGCACCACCACGCTTCCGCTCTCAACCGTAAAAGACATTGACCACGAAGTGCGCGGATTTCTGATCGTCCCACTACAATCCCGTTTTGCGCTAACCATCACCTGCGTCTCCACCCACTCCGTACCATTATACTGATAGCCATTTTTCATGAACGAAAGCCAAAACTCTTTCCCCTGAGTCGAATTTTGACTCCACGAAACAAAGCTCAAAGCAAGCAATAACAACAATAGAGCAAATCTTCTTCCCATAATAATACCTATGTTTTCGACTTCAGCTCAGCCATTATAACCGTCGCCGCCTTTTCGGAAGCGCCCGCATTACCGAGTCGGTCTTTCAGTTCGACATAATCCTCCAAAAGCTTGCGCTGACGCTTGGCATTATGTAGCAGCTGGTCCAATTCCTTAACCAAATTGTCTTCTGTCAAGTCGGCCTGAATCAACTCCTTGACTACTTCCCTATCCATCACCAGGTTGACCAACGAGATGAATTTCACCTTTATCATCCATTTGGCAAGACGATAGGAGATGTCTGTCGCTTTATAGCATACTACTTCTGGCACAGTGAACAGAGCCGTTTCAAGCGTGGCCGTTCCTGATGTGACCATGGCAGCACTAGAATTCTGAAGCAACTCATAAGTTTGATTCTCAACCAAAAAAACGTCGGCATTACCGATGATGTCCTTATACAAGGCCTTGTCGAGCGACGACACGCCAGCGATGACAAACTGATAATTCGGAAAATGAGGTACCACCTTCAGCATGATAGGCAGCATGCGCTTCACTTCCTGCTTGCGGCTCCCAGGCAGCATGGCAATGATTTCGCGTGACTCGCCCAAACTGTTGCGACGCAGGAAAATGGAACGGTTGGCTGTACCAAACTTCGCCAGCTCGTCCAATAAAGGGTTACCGACATAGGTCACATCCACACCATACTGCTTGTAGAACGCTTCCTCGAAAGGCAGGATCACCAACATTTTATCCACCGAGCGCTTGACCTTCTTCACGCGGCGGCGTTTCCACGCCCAGAGCTGGGGCGAGATGTAATAAATCACCTTGAAGCCTTTCTCATGAGCGAAGTCTGCGATACGGAAATTGAAGCCTGGATAATCCACCAAAATGACAACATCGGGTTGATACTCAAGGATATCCTTCTTACAAAGCGAAATATTACCCAACACCTTGCGCAGGTTGACTGCCACTTCCACGAAACCCATGTAGGCCATCATTCGGTAATGCTTCACCAAGTCGACACCTTGCACCTTCATCAAGTCGCCACCAAAACCACGGAATTCGGCCTTCTTGTCCTTCTTCTTAATCTCGGCAACAAGATTGGAAGCGTGCAAATCGCCCGAGGCTTCACCTGCTATGATATAATACCTCATGGGGTTACAACTGATTTAACAAGGAAGAAGACCAACAGCATTCCGACGATTGTGACAGCCAACACACCTCTTCCCATCTTGTCGAGATTCCATTTCACCAGCATCATCCTGAACAGGACGACACCAGGAATAAAGGCCAAGAGATAAGGAGCGCGCTTGGCGAAAACTCCCAACGATTCCCAGTTGATGAGGCTCAACAATAGGAAAAACAAGCCGAAACTGGCTGCCCCTATCAATAATCCAAGCCAAAAACTATCTTTGATTTTCATTGCTATATGCTTAAAGTTTCAAATTCTTTCATCGGTCCAATCTGCGAATGTGCCGTCCAGTCGAAGCAGGTGGGGACCACCGAGATGTAGTTGTTTTGCAATGCCCAAAGGTCGGTGTCGGGCAAGATGTCATCACTCTCAAAGGTACCTTCCAAGTCGTAGAACTGCTGCCCATTTTCGTCATATTGATCCTTGAAATACTCCACCCAACGACAAGCCGCTTGACGACACACCTTGATGCCTTTCATAGGTTCCTCACAGCGTTTGGGGAAGTTCACATTGAGGCAGACTCCCTTGGGAAGACCTTCTTTCAGTACTTTTTGCGTGATTTCAAGGATAGCAGTGTCGAGATGGTCAAAGTCAGCATCGGGATTGAGGCTGAAGAGGCTGTAGCCAATGGCGTTCAAGCCATTCATGCAGGCCTCGATGACCGCACCGATGGTTCCTGAATAGACTACCGTTGTCGCGGCATTCATCCCATGGTTGATGCCAGAGACCACTAAATTAGGCCATTGCGGCATCAATTTCTGATAACCAAGCTTCACGCAGTCAACGGGCGTGCCATTGCAGCGGTACTCCTTGAAGCCTTCCTCCTCTTGCACAAGTCGCACATAGATTCTCTCGCGGATGGTGCAGGAATGGCTTTTGGCCGACATTACCTCATCTGTGGAAACCAAGGTCACATCTCCAAGGGTACGCATCAGCGCGACCAGCTTGCGCAGGCCTTTGGCAGCATAGCCATCATCGTTGGTAATCAGTATTTGCGGGCGCTTTTCAGTCATTACAATTCTAATAATTTGCAAAAGTAGAAAAAAAACAAAGAACAAAACAATGAAATAAAGTTTTCACCCCTAGACTGCTTCTTCCGTCTTCACGGAATGAGGCCTCGCAGTGACGCAAAGCGAGTCAAAATCCTTTCAAACATTGATACAATTTCCGTGTCGGCAGACCCATCACATTGTAGAACGAGCCTTCCAGCCCACTAATGCCGACATAACCAATCCACTCCTGAATGCCGTAAGCACCCGCTTTGTCAAAAGGCTTGCAATGCTCAATGTAATAGTCGATTTCCTCATCATCGAGTTGGGCAAAAGTCACATTGGAGCGCACCGCAAACGACTCCGTTTTTTCCGCAGAGCGCACCGTAACGCCCGTCACCACATGGTGCGTCTTGCCCGAAAGCAGTTGCAACATTCTGGAAGCGTCTTCCCAATCCTTCGGCTTGCCCAAGATCTCGCCTTCGCAAATCACTACGGTATCGGAAGTAATCAACAGATAATCAACGGGAAGCTCATTATCTTTGAATGCCAGTGACTTTTGCAGACTGAGGTATTTAGGGACCTCATCCAAAGGCAAATCTGACGGATAGTTTTCAGGCGTTTCCTTGGTCAAAATCTCGAAAACCACGCCCATGCCACGCAGCAGTTCCTGACGACGCGGGGATTTGGAGGCGAGGATGATATGGTATTTTTTTAGGTTGGAGAGCATATATTATACTAATGTGTTTAACGTGATTAAATAAGACCCTTGAACTTCAGCCACAAGGCGAAAAACTGGTCGTATACTGAGTAGACACTCTTGTCCTCAGTAATAAAATCTTTATCCAGTAGCCCTTTCAACGCAGAACTTACGCTGCTGGCAGAATTAAGCTTGTTTCTTCTGATAAATGCCCCGCTTGTAACCTCTGTAGCCTTCCCTTCCCTTGCAATAGCTAGGAACAGAGAACGTTGTTTTTCGGGCATTTGATAAAACAAAGACTCGTATGTGTCGGAAGAGAGCCTAATGATGAACTCTACAGCCTCGTCCACCATCGAAACATCACAGGAGGTGTCCTTGTCCGTTCTGGAGAAAAGCACATTCATCACGCGATGCATATAACTTGTCACCGCCTCGAAACGTTCATAAAGCAGTGTCACGACATTCGCATCAAGGTGTTTACCCTCTTCCTCAAATTTTCCTACACAAAAATCAGTGTAAACGTTCAAATCCAACGGCTGCAAATTCATAATGGTAACAGCCTGATAGAACGGGCGAGAAGGCGAAGTGAACATTCCATTCATCATGTGGCGTTGTGAACCCGAGAAAATGAAATGGGCATTAGTGCAACGTTGCACGTACGTCCTAATGGTGGCTTCGATGGTTTCGTCCCCATATCGAGTAATCTGTTGAAACTCATCAATAGCCACCAGGCAGGGTTTATCCGCTTTTTCCAAGTAAGTGAAAATCTCATCCAAGGTAACTGTCGGGTTGTTAATTGAGCCAATTCCAACGCCCCATACAGGCATTCCGCTAATGTCAAATGTGATTTCACTGCGCAACGACGCCACCATGGTCACAAACTTTTCCCAAGCCTTCCTGCCTTTGGGACGAAGCTCGTCGACCAATGCCTTACCCAGCATGTTCACAAAATCGCCCAGATTCTTAGTGGCATAGATGTCAACCACAAAGCAATGGTAGTTCTTTTGGATTCCAGGGTCATCAAACACATGCCAGATCAGGTCCGTCTTTCCTATTCGACGAGGAGAGATCAATGCGATATTGTTCTCGTTGAGAAGGAGTTCCCGCAAAATCTCGGTCTCTTGCACACGGTCGCAAAAATACTCGGCACCGGCATAGCCATTGATAACAAATGGATTTTTCATGGATTTGATTTGTTATTTGCCCACAAAAATACAAAAAATTTGATTACTATAAAATGATTACCATAAAATAGTAATCATAAAATGGGAACAAGAATGGATTTTGCAAAAACTACCAATAAAAAACGAATAGCGGAGATTTTCAGCCTCCGCTATTCGCAAATCCGGAAAGAGCTGCTCAATTACAGCAGCTTCTTCTTCAAGGTCTCGATCATGTCGACCGTCATCTTGTCGAGGTCGTACTTCGGATTCCAACCCCACTCCTTGCGGGCGCAGCTGTCATCCATCTTGTTCGGCCAGCTGTCGGCGATGGCTTGACGAATCGGGTCGAACTTGTACTCCATCTCGAAGTTCGGATAGTACTTCTTGATGGCGTTGTAGATGATTTCCGGGTCAAAACTCATGGCCGTCACATTGAACGAGTTGCGGTGCACCAGCTTGCTCGGGTCGGCCTCCATAATGTCGACCATGGCATCCAAAGCATCAGGCATGTACATCATATCCATGTAAGTGCCTTTGCTGATGGGGCAGTAGAACTTCTCACCTTTCACGGCGGCATAGTAGATCTCCACAGCGTAGTCGGTGGTGCCACCGCCAGGTAAAGTCAAGTTGGAAATCAAGCCAGGGAAACGGACGCTACGGGTATCCACACCAAAGCGAGTGAAGTAATAGTCGCTCAACAACTCACCTGTGACCTTGGTCACACCGTAGATGGTGTTCGGGCGTTGAATGGTGTCTTGAGGCGTGTTGTCGTGCGGTGTGCTAGCACCAAAAGCACCGATGGATGAAGGCGTGAAGACGGCGCAGTTGAAGATACGGGCCGTCTCAAGGCAGTTCACCAACGAGCCGATGCCGACATTCCAACCCAACATGGGGTTCTTCTCTGCCGTGGCCGAAAGGATGGCCGCGAGGTTATAAATCGTGTCGATGTTGTAGCGTTTCACCACCTCAACGATTTGCATGATCTGTGTCGAGTCGATTCTTTCAAAAGGACCGGTCTCGACAATCTCACCAGTCAAAGGGCGAAGATCGCTCGCAACCACGTTTTCGTTTCCGTAGGTGCGGCGAAGCTTCTTCACCAATTCTGTTCCGATCTGTCCGCCGGAACCAACAATAAGTATTTTCTTCATTGTAATATCCTTGTTTAATTCTGAATGCTGAATGTGGAATGCTGAATGTCGCAATGCGACGCTGGGCTTCGCCCCCATTCAGCATTCCGCATTCCTAATTCCGCATTATTTCAAGATTCCCAATTCTTTGCCAATCTTCACGAAGGCGGCGATGCACTTGTCGAGGTGCTCACGTTCGTGGGCAGCGCTCACCTGCACACGGATACGGGCCTGTCCCTTCGGCACCACAGGATAGTAGAATCCCGTGACAAAGATGCCTTCTTCCTGCAACTTGGCGGCGAACTTCTGCGACAGCGGGGCGTCGTAAAGCATCACAGCGCAGATGGCGGATTGCGAAGGCTTGCAGTCGAAGCCAGCCTCTGTCATCTTCTTGATGAAGTAGGCGGTGTTTTCGTGCAGCTTGTCCTGCAGGGCGTTGGTCTCGCTCATCATCTCGAACATACGGATACCAGCGGCCACAAGGCCAGGAGCCATCGAGTTGGAGAAGAGGTACGGGCGGCTGCGCTGACGCAACATGTCGATGATTTCCTTACGACCAGTGGTGAAACCACCCATGGCACCACCGAAGGCCTTGCCGAGGGTACCGGTCAAAATCTCAATCTTGCCACGGAGGTTGTAGTGTTCGGTGACACCACGACCCGTGCGACCGACCACGCCAGCGGAGTGGCTTTCGTCGACCATCACCATGGCGTTGTATTTCTGTGCGAGTTCATAGATCTTATCGAGCGGGCAGACATTGCCGTCCATCGAGAACACACCATCGGTGACGATGAGGCGGAAACGGCAGCCTTGTGCATCTTGCAGTTGCTTCTCAAGGTCAGCCATGTCGGCGTTGGCATAGCGGAAACGCTGGGCCTTGCAGAGGCGCACACCGTCGATGATAGAAGCATGGTTCAAAGCATCGGAGATGATGGCATCATCGGGACCGAGCAGCGGCTCAAACACACCGCCGTTGGCGTCGAAGCAAGCGGCATAAAGGATAGTGTCTTCCGTGCCGAAGAACTCAGCAATTTTGGCTTCCAACTTCTTGTGGAGGTCTTGGCAACCGCAAATGAAGCGGACAGAGGCCATACCGAAGCCACGGGCGTCCATGCCGTCCTTGGCGGCTTGGATCAGTTCGGGGTTGTCGGCCAAGCCGAGGTAGTTATTGGCGCAGAAGTTGAGGCAGACCTTGCCACCAACCATAATTTCAGCGCCTTGGGCACTCTCGATGATGCGTTCTCTTTTATACAGGCCGTCGGCTTCGATCTGTGCCAACTCCTTTTTCAAATACTCTTGAAAATTAGCGTACATAATTAAAAAGTTTAAAGTTGTTCTTTGGGTGCAAAGGTACGAAAAGCATTGATAGGTTGTACAGTTTTTTTGTACAAATTCACATGCTACCGCTTTATTTTGTACTTTTGCGCAATAATTCAAAATCCCATCAAAGATGAACGGCACCTTATATATTTACAACAGCCTCTCGCGCTGCAAGCAACCTTTCAAACCCCTCAACGCCCCGCATGTGGGCATGTATGTCTGCGGTCCCACCGTCTATGGCGATGCTCATTTGGGTCATGCCCGTCCGGCCATCACTTTCGACTTGGTCTTCAGATATTTACAACACCTCGGCTATAAAGTCCGCTATGTGCGCAACATCACCGATGTGGGGCATTTGGAACACGATGCCGACGAAGGCGAGGACAAGATCGCGAAAAAAGCCCGTCTCGAGAACCTGGAACCTATGGAGGTGGCACAATATTACACTAACCGCTATCATGCCGCGATGGACAAACTAAATGTGCTGCGCCCCTCGATTGAGCCACACGCCTCTGGTCACATCATCGAGCAGATTGCCATGGTCCAGAAGATTCTCGACCATGGTTACGCCTATGTGGAGAACGGCTCAGTGTATTTCGACATCGAGAAATATAATAAAGAGCACCCCTACGGCATCCTCTCAGGACGCAACTTCGAGGAAATGCTCAACACCACGCGCGAACTGAGCGGTCAGGAGGAAAAGCACAATCCTGTAGACTTCGCCTTATGGAAAAAGGCTGAGCCCCAACACATCATGCGTTGGCCTTCACCGTGGAGCGACGGTTTTCCGGGCTGGCACATGGAATGCTCCGCGATGGGTTGCAAGTATTTAGGCGAAACCTTCGACATCCACGGTGGTGGAATGGACCTCTTGTTCCCGCATCATGAGTCGGAGATTGCACAAAGTGTTGCCGCCAACGGCAAACAACCCGTCACCTATTGGATGCACAACAACATGATTACCATCGGTGGCCAGAAGATGGGCAAGTCTTTAGGCAACTTCATCACTTTGGACGAGTTCTTCAATGGCAGTAGCCACAAGGACAAGAACGGAAAAGAAATGATTGAACAGGCCTACAGCCCCATGACTATCCGCTTCTTCATCCTGCAGGCCCACTACCGCAGTACCTTGGATTTCAGCAACGAAGCCTTGCAAGCCGCCGAGAAGGGCTACAACCGCCTGATGGAAGCTGTGAAAGCCGCCAAGAACCTGAAAGCAACCGAAGGCGCCGCCAGCCTCGACATTCAAAAGATTGTTGATGCCTGCTACGATGCCATGAACGACGACTTCAACAGCCCTATCGTCATCGCCAACCTCTTCGAAGCCGTGCGCATCGTGAATACCATAAAGGATGGCAAGGCACAAATCAACGCTGAGGAATTGGCTTTGCTCAACAAGCTGTTCCAAGACTTTGTCTTCGACATCCTTGGCTTGGTGGAAAGCAACGCTTCTGATGGCAGTGGTGCCTTAGTCGACGGCCTCATGCAGACCATCATCGACATCCGTAAGCAAGCCCGCGCCAACAAGGATTGGGCCACCAGCGACAAAATCCGTGACGAATTGGCCAAGTTGCACATCACGCTGAAAGATGGCAAGGAAGGCACAAGTTGGATAATGGAGTAACACCTTCTTAAAAAAAGAGCACTCTATGGCTTATCATTTCAGAAACTTGGTTTTCGAAGGTGGTGGTGTGAAAGGCATCGCCTATGTGGGTGCCCTTGAGGTGCTCGACAAAGAAGGCATATTGAAAGACATCAAGCGAGTGGCTGGCACCTCGGCAGGTGCGTTAGTTGCCGTCTTAATCGGTTTGGGGTATTCCGCCAAAGAACTGAAGGACATTCTCTGGAGCATCAACTTCCAGAACTTTTTGGACAGTTCGTGGGGGGTAATCCGCAATACCAAACGCTTCATTGAGGATTACGGTTGGTACAAAGGCGAGTTTTTCCGCGAATTGGTCGCAGGCTACATCAAAGACAAAACGGGTGACGGCGAAAGCACTTTCAAGGATTTGGCCCAAGCGAAGAAATTCCTCGACATCAGCCTCATCGGCAGCGACTTGTCGACAGGCTACTCAAAAGTGTTCAACGCTGAATTCACCCCCAATGTCAAAGTGGCCGATGCCGCACGCATCTCCATGTCGATACCTTTGTTTTTCAGCGCTGTACGCGGTGCGAACGGTGATGACCACATCTATGTGGATGGCGGTCTATTAGACAATTATGCCATCAAAGTGTTCGACCGTAGCAATTATGTCAAGAACAAGAAAAACATTCGTCACACCGAGTATTATGATAAGACCAACAAGTCGCTGATAAACAAGAACAAGCTGACCAACGAATACATTTACAACAAGGAAACCCTAGGCTTCCGACTGGATGCCAAAGAGCAAATTGAGATGTTTCTTGATCATAGCATTGAACCAACAGCGAAGGAAATCAATAGCCTATTCTCCTACACCAAGGCCTTGGTCACCACGCTTATCGACTTCCAAAACAATGTGCATTTGCACAGCGACGACTGGCAACGCACTGTTTATATCGACTCGTTAGGAATCAGCTCCACCGATTTCAGCATTTCCGACTCGAAAAAGCAGAAACTGGTCGATTCAGGCATCCTCCATACGCAGAAATACCTGGAATGGTATAACAACGACGAGGAGAAAGCGAACAAATAAGAATTACTCAGGATAGTCCTCCTCACGAAGTAGGTTACCCTGCTCGTCGTACCATTTCCAGTGACCGACATGTCTGCCTTCCTTATAGTTACCCTCCTGTAGCAGATTGCCATTCGACTGCCAGACAGTGGCTTTACCTGTGCGCAAGCCATTCACAAAGGTGCCGATACTTTGCATACGACCATCAGGGAAATAAGCCTTCCACTCACCATCGCGTTTATCGCCTTTCATGCCTCCTTCCATCTTCACCTGACCTGACTCATAATACTCAACTTCTTTCACGCAAGTCCCTTTCTTGTCAAAAAACTGTGTCTTTTGGGTCTTACCGTCAGGATAAGTCTCTACCACTTTTTCCTCTAGTTTGGGTGTACATGCAGCAAAAGCAAAAACCATTGCCAATAATAAAAACCAATTTTTCATATCTATCTCATTTATAAATGTTTCATCTATTAAAACATAAACGGGTGCCTTTTTCTTCCTCATGAAAGGCTCCATTCTCAAACACCAAGTTGCCGTTCACGAAGGTATGCGTCACGCGAGAATGCACCCCCACACCATCATAAGGTGTCCAACCGCATTTAGAATACTCATCCTTATCTGAAATCAAATGACTTGTATTCATATCAACCAACACTAAATCAGCATGATAGTCTTCACGAATGAAACCTCTGCGGTCGATTTGGTACAAGATGGCTGGATTATGGCACATCAGCTGCACCAACAACGGCATATCGACCAACTCTGCCATGATCTCCAACGAATGTTGGATAGAGGGGAAACCAGATTTGCTAGTGAAATAATCATCTGTCATCTTCTCCTCAAGCAAATGCGGGGCATGATCGGTGCCAATGGTATCAATCAAGCCGTCATGCAAAGCTTGGAGCAAGGCTTCCTTATCGCGGTGCGACTTAATGGCCGGATTACACTTAATTGCGAAACCCTTCCTTTCATAATCACGGTTGTCGAAACACAGGTAATGCGGACAAGTTTCTGCCGTTATCTTTTTGTCTTTCAACGGAATGTCATTCCTAAATAATGATAGTTCCTTTTGTGTGGAGATATGAAGCACATGCAGTCGGGCACCAAACTTTTCAGCCATATCGACAGCCTTTGACGAGGATCTATAGCAGGCCTCCATCGTGCGAACAAAAGGATGAATACTTGCATCAACAACGACTTCGCCTTTAGCTGCCAAATCTTTACAGCGAACTGTATTCTCATGGATGGTTTGCTCATCTTCGCAATGCGCTGCAATTAAGCAAGGCGACTCACGGAACAAACGCACCAAAACCTCATTCTTGTCCACCAACATATTACCTGTGCTGGAGCCCATAAAGAGCTTGATGCCACACACCCTTTTGGGGTCTGTCTTCACCACTTCGGCAAGGTTGTCGTTGGTGGCGCCCAAATAGAAAGAATAGTTGGCCAAGGATTTCTCGGCAGCGAGATCGAACTTTTGTTGCAGCAACTCTTGTGTGGTAGTTTGCGGCATCGTATTGGGCATGTCCATGAACGAAGTCACGCCACCTGCCACGGCGGCACGGCTCTCCGTGTAGATGTCGGCCTTATGGGTCAGACCTGGCTCACGGAAATGCACATGCTCATCGATGATACCAGGGATGAGGTATTTGCCTGTGGCGTCAATGACTTGGGTTGAAGGGGCAAAGGTCCCTGAGCCTGTCGAAGGGCCGTCCTCTTTTCCACGGATAATCTTGGCAATCTTGCCATCCGAAACGAAAACACTTGCCACAAAGGTCTGGCCTTCGTTGACAAGTGTCGCATTTTTGATATAGTAGTTCATTAGCTTTTCCTTGGTTTAATCTTACCTGTCATGCCTCTCCAACGCAGGTTGATGACGCCAAACACAGCCTCGCGGAAGATGCCTTTGCTCATCTTCGACTGTCCTTCGCGGCGGTCAGTAAAGATAATCGGCACCTCCTCAATCTTGAAGCCGAGTTTCCATGCGGTGTATTTCATCTCGATTTGGAAGGCATAACCCACGAACTTGATCCTATCCAAATCAATGGTCTCAAGCACCTTGCGTGTGTAGCACACAAAACCTGCCGTGGTGTCGCGCACCTGCATGCGAGTGACGAAACGCACATATGCCGAAGCGTAATATGACATCAATACGCGCCCCATCGGCCAGTTGACCACATTGACACCCGTCTTATAGCGTGAGCCCACCGAGAGGTCAGCACCATTTGCGCAGGCATCGTGCAATCTCTCCAAGTCATCGGGATTATGGGAGAAGTCGGCATCCATCTCGAAAACATACTGATAGTCGCGTTCCAAGGCCCACTTGAAGCCAGTGATGTAAGCTGTACCTAGACCCAACTTTCCTGCCCGCTGAATCATGAACAAGCGGTCGCTGAATTCCGTCATCAGTGTTTTCACGATGTCGGCGGTGCCGTCGGGGCTGTTGTCGTCAATGATAAGGATATCGAAGGCCATCGGCAGATTAAACACATAACGGATAATCTTCTCGATGTTTTCCTTCTCCTTATAAGTGGGAATGATGACCAAATTCTCTGACATATCAAATTCATTTACCTTACAACGCGCAAAGATAGGGGAAAATTGCAAACTAGAAGCGAATCAAACAAAAAAAGCCTGCCGAAGCAGGCTTTTCGATTGTGTTTTATAAATACCTTATTCCTCCACCACAAAGTTTTTCACCTCCCAGGTGGCCGAAGCATTAGTGTTGCTTGTGTATTTGAACGCAATGGTCACTCTTTGGCCCACAAATTGGCTCAGGTCGGCAGTCGAATTGATGAAGGTCCAGTTGTTGCCAGCAGGCCATTGGCTGAGGTTCAGTTCAATCCAATTGCACTGTAGGACTTCACCGGCATAATCGGCGGAAACCATCACCGACAAGACGCCACTAGGTGAGGCGTGATTTACAGCTTGATCAAACTTCAGCATAGCAGAGCTGACATTCGACAAGTCAATGGCAGGAGAAACCAGCCAGCTTTCAGCAGCGTAGGCCTGACCGACATAGGCGCTGGCCTTCATGCAAGAGTATTGGGAATCATGCTGCCAAACATAGGACAGTTCTTGTGGCAAGAAGGTATCTTGAATGGTGAACTCACCTTGACCGCTAGCAAAGGACTCAGAGAAAATCTCTTGTCCCGACGGAGGAGGCGTTACGCCACCTTCCAACACAAAGTCGTTCTCGGTACCACCGCTGTCGCGCAGACCAGCTTGGTTGAAATATTTGCGAAGCTTACCGTTCACAGCCAGATGCTTGCCCAGGTTGTCAGGGTTGTCCATCAGATTGACTTGTGTACGGAGGGGCTTGCCAGCAGGCAGGTTGACGATGATGCACTGACTGATTTCACGGCAGGTGACATCGTCAGCAATAACCACATTGGTGGCCAAGTCGAACGGGGCGCTCCAGTTGATGTCAGCATTGCTGGTGACCGAGCTCAATCCCGATTTCACGGCACCGACGATATAGCCATGCACCCATGCGATGGGTTCTTCGCTCTGCAAGCCGATACCGGCAGCCACATTGTACGGGTCGTCGGCCGTGCCGCTACCTTCGCCTTGTCCAGGAGTGGGAGGCGTAGGAGGTGTCACACCACTACCCTCTTCGATGGTGATGCTTTGGATCTCCATCGTGCCAGCCTTGCTGTCGGTGGAGGTGTACTTCACAGCTACGGTAATCGTTTGGCCGACATATTCTGTCAGCGAAAGTTCAACGGTGATGAAATCGCTCCAGTTGCTGCCTTCCACCAAAACAGCAGGAACTGGCGTCCAACTGGCCATATTCGGGTCGCTACCCCAAGTATAATTGGTTGACGCCCAAATGGTGACTTCTTCATTGATGCTGTTGAAGTAACGACCAATGTATGACATGGTCATCTTGGCATCACTTACACCCGTAATGGAAACCGGCGATGAGATGAGCCAGTCCTCGTTGGCAAAATAGTTGGGGTTGACATAACCCGTCATCTTGGCCGTGTTATAGTCAATCTCCCAAGACTGAGGCCCCAATTCATCATAAGTCATGTATGTGCCAAACTCATTGGCAAAGCTCTGCGTGTAAGGCATATTCTGCACTTCGCCACCAGGATTCGGGCCAGGAGGAGGCGTCGGACCACTGCCCTCTTGGATAAGGATACTCTGCACCTCGATGGTTCCGGCTTTGACATTGTCTGAGAGATACTTCACAGCAACACAAATCTTCTGTCCAGCAAACTGCGAGAGGTCGATTGTGGTTGAATTGAAATCGGTCCAGTTGCTGCCTTCGCTCAAATTGGCCGACAACTCAGTCCAAGAAGCTTGTCTGGGATCACCAGAAACATAATCGTTTGAAACTTGGATTGTAACATCTTGGTTCAGATTCGCGAAATACCTAGCTATATACTTCATGGTCATGCTGGCCTGCGAGACACCCTCCAAGGAGAACCTGGCCGAAATCAACCAGTCCTCATTTTCATTATTGGTGCTGTTGACGTAACCCGTCATCTTTGCCGTGTTGTAGTCAATTTCCCAAGACTGAGGACCTAACACATCGTAAGTCGAGTAGGTTCCAAACGAAGATGCAAAGTCTTGATAATAAGGCAATCCAGAATCCTCGCCTGGGACATAGCCTTCAAACTCAAGTTCACGAGCCGAACGGATGTAGAGTTGCCAAGTGTTTCCGTAAACAGTTGCGATGGCGGTCAAGTTACCTGTACCCTGCGGCAGCGAGTCGTTAGCAAAGTTGGCATAATTGCTGGTGCGCACAATGACGGTCTGTGAGTAGTCACTGGGGTCGGCCAAGGTGCGGTTACCGTAGCCAGAAGGATCGGCGAAGGTGTTCTTTTCCGTAAACCTCACATTCTCCAAACGCACCAGACCCGCCAGATGTTGTCCCGCGTTGATGTTGGCGATGGTGGTCAAGGCCGGTTGAATATGCTTCTCTTTGGGCAAATTGGCCAAGATGATGATGTGACCGTCGGCCTCGAAATCTGTCAACTGAGGCAAGTTGTTGTACAACGAATAGGTGACATCTTTCAGATAGACACGGATAGAGTCACCGATACGAAGTCCGCTAACAGCATTGAGGTGAAGTTCAAGAGCAGCACCTGTGGCGCGGTCTTGGATGAAGGCAGCCTTGTAGAAGTTGCCCGACTGCTCGTCGGCAGTGACAATGCCATACACCGAGGCATCATAGTTAAATACGGTACCCGATTCCATTTCAAGAAGGTCAGCAATGGTGTAAACCGTACCAACAGGCAAGTCCTGAATAGGCGGTTCGGGATACTCTTTCTTGCAGGCGGTGAACATCATGCCCACCATGGCAAGCAGCGTAAAGATGTTTAATACTTTGTTTTTCATTTTTATTTGATGTTGAATTGTTAATCGTTGAATCGTTTGGCTTTCAGCTATCAGCATTCAGCAAGTTGGCTGACGGCTGATAGCTGATGGCTGACAGCTCATTTTCTGACTGTCAAGCTAATGTAATAATTCAAACCGTACATATACGAATACTTGTCCGGGAACATATCGGGGTTGTTCGCGTTGGCACGAAGCTGCTCGTAACCGTAAAGGATCGTGCTCTTGTTATTGAGCAAGTTATTGACGCTCAAGTTGAACAGGAAATAATACCCTTTGTAGCGCTTTGAGAAACCTCCGTAGAAGTCGAGCGTAAAGGCAGGTTTCATAGGACTCTGTTTCAGCACATCCTCAATACGGATATCGCCTTGGGCGTAGTGCAGCATGCCTTCCTCGGTATGGTTATAGGGGTTCACATCGAAGTACATATTAGCCATATAGTTAGCATTGAGGCTCACCCACCAATATTTCGGCGAATTGTACTTGATGCCCAATGAGGCCACCGTCTCAGGACCCGAGGAAACATGGTAGTCTTTCAGGTAAGCTACACTGTTTTGGATATAAGCCGTGGCATTGTTGTCGTCATAAACCGAGAAGATGGGATTGTTGCGATACACATGGATGCCGTTGGCGGCAACAGCCTGCAAGGTGACAGTCGGCGAAACATTATATTCTGCACCCAGTTCCATACCAAGGCTCTTCTGGTTGATACCTGTCATGATGAAATTGACAAATTCACTGGAGTAGGTGTTAGCACTAGTCGTCGTGTTATGGTATACATTTTCGCAATAGAAACTACGATTCCAAATCAGGTTCTGGTAAGTATAATAGTAGCCTGTCAAACGGAACTTGAAGATGGGTGAACGGTAGAGGTAACTCAAGTCGAAAGCATTGATGCGTTCGCTCTTCAAGTCGCCTTCCACAATCGTTTGACGGGTGCGGGGCGATACATAGATGTCTCTGAACTGTGGAGCCTGCAGCATATAGGCCATGTTAGCCACGATGTGGTTACGGCCATTGATGGCATAGGTCACGCCAGCTTTCACACTGGGGTCAAAGAAGTTGTGCATTTGATCCTTGCCGTATGAATTGTCGGCGAAAGAACCGCTCTTCCAAAGGCCTTCACGCCAAATCTGCGTAAACTCGGCCTGCAAGCCCAAATAAAGGTCGAAGTTGCCGACAAGCCAATCAATTTGATCCCAAATGCGGCCATAATTACGATTAGCATAATAGTTATAGCCGATGATGTCGCCAACCTTGGCCACATGGTTAGGATTGAACAAGTTGGTCTGGCACTCATCAGTTTCAAGGTTCTCGGCATACTTATTAATATCAAAGTAATAATCGCCACCAAGCAGATCATTCACCTTTTCATAATAGTGCGTTCTTGATGCGCTCACGGCAAAGCCGCCCGTCATGATCAAGTTAGGCTGGAACTCATGCTTGAAGTAGGTAGCGTTGCCTGTCTGCATCTTGTCGTAATGGCGTTCGGCAAGGATGTATTTGGAGGCATTGCCCGTGATGGTGTTGCCTTCCTGGCCGTTGGCATTGTAAACAGTGAAGAGGTGGTTGCGGTTGGCATTGTAGAGAGCATCCCAATCGATTTGGGTGACTTTGGGGTCGCGGTTACGCCAAGCCTCAAACTGGGCCTCGATTTCAGCCGTGCTGTGGGCATTGGTTTCATAATAACTCGGCAGGTTCTTGTAATAGTCGGGTCGCGGGTCGGGAGCCTCACCCCATTCGAGTGAAGTCTGGCCTCCAGGACCGCCAAAGTAGAAAAACGAGGTGTTAAACTCAGTGCGTTTGTTGGGTGTCCAATACCAAGTGAGTTGTGTAAACGGTTGATGATAGGTGCTCACACGCGAGTTACGGATGACCTGTTTGCCGCTGGCATCCACGGTCTGATAGCCCCAGTTGGGATTATAGAAGTTGGAGCCAACAAGGTCGTAAGCCTCTTGAATCACAGGAGCCGAGCCGCCACGTTGCGACGGTGCACCGAACATGGTAAGGTCGATGCTATGCTTGTCGTTGATCTTCTTCTCCACGGAGAGGAAGTAGCTATAGCCCTGATAGAATGTGCCTTCGGTATAGCCCTTGCCCGCATAGCGACCAGAAGCTGCGGCCATCACATACCAACCATCGCCTATCTCGCCAGTGCCGATAGAGGCCATGACGCGGTGATTGTAGGAACGGTTGCTGAGGGCATAACTCAGCGAGATCTGCTTACGGTACTGCGAGGCTCGCGTCGAAAAGGCTGTAAGGCCGCCGAGGTTGCCAAAACCAGCATCTGTCTTGCCGAGACCTTCGACAAGGATTGAGTTGCGGAAAGCGTCGTTGAGGCCGCCCCAATTGCTGAAGACAGGACGTCCCGTCTCAGGGTCGTTCATCAGGATGCCGTTAATCATCACGTCGCTGTACTTCGAGTCGTTGCCACGCACACGATAGCGCAGCGAGCCGAAGTTGTAGGCCGCAATGCTGTTGAACACATCGCGTGACGAGTTCAGCAAAGTCGAGGCATCATTGACCGAGGTGGAGGACTCCTCGAAATCGGAATCCATCAGAATCACCGTCGGCACTTCGTTGTTGTTCAGGTCGGCAGTGTCAATAACTTGGGCATACGCCCCCGTCATCAGCATCGCTACGACCGCTAAAAGTAGTATTTTTTTCATATTGAACTTGTTATGATTTGCGTTGGGTTTTGCCTACAATAAGCAGGCAAATGTAGGAAAAGTTCTTTTACATCGGTGGTTTTATTATGGATTTTTTTGTTACTTTTGCCGCGTTATCAACCCAAATTTCATTCTTACCATGAAAAAGCACTATGTTTTCATATTGGCACTTTTGGCGTTCGGCCTTGGAATGAACCACATTTCAGCACAAGAGCAACAAGCCTACAAGGTCGGTTTGGTCGGTTTCTATAACCTGGAAAACCTCTTTGACACCATCAACGACCCGAACAAAAACGACGAGGAGTTTTTGCCCCAGGGTGCCAACCAGTGGAATACCGAGAAATACCTCAACAAGCTTCATAACATGGCATACGCCATCTCAACTATCGGCACAGACATCACACCCGATGGTGTAGCTGTCCTCGGCATGTCGGAGATGGAAAACCGCACCGTGTTGGAGGACCTTGTGTCCCAACCTGAACTGAAGGATAGAAACTACCAAGTGGTGCACTACGACTCGCCCGACCGCCGTGGCGTGGATGTGGGATTGCTCTACAACCCGAAATATTTCAAGCCGACCAACAGCAAGTCATACCGCACCGTCGTTCCTAATGACCCCGAATTCATCACCCGCGACCAGTTGGTCGTCTCTGGCCTCTTCGATGGTGAGATGATGCACTTCATCGTCATGCACTGGCCTTCACGAGCAGGTGGCGAGAAACGCTCCATGCCCGGTCGTATTGCCGCTGCCAACCTATGCCGCCACATCGCCGACAGCATCATGCGTGCAGACCAAAACGCCAAGATCATCATGATGGGCGACTTCAACGACTACCCTGACAGCAAGAGCGTGACAAACCATCTCCGTGCCTCGGGCGACATGAAAGACCTGCGCGACGGCGAGTTTTTCAACCCCATGTATGAGCTGCACAAGAAAGGCTATGGTACCAATTACTACCGCGATGCACCTGGCGTGCTCGACCAAATGATCCTCACCCCTGCCCTGCTGCCCAATGGCTACGACACCTACCAGTTCAAGAATGCCAAAGTACACAACAAGGAGTTCCTGAAGCAGCATGGCGGTAAATACAACGGCTATCCCTTCCGCACCTTTGGCAGCGGCGTCTGGATGGGTGGCTACAGCGACCACTTCCCGGTATATGTCATTCTGCTGAAGAAAGCGTGATTTCCAAGTTACACTCTTTTATTGGGTAGTTATGCATCTATGATGTTGGGATCGAACAAGAATTCATAGATTCCAGTCATAACAATGCCGAAATCATCTCGACGCAACTTCATGCGTTCTCCAACGATCACCATCTTCTTGAAAGCGTCGCCTATCTGCTTCAATGAGCGCTTTTCCTGCTCCATTTTTTCCTCAACGGGCATACGGAAGGCTGACTGGAGGTAATAACGGCGTGAGCAGAGGTTGCATACGAAATCAACTTCAAGGGTCACACGCTGCCACTTGCCATCCTCGGTTTTTACTCGGACACCCACATTGCCCACATCGACGAGGAAGCCTCTGTTAAACAGGTCGTTCTATCTGCATAGTAATCAATTATTATCCGTTGCAATTATACCTATTTTTGTAATAATCACATATTCTTTTTACGAAAAAAAAGCAGTCATCGTATCATTATCTTATTTGTGTAAACTTTCCCTTCTGCATCAGTAATGCGCAGCAGGTAAAGACCTTCCGGCAGGCTGTTCACATTGACTTCGTTGGTGCCACGGACCACCTTTACCAGTTGGCCCAAGGCGTTGTAAACCTGGATTTCAGCCGCTTCAAGGCCATCAATCCGCAGAGTCTCCGAGGCAGGATTGGGATAGACCTCCACCCTACTGGCTTCGGTTTCGGCCATGCCATCGACCGACCAATACACCCTCACGAAATACTCGAACTCATTGTACTTCGACCTAGCAGGAGCCGAAAAACAATCATTGGCTTGGTAGTAGGCCACCACCTTATATAAATAGAAGGTTTCGTCTTCCAAGACACTATTGTCGATAGAGGAAGTGAGGCCAGGACTCACTGTCTTGATAACCACCCAGTCCATATCCGACTCCTTGGTGCGATAGACAATGTATTGTGTCAAGCCGTCGTTGTGCTCGGGGCACACCCAAGTCAGGTTCACTTTGTTGTTGGGTGTCATCTCAAACCAAAGGTTAGTGGCGGGCTGGCAGTCTTCGCCGACGGTGACACAGGCCTCGTTGGTGGGTTCGCTCTCGCCAGAGGCACAGAAAGCCGTCACATAGTAACAATTGCCGCCATAGTTTGGTTCTTCGTCGATAAACCCTGTTTCCTGCCCTGATACCGTAGCCAACAAAGTTCCATCGCGATACACATTATAGTTTTCTGCTTCGGCTGAATCGAACCAATCCAACACTGCATAATCGTCCTCCGCAAAAGCATACAAGTCGATAGGCCTACCACAATCCTCACCATTGCCGCAACTGTTGTTCGTATGCAGGAAAACACCATCCCTCAAATCGGCAACAGGACCCGAATAGGCATAGACCACTTGGTTTTCAGCGTCCCTGATGGTAAACGAAAGCTCAACGACAGCACTGTTTCCCTTGACCCAGGCGAAAGAAACATACCCCAACGGCACATCGACCTGGAACATGGCAGACGACGATGTCGGCGAGACGCTTCCATACACCTGCATGGCATTGTTCAGCACCTGAACTTCAGCCCCTTCCCAGCCATTTGAATTGCTGGTGCTACATTCGATGGTCCAAGTGCAACTTGGTCCGAAGCGCACCTCGCTTTGCGTAGCCATCAGACCTTGAATGTTGTTGTTTATCGCATACACTTGATAGTCGTGCAAGCCATAAAACGGCACTTCGTCGGTGATTTCCATGGCCGCGCCAGGCGTGACATCGTTTTCGGTATATATTACGTTTCCGTCGCGCTTGACAACGATTTGGTCAATATGGGTCAGATTGCTTTCATTCAGGTTTTTGGTGGGATTGTTCCAACGCACGGTACAGGCGTAGGACACATCGGAAAGCGGCTCAACGACCAATGTCGTTGGGGCTTTGGGCATATTGTTGAAGATGTCGAGAGGACGTGCGTCGGCAACCATCTTTTGTGCCATGGTCCAATATTGGTTATAGGTATGGAAATTGTCGATGCTGAAATAGCCGTCCAATTCGCCGCCCCAGCACCAGTTGATGTGAATCAAGCCGTTGGCATCATAGCCATCTAGAACAAAGGCATGGGCCGAACCGCCATCGGCCAAGGCTCCGTAGAGGATTGGGGTGGCCAAATCCAAGGCTTCATGAATGAGAGTGACCCACTGTTTGTAGGTATAATTCTCACGCAAGATGCTGTGTGAAGTACAATAGCCAAAATAAGAGCTCAAGGCCGCAGGGATACTTTGGTGCAAGGCGCCGCTTCCGTAACTGCCATAGAACATATTGACGCTCACACCGCAATGGTACATTGCAGTAGCCACATTCAGGTCATCGTCGTTCAACGACTCTTGCATCTCATCCCAATGATAAGTGGTCGCTCCGAAGTCGGCATATAAATCCCCGTACGGAGGACAGTTATAGGTATGAGTCCCCGTGCCGTGTTCAGGATAGTTCCAATACTTCAACACTTGCGCCATCGAAGTGGCCACACAGCCCGCATAGGTGTAACCGCAAGGGCCGTCATCGTCTTTTGGGCAACAGGCATTATAGTAGCAGCCTTGATCCCAATGTGTAGTAATCAATGGCGGAACAACGGCTGTTTTTGCAGTCTGTGTCTGACCAAAGCGTTCCAAATTCTCCCATTCTCGGGCAATCTCGAAATCTGCTATCTGCAGGTTTTCTTCCGCAAAATCAACAGACTGGCCGTAGCCGTCGAGGAAATAGGCCAAACCATCGGGGATGTTTTCCGTGTTGAACGATCCCGTTTCGGAATAGCCCAACACCGGACTCGTCAAGTCGCAGGCCGAAACGATGATGAAACCGCCCGAAGCGACATTGAAGACATAGCATGAGGGACGCCCTTTGCTGGTAAGGGTGGTGTAAACCCATTCCAGTTGGGTGTTGTGCTTGAAATTGGCCTCGACGAACTTCTCGCCCAAGGCCTTGGCGCGCTGCGTATCGACATTTCCGGCGAAGGCGGAAAACGACACCAGTAGCAGGGCAACCATCAGGGTGTAAAATCTGTACTGTTTCATGGCTAAAAAACGTTTTAATGATACCTTTTTGTTTTGTGCCCCCAAAATTATATAAAAAAACAGGCAATTTTTCAAGCCCAAGGGGCTAATACAGATTTTTTCTGGAACTTGGTTTTGAAAATCAATGGATTACAAAAAAAATGTACAGATTTTTGTTGGAGAAAACCGCACAAAAAAGCCACCAAAAACATCCAAAATGTCCCTGTCGCCAATGGGATAGGATGGTTTTTTGGTGGCTCAACTGTTTTTTGGGAAATCCCCTATTCCTTCACCGCCACTCTTGCCTTATGGCTTCGGCCTTCGGTATCTGCAATCCGCAGAAGGTAAACGCCTTGCGGCAAACCCGCCATGTTGATTTCATGGCTGTCTTTCACAGTCTTCACCAATTGGCCAAAGACATTATAAACCTGCACCTCGGCAGCCTTAGCGCCTTCAATCAGCACTGTCTCTTTAGCAGGATTGGGGTATAGTGAAATGTGCTGCAGGTCTTGTTCTTGAACCGATGTCTCATCAATATAGCAAGTGTTGTATTCCGGGTTCTCAAAGACCTGCTCACCATCTTTGTATTCGCACAGCAAATTATTCTCGCAATCAAAATAATCCAAATATCCTATAGGGAAATTGTTCGGGAAAATGCCCTCACGGAAAGTCAAAGCATCATGCCACGGATAAACAGGGAGAGCGAAACGTATCACTTTCCTACCGTTTTCGAAAGACACGCTTTCCACGACAGACGGATGCGCCATCCCCCAATTACTAATTTGATAGAAAGTGTCACCGACTGTCAGCGACATGTCGCAAAGCAACACTTCTTCCTCGTCAATCATGGGGAAATAGCGATATAGCCTTCCCGTCGCGGTTTCTTCGCGGAAATATAACTCTGCATTTTCAAAAAAGAATCCTCTGGGGGTAGCATGAAGATAATCGTGTCCGTTGATGTGGACCGTGTCGGCAGTATTGATTTCCATATAGCCAGTGGTAACCCAGTCTATACAATATTGGAGCACATTCAATCGTGTGGAATCTGCGCCAAAATAGGATTCATACTCTTGCGCTTGCATAAATCCTCCCGCCATCATCAGGAGCGCAAGCAGGGTGTAAAGTCTAATGTTTTTCATCGTTTCGTGATTTTGTTCGTGTAAATATTTCCTTCCGCATCCGCAATGCGCAGCAGGTAAACGCCTTGCGGCAAACCCGCCACAGGGATTTCATTCGCATCACGCACGGTCTTCACCAACTGCCCGAGGGCATTGTAGACCTGCACTTCGGTGGCTTCGATACCTTTGATTAAGACGTTTTCCTTGGCGGGATTGGGATAGACAGAAACCAGTTCTGCGGCTGTTTCCTCCACATCATCCCAACACTCGCCATCCGTCCAAACGAGGTTGTCATCCTCAAAATAGCACTGCAAGTAAGCAAAACCACTTGCCGTCCAACCAGGAATGTACCGCCAATTGATGCCCGACAAGCTGCCAATGCCCTCAATCCAAACTTCAGGCTCTTCGGGATTGACTCCCCAACCTTCATTGAACACATACTTGTTTCGTACCGAGCCATCTTCCAAAACGACCTCTTCAATAGCCATCAATTGGATGTATTCAGGCTCGTCGCCATAACCCACTTCAAACAAGTCGCCGACTTGGAGATTGAAGTCATAATAGACTTCCTCCTCCATAATATGCGGTATTGCAGTCGAATAACGCCTGAGATACACCTTTTTGCCTTCCTCACGCAAAAGGCCAAATGGCACTGTGTAATTCAGCTCATCATATAATACAGTCAACTCCCTATAGGTTTGTCCCTCATACTCAATTTTATCGCCAAGTCTCGCGATTTCGTATTGCGAATCTCCATAATAGAAAACAAACCGCATATCCCATTGCCTCTCTCCAGATTCAGGAATCAAAGGATAATACATTGTAATATCTTCAAAGAGTTGCGTCGTCCACACATATTCAGGCTGGACACCACTCCGTCCGGTAACAGCCACTCTTCCGTCGTCGAACACGTAGACCGAGGAAATGGCATCGTCGCGGTCGTCCCTGTCGTGGCGATAACAGCCCGTCATTTCGCCCGTTGCGGCATCCAATTTGAGCACGATGTAATCATAACCGTGTCCCGCTCCCAATCTTTGGCTCTGGCCACCCACATAGACATGCCCGTTTCTGACGAAAAGCGCATTACCGATGTCGGCGTTGTTGCCGCCAAACGCATAGCGGTTTTCCCAAAGCAGCTGTCCGTCGGGACTGTATTTCAGCGTGAGAATGTCGTTGTTGGTGTGGTTGGGCATTCCGTAATTCGAACCGAAGTGTCTGCCCGTTACATAGATGTTGCCTTCCTCATCTTGCACCATCGCCCTGATTTCGTCGCCCGACACATTACTGGGCAAATTGGTGCCATAATCATGCGCCCACACCAAGTTTCCTTCCGAATCGATTTTGGAAACTTTATAAGCCATTGTTGCCGTGACCAATAGATGATGGTCAGGGGTCGATTGGACGTTCGAGAATCCCCTTGTATCGCATGCGGTGCCTTCAAAAATCAGGTTGTTGTCGAGATCCAGTTTGGTCAAATGCCTGTTTGCCCCAAACAAAAGCAGCGTTCCGTCCATGGCGAAAACATCATAAAGGAAAGGATTGGCATCATTGGCATCAAAGTCTCTCTGCCACAACAGATTGCCATCAGCATCGTAGCAAAACAACTGCGGGATGGTAACAGTGACAATGTAGTCATCGCCAGGTGCGGGATAATCGTATTCCCTGTAGGAGGCCAAAACCAAACGGCCATCGGAGGCCAAAACCAGATGCTGGGCCATGAATGACGTGTCGGCCTCATTTTGGATGGTTTCTTCCCAAACCAAGTCGCCATCCGAAGTGAATTTCTGGAGGACAACTCTCGATTTGTAAAACTCAAGTCGCTCATTGCAAAGGATATATACATTTTCGGAGCTATCCATCTGGTAGTCAACAATCGTCTTTTCGTAGGGCGAATTGGTGCCAAATGTTTTTGTTGAAACAATGGTTCCGTATATGTCATAGGTGACCATCTCCAACTGGGTTTCACCGTTGTTGAGCGTCACTCCCGTCACCTCGACGTAGTCTTTCACGTCCTCAATGCCGCGGACGACAGGGGTACTGGAAATATAGTTGATATTTCCAACTTGATAGTCTTCTGACCAAAGCAGATCAGATTGTGCCTTCGCCATGCCCGCCACTGCCATAAAGGCAAGCAGAGTATAATACTTTAAGTTTTTCATTGTATCGTTATTTTATTTGTGTATACTTTTCCCTCCGCATCCTTGATGCGCAATAAATAAACCCCTTCCACCAAACTGCTCACATCTATACCATTCATTCCAGGCACGGTCTTCACCAACTGGCCAAGGGCGTTGTAGACCTTGACCTCTGCGACCTTGACGCCCTCAATGATGACTCTGTCCGTTGCCGGATTGGGATAAACGGCGACCAATTGCAATACATTTTCTCCTATGCCCATAAGCGTGAATTGGCGGCTTTTAAGGACATTTCCATCAGCACACGAAATGTAGAAAGTGGTGTCGGTTCCGTCAATGTCATAAAGCCTGTATGTGGGCAGACCATATCCAGAATAAAAAGTCCATGACAAGCCGTCGTCTTCAGTATATGCGACACTTCTGCCGACTCCTGGCATATCTTCCTCCCATAGCATGGATACTCCCCACCCGTTCTCGGTGAACTTGGCTCTTATGTATTCTTCATAGAATTGGAAATATCCAGAGGTTTCACCACCTACCGTTTCAAAGGAGCCAAAACCGTCATAAGTATCCAATATGCCATAGTAGTCGTACTCGGAGAATTGAAATTCGCCAAACAATCTTATGTGATTCTTGTCGTAAAAATGGGCATAGCTTATCCCCACTGTAATGTCCGTGACATTTTCCTTCAAAACCCATGTCTCACCAAAGTCTTCCGTTTTCGCCACCCCGGCACATCTTTCTTCTGGAAACAGGAAATCATCATTTCCATAATCCCATAGCAGATACCCAACATTGTCCTCAAAAAAAATCCCTCGTGTCTCATTGATGGTGAAATCAACGTCCAGTTTTCTCATGGTAGCACCACCATCGGTGCTTTTGTAGATGCCATCGAATGAGACAGCTACCACCAAATTATCAGTATCATTCAAAAACAATTCAGCACGGACAAATTGCCTGATTAATGTGGTGTAGCTATCAACCCATGAGAGAATAGGCTCGCCCACTTCATTCCAAGTTTCGCCTCCATCATAGGTCTTTACCAAAAACCACTGATGGACTTCCGTGTAAATGTCTAATATGGAATCACATACCGCATAGCCATTATTCGCGTCTGCAAAGCATATTTCTGTCATTTGACAACCCGTTCTGCGATACTTCTCCGCCCAGTGCGCACCACTGTCGGTTGATTTGAGTATCACCCCGTTCTGTCCACACACGAAAATCGTATTGTCATCGATGCAGCAGACATTGTAAAGGTCTTCAGCAACTCCAGTTTGGAGATACTTCCATTGTTGTGCCTTTGTCACCCCTCCCGCCATCAGCAGGAGCGCAAGCAGGATGTAAAGTCTAATGTTTTTCATCGTACTGTGATTTTGTTCGTGTAAATATTTCCATCGGCATCCGCAATTCGCAGCAAATAAACCCCTTGCAGCAAGCCCTCTACGCCGATTTCGTTTGAGTTTCTTACCGTCTTCACCAATTGCCCAAGGGCGTTGTAAACCTGCACTTCGGCAGCCTCAATGCCATTTATCGTCACCTTTTCTTTGGCAGGATTGGGATAACAACCTATAGTCTGCTTCACGCTTCCTATTTCAGGAACATCCAAACAACCATCCGAGTCAATCTTTGCAGCGAACATCATCATTCCTTCCTCTTCAGGGCTTCCTGTCGCAATTTCTCCAGTCACGAGGCAACCACCGTCTTGGGTGGCCATTATGTAGTGTGGCGTAATTCTGTTGTCGAGATCGTAAATTCGTTGCCACACCACATCCAGCCCTAAAGTTAGTTTTGTGACACAGAAGCGGGAGTTCCATATCTCGTCATCGCCAAATACCCCATAACAAAGGAACAAGTAGTCGCCCTTAATGTCCAGCCCTTTGATTTGATTAATCGCCTCTGTGTTTTCATCAAAGTAATCGGATAAAAACAATCCATCAAAATCATCGGCATAGATATTAGGAAGGGTGTCGGAGGGACGAAGTTTCATCAACACGGTTCCACCAGGAACAGGTTCAGGATAGAACCATCCTTCGCCAAAGGCGGCGATGAAAAGACTGCTGTCAGGCATCGATAACACGGTACTTTGGTCGTAGCGACTCATTAGAACAACCTCCCATTGGTCGTCAAGATGTACATTATACACAATATTCCTTTGCCCAATAGGCTCAAAATCACGATTCAGGCGTTGTATATAACACCATTGCGAATTGCACACGCCATAGTCGCCCGATCCGTCTTTGTATTCAAAGACTCCACCTGTATTGAACAGAGATGTCTGGACGGAGCCTATGGCCTGCACCACGCCATCTAAGGAGAAGCGCAAATACAGATAAGGATGGTTCATTTGGGTGTCAATATCGTAAACCTCGGTCATATAAACAATGTCGTTCTGATTGTCCATGAAAGATTTCGGCTTGAAGAAAAACTTGCAGTACTCTTGTGGCAATTCCACTTCCTTTTGCCACAAAACATTCAGGTCGCCATCAAAGCGGACAATGTATGGCCTGTCATAATGCAGTTCATTGTCGTGGATTTTTCCCACCGCAATGTATTGCGCATCGTTTTCAGGGTCAAAATAGATGCCCGTAATGGTGGAACGACGTCCTTCTTCGCCTATCACCATCTCGCCAAGCAAATTCATTTCAGGCGATAGTTTCAGGATTTTGGCAGGCATGGCATGGTTTTGCTCGTAAGCAATCCATTCATAGGAAAAATCAAATGCCGAAACAA
The DNA here is from genome assembly GCA_900317055.1 of uncultured Bacteroidales bacterium. Classification (GTDB taxonomy): domain Bacteria; phylum Bacteroidota; class Bacteroidia; order Bacteroidales; family F082; genus Limimorpha. Next base: position 653 of record ONFF01000003.1, on the reverse strand, counting down.
GGAAGAAATGCTCTTTGGTGTTCTCAGAACTCACTTCCAAGCACGGGCCGCCTTCCGTAAACCTGGAATTGGCAGTCTCGTATGTGAAGTAGAAATCATTTTGCGCCTTCAAATTCACTCCTCCCGCCATCAGCAGGAGCGCAAGCAGGGTGTAAATTCTTGTTGCTTTCATTGTTCTATTGGTTTTTATTAGTCTTATCAATCCTATAGGTCCCACTTCGTTAGCACGTTAGCACGCATAACGTTAGCACGAAAAAAAACACTACCTCACCATCACCTTCTCCATAAAGATTCTTCCTTCTCCATCCCTAATCCTCACCATATAAACACCCTGCGGCAATCCCTCCAAACTCACATCATTAGAGTTCCGCACCGTCTTCACCACTTGCCCCAAAGCATTATAAAGCCAAACCTCTTCAGCCTCAACACCATATATCCGCACCAAGTCCTTACTCGGATTAGGATAAACTCCAACGCCATCTCCATTCCATCCCTCCTGTTTCTCGATGCCGTCATAGTCATAAATGTCGGTAAGATGGAAAACCCAATAGTTATCCTGCGACCCCACCACCACATTGGGACAATTGATATCGCCGTAGGGATAGGGCGGCGGGTACAAGGCATCCTGGCAAAGAAAGACAAACTCCTTGTCG
>ONFF01000016.1 GCA_900317055.1 uncultured Bacteroidales bacterium | reverse complement strand
GCCGTCATCAGAAGAGACTCTGAATACCAAAGAAACTATGACTTTTCAATCAACCATGAAAAATTATCGGCTTAACTCATTGCCAATTCATAGGAATAAATACAAAATCTGCCAAAATTTCCGACCTTTGCGCGCGGAATGATTCTTGAACGGCCTCAAAATCATGGATAACAAAGCTGAAAGACGGAAATTCTTAGGTAGCCTCATCGTGCCCTTGCTCATTGTGGTGGTGATGTGGGTGGTGAAGATTATTGAGGTATCGCTGAACATTGACTTTGGCCGATATGGCGTCACGCCACATACTGCGCATGGCCTTATTGGCATTTTCACTTTGCCATTCCTGCATGGTAGCTGGGAGCATCTGCTGTCTAATTCTGTCCCCATTTTGGTTTTGGGTACGGCCTTGTATTATTGTTATCCCGCTCTCGCCAACCGAGTATTGCTCATTACCTATTTGGCCAGCGGCTTGATTACATGGTGTATCGGCAATCCAGAGTCAACGCATATTGGAGCAAGCGCGCTCGTTTATGGCTTGAATTTTTTCCTTATCTCAAGCGGTTTCATCCGTGGCAACCGCATGCTTATTGTGATCTCGCTTATCATGGTGTTCCTTTATGGTAGTTTCATCTGGGGCATGATTCCCTCGCTGGCCATACCGCAGAACATCTCATGGGAAGGCCATCTGAGCGGAGCCATCATTGGGGTGCTGTTGGCCGTTTTCTTGCGTAAGGAAGGCCCTCAGAAAGAGGTATACCATTGGGAAGATGAGGAGGATAACGAAGAAGAAATAAATGACGATAATTCTGACGTTGCGACAGGCTCAACGACAGAAAAACCCTACTGGGATGTGCCTACTCCCTCGAACGATGAGTTAACGGTACGATATCGAATTAGACATTAAAGTCGGATTCAAGCACTTCCAATACTTGACGGGCAATATCTTCTTGCCCCTCCGCATCAGGATGACTCCAAGATTTGTGGATGTCGTATAGTTTGATGCAGTCGATGTTGTAGTGGTTAGCGATTTTGAGTGCATCCTCGACAAAGGTTCGTGCTACAGGGTCGTAGTCGCAAAGCCCCATGTCAATCATAAAATAGAGTTTGGCCTTGGGATAGAGGCGCTTCATACTGTCGAACATGTAAGCCAATGCTGGCCTATAGTATTCAAGATCCCCTTCGGTCCAGTCAGAATAAACGAACTCGCCATGATATGCACCGTTCCAAACATCATTGGTACCGCCTTGGATGAAGATGACATCGGGGTCGCCAAGATTATCCATTCGATTGATGAAAGAATGTGGTTTGTAGTAAAGCCCAGCATTGAAGCCCCAAAAGTTGCATATCAAGGAGCCGGAAAACGAGTTGTTTTTGTCGAGTATCCACTCCATCTCTGAGGCCATCTTGTGCCACCACATCTGCTCAACACTTGTCACGCCAATCCTTTCGTAATACCAAACATCATTGGCATCAGGAGTCACGTAGCCTTCAAAAGTGGAAAAACTGTCTCCCAAAATGGAAAAACTGAGAGGAGATTCCTCACTTGGTTCTGGCGTTTTCGTGCATGAGGAAAGCACAACCACTGAAGCAAGGGCGATTAATACAGTTTTGGCTTTCATACGATGTGCTTGTTTAGTGTTTGTCATTTGTTTCATTTTACGACCATCTCAGTCCTGCGGTTCATTGCACGGTGTTCTTCACTGTCGTTGGGGACTAATGGTTGAGTGGCTCCATAGCCTATGGCAGTGAGTCGGGTCGCGTCAATTCCATTGTCAACCAATGCTTGTTTAACGATTTCGGCACGTTCGGAAGAGAGTTTTAGATTGTAGCTGTCACTTCCGACATTGTCGGTATGCCCCGCCAATTCAACTTTCAAATGGGGATTACGCTGCAAAAATTCGGTCAGCATTTGTATGCCAGATTCAGAGTCTTCAGTTAAGGCAGCGCTGTTAAATTCAAATTGGATGTTTTGCAGGATTACCGCATCGCCTGGCACCAGTTCCACCACATCCACAGTGGCCAAATAATTGGCTGAGTCTGAGCGGATTTCTTCGGGTAGTTCAAAGGTGTATATGTCGTAGCCGCCTTTGCCGCCATCGCGCTGTGAGGAAATGAAGGCAGTCTTGCCATCGGCAGCCACGAAAAAGTTGATTTCGTCACCGCTGGTGTTGATGGGGAAACCGAGATTGACAGGTTCCTGCCAAAGTCCGTCTTCGTCTCTGCGACTCATGAAAAGGTCAAAGCCACCCATACCGACATGCGTGTCGGACGAGAAGTAAAGTGTACGTCCATCAGGATGCAGAAAAGGCGCCATTTCAGTGCCTTTTGTGTTGATAGGACTACCTATATTTTGCGGTTCGCCCCAAGTTCCGTCTGTATTACGCTTGCTGCAATAAATATCAGCTTGACCCGATCGGCGCGACACGAAATAGAGCTCCTTGCCATCGCTGCTCACGCAAGGTTGTGATTCCCAATTTCTTGTGTTGATGCCTTCCGACAATCGTCGAGGCATGCTCCATCGATTGTCCTTCCATTCTGAGACATAGATGTCGCAACTGCTGTCGCGACTCCAGCCACAGCCAGTCAGGTAGAGTTTTTTGCCGTCAGCGGAGATGAAAGCGGCTCCTGGGTCTACATCTTGAGGAAAGTCTGAAAAGGCAAGCGGTTGGGGATCAGACCATTGGCCGTCATTGAAATGGGAAACGAAGAGAAACTCCTTTTGATAGTTGTCGTCAATCGACATCTTGCGCGTGTACAGGAGCTGCGAGCCATCAAACGACAACATGTTCACATATTCGTCGTGGCTCGAATTGACCGCTGTCCCCAGATTTTCAGGCTCAAAGGCGACGGGATGACATACTGTCCAGTCGCGGAAAGTTGCTTTTGCCAGCATCTCATTTGCCGTGGCTTCGTTAAAGGCTTGGCCGAAGCCCTTCGAAAGATACCATTTCAGCAAGGCGATTTCTCGCTTGTAGTTGCCTTGGGTGTCGTAGAGGCGAGCCAAAGTGATGGCCGCTGGAGGGAACAGCAGTGAGTCGGATGACAAAGCGTTTTCGTAACCCAACATGGCAAGGTCATAGTCTTTCAGCTCTATCCCGACCTCGCCCTCCAAGAGCCAAGCCTCGGCATAGTTCGGGTCTTCCAATACGGCTTTTAATAGCTGTTGATGGGCTTTCAAATAATCACGCTTCTGAAAGGCTTGTTCTGCCGCTTCGTATGCTTTCACCGCTTTTTTCGGATGTTGGGCAAAGGCTGTGGAGGTCAGTACGATGATTATCAGAATGATTGCAAAGCGTTTCATTCCTTCTTGTTTTTGAGGTTCTTTTCAATCCATTTGCGGAAATCCACCACGAAAACCTTTGCGGTGATGGTGGGAGAGGTCTCAGCCGTGACATAGCACCGTCCGTAGTCGAAGAAGCAAATGCCTTCGGTTTGGGCACCTGTCCATTGTGGCATCTCGAAGCGACGGTTCGAGAGCTTTACTCCTGACTCGTCGAAGTCGAAAATGATGTACATGAAAGGTTTCCAAATGTTTTTCACATAGCCTACAATGACTAATATGCGATTCTCAATATCGTAGTCGGCACCTGTGATAAGACCTTGTGAGTCAAAGCCATTGACCACCTCTGCCACATGGTCTCCCGGTGTCTTTGAAAGTCGGTATAGACGCGTTGTACCCGTTGCCCAGCCTTTGCTGAAAAGATAGAGATAGTCCTCAGTAGTAAACATGGCCTCACAATCGTAGTCATGTCCTTGTTTGATGTGGTTGAAGTCTGTTTGGTCGCCAAAGCGGAAAGTAATGGAGTCCGCAATAAGGTTGGCATCGCCTTCTTTAGGAATGTTTGACAAGGGGAAAGTAAAGATTCTCAAGTTCTTGCGGCTACCTTTGTTGTTGCCGAAGTCGCCAATGAACACCGTTTTGCCATCGGTGCAGACATCTTCCCAATCCTTGTTTTTCACATTGGCTAGAGTGATTCTCTGCACTACTTCAAATGTCACGGTATCAAGCGCAAACAATATCGGCTTGCCTCCGCTGTCGTTGTGCGTCCAAAGGCGACCATTGTGCATGAAAAGTCCTGAAGTTTCGTTCACCTCTTTAGGCAGTTCGGCCTTAAGTTGAGGGAAGAAAATAGGGGAGAAGTCAGCCGTGCCTTCTTCCTGTGCATTTGCCAAAGTGAAAAACGACAACAACACGAATGTGATAAACCATCTTTTTTTCATGTTCTCTTTTGCTATAAGGTGCAAAACTATGTAAAAATCTTGGATTATTTGCAATAAAAAAACGGGATGACCCTGAAAAAGGTAATCCCGTTACCAAAAAACCATGAAAACTTATTTCGGATAGACCTCGCCTTTGGCTGCTTTCAGCGTGTTTTGCAGTAACGAAACGATGGTCATGGGGCCTACACCACCAGGGACAGGGGTGATTTTAGAGGCCACTTTATATACTTCGTCATAATCCACATCGCCCATGATTTTGTAACCCTTCGGGCTAGTTGGGTCTTCGATGCGGTGGATGCCCACATCGATGACCACGGCACCGGGTTTCACCATGTCGGCAGTCACGAAACCTTGCTTGCCGATGGCGGCAACGAGGATGTCGGCATTGCGGCAGATGTCGGGCAGGTTCTTGGTGCGGCTGTGGCACAGGGTGACGGTGGAGTCGATGCCCTTACGAGACATCAGGATGGCCATAGGCGTACCTACGATGTTGGAACGTCCTAAGACCACCACATTCTTACCAACCGTCTCAATGCCTGAACGTTTGATGAGCTCCATAATGCCGTTTGGTGTAGCGGGGATGTAGCAGGGTAAACCCAACATCATGCGACCAGCATTGATGCTCGTGAAGCCGTCCACGTCCTTTTCAGGCTTGATGGCGGCGATGACTTTGTTCTCATCGATGTGTTTGGGCAAAGGCAGTTGGATGATGTAACCGTCAATCTCGGAATCATTGTTGAGGAAATCAACCATGTCGAGCATTTCCTTTTCTGTCGTCGTGACGGGCAGACGGTACACTGACGAGGTCATGCCCACCGAGTGACAGGCTTTCTCTTTGGAGGCTACATAGGTCTTACTGGCGCCGTCATCGCCCACAATGACTGCAGCGAGATGCGGAGCGGGTTTGCCGTGGTCGATCATGTCTGCGACTTCAGCCGCGATCTCTTTCTTTATCTGTTCAGAGATGATTTTACCATCAATAATCTTATCCATAATTTTAAGTTTTGAATCTTGAATCTTGAATTATGATTAGCGGCGTTTCATGTTCCCCGCCATGCGCATCAACTTTTTGCCACCACCAGTGGTCATCATGCGCATCATCTTTGAGGTCTCCTCAAACTGTTTCACAAGGCGGTTCACTTCCACGATAGAAGTGCCACTACCATCAGCGATGCGCTTACGGCGCGTACCGTTGAGCAGTTTAGGATTCTCACGTTCGGCAGGAGTCATCGAATAGATGATGGCCTCAATGCTCTTGAAGGCATCATCGTCGATTTCCTCGCCTTTCAAGGCCTTGTCCATGCCAGGAATCATGCTGGCCAAGTCCTTCAGATTACCCATCTTCTTGATTTGCTGGATTTGCTTCAGGAAGTCGTTATAGTTGAACTCGTTCTTTGCGAGTTTTTTCTGCAACTTGCGGGCTTCTTCCTCGTCGAACTGCTCTTGGGCGCGTTCCACGAGTGAGACGATATCACCCATGCCGAGGATACGGTCGGCCATACGCTTGGGGTGGAATACATCGAGAGCATCCATCTTCTCGCCGATACCGACGAACTTAATGGGTTTCTCCACCACCGTGCGGATGGTAAGGGCAGCACCGCCACGGGTGTCACCGTCCAACTTGGTGAGCACCACACCGTCGAAGTCCAAGCGATCATTGAAAGCCTTGGCCGTGTTCACGGCATCCTGACCTGTCATGGAGTCCACCACAAACAAGGTCTCATGCGGATGAACCGTTTCCTTGATGTTGGCAATCTCGTTCATCATCTCCTCGTCGACGGCCAGACGACCGGCAGTATCGATAATGACCACGTTCTTGCCTTGATTACGGGCGTGGTTGATGGCGTTTTGCGCAATCTGCACGGGGTTTTTGTTGCCATCTTCGCTGTACACCTCAACCTCAACCTGTTGTCCCAATACTTTCAACTGTTCGATAGCAGCTGGACGATACACGTCTCCAGCCACCAACAAGACTTGCTTGCTGCGTTTGCGTTTCAGATAAGAAGCCAACTTGGCTGAGAAAGTGGTTTTACCCGAACCTTGCAGACCTGCAATCAAGATGATGCTTGGCTGACCTTTCAGGTTGATGTCGACGGCCTCACCGCCCATCAATTCGGCCAGCTCATCATGCACGATCTTGACCATCATCTCACCCGGCTTCACCGAAGTGAGAATCTCCTGGCCAAGAGCCTTCTCCTTGATATTGTTGGTGACATCCTTGGCAATCTTATAGCTGACGTCGGCATCCAAGAGGGCGCGACGGATTTCCTTCATCGTATCGGCAATATTCACCTCAGTGATATAAGCCTGTCCCTTAAGGACTTTGAACGAACGTTCTAGTTTTTCGCTTAAACCTTCAAACATAATTCTTCGAAATTTGGGCGCAAAGGTAAGAAAATTTCAGCGATTTGTAGCAAAACCCGAGAAACCTTAGTAATTTTGCACGATTTTTAATTCTTGGAATCATGATCAAAGAAAACCTTGAAAAAATCAGGGCGACGCTGCCCGAGTCAGTGACTTTGGTAGCTGTCAGCAAAACCAAGCCTGTCTGCGACTTGCAGGAAGCCTACGACGCAGGCCAACGTATTTTCGGCGAAAACCACGCTCTTGAGATGCGCGATAAGCATGAGGCGCTGCCGCAAGATATCCAGTGGCACTTCATCGGCCATTTGCAGACCAACAAAATCAAATACATCATTCCCTTCGTCACGCTCATCCATAGCATCGATTCGGCTAACCTGTTGGAAGCTGTCAACAAGGAAGCCAAGAAGCACGACCGTGTGGTTGATTGCCTGCTGCAATTCCATATTGCACAAGAAGAAACGAAATTTGGCCTCGACATGGATGAGGCTCACCAATTGCTTGATTCAGAAGTGTTCAAGCAGATGGAAAATGTGCGTATCTGCGGCGTGATGGGCATGGCCACTTTCACTGACGACGAGGCCGAAGTCCGCAAGGAATTCAAACATCTGAAGGAAATATTTGACACGCTTAAAAAAGAATATTTTGCCAATCAGCCGCAATTCAAAGAGATTTCGATGGGCATGTCGGACGACTATCCAATCGCCGTTGAGGAAGGCGCAACTTTGGTGCGTGTAGGAAGCAAGATATTTGGAGCGAGACATTATAACGTTTAATATATGAATTGGCCCTTCGACAGGCTCAGGGGCCTTAGCGAAACGAAAAAGCCAAGGTCGTTGAGCCTGTCGAAATGCCGCTACCAAAAGAAATGGATTCACTAATACCTTTATTATTACTTATCCTCGGCTTTGTCGCCTTGATTCTAGGTGCCAACTGGCTTGTCAACGGAGCTACCAGCGTGGGCATCCGCGCCAAACTGTCGCCGCTCATTATAGGCCTGACCATCGTGGCTTTTGGCACATCGCTGCCTGAGATGATTGTCAATGTGTTTTCATGTATCAAAGGCAGTCCTGGCTTAGCCATAGGCAACATCATCGGAAGCAATACGATGAACATCCTGCTCATTTTGGGTGTGAGTTCGATTATCTGGCCTATCGATGTGAGTCGTGTCTCCATCCGCCGCGACATTCCTGTGGGCTTTGTAGCAACCCTTGCCATTACTTTGATGGCTAACTACTTTTTCTCGGGTCAGGCGCGTACCATCAATTGGATTGAAGGTATCGTTCTCCTGTTGATGGGGTTCGCATACTTGTTGCTGACCATGCTGAAAAACGACCCGAAAGAAGAGACCGAAGATGTGCAAGAAGCCATGCCTTGGGGGAAGACCATCCTAGCATTGGTTTTTGGTATTGCTGGGTTATATGTTGGTGGTGAACTTGTTTCAAACAACGCGCAAATCTTGGCTAAGAACTGGGGTATGGATGAAGGCACCATCGGCTTGACCGTTGTGGCAACTGCCACATCGTTGCCCGAGCTCATCACTTCCATTGTGGCTGCTTTGAAGAAGAATTCCGGCATCGCCATCGGCAATGTGTTGGGCTCTAATATCCTCAACATTTTCATTGTGTTAGGCGTCAGTTCCATCATCACCCCCTTGCCTTTCGAGCCGATGATGAACAAGCAGTTGATGATTCTTTTTGCCGCTAACATCCTCATGCTGCTGTTTGTCTTCACGGGCAAAGGCCGTAAGATTTCCCGTTGGGAAGGCGCTTTGTTGACATTGGGTTATGTGGGTTTTATGTGGTTCTCGTTGGTGATGCAATAAAAACAATAGAGACGCGCCATGGCACGTCTCTACCTGAATTTTCCTATCAAATTATTCTCAATCAATCATCAGCCAGTTGGAAGGCTTTCTTCACAGCTTCGTAGCTGCTGAAGTCGACATCGCTGCGGTCTCTGTATACATTAGCTTCGATGGCCACAATCTTGAAATCGTGGGTGTCAGGACGCATGCCATCATAGAAATCGCTTTCCGTCCAGAAGAGGCGTACTCCACCGTCGCTCAAGGTGGCCACCTCAATGGAAGCTGCGCAGTTGATGACTTCTTGGGTGCCGTTGTCGTAGGTAATCAAATCCTGATAATAATAGGTCAGCGGCACTTGCGACCAAGCACCTTCAACATCCATATAAACAAGCACTGCGCCATGGTTATACACATTGTCGGTGATGGCAGGATAGTCAATTTCTACCATCCATTGGCAGTCGTTTACCCATTCCCAATTGTTGGGATAAATTGTGATAGTTGACGAAGCTACATTTGCGTTGCCATCGTGTCCAGCGGGCCCTTGTGGACCACGGCAGGATGCTAAGAAAGTGATGGCCAAAATCGTCATGCAGATTACACTTAACTTTTTCATTGTGTTAGATATTTAATTATTAAACTTCAATTTCTTTCATTTTAACACTGCAAAACTACAAAAATCCTGCCAAAAAACAAGCCGTCTCCGAAAATCGAAAACGGCTTGAAGCTTTTTTCTTTCAATTCTTATGGAAGGAATGGCATCTTCACCACCACAGCCTTGATGAGCTTGTTGCGGATCTTGATGAAGATTTCGGTGTCCTTCTTGCTGAAGGCCTTCTTCACCAAAGCGGTGCCAATGTTCTTGCCAGTCGAAGGCGACGGGCTACCTGAGCGTACCATACCGATGCAGTTGCCTTCGGCATCGCAAACCTCATAGCCGTTACGCGGTATACCGCGGTCAATCATTTCGAAGCCGACAATCTTCTGGCTCACGCCATTGGCCTTCTGGGCGGCGAAGATTTCGCGGTTGAGGAAGTCGTTGCCATCCACGAACTTGGTGATCCAACCGAGACCAGCCTCGATGGGGCTGATGGTGTCGTCGATTTCGTGACCGTAGAGGCAGAAGCCCTTTTCGAGACGCAGGGTGTCGCGGCAGCCCAGACCTGCGGGCATGATGCCGAACTCCTTGCCAGCCTCAAAGACAGCGTCCCAAACTTCCTTGGCGTGGGCGACGGGGATGTAGATTTCGCAGCCACCTGAACCAGTGTAACCTGTGGTCGAGAAGATGATGTTGTCGACACCAGCGAAGTTAATGATTTGGAAGGTATAATACTCCATATCCACCACATTGGCTTTAGTGAGCTTCTGCATGGCTTTCAGGGCGTTGGGGCCTTGCACGGCCAACTGAGCCCATTCTTCGCTCTCGTTCTTGAAGTCTTCACCGAGGGTCATGCCGAACTTCTCAGCAATCTGGCTCATCCAAGCCCAGTCCTTGTCGATGTTGGCGGCGTTGGGCACCATGAAGTAGTGGTCGTCGGCGATGCGATAGACAAGCATGTCGTCTACGATACCACCCTTGCCGTTTGGCAAGCAGGTGTATTGCACCTTGCCGTCGCTCAAAGCGGCAACGTCGTTGACAGTGCAGTACTGCATGAACTGCTTAGCCATGGGGCCTTTGGCGCGGAACTCGCCCATGTGGCTCACATCGAACACGCCGACATTGTTGCGGACATTGTTGTGTTCTTCAACAAGACCAGTGTATTGAATCGGCATGTCGTAACCGGCAAATTCAGCCATCTTGGCGCCCAGGTCGTGATGGATCTGGTTGTAAGGGGTTTTCTTTAATTCGATGTTTTCCATTGTATGGTATTTAAGATTTAATATTTAAAGATTCAAAATTTATCTTCTCGTGTCATGCAGTCCCTTCTTGAAGCTGGGACCGAAATGCAGTTTCGTGTACTTGAGGTCGTAGACGGTGACCACTTTTGCAGGGTCAGCGTTCATTTGACGTTTCAGTGTGCAGCCGTTGCTGGGGTCGACCCAGTATTGGATGACCAAGTTGTCTTCGAAGTCGACGAAGAAGTGCCAGCAGTTGATGTCAAGCACTTTTTCCATGCCGACATAATAGTTGGAAAGGTTGTTCTTTTCCACCTCGGTAGCGAAGGAGTTGATGATGGGGAAGCTTTCACCGAAAGCCTCAAACTCCCAGTCGACATCGTCGGTCCAGCCTTGTGCATCGGGACGATAGTACCAGTTCTTACCTGTCTTGATGTTCCAGAAACGGTCGATGCCCAGACCATCATTGTAGGCTTCGTTGTCACCATGTCTCATATAGGTCTCGTTGCGCTTGGTACCCAAGTCATTGATGGTGATGAAGAAATTATCGGTGGGCGGGTTGAACTTATAGGTACCTGTGAAAGTCTGCGTGGCAGGTTTCTCGGGTATTTCAACCACAGCAGGGACATCATTCGGATCAAAAACGGTGAATCTGGCCACGGCTTGGGCATCGCTGTCGTTGCAGGTGGCAATGATGCTGCTTTTACCTATTCTTTTTGCGATGACCTGAATGCAGTCGCCAAACTTGACAGTCTTGAAACTGATGATTTTGGGTCCATTGATTTCGTAGCCGTTGTTGTCGCAGTTGTCGAAAGGCCTCCAAACGACGGTGTCGCCCAAAGCCATCTTGAATTCATTTTTGTTCATTTCTTGAGCCGTAACGAGGCCGCAGAAACAAAGAATCATGAAGGATAATAGTGCTTTTTTCATATTGAAAGGTTTTGAAATTTGACGCAAAAATACAAAATATCTAGATTCAGAGTGTATTTGAAGTGGAAAAATGCATTTAACTAGGGTACTTTTGGCATTTTGGGCAAATGCCTTTGAGCACAAAATTGGCACTTTGTATCAGAAATCCTTCGGGCAACTGAACCTCAGGAATGGCAAGGTCTTCAAGACAAATGGTCTCTCCGCAATGTTCGCAGTGGAAGTGAATATGCATGTCGTTGTCGACAGCGTGGTCGTGGCTGTGGCAGAGTTCATAGCGCACGCCATCACCGTCTTCAAGCACATGTACGAGGTGCTGTTCCTTGAAGAGTGTCAAAGCACGGAAGATGCCCGATTTGTCGATGCTACCGATACGGTCTTCTAGCTCTGTCATTGAGAGGGGACGGCTTCCTTCAGACAAAGCCTTGGCCACGATGATACGATTGGCGGTAGGCTTGATGCCGTGTTCTTTCATCAATAAGGTAAGGTCGGATTCATTCATTGGTCTTGATTTTCTCAAAGGTTTGATCGAATGCTTTGCGCATCTTTTCTTCGTCACGAATAATTATTCGCAATTCCTCCAATCGTGTGGCATTGTCCGATTCGGGAATCCAAAGGCGAAGGTAGCCCGTGTCGGAATACTTCTCCAAAAGATGTTCACGGAAGCGTTGGTATTGTTGCTCCTTGTCGTAGTCGGGGAAGTGGTCTTGCGTGAACTGAATGGTGCGTCGGATGACTTTTTCGGGTGAGATGAGCCGGTCGGCCTCGGCCACAATTTTGCCGTAGATGCTGCGTGGCTCATGACCGTTTGAGGCGCGATGGTCTTCGGCAGCCTGAGCCATGGTCTCGATTTGTTCTTCATCGAACCATTCTCGTAATTTCTTGTCTTCGCGAATTATGCGTCCTGAAACGACATGATGGGTGTCGCGGCCTTCGCAGAGGCCCGTGTCGTGATAGGCGGCAATGGCGTAGACCATGTTCTCGTCCACATCGTAATGTTTTGCTAAGGCCAAACTTCTTTCGATCACCTCATCGGCATGATTGCGCTGATGGGCGGCGTCGAAATGGTCATAGCAGGGGAGAATTTCCTGCTTGATATATGCTATGATGCTGGGATTTACCATCCTCCACCTCCTGCACTCACCGTGGTCACCATCGAATTGACATTCACATTGACGCTTTGACCGCCAGTGTAGGTGACATTACCCGTGTAATAGCCATTCCAATTGGTGCCGCCACTGATGGTACCGTTGTATTTCACAGTGTAGCTTTGACCTGTTTGGAGTTGTGGGTCGGTGAAAAGCATGACCATTCCGCTGCCGCCACCTGGACCTGGCCAACCGCCTCCACCACCAGTAAACTGAGGGCATTGATAGGTACAGATGACCGTGCCGTCCGATTTGAGGATTTGAATGGCATAACCAGCTTGCGTATTGATTTTCAGCGAAGGCTGGGTGCAGACATTTTGTGTGGGATTACTGGTGCCGCCTCCTGTACCAATTGAGGTGCTGCCTGTAATTCTGAACTGATTGTTGTCGCAGTCAAAACCTTCCTCAGGTTGGCGGGCACCGTTGGAGATATTGAGTCCACCGTTAATGACCATTGTGCCGTTCGAGTCGGTGCCATCGTTGGCATCACTGTGGGCGTAGTAGATGCCTCCGTTGATAGTGAGGTTTTGGGCCGCATTCACAGCGTCGTCTTTCACGGAATAAGCCTCGATGTTGCCACCGTTGATGGTCAGCGTGGCCTTGCTTTCGATGCACTCACCGCCTTCGTTTTGCGTCTGGGTGCAGTGTACGGTGATGTTGCCGCTGTTGATGGTCAGGTTGCCTTGAGCCTTGACGCCTTTGGGGTTGGCATAGTCGCCGCCGCCCCATGGACCACCGCCACCGCTCGTAACGGTGATACGCTCGCCGCTGGTGGTGACATTAAGATTGAGGTCATCATTGTTGGCACCCTCCTGTCCAATGATCAAAGTACCACCGACATTGATGCCTTTGCCGCCAGTGCCAGAGCTGCTGAGGGTGAGATTGCCGGCCAGAATTTGCATGTTTCCGTCGCATTTCAGACACGATGAGGTATAGGCATCCTTTGTACTACCGCTGACGGTGTAGGAAGCACCGTTGCCTTGGGTGGTGATGGTGAAGTCACCGCCGCTGATAGTCAGGTTGCCATCGGCACTGATGGCCTTGCCGCCATGATTGGTGGTGGGCAGGGTGATGTGGAAAGTGCCGTCTGAAATGTTGATGTCAGCATTACTCTTGATGGCGGTGCAGTAGGCAGGCACATTTTGTCCGTTAACATTTTCCAGAACCGTGCTTCCCGAGGCAGTAATGCCGATGCTGCCGTCTGTAATAGTGATATCCCCCGTGGCCGTGATTCCCTTCGAGATGTCTCCTGAATGGGTGAGATCTAAAGAGCCTCCGTTGATGTGGATAGTGCCGTCGCTCTTAATGCATTTGCCGTCCTCGGAAGAGGAAACAATGGTGATGTCGGCATTGTCACCAATGCTGACATCGGTGTCGGATGAGATGCCATGTGAGCCTGTGCCAGAAACTTGCACATCTATTGTGCCGCCGCTGATAATGATGTCTGCATCGCCTTTGATGCCCTTGCAGTCATTGCCAGTGAGGTTGCAATTAAGCGAACCTCCAGTCATGTTGAAGGCGTTAGTTACCTTAATACATCTTTGGCTTTCTGCCGTCGTGTTGATGGTTAGAACGCCGTCGTTGATGGTGACGTTGCCTGAAATGTCCAAGCCATCGGAACCTGCCGACACGATGTCGAGTGTACCATCGTTCCAAATCAAGTTGATGTCGCAATGAATGCCGTCGCTGTCGGTTTCAAGGATGCGGATGGTGCCCGAGTCGACCCTCAAATTACCACCTTCCACTGAGATGCCGTGTTTGGCGTTGCCGGTTACTTCAAGAGTGCCATCACCGTCCACCAAAAGTGTGCTTGTAGTGAGTGCTCCTTTGAGGGTACTATAGGGGCTGTCGGCCAGTGAGGAGTGTCCAATAAGTGTCAACAATACAGTTACTCCTGTAGTGGAATAAATGGCTGCTGTAGTATTGCTTGTTAAATCCAAATTTTTGAGAATCAAGCGGTAAGAGTGACCGCTGGTGATGTTTAGTGAACCATTGGAGGATGTGCCGCTAACTAAATATTTTATGTTGGATTTGTAGGAATTCACCGTGACGTCAGCATTATCGGTGGTGACGGTCACACCGTTGCCGGCAAATGGATTGATGACATTCACGTTAGAACCGTTGTAAGTGATGTAAACCGTGTCGCCCACAGGCGGTTCTTCCTGCCTCACAAAGGTGAGGCTGTCGAAGGCGTTGAGGGGGAAAGTGGAGATGCCGCAGCCGGCTTGGAGGATCATTTGGGCGGGTTGACTGCCTTCGAAATGAATATCATGGATGTCGATTACATCGTTGTCGTACAAAACCGAACCATTGTTATGCAGATTGATATGATAATTCTGCGCATTAAGGCCTATACAACCAAGCAGGAAGGCCATAATAAATAAGGTCTTTCTCATAGCTTGATCATTTTAAGGGTTTGCGACTCGGTTTTGACCAAATATAGCCCAATAGGAAGATCGGAGATGTCGATGAGTTGGTTTTCAGATACTTCTGCCGATTTTACCAATCGTCCATCTAAGGCATAGATGTTGACAGATTGTTTGCCATTGAGGTTATGGAGCATAAAAGCATCATGAGTAGGGTTGGGGGAGAGGAATACAGATGCGTTTGTTGTTTCCGAAACACCTTCCGTTTCCTGGCATGTGATTTTGCGGATATCGGCAAGGTTAAAACGGTCTGAACGGACATCTTTGCCATAGACGGCAATCTCGACGACAAGTGTCTCATTGTCTTCAAAATAGACACGATCGCTTTCGTTCATAAAATAGGTGCGTTCGGTACCATCGTTCAAATGGATGGTCATTTGGGTGGATTGTGCTGCAAGGTGAAAGACCAGTCCTAATAAGAAGGCCAAAAGCAGCAATCCGCGTTTGAAAATGCTTTTCATTGGTAAAGAAATAAGTTTGCAAAATGTTGAAAGATGCAAAAATACACTTTTTTGGAATACTATGGTTCCTGTTTTGGAGAAAAAAAGTTGCTATTGCAGACCTTAACAGTCTCTTTAAGTCATGTCATGTTGGGCTTCTGCAGGTTTCAGAAAGCATGTCATTCCAATCCCACCCTTCAACGGACTACTACCGTTCTTCTTGCCCTCATGGCGGAGAGGCATCCGCCATTCCTCACGCTGTTGGGAGACACTCTAAATAGCGTTTTTTTCTTGTAGTCGTTTCGTGTCAGGGATAGCGGATCGTGGCCGTCCGCTATGAGGGGTTGGGGTGAAGAATAGTCGTTTTATGCTGTATTTTCTATTACCACTGCAGGCCTCAACAGGCATGTCATCCCAGTGGGGGCACGTGGGCAAAGGCATGGGATCAATGCTTGGTGAGGCCGTTCAAATAAGGCTTATACTTCTTGAACCGACCTTCTATAGATTCCACGCTCGCGCACTACCTCTGCAGGAATGACATAGAAGGTCTGGCTATGATAATGCAGGTTCTTTAAGCCATGTCATCCCTGCATGGGGTTGTGCGATGGAATGGGATCTATGGCTTAAAGAGCCGTCATATAAGGTGCAGTGACGGACTCTTTACAATCCAACATTTGTTTGGGTGTGCCCGTGAAAATGACCTTGCCGCCCATGGCACCACCGCCGGGACCGAGTTCTATCAAGTAGTCGCACTGTTTAAGCATCTCCATGTTGTGCTCGATAAGGAAGATGGTGTTGCCCGCTTCAACCATCGTGTCGAAGAGGTCGAGGATGCGTTTGATGTCGTTGAGGTGGAGGCCGTCGGAAGGCTCGTCCATGATGAAAATCTTGCCCGCGTCGCGGAGATACGAGGCTAGCTTGATGCGCTGCAACTCGCCGCCAGATAAGGTCGAAAGCGACTGGTTGAGATGCAAATAACCCAACCCGACCTTGCGCAAAGGCTCCAGCTTCTCAGCGATGACGGTGCCTGCAAACATCTCTGAGGCTTTGTTGGCCGTCATGTCCATCACCTCGGCGATGTTCATGCCTTGCACCTTATAAGTTAATACCTCGTTGCTGTAACGCAATCCGCCACAAGCCTCGCAAGTGGTCTCGATGGCGTCCATGAAAGCCATGTCGCTCACGATGACGCCCTTGCCTTGGCAGACGGGACAGCCGCCCTTACCGTTGAAAGAGAACAAGTCGGCTTTGGTCTTGTTCACTTTGGCAAAGAGTTTGCGGATGTCATCGGCCACTTCGAGGTAGGTGGCAGGGGTGGAACGCAGGCTGATGCCGATGTTCTTTTGGCTGATGTAGACGATGTTCTCGGGTTGCGGATAGGCCCTGCGGAAACAATCCATCAGCGAACTCTTGCCCGAACCAGCTACGCCTGCGATGCCGCACATTACGCCCAAGGGTAAATCCACGGTTAGGTTATTGATGTTATGCAAGGTGGCGTTTTCAAGGTGGAAAAACGACTTGGGTTGACGAACTTGTTCCTTGATAGAACTTGTTGCGCTGAGTGAAGTACCCGTGAGAGTTTGGCTGTGAAGCAACTCTTCGAAGCTCCCATCGAATACGATTTCACCGCCTTTCATGCCTGCTCCAGGACCCATATCGATGATGTGGTCGGCGATTTTGATCATG
This sequence comes from uncultured Bacteroidales bacterium, assembly GCA_900317055.1. Lineage (GTDB taxonomy): Bacteria > Bacteroidota > Bacteroidia > Bacteroidales > F082 > Limimorpha. The sequence goes on along the minus strand of ONFF01000016.1, from coordinate 59,647 downwards.
TCTTTGTGGTGCTCGACGAGAATGACGGTGTTGCCATGGTTTTTCAGCTTCTGCACCGACTTCTGCATGAGCAGGATGTCGTGGTTATGCAGGCCCACACTGGGCTCGTCGAGGATATACATCACGTCGGAAAGGGGTGAGTTGATGTATTTGGCGATCTTGCAGCGTTGCGCCTCGCCACCCGAGAGCGTGCCGATGGCGCGGTCGAGGGTGAGGTAGCCAAGACCGATTTCTTCCAAAGCGGCAAGCCTTTCTATGGTGGCGTGCTTGATGTCCTTGGCAAGGGGATTGTCGATGGTCTCCATCCATTGACGGCAGTCGGCGATGCTCATGGAGGTCACTTCCGCGATGTTGATGCCCTTGATTTTGCAGGAGCGTATCTTCTCGTTAAGGCGGGTACCGCCGCAGTTGGGACAAGTGCCCATCGTCAGCATGGGGTTAAGCACGGCGGCATGGAGCAGACCTTCCTCCGAGTTGATGATGCTGCGGTACATGCGGGGGATAAGGCCTTCATATTTGGCACTCTTCGGCCAGTTCGACGGCGGGTTCTTCAGCTTGATTTGTGGAGAGTTGAGGAACAAATCGAGTTCCTCAGGTGAGTAGTCTTTGATTTTCTTGTCGAGGTCGAAAAGGCCGCTGTGGGCATAGCGGATCCAGCGCCAGCCACCTTTGCCGAAGGCGATGTAGTGGATGGTGTCCTCGTCGTTGAGCGACTTGTCGAAGTCGACGAGCTTGTGGATGTCCAGCTCGCGGATTTCGCCCAATCCTGCACAACGCGGACAACTGCCCGAAGGATGGTTGAACGAAAACGCGTCGGAATAACCCACGAAAGGTTGCCCGATGCGCGAGAACAATAGGCGCAATAGGGCGTAAATGTCCGTGTAGGTGCCTACTGTGGAACGGGAATTGGAGGTGGGCTTCCTTTGCTCAATAACGATGGCGATGGGTAGATTCTCGATGTCGCCGACATGCGGACGGCCATATTTGGGCAAATATTGTTGCGTAAACGATGGAAAAGTGTCATTCAACTCCCGTCGCGACTTGGCTGCGATGGTATCCAGCACCAACGATGACTTTCCCGACCCCGACACGCCCGTCACCACGGTGATTTGCCGTTTCGGAATCTTGACGGTGACGTGTTTCAGGTTGTTCTCGGTCGCGTCTTTGATGAGGATATAGTCGAATTCGGCAGGGTTTTCCATAAGGTTTTAGATTGGGTTAGTGGATATGGCACATCTTCACTTTAGCCATGGGGATTTCGCTTTCAGCCACGGTCATAAGGTCTCTATCAAGAATCACGAAATCAGCGTCTTTGCCGACTTCGATGCTGCCTTTACGACCTTCAAGGAAGCAGCCTTTGGCCACCCAGATGGTGATGGAACGCAAGGCTTGTTCGCGGGTGAGAGCGTTCTCCATTTGGAAACCCTCGGCAGGCGTGCCGTCCAAGTGCTTACGGGCCACAGCGGCATAGAAGGTATAAATGGGGCTGATGTCCTCGATGGGGAAGTCGGTGCCGTTGATGACCCAGCCGTTTTGTCGTAGTAACTGTTGGTAAGCGTATGCGTTTTTGATGCGCTCGCCGAGACGCTCGTCGGCCCAGTCCATGTCGGAGGTGCAGTGGGTGGTTTGAATGGAAGGGATGACAGAGAATTCACCAAAGCGTTGGAAGTCCGCGTCAGCAACCGTTTGAGAGTGCTCGATGCGCCAGCGTAAATCATTTTTGCCTTTTAGGTATTCCGAAAAGATGTCCAAAATATGGTGCACGCCGCCGTCGCCGATGGCATGGCAACACACTTGGTAGCCGGCGTTGTAGGCTTTCTGGCAGACATGACGGTAGAACTCGTCACTTTCCAAAATCAAACCGTCGTTGGTCGGGTCGTCGGAGTAAGGTTCAAGTAGTTTCGCGCCGCGTGAACCCAAGGCACCGTCGGCATAGATCTTCACGCTGCGGACGGTGAGCCTTTCCTTGTCGATGACACCTTGACGCATGAAGTGGTCCATTGTCTCGTCGTCGGGGTTGACCATGGCGTTGACATGCATCTTGAGTTGTCCAGTCTGTTGCAGGCTGTCGATAAGTTCGATGGTGGCGATGTCCTGTCCTGCATCGGTGACACTGGTGAGGCCGACCGCCATGCAGTCCTCTTGTGCCTTGAGCAGGGCTTGGATGCTCTGCGCGGTTTCCATCTTGGGCACCAAGGCCTTGGCGGCATCGGCGAGGTTGTCCAATAGCACACCTGTGCAACGACCTTTTTTGACGATGGCCATACCGCCATCCATCTTTGTGTTGGCATCAATGTTGGCTAATGCAAGAACCTCCTTGGAGACCAACACGGCATGTCCATCCACGCGAGTCAACAGGACTATCTTGTTGGGGAAGGCCTCTGCAAGCTTTTCGTTGTCGGGGAACTCGGCCACTTCCCAGAGGTTTTGGTCCCAGCCGCGACCCAAGAGCCATTCGGCAGGGTAGAGGCTGTCGTGTACTTTGAGGCGTTCGATGACTTCATCGTAGGAACGGCAACCTTTCAGGTCGGCCCAGCGGACAAGGTTCTCGCCGTAGCCCGTGAAGTGGCTGTGTCCATCCATGAAGCCGGGATAAACGGCATCGCCCTGTGCGTCGATGGTTTCCGTGGCCATGTATTGGCGCATGATGGTTTCTTCATCGCCGACGGCGACAAACTTACCGTCTTTCACGGCAAAGGCTTGGGCTTTCGAGAAGTCGTTGTCTACGGTGTAGATGTTGGCATTGTGGACGATAAGGTCGACGGGTGTTTTTTGGTTGCAGGCAGTCATAAAGGTCAGGATTGTAGCGATGAACGCTATAGTTATGTGTTTTGTATGTGTTTTCATGTTTAGTTGTTTCTGGATTGGGCGGCAAAAATAAGGAAAACCTCGTTACAGCCATTCCACTTTTCCGCTTTGAATATCGTAGAAAGCCGCAATGACTTTGGCACCAACATGATGGACGATTTCATCGTCTTCAATCATTTGAGCCATTCTTCTTGCATGACTACGGGCATTGTCATTGATGCAGCAGCTCGTGTTGATGGAAGGCTTGATGCGTTTGGCTAAATCAATGATATGGCCGGGCAAGTCACCGCCTTGGCAGGTTGCAGTGACGGCACCACAAGCTGAGTGTCCCATGACGACCACTAAAGGTGTTTCCAAATGCTCGACGGCATATTCTATGGAACCCAGCACTTCCTCATCCACTATGTTGCCCGCGTTACGGATGACAAAGAGGTCGCCAAGCTTTTGGTCGAAGATAATCTCGGGTGCCACGCGGCTGTCGGAGCAGCAAAGCACCACGGCGAAGGGATGCTGACCGGCGCTGAGTTGTTCCCGCAGTGTTGCATAGTTGTCTTTTGGTGTCAATGCACCCGAGACGAAACGGGCATTGCCGGCTTTGAGTAAGTCTAAGGCTTGTTTTGCGTTCATAATAATTCTCCCTTTAAAAACTGAAATAATCCCATAAAAACTATACCTTTTGTATCGGTATAAGTGGCGATGTCGTCTCCAGTGATGACGATTTTTTTGAAACTGTCGTCCACTTTTTGCAGCGAGCGGATTTCATTTTCTTGCTTTTCGGCATCGTCCATCTTGAAGGCGGATTGGATATAGTACTTGTCCATCCCGTTTTGTGCGATGAAGTCGATTTCATATTGTATGTAGGCCATCTTGCCTTCACGCATTTCGCGACTTTCCACCAATCCCACATCTACGCTGAAACCTTTCATCCTCAATTCATTATATATGATATTTTCCATGATGTGAGTGATTTCTTGCTGACGGAAATTGAGTTTGGCATTGCGTAGTCCTACATCGACGGCATAGTATTTCTTAATGCTTTCAAAATATTTGTTTCCCTTGATATTAAAACGTTTTGCACCTTCGAAAAGGAAGGTTTCCTCAAGGTAATCAATGTAGTTTCCAACAGTTTCTGGGTCGATTTTGGTCTTTTGAACACTTTGCAGCACATTGCTGATGCGGTTGGGATTGGTCAAGGAACCGATGGAGGAACATAGCGCATCGGCAAGCGCAGAAAGGGCCTCGCGGTTTTTCACATGATTGCGCTCCACCACATCGTCAAGGTAGGTCTTGCTCCAAAGCCGTTGCAAGTAAGCCACTTTCTGCTCGGGAGTATGGTGGTTGAGCAATCCGGGCATGCCTCCGTAGGTGTAGTATTCTTTCCAAAGTTCGTTAATAGGCTCGGTCCTGTTTGAGCAAAACTCCTTGAATGAAAGTGGATAAACTCGCACTTCATCACCGCGACCGCGGAAGATGGTTCGGATGTCGGAAGAAAGGAAGTGTGAATTGCTCCCAGTGATGTAAACATCCACATTGTCCTTGGCATTCAGCCCGTTGACAATCTTTTCAAAACCCTCCACCTCTTGCACTTCGTCTAGAATGACATAATAATTGGTTTTTGGAGAAGTGATGCGGCTGTAAAGGAACTCTTTCAAGGCGCCACGCTCGGTGAGGTCGCCATACATTTCTTCTTCGTCATCCATGTCGAAGGAAACGATGATGATGCTTTCTTCGGCTACACCATTGTATACCAGATAATCCTTGAAGATGCGCTTGAGGAGCCACGACTTTCCGCATCGCCTTGGACCAGTGACGATTTTCACTTCGCCATTGTCCATTCGGTCGATGAGTTTTTGGAGGTAAGTCTCGCGCTTGATATAAGTTGGTTCCATTTTTATTCGGAATTTTCTGCAAAATTACAATAAATTCCGAATTGAAACCAATTTTATTCCGATTTTTCTGTAAAATTACAATAAATTTCGATTTGATGACCGTTTCTATTCGGAATTTTCTGCAAAACTACAATAAATTCCGAATGGAATTACAAAATCTCCCGTGCAATCCAAGCGCATGCCTCGGCATCGGCCAAGGCGTTATGGTGGTTGATTAAATCGAAGCCGCAGGCTGCCGCCACGGTGTGCAGCTGGTGGTTGGGTAGCAACTTCCCGAAGTGTTTGCGCGAGGCGCGACAGGTGCAGTAGAACTGATAGTCGGGGTAATCCATCTGGTAGCAGCGCATCACGGCCTTTAGGCAACCTTCATCGAAAGGACTATTGTGCGCCACGAGAGGCAAGCCTTCGATGAGCGGCTCAATTTGCTTCCAAACATACGGGAACACGGGGGCGTCCTCGGTGTCCTCCTTGGTAATACCGTGAACCATTGTATTCCAATAAAGGTAATAATTCGGCTCAGGCTGAATAAGCGAATAGAACGAGTCCACAAACTCACCCTCTTTCACGATCACCACGCCGACGCTGCACACACTGGTGCGCTCGTTGTTGGCGGTCTCGAAGTCTATAGCGGCGAAGGAGTTCATTTCTTGTTGTAATTGTCCCACATCCGTTTGACCATGCCAGCCATCTCTTTACGCAGCCAAAGTGGTTCCATTACCTCAAGCGCGTCGCCGTTCCAAAGGAGTTCTTGCTGGAAGTCGAAGGTGGGGCGCACCTCGATGGAGAAGATGCTGTATTCGCCTGTATGCACCAGCTCCTTTTGTGAAGGATGCAACGGCAAGGAACGCAGGTAGTTGGCTTGGTCGGCGCTCACTTTCAGCTTCACGGTCTCGATGGGACATTCCTCATCGCGAATGATCCCGAAACAGCCTTTGAAGTAGTTCTCTGGGTTGAATTTCTTGGGGTATTTGAAGGTCTTCTCCGATAATTGGGCTTTCAGTACGCGATCTAGGGAATAGATGCGGATCTTGTCTTCGTAGACGCTGTTGCCCACCATGTACCACCGCTGCCGGAACAGCTTCACGCAATAGGGCGCCACGGGGAAGGTGTGCTCGCTTTCGCTCCAAAAGCCTTTATAGGTGATTTCAAGCAAACGGTTTTTCTTCATGGCTTCCATGACTGAGGCAAGGAAGTCCTGACCCGATGGGATGCTTTCCAAAAGGATACGGTCGCTGAGCGACTTGTTTTCCAACAGCGTGTTGTTGACCGACATGGTGCTGAGCAGCCAGCGTTGCAGGCCATCGTCCTCAAGCACCTCGCGGTTCTCGATGTAATAGCGGTCGCCGTCGCTCTTGTCGCACATGATGACGAGGCCGAACATATCTTCCACCGCGTTCTTCCAGGTGTGGAACGTGCGGCGTGGAATCTCCAGGCCCTCGCTCAAATCAGTATCGAGCCACCGGCGGTTGATTTCCTTTAGAGTGATTTTCTTGGCATGGTAGAGCGTCTTTACGAGCCAGACGTATTTGTTGATTTGGTTTTTGGACATGGTTTTTAGTTTTTCTGATTGATAAGGTTCACCACCACTTTCACCATTACATCCTTCTCCTCGGGTTTGCTCTCGGCAATCATCAAGGTCAGTGCTACCAAGGTGTTGTCGGCTATGCGTTTGCTGCCGTCCTCGCGGTAGAGGATGCCGTTGTTGTTGAGGAACCACAGGAACAGCGTTGCGGCAATGCGTTTGTTACCGTCGCTGAACGAATGGTTTTGGTGACGAGATACAGCAGCATAGCCGCTTTCTCTTCCACGCTCGGATATAGGTCTTCACCGCCAAAAGTCTGATAGATTTGACCAATACTGCTTTTGAAAGAGTCGTCTTTTTCATTGCCGAACAGCGAACTGCCTCCGAACTTCTCGCGTAATGCCGCTATGGCTTGAATGGCGTTATCGTATGTCGCCTGAAACTTCTCCTCTTGCGTGGTTTCTTTTACTCCTAACCGTTGATAATCGTAATCGTCAAGCGTGTCGAGGGCGTAGGTGTAATCGACTACAATGTCAAACAAGGCTTGGTTCTCTTCGTTTTTCAGCAAGGGCTGATTTTGCAGTGTCCGACCCACCATTTGCACCAATTGCCTTAGTTCCCCGATTTGGTTTCGGCGAATCTTCTCATTCACGGCGTAGCCTTTCAGCAGATAGTCTTTCAGCACTTTATTGGCCCATTGGCGGAATTGCACACCGCGTTGGCTTTTCACACGATAGCCTACGGAGATGATGACATCGAGGTTGTAAAGAACCACTTCCTGAGTTTGCATTAAGTCTTCAATAGCACCATGACGAGTGGTATGTGCAAATTTTGCACATACCACTTTTTCGTCCAATTCTCCTTCTTTGAAAACATTGCGAATATGACGCCCGATAACAGTTCTGTCTTTCTGAAACAGCTCAGCCATTTGAGCCTGAGTCAACCATATGGTTTCATTTTCCAGCCTTACATCGATGGCAGTTTGGCCGTTGTCGGTTTGGTATATGACGATTTGGTTTTCCATGGGGCTAGTTTTATGCTGCAAAGATAACAAAAAGATTGTGCCGAATTAATGCACAGGCAAAACTTTTGTAAACCAAATTCTTCTTTGAATGGATTGGGCATATCTTGTTAGTTCTTTGCGAAGTTCAGGTTGCAGCGAAGTGTATCGGATGCAGGTTGTAAGCCAATCAAGAAGGACTCGGCGATAGGCTTCACCTTTGTATTCGATGAATGCGGAAGTTTCACTTCGTTGGTCGTTGAGGGTTAAACTAAGCCGATTGCGCCTATGTTCAACGGCGATGCTTCTACCTTGGCTGTCAACAATCATCAAGTTAGGGCTTACTTGGGCGGATTCACAATCGAACGGGAATGGTCGTTTTTGGCGTACCACTTCGTTAAGGAAAGCATACATGAAGACGCGCCCCATGCCTTGCTCGTCCTCGTGATTGAGCAGGCGGGCGATAGTTGCCGTGTTGAATGATTTCGATGCCATCGCTTTTATTTGCATTTCAGTCTTTTGAAAAACTCCTTTATTCTTGAGATTCTCTTTGTTGCTTGTTGTGGCTCTGTCATGGAACGGATTAGGCATTTTGCTACTTCCGCCAACAGGTCATCGGCCTTTGCGAAGGCTTGGTTTATGGGCAAGTCGCAGTATTGTTCTTTGATGTACTGGTTGTTGAGAAGAAAGAGGGCATCCGCGTTTCTTGCCAAGTTTTGAATTCCTTCCGAGGCTTGCGAGAATCTGCGTTCGCCTTCCAATTCGAATGGCAAGGTGGCAAGGACAACGGTCGTGATGCCCATCTTTTTTGACTCACGGGCGATTACGGGAGCAGCCCCCGTGCCGCATCCACCTCCAAGACAGGTGACAACAAAGGCCATTGAAGGTTTGTCGTCGAATAGTTTCTTTATTGCATCTGTGTTTTCTTTAGCTGCGATGCGTGCTTTTTCGGGGCTATTGCCGCTTCCAAGTCCGTCTGTGCCGAGTTGTAGGGTCGTGGCGGCTACTGATTTCTCAAGAACCTTGGCATCCATGTCGCAGGCCACAAAGGAGAAACCTTCCAAATTGCTTTGGCTTATATGGTTGACGATATTGTTGCCGCCACAGCCAATGCCGATTACTTTAACGGTTGACTTTGCCGTTGAGGTTGCTTTTTTGTTCATAGTATTGCGTTGTTATGAGATTTCAACATTCAGTTCGATATTAAAGTCGCGCACCCAAAGGAGGTCAAAAATGGCGAATTCCATGTGCTCGAAAAGGTCGTGGAATGCGAATATAAGATGCATGTCTTTTGTCAGTTTTTCGTCTAAACCCTCGTTCCAATTGTCCGTTTCTTCACTCAAATAGAGCATTTGATGTTCGGATTCTATTGTTGGGACGGGGGAATGATAGGTGTCAATTCGGAATTGCCCGAATCCGTCACTGTACAAGGGGATAAAGTCATCGATTGTTCCATTTAGCATGTCCCACATCCGTTTGGCGCGTTCGTCTTGAATGGGATGCAACGAAGGATAGTCGTAGCCGAAATAGCATTTGCCTTCCACTTCGATGGTTCCTGGCAATCCTGCTTTGGCCACCGACTCATAAAGCGCTATAGTGCGTTTGCGCATCTCTATCATCTGTTGCTTCATGGCCTCGTTGAAGTCATTGAGCAGTTGCAAATAATAGTCTTCCATCACGAACATTTCGTTCAAGATGGTTTTCCTGATGCTCAAAAGGTTTTGGATGGCTACTCTTCCTGTTTCCATGCCCCACATGCCTTTCTCGCTCTGTCGCTGACAGTCGAGAATCATGTACTCCACCTTCCTGACGGGCTGTGAGTTGTAAATTTCTTGTATGGTCATAGTGTTTTACGATTTAACGCTGCAAAGAAAAAGAAAGCCTGTGCCGAATTAAAGCACAGGCTTGGGGAAATGTGAGTATAGTTAGCTAAAAAACCTAATTGTCATTATCTTTGACAATGGCAATAGTTTCTTCGAAATGCTGATATACTTCATCAAATTGGTCGTTATCAAAACTTTCAAACATTTGTTTTATGTCATTGGTTTGCGACAGATGCTTCTTAAGCTTCTCTACTGTTGGTCCTTGAAGTTTTCTATCTTCATCGGACTGATTAAAGTCAAAGTAGAAACCACTATAAAACTGAGTCCCATCACAACCGATATAAACGACAGCTGTTTTCCCATCTATGTCATTAAATGTTACATCTGTTATTGGCCATCCAGCAGCAGCCTCACTTTTTTTATTAGGATTCAATCCAGAGTAATTTTCCTTTGTTTTCTTTTTCCATGTTTCGTATATGTTTTGGCGATAACTTTCCAATAGAGCCTTCATTTGAGAAGAGAGGTCATCAATTTCTTGTGCTGGCTTTTGGATAATCCGTATTTTGTCTTTCGCACTTTCATCCGACAACTTAAAATGTTGTTCAATTAGTTTGTTTAATTCCATGTTCATTGGTTTGTCTATGTTTCTAATTTTGAATAATCCTTCGAGATAATCAATATATTGAATGATAGCTGTCTGAAGAAATAGTTCTTTGTGGTTGATATTTGACAACACTTTGTCTTTTAGCCATGGTAAAATGTCATAGCAAAAGGACAAATTTACATATCTTGAACGAAAACTATCTTTATATTCGCCCCACGATTGCTGCTCTGGCTCTTTAGGGTATTGCGAAAGATAAACGATATAAATGTGGTGCTCGTTATATCCATGATTAATGGTTTTCACAATGTAACGACTCAATTGTGCTTCTTGATCAGCTGCATTATAGATTTTGTTCTCAAAAATAATGGCATAATCCTTATCCATGATCCATAAATCAATGCGTTCTTTTTCTTGGCTGATTCTTGGCGATACAACACTTATATTTTCGTAATCTTCCTTTTGCTTTTCCTTTTTAATTAGGTCTATTAAAGAAGTCAAAAAAACATATTTTCCTTCTTCATTCTTATAGGATAACAGACACATCATTATTCTACTATGTGCATTTTCATTGATGTGTAACTGGTCTATCAAGTTCATGTGAAAAGGTAGTTTTACTTGCTCCTCTTGCTTTGCTTTTGAAAACCCACTTGCGAACTTCAACCAAGCAGATAATTTGTTCTTATCCATACTTTCCATAGAGATAGTTTTTGTACCCATACTTCAATTCATCTTATTCCACTGATGATACCCTCCCGAAGGGCAGTCAAATGCATTGGGCAATTTTGAGGTATACAACAGTATGCCACATTTCTTGCATTGGTAGTTTTTCATGGGCGGCCAGGTTGGGTTTTGCACTTGTAGGCACAATGCCAAGATGATATTTGCAGCAAAGGTAAACATTTCTATGAAACAAACAGGGATTGAAAAAATGTAATTATTTGGCTATCCAGTGTTCCCTCAAGAGTCTTTCGAACTTCTGTTTCCCGTTTCCGTTTCTGTGATGCCATGAGGCAGGATGTGCAGGATGATTGACGAAATCAATCGGGATATTATATGACAATCCGTTCGATTCCATGTACTTCCTGAATTCTGAGTGTGCATATTTACTGACGAATATAACTACATCAGGACGGTCAAGGTCGATAATTCCACATAATGCGCTACCTGCCACATCACGGTCTAATTGGGTGCAGTCTTTTTTGAATGATCTATTGTTTTTTCTCACCGTAGCTGGACGCAGAAAATAATTATAGAACATGGCCTCCTCATAGACATGCTCACAAAGTGTTTCGTTCAACACTTCATTCATGGATTTACACAACCTATCAAAAGTCTTATATCCTTTGTAGTTGCTTACATCTTTCTTCTTTCCTTCTGGTATCAAATGATGTTTGTCCGCTCCCGAATACCACGCTTTTGGGTCCTTAAACACGCTGTCGACATCATCCTCAAAGTAGTTGCTTTCCCCAACTATCAACAGCTTTTTATGCTTCTTGCTGTTCCAATAATTGTCTAAAGAAGCAGGAACGAGTTCGGGAAATCTTACGAAGACGCCTTCTTCGACAATTGAGCCTTTATCGATGTTTGCATATCTGTTGTTTTCCATATTTTATTGATTTAATGATGTTTGTGGTTTGTCATATTTGTCAATTCGCCCGTTTTTCGCTGCAAAGAAAACAAAAGCCTGTGCTGAATTTAGGCACAGGCTTTCTGGCTGTTGTATTTTTCACACTAAAAATACAACTTAGTGGATTTTCATTGCAACAAAGCTATTATTCTTCAATCATGTATGACTTAACCAATAAATCATACATCTTCGCTTGATGGCTATTTTTTACATCAACTTTCCAACCTGATGGTGACTTTTGAGCATCAAGATACATTCTGTACATTTTAATACTCTGAAGTGCGTGATTATTAGCCTGGTCCATAATTCTTGCGAATTTTACTGTAACAGGGTCATCGCTTTGTTGTGAATTGAAGCTTTGAGAAATCATGGCTAGATTTCCAAAGGAATGTATGTCTTCAATATTCCACTCATCATTGTGTTCCTGATTTCGTGGATGAAGATGTTCTATTGAACGATTTGCTCTAAAAACATATTCATCTACAATCTGTCTTTCCTCTTCTTCCGTGAAATAATCCTTATTATGCTCCCATAAGTAATAATCCAATCGCCAGAACCAGTACCTATCTATACCCTTATCATAAGTCATTTCATCGATATCTTTAGGGAGAGCATGTAATGAATTGTCAATATGTTTGATCCATTTCAACAATTGATTTGTATCTTGAGCAGGCTTATTGTGCAGTTTCTCAAGCGTGGGCTTCAGCCAATTATAAAATGGTGTTTGGGAAACATACAGCATTGATTGGTATTGTTTCAACGCTTCAGCCGAGGTACCTGCTTTGAAAATCAAATCATACTTATTAGCCGACTCATCGCCTTCTTTAAAAACAATGTAATAATCAAGAAGCAATCGATAGAAAAGCAATTGATCATAAAAGTCTTGCTTGTTGTCAATTGGATGTGAGTCATAAATGTTTAGTAGTTCTTTCCTATAAAATGAGTATGATCCCGATAAGTTTTGGTGTAAATCTATAACCATCATTAGAAAATCGGGGAAAGAGATTAAACACCGTTCCCCTGTTTCAACTAAGGACTGTTTAAAATCATATTGTTTGGCTCCAATGCTCCCTATTTCATTATTATCTTCAGAATCATAAGAATCCTCACATAAATCAAATGCTTCTTCAAATCTGTTGTTTCTGCACAAACTAATTGCTTGTTTATACTTTGAACGGTAATCTTCTTCTGTATCTACATCGTTTCTTTTTATTACCGGGCGATTAAGTTCACATACTGCATTCCAAATTCGTGTAAGATGTTCTTTGTTTTCCTCACCTTGTAATAACCTGACTTTTAAAATTTCATGTTGTTCCAATCCTTTTCCGCCAGCATTCATTGCCTCAAAGTATTTGTTTAACGATGAAGGATTGGTAACGTATGAAGATGGCAACTCTGAAAAGAAAAAAGACATTCTATTGAAAACATTCTTTGCAAAGGTTGTTCGCAATTCTCCTGTTGAGAATTGCGAAATCATGAAATCTGCTATTGATTTCTTGCCTTCATCCATTCTTCTGTTTGCATCAAAGACTTCGGTTTGCCCGTTTATTACAGCAGCAAGATACTCGTTATCTTTGGTTCTAGAAATGAATTTTAGCCTTTTCCCTTCATCTAAAAAACCATCCCATTCTTTATAATAATCTCGAAAGATTATTGCAAAAATGGTCATAACCGTAAATCGCTGCTGACCGTCAATTAAATCATAGCGGTCATTTGATTTTATACAAGATAACATACCCAAATAATATGGCGTGCCATCGTCATTAGACGGATCAAAATGATTCTTTAAGTCATACAGCAAGCCCTTGATTTGTTCCTCTCCCCATGAAAACAAACGTTGATAAAGAGGGATGGAAAAATATAGGTTTTCTTCTACAACCTTTTTTGGTGTATATCTATACGTATTCATTGTTGTACTTATCAATAATGGTTGAATCTGTAAAGTCATTATAAAGTTCAGAGAACATGTCTTGTAAATGCTGATAGAATCTCATTGCAATTCCTTGCTCATCAACGTCTCTTCCGTTCTTTTTAATGGAAGTAACACATTCGGCTAAGAAGAAAGTGGGAGAAGAAGCTTGATCAATCATCATTATTATTTCAGAGTCTTTAGCATATTCTCTTATCTTATAAGCCAGGGCGTGACTGGCTTCGTATCTATGCTGTGCTATTAATCCAGATATGCAGAAAAGAGCTTCTGTCAAATACTGTTCGCCAAATTTCAGATAATAGCCGAAGAGTAGTGTTTCAATAATATCTGCATATTTCCAATGTGATTCCCATTTGAGATGATTTCTTAAAGTTTTGACTTGACGTGTCTCTGAGTACAACTTGAACTTATTTACAAAATGCTCTGCATATGCGAAAAAATGAGAGCCGCCTTGTATTTTCTCGTAAAAGTTAAATCTTTCTCCAAAAGGAGGAATTTCAGGAAGAATAATAGCTGAAGAGAACTCTTCTTTTACACAATAACGCTCTTCAGGATTAAAGCTCTTTTTCCTCATCCATTTTCTTAATCTATACAAATGTGTAGCGAGTGTGCTGTTTAATGAAGGATATTCGTGTTCTATCAATTCATTCCATCTTCCAGCTAAGTGCTCTGCTTGTTTTTCAATAAAAATATAGCGTAAATGGTGCGCTTTTAAGAGATCATAGTCAGATAAAGGGACACCCTTAGAATTTTCATTTGAAAAAAACGTATATGCCAAATCCAAACGGCTCTCTTTCAAAATAAGCACCGTGAAGATTAGCTGGTTTATTATTCTGCTACATAGGGATTCATCATAAGCTCTTGCTGTTAGATGTTTTATCAACCATCTACTATTCGCAATGTGTTTTTTTGAGTTTTCAGATAGAAATTTTTGTGACAACAACGGCAACGGTCCTTTGTAATTCAATTCTCTAACAATTAGCGTCAATGTTACCAATCTTTGTTGTCCGTCAATCACAGAATAATTGCCGCTCTTATCTTTTTGTAGAATTATTGTACCCAGATGATATTCCCCTCTTTGTGGAATTTCTTTTAGGCTTTCCCATAATGCTTTAACCTGTTTGTCTTCCCAGCAATAATTCCTTTGATAGTTAGGAATAACAAGATTGTTTCCAAACAATTTTCCTAAGGAACACGTTGCCAAACATACTTCATCATCATCGAGCCCCTCTTCACGAAAAACCGTTTCACCTTTATAAGGCTCAACATTTGGATTTACCGTAGTTCGATGGCTTATTTTATCAATAATGGGGTCAAAAATGCTCATTATTTCTTTAAACGCACAAACAAGTTCGTCCCGGCTTTGTGTAGGAGCGTTTATTCTGCATCTGCACTGATTCCTACCCTGCCACCCCAACCAAGTTAATTTTGGGTTTCGAGATGTTTGGAATCTTAATTCTTTTGCAAAATACTTATAATCTGCACTTTGATATTTTCCTTCTAAATGAAGTTCAACGGCATCGCATATATATTCGTAATGCAGTTCTTCATCATCTTTTAAGATTGTTGTAACATAAAGGTATCTGCTTGACTGCCATGTGCGATACTCATGGCGGGCAGATACCTTACGCTCTGGAAAAGTATTTCTTATGAAATTCTCTAAATTCTGATCAATCCATGCCATTGTATTTGGTATTATCAATAAACGATTACAAAAGTATGTTTTTTTTCTACCCAACTAAAAATCTTGTACAAATAGATGATTTCTTTAGAGGTGTTTCTTATTGTCTAATCTAACGCCATATAATTGAAATCTGACTGATAGCAGTTGGCTTTCTGGTAGTCGAACTGGTAGATGCGCATGTAAGTTTCCTTGATTTCCTTGGCTCCATTGCTGAAGGGATTGGAAACATGCATGGGGATGGTCACAATGATGACCATTTCGGGTGTAAGCACCGTGCCGTTCACTCTTTTGACCCGCTTGGGCCATACTTTGAATACTTTGCTCATGTTTGTTAGTTTTATGGGTTAAACGATGCCGCAAAGAAAACAAAAGCCTGTGCCGAATTGAAGCACAGGCTAATAGAGCACTAGTTTTTTTTCAATCCAAAAGGCCGAGCTCTTTTTGAACTAAAGATACATTGTTGACAAACGACCGCATGTCGTTATAGATATAGCTATCCTCGAAGGATGTCTTGGTAATGCCTTCGGCATTCAGATGATAAATCGCCGCTCCTGGATAAGCGAGAAGGACCGGCGAGTGGGTGCTGACAATCAGTTGACTGCCCGATTTCACGGCCCGGTGCATCCACAATAAGAACCTCAATTGGTTTTGATACGACAAAGCGGCTTCGGGTTCGTCAAATACATAGAAGCCACATTCCAATCGATTTTCAATCAAGCGAACCATTCCTTCGCCATGACTACAATGGTGAAGGCTTTCGCCGCCGTATGCAAAAAATGGGTTTCCCCAACCTTTGAGGCTCTCAAGATAGGTAACGGCATTGTAGAAACTTTCAGCCCTATAGAAGAAATTATCGTAAAGGCGATAAGGAGTCCTTACACATTTCAGTTCTTCCTCCAAGTTTGAATGGGTCGCATTGGTGCTGAAATTGAAATTCCGTCCACCGCCCTCGGCATTCATCCCCATTTTGATGGCGATGGCCTCTAACAAGGTTGACTTGCCACTACCGTTTTCCCCAATGAAATAGGTCACATCGGTGGTAAAGCTTAATGACCTCAAACTCTTAATGGCAGGGATATTAAACGGATAGCCATCGCTTGGGCCAGGCTCATGAAGATTGACAATTTCAGCGAGATAGATGTTGCTCATGATTAAAGTGCTATTGGATCCCCACAAAAATCTTTCCGTTTACATGCCTTGCAGTGCTTCCCAATCCAAACCTCATCAAATTGGTTCATGGCCTGCTCAACCAGCTCGGGATTGTCGGTGAGGATGCCGGCCTCGAAGTTGCGCGTACCATCGCCTTTCATTCCAATGCCTGCGCCAGTAAGGTTGGCGCTGCCAATATAGGCCACTTGGCCATCGAAGACCAAGATCTTGAAATGCACCCTTGGACAAAGCACTCGCTCCAAGCCTTCAAACAAGGCGGGGTATTTGTCGAAGTCCTCACGAAACGCGGGACCCGGCTCCTTGGCATGGATGAGCCGCACTTCCACACCTTTTTTGATGAGCTGCGCCAATACTGCAAGGAAGGGCTTCGTTTGCGTGCTGACCTTGACGTACAAGTCTTTGATGTCGGCAGTGCCAATCCAGAGGCTGCGCTTGACCTTGGGGACTCGGGCAAGGACCTCGGTGTAATGGGCAGAATCAGTGATGAGTTTCAACATGGTTGTTGTTTGTTTAATAATGCAAAAATAGCATAAGTTCCCTGAATGTGGAGGTTGCAATTGCAGTTTTCACGCTGCAAAGGAAACAAAAGCCTGTGCCGAATCACGGCACAAGCTTATAGATCATCCCCAAATATTTGTGGAATCTATACTTTTTCGTATCTTTGCCCCAACAACAACAGCTGTAATAAAAACACTACGCTATGAGAATCTGTGTAATCGGCGGAGCGAATGCCGACATCATCGCCACGAGCTTTAGTGCCTTTGTGCCTGGCGACTCCAACCCCGGCACGGTGCGCCTGATGGCGGGTGGGGTAGGGCGCAACATCGCCCATAACCTTGCACTGTTGGGCGATGAGGTCGTCTTTCTGACCTTGTTCGGCGGCGATGAGTTTGGTCGTTTCACCGCTGAAAGTTGCCGTAAAGCCCACATCGACATCAGCCTCTGCGACTATGCCGTCCCAGGTGCACGCTCTTGTTTCTTGAGCATCAACGACTGCAACGGCGAGATGGTCGGTGGCGTGGCGGATATGGCTGCTGCCGATGGCATCACTCCCGAATGGCTGGCCCCCAAAATGGAACAGTTGGGCGATGTCGATGCCTTCGTGGCCGATGCCAACATCCCCGTGGAGACTTTGGCCTATCTCATCGACCATACCGACAAGCCGCTCTATGTGGATGCCGTTTCGGGGGCCAAGGCCGCCATAATCAAAGAGGCCGTGGCGATGTCGGTCAAAAAGCGTTTCTTCACACTCAAATGCAATCGGATTGAACACTCCATCCTTGCCGACTTGCAATGTGTCGATAGGCGATTTGTCAGCCTTGGAGCGGATGGTTTGGAGGTCGTTGAAGACGATACTAAACAACATTTTCCTGCTCTGCCTTGCCATGTGGTGAATGCCACAGGCGCCGGCGACGCACTTATGGCAGGCATCATCCATGCTGGTCCCGAAGCTACCATCGAAGAAGCCGCGCACATCGGCCTGCTCTGTGCAAAACATAACATTGAAAGTCCTGATACCGTAAATCAACAACAACCATGAACAAATACCTTGATCTCTCGCCCGAAGTGGCTGAAGCATTGCAAAACGGGAAGCCCGTTGTGGCTCTCGAATCGACTATCATATCCCATGGTATGCCTTACCCACAGAATGTGGAGACGGCGTTGCGGGTGGAGCAGACCATCCGCGATGAAGGGGCTGTGCCTGCCACCATCGCCGTCATCGGAGGTCGCCTGAAGGCAGGCTTGACCCCATCGGAGATTGAATATCTGGGCAAAAAAGGCACTGCTGTCACCAAAACCTCGCGCCGTGACCTGCCTGTGCTCGTAGCACGCGGACAAGATGGTGCCACCACGGTGGCCACGACGATGATCATTGCCGCATTGGCAGGTATCCGTGTATTCGCCACAGGTGGTGTGGGCGGCGTGCACCGTGGTGCAGAGATCACCATGGACATCTCCGCCGACCTGGAGGAGCTGGCTCGCACTCCCGTTATGGTCATCTGTGCCGGTGCCAAGTCGATTCTCGACCTGGGGCTAACCCTTGAGTATCTTGAGACCAAGGGCGTGCCAGTGATCGGCTATGGCACGGAAGAACTGCCCGCTTTCTACACCCGCAAGAGTGGCTTCAAGGTGGATTATCGCCTCGACACTCCCGAGGAGGTGGCCAAGGCCTTCATCGCCAAGCAGGTGATGGGACTCGGCGGTGGCATGTTGGTCACCAACCCCATCCCAGAGGAGTATTCCATGGATGCCGACCGCATCAACGCCGCCATCGACGAGGCCGTTGCAGATGCAAAGAGGTTGGGCATCCACGGCAAAGAGACAACGCCTTATTTATTGGCACGCATCAAAGACCTTACGGGTGGCGATAGCCTTGCTTCCAACATCCAATTGGTGCTGAACAACGCCAGCTTGGCGGCGCAGGTGGCTAAGGAAATGGTTTTTTGACGCATATTATGCGAAAAACGGCATCGTTCATATTGTTTTTACTATTGGCAGTCGCTTGTGGCCGTGTGCCGTCAGCTGACTGGAGCGAAGGTTCAGCAGAGCCCGACGGTCGTGCCTTGCATACACTCGTGCTGCATGATGTACCCGAAGGCTCGCGCGTGTGGTTCCAAGAGCTTTTCGACGGCAAGACCTCCATGGAGGGACCCACGATGAACCATTATCAGGGAACCTCGTGGTATATCGACATTCCTGAAAGCGGAACGGTGACCTTGAAGTATTACGGTCGCCCGTTGCCAAGGCGTTCCTGGGCACCCGAGGTCTTTGTCCTGCAGCAGAAGGGGAGACACGATACCCCGATGGAAGTGCGATATCATTTTCTGGAGCATCCCCAAGCCGAAAAAGATGAAGGTTGCTTTGCCAGTAATTATGAGCTTAAGCCAGCCGACATCATCCCTCAAGTTAGTGCGGTGATATACGGTATTGAGCCTATGGAAAGGGTAGATATTCTTCCATCACGTCCCGAGGGTTGGTACCGAATCACGATAGGAGAGGAAGGTGAACCTCAAGTGGAATCCTACGATGCAGACGGCGCTTTCTATGCCCAAACCACCCTCTCCAAGTTGCCGCGCCCCTTGCCGCCTATGACCATTGAGGACTGGCCTGATTACGCTTACCGTGGTTTTATGCTTGATGTGGTGCGCGACTTCCGCACGGTAGATGAGGTGCTCGAAATCATCGATTTGATGGCTTCATGGAAACTCAACACACTGCATTTCCATATTGCCGATGACGAATCTTGGTGTCTGGAAATCAAGGATTTTCCGGAACTGACCGATTTTGGCGCCCACCATGCGCTGCCTGATTGGAATTTGCAGGAAACCTCTGCCTTGAAACCCACGGCTAATGGCCAAATAGGGAATGTGACATTCTATACTACCGAGGAATACAAGCGCATCCTCCGCTATGCTTGGGACCGCCGCATCAGGGTGATTCCCGAGTTTGACACACCGGGCCATTCTCGGGCTTCCATCAAGGCGATGCAGGCCTACGAGCGGCGCACGGGCGATAGCAGTTTCCGCCTGCAGGACCCTGCCGACACTTCGCGTTACTGGTCGGCACAGGACTTCACCGATAACGTGTTGAGCGTCTATCTGCCGAGTGTTTACAAGTTTTACGGTGCTGTCTTCGACGAGGTCATCCGTTTGCATAAGGAAGCAGGCGTGCCGCTTCCTGCCATCCATATCGGTGGCGACGAGGTGCCCGATGGCGCTTGGTCGGGCCATGACCGCCACGAAATGAAGGAAACCTTCATCAATGGCATGCTCGACCTTGCCGAAGCACGTGGTATCCGCCTAGCAGGCTGGGAAGACATCGCCAAAGGGTTGGAACATGAAACTCAAGAGAGACTCAAAAACTCGCTCTATTTCATCAATGTATGGAACACCGAAGGCATCGAAGGCTTTCCCGTGGTGCTTTCTCCAGCGGCCTACACTTATCTGGATTTGGCCTATAGCGATGCTCCCGAAGAAATCGGTCTGTCATGGGCAGGTTATGTCGACGAGCGCAAGACTTTCTCTTTGAATCCCAATGATTACAAAGGCGACATCATCGGCGTGCAGGCGCAGCTTTGGTCGTCACAGTTGAGGAGTTTTGAAGATGTCACTTACCAAATGCTTCCCAAAGCACTTGGCGTGGCCGAAAGGGGGTGGAATGGTGGGCATCTCGAAACTTTTGAAACCGCATTCAACCGTTTCTATAGCATCATCGTTAGCCGAGAGATGCCGGTTTGGAAACAAAAGGGCTATGTTTTTAAGAAAAGATAACCTTGTTATTACTCTTTTAATAACTAATTCTGTAATAATCTAATACACCTTTGAAGTTGTCTTGCGCGGTGAGGCAAGTGTCACGCAAATAGCCGTTGATGTTGCCCCATTTTTGAATGCCACGGTAATAGAACAAGCGTAAATCATAAGTGATGATGAACGGCACGGTATTCGACTGCAAGCATTGCCAAAACATTATTAGTCTACCAACACGTCCGTTGCCGTCTTGGAAGGGATGGATTCGCTCAAACCGCACGTGGAAATCCAAAATATCGTCAAACTGGATTTTCTGAATGGCGTGGTAAGTGGCAAGCAGGGCCTTCATCTTTTTGTGCACTTCTTCGGGTTGAGCGGTTTCTTCTTCTCCTACGGCATTGGCCAAACGTTTGTAGTCACCAACGGCAAACCATGGCTTATGGCTGTCGGAAGTGTTGGTTTTCAGTATCAGATGTAGTTGTTTGATGTGTGTTTCTGTGATCTTGTCGGTGGCGTGGTCGATGACATAGTCGATGCAACGAAAATGGTTGACGGTCTCCAGGATATCGTCGATGCGCGTGTTTTCCGAGGTGATGCCCAAGGTGTTGGTCTCGAAAATGTAGCGTGTCTGTTCTTTGGTCAGGCGACTACCCTCAATATGATTAGAATTGTAGGTCAGGTCGATTTGTATGCGATGATAGATGCCTCCTTTCATCCGCATTTCCTTCTGTTCACGCAGAGCTGCAAGCAAGGGCGACACTTTCTTTTTGCTTCGTCGGGGCAAGTCGGCATCGGCAGGGATATTCCATGTTTTCCCAGTGAGGAACGCGCCTGCTATTTTACCCGTAGCGCAATAATTACGAGCTGTGCGCTCGCTGATGCCGTATTTTTCGGCAAACTGACTGACTGAAATGTATTCCATCTATCGGCAAGTTTTGTTCTCAAATCCGCTGCAAAGATAGCAATTTTTGCCGATAGCGGCAAGTATAAGCAAATAACACTCGATTTTTTTTGCCGTTATCGGCAAGTTTCTAAAGAATTATTTCCACTCAGCAATCCATCTCTCGATTTCCTTCACTCGCTGCGCATATTTCTCTAATTGTCCCTCGATGAAATCGTCGCTGTATTTGCGGTCACAGAAGCCGTTGCCGCGCGCCACATAGTCGTCGTCTTCGAGTGAGCCGAGGACATCCTGATAGTTTTCGTAATACTGCTGGTTGTCGCGCAAGAGGCGTTGCAAGTCCTCAAGGTCGGCCTCGATGTGCTCGCCGGTGGAAAAGGTGAAATGCTTTTTCATGGCTTATCCGATGGATTGCAAGTCCGTGAGTTTCTTGTAGACGCCGCCAAGGGCGATGAGATCGTCGTGCTTGCCGCGCTCAATGATCTGGCCTTTTTGCAACACCACGATTTCGTCGGCGTATTGGATGGTCGACAGGCGGTGGGCAATGACGATGGAGGTGCGCTGGCTCATCACCTTCGACAAGGCATCTTGCACCAATCTTTCGCTCTCGGTGTCTAACGAGGAAGTGGCTTCGTCCAAGATGAGGATGGGCGGGTTCTTCAGCACGGCACGGGCAATGCTCAAGCGTTGGCGCTGGCCACCAGAAAGGTTCATGCCACGGTCACCGATGCGGGTGTCGTATCCGTGTTCCAGTTCCATGATGAACTCATGCGCATTGGCAACCTTGGCCGCTTCGATGACCTGCTCTTTCGAAACATTCTTCATGCCAAAGGCGATGTTGTTGAACACGGTGTCGTTAAAGAGGATGGTCTCCTGCGACACCACGCCCATCAGGCCGCGCAGGTCACCGATCTTGTAGTCGCGGATGTCGTGACCGTCGATGCAAACGCAGCCGCTACCCACATCGTAGAAGCGCGGCAGGAGATCGGCCATAGTCGACTTGCCGCCACCACTTTCGCCGACGAGGGCGACGAATTTCCCCTTTGGAATCTTCAAGTCGATACCCTTCAAGACCTCGTCCTTGCCATAGCTGAAATGCACATCCTTATATTCAATGCTGTCTTTGAAGTCTTTGATTTCAATGGCGTTCTCTTTCTCGGTGATGACCTCTTCGGCATCGAGAATCTCAAAGATTCTCTCCGCCGAGGCGATGCCTTTCTGCACGTTGTAGTAGCCTTGCGAGAACGACTTGGCAGGGGAGATGATTTGCGAGAAAACAACGATGTAGCTAATGAAACTGCCCGCGTCGATGTGGTTGCCGCCTCCGAGGATGAGTTTGCCGCCAAACCATAGCACAAGGATGACCACTGCCGACGAAAGGAACTCACTCATCGGCGAACTCATGTCGCGCTTGCGGTGGATGCCACGCAGCACCTTGGTGTATTCGCTGTTTTGTTCCTCGAACTTGTCGCTGGAATAGCGTATGGCGTTGAAAGCCTTGATGATTCGCAAACCGGAAATGGTTTCCTCCACGGTGGAGATGATGCCTGCTAGTTTAGTCTGCCCTTCTTTCGATTCCTTCTTCAGCATTTTACCAACCTTGCCGATAATCAGACCTGCCAATGGCAAGACAATCAGCACGAAAAGGGTCAATTTTGGGCTTAAAGTCACCATGAAGAGGAAGAAGAACAGGATGGTCAGCGGATCCTTGATGAGCATCTCCAAGTAGTTCAAAATCGAGACTTCAACTTCCTGAACATCGGTGGTGATACGCGCCAATGTATCGCCTTTTTGGCGGCTGTGGTAGAAGGAGAGAGGCAGGATGAGAATTTTGTTGTAGACATCGCGGCGCAGGTCGTGGACTGCCCCCACGCGCACATTGGCCATGAAGTAGCAGGCGAAGAATCTACCGAGGTTGCGGAAGAAGAAGGCTGCAAGCAGCAACAGACACATGAACACCAGCGCGTGGTATTTGCCTCCACTAGCAATAAGGCTGCTCATGAACCAGTTGAGGTAGCCCATCAGGTAGTCGGAGGTGAAAGAGAACTCGGGCTTGGCCATGACTTCCACCGCACCTTCCTTGAATAATAAGGTGAGGAACGGCCCGACCAAGGCAAAGGAGAACAACGAGAAGAAAATGGTCATCAGGTTGAAGACCAAATTCAAGACGATGCTGCCCCAGTAGGGCTTGACGTAGGTGAGGACGCGGGAGAAAGTCTTGGGCTGCTTCTTCATAAATCTGGGTTTTGTCATTTTAATTGTAGGCCGTTTTTGTCTTCAAAACATAACTCCTCAAAATATAATTTCTGTCCGTTTCTATTCCAAACGGTGAAGATTCTACCGGGAAGGTCTTCACGGGCATATAAGCTTTCTGTTCCTCCTATAAAGCCGAGCGCACCTTTTAGGATGTGTTCGTCTTCGATGTCGATTACTTTAAATGCGGTCTCTGGAGTCTGGCCGTTGCCTATGGAAAAAATAGCCTCAAGTAGTTTCATATACAGCCAAGCATACTCTTCAAATCTTTTGTCGTTTCTTTCTTTTAGGCATATGCCTACATGCATCAATACGGTCAAGTCTACAGGATTGCTTTCCAAAAGAGGAATGCCTATGTTGATGATGGCTTTTTTATTCTCTGTGGCTATGGCTCTTTCAAAATCCATCCTTTCTTTTGATGCAAGAATAGGTAGCGCTTTTTGTCCTGGCTTAAATAATCGTCCATAATACAAGTAATAGCATTCTTCAGCAGTCATTTTGACTTTGTTGTTCTTGACCTTGTTTTCTAATTTCGGATAATAATATTCTGATGTAGAGTCGCTTACTATATAATAGATGATATGTATGAAATCAGTATGGACTTCGTATGTGGAATCAGGGATAATAGTGATAGTAGAATCCGCTTCCTGTCCATAGGAGGCAATAAATCCTAATAGTAAAATGAGAACGGCGACTATCTTTTTCATATTAACAGTATTGTTCAGAATGAGTATCCCGTGTAATTTTCCGGCGTGATGGCCGCCAATTCCGCTTTGATCTTCTCGCTCACTGGCAAACCCTTGATGAACTCATCGATAGCGGCCTTGTCAATATGCTTGTTCGTGCGGGTGAGGCCTTTCAGCAGTTCGTAAGCACCTTCCACCTGCTCGCGGCGGAGGATGGTCTGGATGGCTTCGGCCACCACGGCGTAGTTCTGTTGCAGGTCTTGGCGGATTTTGTCTTCATTGAGCAAGAGTTTGTCCAAACCCTTCATCAGCGACTTGAGTGCAATCAAAGTATGGGCAATCGGCACGCCGATGTTGCGGGTGACGGTGGAGTCGGTGAGGTCGCGCTGCAGGCGGCTGATGGGCAGCTTGGTGCTCAAGAAGGTGAGGATGGCATTGGCCATGCCGAGGTTGCCTTCGGCGTTCTCGAAGTCGATGGGGTTCACCTTGTGGGGCATCGCTGACGAGCCGACTTCGCCCGCCTTGATCTTCTGCTTGAAGTATTCCATCGAGACATAGAGCCAGATGTCGCGCGAGAGGTCGATCAGGATGGTGTTGACGCGGCGCAGGGCATCGAAGTAGGCGGCCATGTAGTCGTAATGCTCGATTTGTGTGGTGGTCTGCTGGCGCTTGAGTTTCAGGCTCTTCTCCACGAACTTTTTCGCAAAGGCGGGCCAGTCGATGTCGGGGTAGGCCACCTTGTGGGCGTTCATGTTGCCCGTGGCACCGCCGAACTTGGCCGTGAAGGGCACGCTGTTGAGCATCTTCAGCTGGTCGTTGAGTCGCTCCACGAAGACGTAGATTTCCTTGCCCAGATGCGTCGGGCTGGCGGGCTGACCGTGGGTCTTGGCCAACATCGGGATGTCGCGCCATTCCTCGGCCATGCCTTTCAGCTTGTCGACGAGATCTTCCAAGGCGGGCTTCACCACGAGTTTGTGCGCCTCCATCATCGAGAGCGGCACGGCGGTGTTGTTGATGTCCTGCGAGGTGAGGCCAAAGTGCAGGAACTCCTTGAATTCGGTCAGGCCGAGTTCGTCGAAGCGGCGTTTCAGGAAGTATTCCACGGCCTTCACATCGTGGTTGGTCTCTTTTTCTATCTCTTTGATTTCCAAAGCGTCTTCTGTTTGGAATTCCTCATAGATGGCGCGGAGGTCGTCGTAGTCGCCGTTGAACTTTTCAAGTTGCGGCAAGGGCAGTTCGCACAAGGCGATGTAATACTCCACTTCGACCATCACGCGATAGCGGATGAGGGCAAATTCACTGAAAAAGTCGTCCAACTCAACGGTCTTGGAACGGTAACGCCCATCGACGGGCGATATGGCGGTTAAAGGATTGAGGTTCATTTTTATATAGTTTGATTCTGAAATATACACCACGAAGGACTATTCCAACGCCACACCGTCATTGCGGAGGAACATCCGCAATCTCCCGAGCTCGGAGATGACAACTTCTCGCTTGGGAGATAGCAGTTCGAGCCCGCTATGACGGCAAAAGGCAGGTGTTTGTCCTCTTGGATTAATAAACAAAAGTATCGCAAAAATAGTGCTTTTTGCGATACTTTTTTCATCAAGCTTAAAAATGTTGCTTTATGCTTGTTCTAATTTGTCATTTGAGCCCAAGACATTGATGATCTTGTGTTCATAGAGTTTCTTCATGCTGTCGCGGGCGGGGCCGAGGTACTTGCGCGGGTCGAACTCGGCAGGTTTCTCGGCGAAGGTCTTGCGGATGGCGGCAGTCATGGCCAAGCGGCTGTCACTGTCGATGTTGATCTTGCAGACGGCGCTCTTGGCGGCCTTGCGCAGTTGCTCCTCGGGGATGCCCACGGCGGCCTTCAGCGCACCACCATATTTATTAATGGTGTCCACCTCGTCTTGCGGCACCGACGAAGAGCCGTGCAGCACGATGGGGAAGCCGGGCAGTTTCTTCTCAATGGCTTCGAGCACATCGAAGGCCAACGGAGGCGGCACGAGGCGACCCGTGGCGGGGTCAACGGTGCACTGCTCGGGCGTAAATTTATAGGCGCCATGCGAGGTGCCGATGCTGATGGCCAACGAGTCAACACCAGTCTTGGTTACGAAGTCGATGACCTCTTCGGGCTTGGTGTAGTGGCTCTCTTCGGCAGCAACTTCGTCTTCCACGCCGGCCAACACGCCGAGTTCGCCTTCCACGGTCACATCATACTGATGGGCGTAGTCGACGACCTTGCGGGTAAGGGCCACATTCTCATCGTAGGGCAGGGCAGAGCCGTCGATCATCACCGACGAGAAGCCCATGTCGATGCACGACTTGCATAGCTCGAAGCTGTCGCCGTGGTCGAGGTGAAGCACGATTTCAGGATGGGCGCAGCCGAGTTCCTTGGCGTATTCCACGGCACCTTGGGCCATGTAGCGCAGCAGGGTCTGGTTGGCGTAGTTACGGGCGCCTTTCGACACTTGCAGGATGACGGGCGACTTGGTCTCGACGGCAGCCATGATGATGGCCTGCATCTGTTCCATATTGTTGAAGTTGAAAGCGGGGATGGCATAGCCGCCGTCCACAGCCTTGGCGAACATTTTACGGGTGTTCACGAGCCCTAATTCTTTGTAGCTGATCATATTTTGTTGAATTGTTGATTGTTGAATCGTTTAATTGTTTGGCCGATGGCTTATGGCCTAAAGCCTATGACTCGCTTCTCCCAAGGCGAGAAAACATTATCTTTGGGTGTAGCGAGCCATAGGCCATAGGTTATCGGCCATAGTTATTTTCTGCAAAAATAGAAATTACTTTCCAATAATTGTCACCTGACGCTCACTTTCTTTGAACAGCTCCCGTTTTCGGTGCTCATTTTAATGATATACAGCCCTGAAACGAGATGGCTCAAGTCAAGAGTATAGGTCTCACCTTTCTGCAAATGGCTGACCTTTTTAGCTATCATTTGCTCGCCCAAAAGGTTATAAACTTCAATGATTGCCTTGCCTTGCAAAGTTTCGCCAACGACAAGGTTGACTTTCCCGTCGGTGGGGTTGGGGAAGAGCTCGAAGCTTGTTTCATGCCATTCGGGAGTGGAATACCCGATAAGGCTGATGTGCTTGTCGAGTGCGGTGCAATCGTAGTTGGTAAAAACATGAAGATTGGCCTCAATGTCGCCTTGGCTCTGGTCCCAAAGGATGTCAACGGCATCACCAAAGCCGTAAATATAGCCGGCGTTAGCGGGGTCGAGCTCCCAAATAAGGTTCAAGCCCTCTGGGTTGTCCACGCGATAATGGCTGATGGGGTGCTCGTATTTGTTCACCACACTGTCGCCAACGATTTCTCCTAAATTGATTTCCTCCATGAAGTGGATTGCAGTCGTGCTGATGATGGTGTCGTTGCCGTATGCCTTAAGGGTTAATGTGACGCTTCCATTTTCCATGTCTTGGCTTCCGGGCGTATAGAATGGGGTGGCCACGGTGTCGCAGTCAAAATGGCCGTCGCCGTCGGTGACCCATAGAATGGAATTGCAGTCGTATGCATAAGCTTTACTAAGTTCCACTGGGTTTTCACCGCATGAAAGTAACTCGCTTCCAGCAAATGCGATGGTTGTGTGTGGCGGTGGGAAGCAGATATCGTCAATATAGGCAATGAGCGTGTCGCCTATCGGTTCAGAGTTTGTCAAATCCAATCTCCAAACGACTCTTTGGTGCTTGACAGTGGCTAAGGTCTCCATGTAAGCCCATGTATCGCTGGCTGTTAAATAGTTGGTTTTGCCGTTGATAGAAACACTGAAAAAATCGGAGCGGTCGGTTTTGTAACGAAAAGAGGTTTTACAATCATGATTGACTTGATAGGGTGCTCTTGCAGTGACTGTATATAATTGCCCATAGTGATCTTCAAGAGTGAATCTAAGACAGCGTTGCCCTTCATAGGCGTTATCATGATATGACCAAAATCCGTTGGGACCTGGTGGCCAGCTGTAGGCTTGGTTCAAAGTGTCGGTTTCAAAGCTTTCAAAGATACCGCCATATTGCACGATGGTGTCAAGCCAGACATTGTGCTCCAAGTGTTGAATGTTAAAGTGCGACTGCAACCATGCACCAGTGATGTCGTTCGGGTTTGTGTTGAGTTCAAAAGTGAAGTTGTGAGATTCGTTGGGCGCCAAACTTTCAAGTTGCTTCTGCGGAAATTCAATTTCTACAAATGGGGCTTTGATGTCCAAACTGACCAGAAGCAAGCTTGCAGCCGAATGACCTTTGTTGACTACGGTGATGGCAATTTTCGACTTGCCTTCAGTGGCGATATGCGTTGAGGGCTCGCCTTCGGCAGTCATTGGTCTATACTCAGGTTCAATATATAGGACAGGAGCATTGGCTTCTATTGTCAACGCGTCAGTGTGCGTGTTTTCGCCTTCATCAAAGTGGATTTGGAAGCGCAAATGGGTTTGGTCGGGCACATCGTGCGTCAGCCTAATTTGGAAGGTGTTGTGCAGGCTATATTCTGCATTGGATTCGATGGTAGGATAGGTAGTGATACTTTGCAGGATCTGGACATAAGGCGAGTCGCAAAGAAGTTGTATGGTGGCACCTTGCGAGGCGATGAGACCCGCATTTTGCAAAAGGAGGTCGAAGCTGGCGGATTCCCCGTAATCAAGTTGTCCATTGCCGTCTTGGTCGTTGAGAGCGATAGCTTTTGCATAGACAAATGAATGTTCCGATGAAATGATGGTGATGGTTTTCTCATAGCGGAATCGGTTTTTCTTGGTAGCGGTAAGGGTGAACTGTTCTCCAACTTCCATTTGAGGAAGCATGAGACTTTGCGTTTCTCCTGTGGCACGAACAACAGCGATGATTCCGTTGTTGTTCGACAGACAAATGGTAGTGCCTTCTTCTGCTGTAAAGGTGTATTGCCATTGGTCGTTGGTGTGGAAGACAGGGGCATCAATGGCCAAAGGTTGCGGCATCTCCGTGTATAGGCTGAGATAAGTCTCGCCCAAATAGGAGAACAGGTTGAGCGTTTTTTCCACTTTCACTGTGTCGGTTGTGTAGGGTAAGAAGGTTTGTTGGCGGAGAAATAGTTTGCCTGCAACGAGCGAATAGGAGGGATATGGGAAATCAGGCTCGGTCTGGCTGCCTAGTGTGGGCATGTAATCGGGCCAAAGGTAGTCGAACATGCCCCAGGTGGTAATGTCGTTGTAATGGGAATAGGTGACGGTGTTGGCTCCAAGACTACCAATGGCGCCAGTCTCCGCATGGAGGAACCTATCGGCTATGCAGCCAGTATACGACCAGTCATCCCAATAGTTGTTGGTTGAGCAGCCGATAGAAAAAAGAAAAGTAGGGCTTTCGTTGATATATGATGCGATGTCGACAGGCCGGATGTCTGAACAACCCCACCAGTCAGGGTTGGAATGGTCTCTATAGAATGTCAAGAATCCCCCTTCGTTGACGGCATTTTGGAAGGGCAATTTGTTTCGCATGTCAATCCAATCGTTGAGGTATCCAATTGACGAAAGAATGTATTGCGCCCCGTTTTGTCCGAAATAATCCAGTACGGCATCTGTGTTGGGGGCAACAGACCAGATGGAGTCGGGTGGTGTGGGGTCGCCGTCTTCATAATAGTATTTCATATAGATGTTGGCGGGATGTTTCCCCAACTTGTCGCGGAGGAAGTTGTTGGTGACTTGTGCAGTAATGGCGAACCACTTGGTGTCTTGGTAGCCTGAATTGATGACAGGATGATCGTAATAATGTGAATCTGTGGGTGGGTTAAGTTCGTAGTCAATCAGTTTTTCCACTTGCAATTGACAGTCATCGGCATTTAAGACGGTCATACGGCTGATAGCCAAGTCGGGGATGCTGTCGCCATTCATGTCGGCAAAGGGATTGTCCGTAGGATAAGTATAGGTATTATAACTGGGTGGGCTGGTGAGGAGGTAAGGTTTGAGGCCGAATTCTGCGTTGGTGACATGGTTTCCGCCAAACAGCAAAACAGCCGCTGGCGGGATGGACCAACTTTCATAAGCGTTGAGAATATAGTTGCGAATGTCCTCGGGTTCGTTGCTACCGCAATCGGCGGTGGTGGCAACTTTGGTGAGGATGCCTTGCTTCGTGCGAAATTGCTTTAAAGTGTCGGCCCAAGCCATAAAGGCCGAGTCGTCAATCGTGATGATGAGGTACTCGCATCCTTCTTCCCGATTTTGGATAGCTTCGTTGAGACGCTCGTAATAATGCGCCTTGGGCAATATGTTGCTATTGATGACCAAGTCGCGGAGGATGCCGTCCCAAGCGGGATTGAGGTATCGTACATCACCAAATAGACCATTGCCGCCTTCAAAGCTGATTTCGATGTCCATGTCGTAAATCACTTCCAAAGTTTTCCTAACAGGGTTGTAGCGGAAGGGTGTGATGTTGAGCATTACAACATCCAAGCCTCGGATTTGAGTAGCCTGAGCGATGGTCACATTTTCGGATGGGAAGTTGGCATCCTTGCCGAAGACGCTCATGTCCTTGCGCAACTTGGGCTGTTCCGCAGCATTGTTCAAAATGACTTCTGCAGCAGGCAATAGGTCTATGCCGTTCAAGGTCTGGCAACCGTTTTCCTTAACTTTGACGCTGACCTTCGCGCCATGTGGGACGGCGATGTAGTGGTTCTCAAAAGGAAGGTTGGGCAAGCCTTCGGCGAATGAGCCAAAACTGCCTTTCATGAGGATTTCCTGTCCTTTGTCATCACCATGGTTATAATCCGCAACAGTGATTTCATTGAGGATGTAATGCAGCGAAAGTCCAAAGGCTGTACTGCTTTCGATGTTGGGACCTTGTGGCATGTCGGTACGGAAACGATAGGTCTCTTGAGCGCTCAAAAGGTGGAAAGAAACAATGATGGTAAGGAGGGTAAAAATGCGTTTCATGGCTGAAAAAGTTTGTTTAATGCGGCAAAAATATAGATTAAAATGAAATAAACAAAAAAAATGCGCCATTTTTTTTGACGCATTTTTCTTTTTGTGGTCTTTTGTTCAACTATCAAGGCATAACGACGAGTCGTACATTCTTCACATTATCGTTTTGGATGACTTGGAGCGTGTAGATGCCTCTACCTCCGAACTTGGAAGTCGCAATAGTTACGGTCCCCATACCAGCGGCCCCTGAGCTTGTCGAAGGGCCGTTTTCATATACTACTTTTCCTGTCAAATCTATGACACGCAGCGAAACTTCGCCGTCTTGATAGGTCCTGATGTGAATCATGTCTTTCGCAGGATTGGGATACACATCAATGGTTGCTATTCCCTGTTCACCAATTCCTGTCGAGTTGAACACTCTGACGAGTATGGGTTCCGAAACCGCAGTGGAGCCGCATGGGTTCTCAAAGCGGTAGCTGATGCTAGCTTGCCCTTGATAGCCATTGTCCCATTCCACTTTGGCACGGCGACCGTCTCCGGTGATGGTGCCCGCAGTCGAAGGTTCAAGGCTCCAGGTGTAAACGACATCGTTGCTTTCTTCTCCAAGATATTCGCTTTGGCTGACCAGTCTTAGGTCAACCTCAGTTGCGCCGGAAGGTGTTGCGGGACTAAAGCTCGGGTCCAAATTGGGCAGCAGGCTCACGGATACCGTGCTGCTCTGCTGGCTTTCATCGTATGCTGAAGTACCGGTGAGGGTGAGTTCTACTTGACCATTCTCCTTATCGGTTTCGCCAAAGGTATAGGTCGGATGTTCCAAAGTGGCATCGTCGAAAGTACCGTCGCCATTGGTAGACCAGGTGAAATCCGTGTGGTTGTAGATGTACCCTTCGGGAGTGAATGTGCCGTTGGGACAGGCCTCTGTGTCATCGCCGGCATAGAGTACCATTTTAGCGAAGGGTGGGAAGCATAAATGGTCAATCATGACGGCGTCTTCTCCTGCACTGCCATTTTCGTCTTTCTTAAAGGAAAAGCGTATGACATTGGTTCCTTCGTGCAACTCAAATTCTGAACGCTCCCATTCGCCTATGCCACTCCATGAAGCGACTTCCTTGCCGTTTATGGTTAGGATGAGCATGTCGTTTTCTTCGGTTGAAGTCTTGTGATAGAATGAGAACATACCATCGGCATCGGCTTTGTAGCCGATGTTAAGGTTTGCGGAGGCCTTGTCAGTGATGTTTGGCGAACGCAGGCAATGGCCGCCCATGGCGGAGGCGTCTTCAACGATAGTCCATTTTTTGCTGCTTGAGCCTAAGTTCCACTGCATATCTTGGCTTAAAGACTCGTTTTCAAAGTCTTCTGAGACATAGCCTAGGTCGACATGGCTGTCCAACAGATAGGTGTGGAATCCGCTTTCGGCTTGCAACTGGTAGTTAATGATGCCGTCAACAGCGTTTTCGTCAGTATGGGCAAGGAAAGTGACTTGTCCCGAGGCTCCTGCTTCGATGGCCGGAATGGTAATTCTGTTCTCGTCGACATGGAGGAAAGGAGCCAAAAGTCTGAACTTGTTGCTGATTTCCATCGATTTGCTACCTCCTTGGTTTTCAAGGTCAAAGGTTAAATAGGAGGATTGACCTTTCGTTAGACGATCCGTTTCGGTGCCATCCAAATTGGTGATACGGAGTCCAACATATTTCAGTTTTGGAGCCTTTATGGTAAGCATCAAACTGTCGTTGAATGTGTAGGTGGCATTTTCCATCCTTAGGTAAAACTTCACCTTTTCCTGATCGTTCAGTTCGTCGCCAAAGTGTACGGTGAACGCGTTGTTTTGCATTTGTGTCTCGTCGGCGTTCATGCTATTGTAGGCGAATGTGTTTTGCGTGATTTCAACGGAAGGATGGTTGCAGGAGAGGGTAACATTGAAGCCTTCCAAAGTGGAAAAGCCTACATTATGTAGACTGATACCGAAACTGCAGGTTTCATTGTAGTCGGGAGCTTGGTTGCTGTTGCCGTCCTCGTCATTGATCTCGATGGCATCGAAAATCAGGTAAGGCTCTTCTGAGGAAATCGTCTTGATGAGGTGCTCGTAACGGAAACAATCTTGTTTAGTGATGGTGAGTTTTACGATGGTACCTTCTTCTTGCGGCGAGACGGTGATTTGTTGCGTGTTGCCCGTGGCAATGTCGAAGCCGATGATTTGTCCGTTGGCAGTCAGGCAAATGGTGGCGCCTTCGTCGGCTTTTATTGTATATTGGTCATTGCCTGCTGGGAGCACGGGTAACATAGTTACATTGAGTTCTTGCGGCACTTCGGTGTAAAGGTTCATATAGGCATCGCCGTGCTGGTGGAACAGGTAATAGGTGATTTCTTTGACATAGTTGTCGGTCCAGGAGGACTGCTTGAGGAAGAATTTTCCAGCAGCATTGCCGAAGGCAGGATGGACAAAGTTGGTTGCATGTTGTGTGCCGTAGGTGGGCATAAAATCAGGCCACATATTATCATACGCACCCCAAACATAGATGTCGTTGACGAAGGAATAGGAGACTTCTGTGGCGGCAATGAGTCCCAAAGCTCCGTATTGGTGGCGGTGGAACACCTCGGCGAAGCAGCCTTCACCGTTGGTTCCGCCATAGTTGAACCTTCCTGTGAGGCAGTTGTTCGACATGACATAAGTGAGGTTGGTGTTGGTCAATCGCTTGATATAGCCGATGCCATAGCTGGGTTCACCCCAAACCTCTTCTGCACCATGGTCACGGTGTTGGATAAGGAAAGCACCATTGTTGATGGCCTCGTTCACGGAGTTGCCTGTGGCACTCCAATCAGTGAGGTGCGACATGGTTTGTGGTATATAGCCACAACCTGAAGGGCCGAAATAATTAAGCACGGTGTTGGTGTGTTCGTAGGTCGACCAGCGGCTGCCGGGTGTGCCTTGATAGATGGCATTTAGGCGGACGGGGTGTTTGCCGAGTTCGCGTTCAAAGAAGCCGTACACCACCTCAGAGCAGAGTTGGAACCAACGTTCCAATTGGAAGCCCATGGCAGTGATAGGGTGGTCGTAAAAGTCGGGGTCGGTGGGAGGTGTGCGTTCGTAGTCGAGGTCTTTTTTGATCATGTGGTACATCTCTTCGTAGTTGCGTCCTGTGATACGACCTAAGATGATTTGAGGCATGTGGTTGTTGCCCATCACCGAATAGATGTGATCGGATATGTAGGGGTTGTAGCCGTCGCCGCCTGGATGGTTGTTCATGGTGTAGGAAACGATGCCTTGCGTGCCATCTGTGTTGTGGTCGCCTAAGAGGAGTACGGCCGCAGGAGGCATGTCCCAGTTGTTGTAGGCGTTGCGAATGAAGTTCCTGATAGCCGTCTGGTCGTTGCCACCGCATTGCGAGACGGTGAAGACCTCTGTGGGAACACCTTGTTCGGTTCTGAATTGCTTGATGCTGTCGGCCAGCGAAATGAAATCTTCATTGTCGGGGGTAATGATCATGTATTCGCAACCTGTCTCACGGTTTTCGTAGTGTTTGCGGAGACGTTCGCCATAGTCCACCTCGGGCAGCACATCACGGTTGAGGATGATGTCTTGCAGTATTTGGTCCCATTCAGGGGTGCGGTAGCGGAGGTCACCATAGGTGCCTTCACCGCCTTTTATGTCAAGTTGCAGCTCTATGTCACTGTAAACGATGAGCTCTTTGGTCACTGGATTGTATTGGAAAGGCATCACACCCACCTGCACCATTTGCACACCGCGTATGGTGTCGACCTCCGAAATCTGAAAAGGCTTCTCAGGATAAAAAGCATTGCGCCCATAGATGTTCATGTCTTTCTCGTAAACCGCAACGGAGTTGTTGTCATCGAGTTGAGGCACGGCTGCAGGGATGAGGTCGACATTGCTGATGACCTTGGTCTTGGATGAGACCATCTTGACCGAAGGTGTCGCCCCATTGGGAATAGCGATGAATGTGCTGCTACTCGGCAAATCGGGAGCACCCGCCACATTAGGGAGGTAGATTCCCGAAAGGGTGATGACCTGTCCACTCACTTCATCGCGGTCAGCGTTTTCAATGGTGACTGTACCAAGGTTATGCCTGAAAGTCAGTCGGTTGTTGCTTTTGCTGCTGATGCTGAAACCATTCGGTTCGTTATTGAAGCGGAATTCTTGTGCTTGAAGTGTAAAGCTTGCCATGAAGGCAAGAAGAATGAAGAGTACTTTTTTCATAGTTGATTCAATTTCAGGCGACAAAGATAGGAATATTAATTGAAAAAGGTGGAGTTTCCCCCACCTTTTTCAATTGGATTTGTATTACTTTAGTCTTTTGCCAAGAAAGGATACCCGTAAGCGGCAGCAGGAACGAAGGTGTTCTTGATGGCGCGGGGGCTGGTCCAGCGGATGAGGTTCCACAGACCACCGGCCTTGTCGTTGGTGCCGCTGGCGCGGGCGCCACCGAAAGGCTGCATGCCGACGACGGCTCCCGTGGGCTTGTCGTTCACGTAGTAGTTACCGGCTGCGTGGCGCAGCTTGTCGTTGGCGATCTTCTGGGCCTTCAGGCAGTTGCCGAAGAAGGCACCGGTGAGGGCGTAAGGCGAGCTCTGGTCGCAAACGTCCAGCATCTCTTCGAACTTGTTGTCGTCGTAGACATAAATGGTGATGATAGGTCCGAAGATCTCTTCCACCATGCTCTCGTAGTTCGGCACCTTGGCGAGGATGACGGTAGGCTCCACGAAGTAACCGACGCTCTTGTCGCAGTTGCCACCGAAGACGATCTCAGCATCCTTGCTGGCCTTGGCGCGGTCGATGTAGCCCTTGCAGTTGTCGAACGAAGCCTCGTCGATGACGGCATTGACATAGTTGGTGAAGTCTTTCACATCGCCCATCTTGATGGTGCTCATCATATCGCCCACGCGGTTCTTCACATCGTTCCACATCGAAACGGGGATGTAGGCACGCGAGGCAGCGGAGCACTTCTGGCCTTGGTATTCGAAGGCGCCACGCACGATGGCCACGGCCACCTCTTGCGGGTCGGCGCTGTTGTGGACGAAGATGAAGTCCTTGCCGCCGGTCTCACCCACGAGACGAGGATAGGCCTTGTACATGTCGAGGTTCTGGCCGGTGGTCTTCCACAGGCTCTTGAAGGTGGCGGTGCTGCCGGTGAAGTGGATGGCGTTGAAGTTCTTGTCCTTCAGGGCCACGCCGCTGATCACGCTGCCCTTGCCAGGCAGGAAGTTGACGACGCCAGCGGGAAGGCCGGCTTCCATGAAGATGCGCATGTCGGTGTAGTTCGACAGCAGGGCAGTCGTCGAGGGTTTCCAGATGGTGGTGTTACCCATCAAGGCAGGGGTCATGTTCAGGTTGGAGGCGATGGAGGTGAAGTTGAAAGGCGTGATGGCGAACACGAAGCCTTCCAGCGGACGGTATTCGGTACGGTTCAGCTGGTCGTTGGCCGAAGCGGGCTGCTCGGCGTAGAGCTTGCTGGCGTAGTGGTTGTTGTAGCGGAAGAAGTCGATGGTCTCGCAGGCGCTGTCGATCTCGGCTTGGAAGCAGTTCTTCGATTGGCCGAGCATGGTGGCGGCGTTGATGCGGGCGCGGTACTTGGTGGCCAGCATCTCGGCGATGCGTGCCATGATGGCGGCGCGCTCGTCCCAAGGCGTGTTCTCCCAGTCGTGCTTGGCGGCTTGGGCGGCGTCGATGGCCATGCGGACTTCCTTTTCGCCTACCTTATGGTAGCGAGCGATGACGTGTTTGTGGTCGTGAGGCATCACCACTTCGCCCATGTCGCCCGTGCGGACTTCCTGGCCGTTGATGATGGCGGGGATTTCAACGATTTCGTTGGATTGTCTTTCGAGTTCCTTCTGGAGTTCGATTCTCTCCGGACTGCCTGGCTTGTAGCTTTTTACAGGCTCGTTGTCCGGCTTCGCAAATGTGATAAGTGCGTTGTTCATTATTTGTTATTTAAAGATTTGAAGATTTAAAATTTCAAGATTCTTATTATTTCTGTATGGCGGTTTCCAATAATCTCAGACGATGAGTGCCGTCGGGCTGGGAAATAAGTATGAATTTTATCCATCCGAGCTTTTCATCCCCATTGTTATCAGTGATTTTAAAACCTATATAATTCTCTGTATCTAAAGGGAAGTTAGAGCAGACAAATTCTTCATAAACCGTAGAGTAATTAATGATGCCATTGATGGGGAAGGGATCAAAATCGTAATGATGAGTGGGTTGGTAATTAATTTCTAAACAAGGATTATGTATTGGGAATTGTGCGGAAATATCATTTTTTGAAATATTATCCCCTTTGTTGTATGCAATTGCTTGACAACTAGAGAATTCTTGGCAGAAGTCATCTTCAGAAGTCTTTTCGCATGAGTAGATAATATTTTTATAAATGCGAATGGTGTCTCCCCAAATGATGTCGGTTGTATCGCAATGTGAGTATATGTTATATGATACGTATTCACATGATAATAAAGTATTGTATTCCACCGACATGATAGTAGTCTTGGAAAAGAGTTCAGAATTATGGTTGTCATATTCTGCGCCAGTGAGTGATTCGATTTGGATATCCTCAACGCCATCGCCATTCAAATCAATGACATTTCCGCATCTGTACAGCTCAGAATAAAGATCCTCATCGAATGTATGGGTATATGGTAAGAAAGTACTGTCGTAGGTGGTTACCATCATCCCGCTATTGTCCCCAATTGTTATTGTTTTCGAATTGGATAACTTACTGCACGAGGACATGATGCAGATAGCCGCTAATGACATTACAAATACTAATGATTTCTTCATTTTTACCAATTTTTTATTTCTGAATAGCAGTTTCCAATAGTTCGACTTCATCTTCATGAAGGATGACTTTCATCCAGCCGAGACGGCTTTTGTCGTTTTCGATGATTTTGAAACCGATGTATTTCGCTTCATTCATCGGGAAATATTCATTGTCGCTTCTAAGTAGTGTGACATTGGTGCACATGAAAGCGTCGTCATATCCGAAACTGTCGTTGGCGTTATTGGCCAAAAGCGAGAACTTTTGATTGGTAAGCTCGCCCAATACCGCCGTGTTTACTCCGCAAAATAGTTCCGTGAGGATGCCTCCTTCCATAATTTCACTCATCGAATAGAACTGAACGTCTTGTTGTCCGTCATCGTTGAGGTCGACATAGTAACCCCAAGAATTATGGCCGTATTGATTTACTAACGAAATACCTTCATAAGATGTTACGGTTATTCCTTTGCTGTCGCCAAAAACGACTTTGGTTTGTGCAGGGTCTTTCTTGCACGACGGCAGGATGCAGATGGCCGCCAGCGTTAATGCAATTAAAAGTGTCTTTTTCATTTTGTTGCAATTTTATAGTTGTTTTATAGTCATTAAACGCGGTGCAAATATAGTAAATTTCATTGCGAAAAACTTTAGCGCAACTTTTTTTCTCTTTTTGTGGGTGGGATTCCCTTTGGGAATGGAGGGCGCTTGTTTAGTTAACCTGCGGCGGCAAGTAAAGCATACTAATCGTTATCTTCACATGCCGCCGCAGGAAACACACACGATATTGTCCATTCCCGAAGGGAATCTTATCATCCTAGTCGTTTAATAGCCTGCAAACGATGCGTATGCTCGTTCCTCTCCTTGTTAAATATTCCCGTCTGGTCTAGGTAATCGATGCGGACCTGCCCCGAGCAGTGGATGATTTGCTCGTTGCCCATGATGATGCCTACATGGGTGATGACACCGTCCTCGTCGCCGAAGAAAGCCAGGTCGCCAAGCTGCGTCTCCTGCAGAAAATACACCAACTCGCCTTCCTTGACTTGCTGCGATGAATCGCGGGGTATGAGGAGCCCCGACATTCGGGCACAAATCTGCACCAAGCCCGAACAGTCGATGCCCATCGCGGTACGGCCACCCCAAAGATAAGGTGCGCCGAGCAGCAGTTTGGCATAATCAATCATCATTTCAGGATGAAATTCTTTGGGCATTTCGATGGCATCGGGATGCGGCTCGTAGAGAGGCGTACCCAAAGTCAAGAATTTGTCCTTGTATACCGCAAGAGGCTTATTAATAAGGTAAAGTTTTTTGCCCTTTATGGCAATGTAGTCCTCTTCGCTGATTTCATAAAACTGCTTTGCCTGAATCCAGCCTTCGTAAAAGCTGACCCCTGAGCCTTGAGGGCCGTTGTCTTTCCGAACAAGTACCCATTCCTGAGTTTTGTCCAAAACCGTATAGGTTTCATTATAAAGTAGTTGGCTCACCATCTCCGATGAGTGTCGAGCTTCCTTGCGCAAGGCTATGGCGGATAAGTTGCAAATACCGTAAGTCATTTTTCTGCCGTTTTGTTTCTGACCGCTAAATTAGCGAACTATTCGGTGCAAATCGCCTTTTTTCGCCGTTTTTTTTCACATGATTGGAGTTTTTCTTAATTTAGCCCTCGGTTTAATCAGTGAAGCTGATGAATAAACATTTGATTATGAGTAAGATAAAGGATTTTTTCAATAGAATTAGGCATAGCTATTATAGTATTGGTAAGGTTCTTGTGTTCTTGATAGCCATCGTGTTGGTATGTTGGCAGATGCCGCGCACGGGGAAGTTCAAGTACGAGTATCAGCTTTCAAAGCCATGGCAGCACGAGACATTATATGCCCCTTTCGATTTCCCGATTTACAAGGATTTTGAGACCCTAAACGCGGAAACGGAAGCTGCGAAAGCCAAGGTGAAGCCTATTTTCGTCTTCAACGACGATGAAATGGTCGCCTCGCGTAATCTCCTGTTTGTCAACTTCGAATCACGATGGGATCCCTCCTTGCATCTTGACCGTGACCTCAACCTGGATTGCCTCTTCAATGTGTTCGATTCGATCGAGGAGCAGGGCGTGGTGGCCTACGACAATGCGACTACGAATTTGGAGTCGAGCTCTGAGGTGAATGTCATTCGCAACAAGGTGATGCGCAGTGTCCGTTACGGAGAGCTTTATAATATGAATAGTGCCACAGAAGCCGTTTCGGAAATGTTGGAAAGCGCGGATAAACAGATTGATAAAAAGCTGCTCTCCGAACTTTTGAACGGAGCTTTGCGCCAAAATGTGTTTTATAGCGCCGAACTCACCAAGAAGGAAGTGGACAAGGCGGTGGCGGCGGTTTCGCTCACCTACGGTATGGTGCAGAAGGACCAAGCTATCGTCTCGGAAGGTGAGTTGGTCGATGACAATATCTACAATAAGCTGAATTCGTTGCAGCGCGAATACACTTCGCGTTCCATGTCGAGCGACGAGTCGCTGCGGGTGTTGCT
This sequence comes from uncultured Bacteroidales bacterium, assembly GCA_900317055.1. GTDB lineage: Bacteria > Bacteroidota > Bacteroidia > Bacteroidales > F082 > Limimorpha. The sequence goes on along the minus strand of ONFF01000016.1, from coordinate 19,339 downwards.
GAGCCAGATTTTCCTAGTAGCTTTGGTCTTTATGTTGATGGGTTTGTATGGCAACAAACTACATAAGAAGGTGTTTTCTCAGCTGAAGAACATTGTCTTGCTGCTGACGCTCATGCTGATGATCGTTATCCCTTCCTACATATTGGTCAAGTTCGTACCGGGGCTGGTCTACATGATGCCTGTTTGCCTTTTGGCCATCATGGTGGGCTCGTTTTTCAACCTGCGCTTGGCTTTTTCCACTCAGGTCTTCGCCGTGATGCTGATTTCGCTCGTGGTGCCCAATCCCTTCCAGTTCATCTTCATGCAATTGGTTGCCACGGTGGTCACGGTGTTCGGTATGTCGAACACCCGCACGCACCACCGTTTTATCCAGGCGGCGTTGTTCGTGTTTGTGGGCTATCTGTTGGTATATCTTGCTTTCACTTTCCTGTCAACTTCCGAAATCGATTGGTCGGTGGTGCTTTTGCTGCTGCTGAATGCGCTGTTCACCCTTTTGGCGCAACCGCTCATCCTTATGTTTGAGCGTATCTTTGGTGTGACCACCTCGCTCTCGTTGATGGAACTGAGCAATACCAACACACCTTTGCTGCGCGAGTTGGCCGCTACTGCACCAGGCACTTTCCAGCATTCCATCCAAGTGGCCAACCTCTGTGAGGAAGTCTTGTTTGAGATTGGCGGCGATACCCAATTGGCTCGTACGGGTGCTTTGTATCATGACATCGGAAAGATCAAGAACCCGATGTATTTCACCGAGAACCAACACGGTGCCTACAGCCCGCATAATGACCTTTCTAATATTGAAAGTGCCGAAATCATCATCTCGCACGTGACCGACGGCATCGAGATGGCGCACAAGGCGCATGTGCCCGAGCGCATCATCGACTTCATCCGCACCCATCACGGCACGCGTCGCACCGACTATTTCTACATCAATGAACAAAAAGCCCATCCCGATGAGGAGATTGACCCGACGCCATTTACCTATCATGGTCCGGCCCCGTTCTCACGCGAAACAGCAGTTTTGATGATGGCCGACTCGATTGAGGCCGCCTCGCACAGCCTGAAGGACCCCGACGAGAAGAAAATCAGTGACTTGGTCGACAACATCATCAACAAGCAGATGGAGGCGGGACAGTTCCTTAACACTGACCTTACTTTGCACGATATAGAAACTGCTCGCAAGGTTTTGAAAAAGAAGCTGATGAGCATTTATCATGTGAGGATAGCCTATCCTGAAAAGTAAGTAGAATAGCTATGAATAAATTACTGAAATATATGGTCATGCTTTCGATGGTGATGGCCATGACATCATGCGGAACGGTTGGACTGTTGATTCACACCGCTAAAATCGTTAATGACATTCAAAGTTTTAGTGTCAACTCGGCGTGTGACACCATCCGTTTTGTTGTCAACAAGAAAAACCAAATGTTGCTCAAGGCCGAAATCAACGGTAATTTGGACACGGTGATGTATGATTCAGGTGTCAATTCGTTTGCTCTGCTCATGTACACCCCAAGCACCAAACCTGAAGGGATGAAGTTTTATAACCACAGGATTTCTGGGGCCGACAAAAAGTCAAAGGTAAAAGTGACGACTTTGCCAGTGACAATAAAAACGGATATGGTGGTGGCGGATGGAGTAGGTGTGGCCAATTTAGGCCCGGAGCCACCCATTTGTCAAAAGGAGTCATCTTTGTCGCTGCGTAATATCATTGGTTTCCAAGGTCTTAACTTGATTCGCTATAAGATTGATTTTACAAACAATTTGATGTATGAACTACCTGATTCCTTAATTATTGACACGACTGAGTTTATTCCCATCAAATGTGAGTATAAGATGAATGTTTTGTGGGTTTATCCACGAATCAACGGTGTAGAATATGAATGCATCTTTGACACAGGCAATGGCGCCGCTGCTTTTTTGCTGCAGGATGAGGAACGGATTGACAGCCCTCGGGAGGAGGATTACATTTTTGAAGGTTCTTACGGACAAGCCGTTGGAGGGTATACCGACAAGCAGACATTTGTGTGGGCAAATCAAGAGCGTCTCAGTCTGGCTGGTGCCGACAAGGAAACTGAGGTCTTATATGTGAAATCTGTGTCAAGTAACAACATGGGCCTCAGGGCGATTTCGAAATACGATTGGATTATCTCGACTCGGGGCGGAAATCTAAAGATGTATGCCAGGCCTCATTCAACCGATGTCGTCAAGCCTTTCGAGGCACCTGCCTACCGTGTTTCTACTGCCGATGGAACATTGAAGATTTTGAACCGTCTCATCGACGGCAACGAGAAGTATAAGGTCGGCGACCAAATCATTTCGGTCAATGGTGAGAAAATCACCGAGGAGAACATCTGCCATTACTACGAGTTGTTGACCGAGAGCAAGGACTGGTCGGGGTTTGAGATTCGTGTGAAGTGAAACCATAGGTTCAGGCGGATTTGCAATCCGTTAATAAGCAATACGATGCGGATTGCAAATCCATTGATTCAATACGGTCGGATTACAAATCCGACCGAACGAAAGATTGAGGTGAAGTGAAATAGAGATTCCCTATGGGAATGGAGCTGGTGTTTAAGTTGTAATGCGGCGGCTTTGGTCCCTCACGGGTTGTTGGCGTATCTTGCCGCCGCGGGGAACACACAACGGATCCTCGCCATTCCCGAAGGGAATCCAACGATAATGGTGTGAAAAAAATGCAAAAATTGTTTGTCTTTCAAAAATAATTTGTATTTTTGCGCAATTAAATACAACTATAGAATGAATTAAGATATAATTTTTTGTATTAAATCATTCAATTGGATAATTTAAGAATGCTAACCATGGCAGACTATTACGAATATTCAATACCGGAGTTGGTGCAACTCCTCGGGGTGCGTTTCAAGGACTATCGTATGCGTTCTCGCATGACCCAAAAGGATGTGGCGGAGCAGTCGGGGCTGACCATCAATACCATCCATAAGTTTGAGAATGGGTTGGTGCCCAATATGTCGCTCAGCACCTTTCTTTTGCTGCTGAAAGCCATCGGCTGTATCAACAGTCTTGACGAATTGATGCCCGAATTGCCAGAATCGCCTTATCTGATGAAAGAAGACGGGAGAAAAGCGCAGCGTGTCAGACATGCTTCATCAAAACAACCCCCTAAAACCAAAACACTATGACGACAAAAATACTAAAAGTAATGCTATGGGGACGGGAAGTTGGGAGGTTGTGTATTGAGCCGCACCGTAGACTTCCTTATTTCGAGTATAACCGAGAATGGATTGAATCAGGACTTGACATATCGCCTTTGGATGCCTCCATCAAACTGCCACAGAACTTACGTCCGATATTTGGGGCTTCGGAGAAGATGTATCAGAAACTGCCGCCGTTTCTGGCTGACTCGTTACCCGACGCTTGGGGCAATGCCCTGTTTGAGCAATGGCGATTGCAACAAGGCATCAAATCAGGCGAAATCACATCTTTGGACAAACTCGCTTTCATTGGGAAACGTGCCATGGGCGCGCTGGAATTTTTCCCTGAAACCTACGACTTCAATCCCGCGGAAGACATTAAGTTGAAGGCCTTGATTGACTTGGCTGAGCAAATCTATACGCAGCGCGAGAGTGTTCGCATAGCCCCTGAACAGTCGCTCACTATGCAAGCCTTGATGGCGGTCGGTACCTCAGCAGGCGGAAGACAGCCCAAGGCCATCATCGCCATTAACCGTGAGACTGGCGAGATTCGAAGCGGTCAAATTGGGGGCTTGAGTGGGTATGAGTATTGTATCCTAAAATTTGGCATTAAGGAACGCTCTGCAGCGGAACTCGAAATGACCTACTATGAGATGGCAAAAAAGGCTGGAATTCGGATGATGCCATGTTGGTTGATGGATGTTGAGGGCGACAAGCATTTTGTCACTAAGCGTTTTGATAGGGAAGGGGAGAAAAAATTCCATATGCAGACCTTGGCTGCACTCTATCCTGAAGCCGATAGTTACGAGCGTTTGCTTTGGGTTTGTCGGAAAATGCGACTCTCCGAACGCGACAGTGAAGAGGTTTTCCGTCGTATGGTCTTCAATATCTTGGCCAACAACACCGATGACCACAACAAGAACTTCTCCTTCCTTATGGACGAGCAAGATCGCTGGAAACTTACACCTGCCTACGACTTGACCTACATCTTCAACACGGGCGGATTCCTTCCCGAAACACGACATTGCTTGATGATTCGTGGAAAGTACGACGGCATCACCCTTGATGATGTGATGGCATTGGCTGTCGAAAACGGCATACGTAAAGCGGAGAGCATCATTGACGAGGTAGGCAAAGCCGTTTTGGAGTTTCGCATGCTTGCCGAGCGAAATGGCGTGAAAGAGCAATGGATTGCGGCAGTCGAGAACACACTTAATGGGAACCTTGCGTCTTGGGGACTTTCTCTTACAAAGCCTGAAAGCAGTTGCTTTGAGATCGATGGACACCGGATTGAAAATGCTCGCATAGAGCAGCAATTCAAAGGTAATTTTCATCTTCTTGCCTCTATCGACGGAAAAGAGCGTAAGTATGTTATTCGCAAGAAGACGGCTGAGCATGAGGAGATTAGCCTCAAAGGAGTGGCCAATCTGCCTAATGAGTATCTCAAAGAACTCGTCTCAAAATTCTTGTTCTAATTGTTTTTCTGGATTGCTTCGTCGTTTCTCCTCGCAAAGACGAGAAGCGACAACAAGACTTGCAACGCTTTGCGCCGGACGCGCTTTGCGTCATTGCGAGGCACGAAGCAATCCAGGGATTAAAGTTTCCTCAAATACTCCACCGCCTCCGGCCCCTCGTTAAATATCAAATCCAAAACGCTCAAATCAGGCGCAAAAGGGAACTTGGTGCCGAAAACTTGGTAATACTCTGGAAAAGAAGTGTTTTCGTTGTTCCTCTTCGGGCTGAATGACTCGCGCAGGTCGTTCTCGGCCTCGCGGACATAATCCGTCGTGTGGACGATTTCTTTCTTCACTTTCAGCATCTTCAACACCGCCTGTAAGGCAGCATCATTCAAGTCGATGAGGCGCTCGAAATGGCTTTCAAAAATTGGCCGCAAGTAGTCATAATAATGGTCGAAATAAGGTGCAGCCTTGTAAGCGGATTCCAAACAGCGGCTGTGGATGTGCTGCCACGGCTCGATGGGGCTGATGGCCATGTCCTTGGTCATGGTGTGGTTGCCATTCACTTTCACTACGGGCACACTCAGGCTTTCCACGCCATTGGCCGTCATCACGCGGCAGCGGTTGCGGTAAGTCTGCTTGTGATAAGTCTCCCATATCTCAATGACGGGCTCGTCTTCGTTCAGGAAACGGGCCACATAGCTGATGCTGGGAAAGTAGGCTGTAGTGAAAAGAACCATTACTGTTGCTTTGGCATGTCGAGCAGTTGCTCTTCTATGATTGTCCTTAATTTTTCTTCGCTTGGAAGGCCGTTATACATTCTTAAGGGGTGGCCGCTCTTGGGTATGAGGAGCAAGGCGGGAAGGCCTTGTACTTTAAAGGCGGAAGCCAGATTTTCCTCAACCTCTTTGTTGACTTTGTACACGACGAGTTCCCCTTCGTATTCGTTGGCCAACTTCTCCAAGATGGGGAACAATTGTTGGCAAGGACCGCACCAATTGGCATAAAAATCAACGATGACTGCCGTGTTCCCCTCGAAGACAAAAGAATCGGGATGCTTCTCTGCATCCCAAATCTTCTTGAAAAACTCGTCGTAAGTGATGGATTGGATCTTTGAATCCTTTTCATGAAAACAAGCAGTCGCGCTTGCCAAGATGAGTAGCATGCAAAAAATGACGGCTTTCTTCATGGCTTCAAATCGACATCATTTGAGCAGTTGCTCCTCGATGACCTTTCTGTAACCCTCTTCGGGCAAAGCCCCGACTTGCATCATCGGCTGTCCTTCCATGGGAATGAAGAGCACCATGGGGATGCTTTTCACATTGAAAGCGGCTGACAAATTCCGCTCTTGGTCGGTGTTGACTTTGTAAACCAACAGCTTGCCGTCATATTCTTCGGCCAGTTTTTCCATGATGGGCGCCACACGGCGGCAGGGACCGCACCAGTCCGCATAGAAGTCGACGATAGCGGGCAGTTTGCCCTTGTAGCTAAAGGTGTTCGGGTTTTTCTCAAAATTCCAAACCTTATTCAGGAATTCATTGTAAGTCAGATGCTTTACTTTTGATTCTTCTTTTTTCTCTTGCGCGTTGGCCGAACAGGCGGTGGCAAGGATAACCATGGCGATAAGGACGATTTTTCTCATTGTGTTTCGATTTTTCGAGGCAAAAATAGCAAAAATCGTGCAAATGGCCTTTTTTTCTGTATTTTTGCAAAAAATTCATTTACCATGCTTATTGTCAATATCAAAGAGTTGGTCGGCGTCGAGGAACAGGGCCGACTGCTGAAACGCGGCAAGGAAATGGCCGAAACAGGAAGGATCAAGAACGCTTTCTTGTTTATCAAAGGGAAGAAAATCGCCGACTACGGTCCAATGGACTCAGAGGCTTGCCGTGAGTATCTCGCTGAAAACCATCGTGTTTACGATGTGAAAGGCAGTGTGGTGATGCCGGCTTTTTGCGACTCGCACACCCATCTGGTCTATGCCAACTCACGCGAGCTGGAGTTTGTGGACAAGATCCGTGGCCTCAGCTACGAGGAAATCGCCAAGAGGGGAGGAGGCATCCTCAACTCGGCCAAGGCGACGGCAGCGGCATCGGAGGATGAGCTTTACGATATGGCCCGGCAGCGCCTCGACGAGGTGATGCGTATGGGTACGGGAGCCATCGAAATCAAGAGCGGCTACGGCCTCACCACCGAAAGTGAGCTGAAGCTGCTCCGTGTCATCCGCCGCCTGAAGGAGAATTCGCCCTTGACCATCAAGTCGAATTTCCTCGGTGCGCATGGCATCCCGATGGAATATCGTGGCCACCAAGAGGATTATGTAGACCTCGTAATCAACGAGATGATTCCGCTCGTGGCTGCTGAGGACTTGGCTGACTTCATTGATGTGTTCTGTGACCAGGGATTCTTCACTGTCGAGGACACTGAACGCATCCTCATGGCGGGTATCAAATATGGCATGCGGCCGAAGATCCATGCCAACGAGATGGCCATCTCGGGCGGTGTGCAAGTGGGCGTGAAATATGGTGCCATCTCCGTCGACCACCTCGAACAGATGGGTGACGCCGAGATTGAGTGCCTGAAAGACACCGAGACCATGCCGACCGTGTTGCCGGGCTGCGCTTTCTTCCTCAACCTGCCGCTCTCACCGGCGCGCAAGATGATTAACGCTGGTCTGCCAGTGGCCATGGCCTCCGACTTCAACCCAGGCACTTCGCCGTCGGGCAACATGCAACTCATTTTGTCAATGGCTTGCATCCGCTACCGTCTAACCCCTGAAGAGGCGCTCAACGCCACTACACTCAACACGGCTTATGCCATGGGCGTGAGCGATGAGGTGGGAAGCATCACCAAGGGAAAGCTCGCCAACCTTATCATCACCCAACCGATGACGCAGTTGGAATTTATGCCTTATTATTATGGCGCTAACAAGGTTGCGAAGATGATTTTGAATGGTAAACTCGTATGATGAGAATTCATAGAATAGCGTTGTTGTTAGGTCTGTTTGCCTGCCTTTTTGCTTCGTGCAAAAAAGATCATTTTGACGTGAACAATGTGCATGGTGTGAACGCCGAGGGCGAGATTTTGCTGCCCATCGGTTCGGGTTCGTTCACTGTGTCGGAATTGATGCAGCAGTTCAATATCGACAGTATGATTACCTGTTCGGAAGACGGAATACTTACTTACGGTTTCCATTTTGAGGACCTTGGTGTGGTGGATGGAGATAGCATGTTGAGATTTAAGGATTTGGAGTATAACGAGCGTTTTTCTTTTGAGAATCCATTCCCAATTATTTTGCCTCAAGCTTTCGACACGATGTTCCATTTCGAGCATACGATTGTGTTTGAGTCAGACAATATCCATGTGGTGGAAGCCGAAATGGAAACCGGTCATTTTGATTTTGATGTCAAATCCAATGTTGGCTTGCTTCAACGTCTGGTGATCCACTCTTCCGATATCACAGATGAAGGAGGTCGAGACTTGGAGCTTGATTTCGACTTAAATTCAAATGACATTCAGTTCGACCTTGACGGATTGCACTATGAAACGGATACAGCGAATACCCTTCAATTGGGCTATGATGTGTATGTCAGGTTGCAGAGTTTGCCGGCTCAAGAACTGTTTTTTGAGGTGGATGTGAAAGGTAGTGAACTGGCCATCAAGGAGATGAGTGGTTTTGTCGATTCATACGAGTCGAGGAATGTCCTTGACACGACCATGAACTTGTTCCCTGGCAATGCTTCGGGATCGTTGCAAGTGCAGGGTGCACGGTTGAAACTATACGAGCGGAACACATTCAATTTGGGAGCTCGGTTGGATTTGGACACGGCTTGGATCATCGTGGGTGATGAAGCCCCATACTCCATTTTTGGCCCACAACCAGTTTCGGTCAGCGTACCCCCTTTGTCATATTTTGGACAAGTTTTTGAGAGAAGTTTAAACGGTAAGATTTCGGCAAATGAGACGGGTGTTTATACCGTTTCTAACTTTATCGTGAATCCTTCAGGCATGTCTAATATGGTTTCTGTGTCCGACACCAGTGTCATCGATGTGATGATTGATGCGGAGATTCCTTTCTCATTTGCCATGAATGATGTGCGATTTGTCGACACAACCAATCTCAATCTAAACTTTGAAGCGCCAGACCAAATTGAAAAGCTGACCTTGGAATTGACCTTTACCTCGACCGTCCCGTTGGATTTTAACGCACAGTTCTTTACATATGATTTTGAGGCAGGGCGTATTACGGATACTTTGGTCGCCAAAGACAAGCTGATTTGCGCGTCGTATGACGGAAAACCTGTGACGACCGAATTGACATTGGAAGTGACGGGTGAAATAGTGGAATATCTTAATCATTCCAACGGGTTGATTTCGATTTATGAAATCGATACTGATGCCCACAATGTGTGTCTAAAAGGAGATCAACAATTGGGAGTGTTTATTAAAGCAAGAGTGAAATACAATGGTGTTGTTGAATTTTAAAAGAGTGACAAAGAAAAAAACATATAGAATCCTGACCGCATTAGCCTTGACCTTCGTTTTGGCTTCTGGTCATGCCCAACAGGTGTCGCCCGTCGATTTCATGCGGCTCAACCCGTATCAAATGAATGCCAATCCGGCCACCGATTTGCCTTACCAAAGCGTGATGTCGCTTGTCATCGGCAATATCGGCCTTGATGTGGAGAACACCACATTGCGTTACGATAACCTTTTTGAGTTTGACGCGCAAAACCGTCCCTCGATAGTCAATCTTAGACAGTTTGCCAACAGCTTGAAAGAGAACAACTTTTTGGGTGTCCAAGCCAATTGGGATTTGTTCACCTTGTACAAGCGCTTCAACAAAGACCTATGGACTTTTAATTGGGGCGTGAAGGTGCAAGGCGACTTGAAATACAGCGACGGACTATTCAAATTGTTGGGCTACGGCAATAGTGCTTTTGTGGGCGAGGACAATCCCGTCAAGGTCAACATGGACCTCAACCTGATGGCCTATCAGGAATGGGCGATAGGTTATCAGATGAATGTCACGGAACAGCTGTCGGTGGGCGGCAAGGCCAAGTTGCTTTTCGGTGTGGTGGATGTGAAGACTGATGTTTTCAACGCAGAGCTTTATACCGATCCTGATACTTACGCACTCCGATTGAAGGAACATGCCCTTGTGAAGGCTGCCATGCCCAACGCGGTTTACATTGATGAAACAGGGAAGCTGATGGGGAATGGTCCTTTCAGTATGGGCGAGCTGTTTCGCAACCCTGGTTTTGGAATCGACTTGGCTGCCGAATATCATTATGATGAGGAGTTTAGCGTAGTGGCTGCCATTCAAGACTTGGGCTTTATCCATTGGGGAAAGAACAACATCACCATGACGAGCCAGTTGAACGATGTCGGGCAATTCTATGACAACGGAAGTTTCCTTTTCAGCGGCCTGGATTGGGAACAGATACAGCTGATTTCCTCGGATGAATCGTATCGTGAACAGTTTTTGGATACTTTGCGGCAGTATTTCCAATTGGAGTTTTCCCCCTTGGAGAAATACAATACTGACCTCAATACCAATTTCTTGTTGCGTGGTAATTATGACCTTGATGACCAAAACCGTTTCAGCGCCCAAGTGCAAGGCTGTTTCTTGGGTAGCGGTTTTCGTCCTGCTCTCACTGTGGCATATTGCGGTTCCTTCTACGACAACCTCAATGTATGTGCCACCTACACGATGATGCCCCATAGCTACGATAACATCGGCTTCGGAATCTCAGCCATGATTGAGACCTGCAATATTTACCTGACCACCAACAACTTGTTTGGACTTTTCAAGCCAATGAATGCTAGTCGATTCAATGCCCAGGTGGGTATCGTTTTCAACCTTTTCTTGCCTGAGAGATGTTATATCGATGAGTCGGGAATGCCTGAGTATTTGGAATGACCACCGCAAAAATCTTCGGCATCAGCCGTCACCGCTTGACCGTTGACGGCGAGGGCGTCACCACTTTGGTGGCGTTCAATGGCTGCCCTTTGCGTTGCAAGTATTGCCTCAACAAGGCTTCGTGGGACATGGACAAAGGCCGAGACTACACACCCGAGTTGCTTTATGAGGAGGTGAAAATTGACCAGCTGTATTTCTTGGCCACGCATGGAGGCGTCACTTTTGGTGGGGGAGAGCCATTGTTGCAAGTCGAATTCATCAAGGAGTTTCGTGAGCTTTGTGGCTCGCAATGGCAACTTTTGGCCGAAACCAGCCTCAATGTGCCGTTTGAAAATGTGAAAACGCTTGATGCTGTATTGGATGGTTATATCGTCGACATCAAGGACATGAATCCTGAGATTTACAAAGCCTACACGGGGAAGGACAATGCTTTGGTGATGAGCAATTTGCAATGGCTCTTGCAGCATGGCGACCCGAACCGTATCATGGTGCGAGTGCCCCATATCCCCGACTTCAACACTGATGAGAATGTTGAGCGAAGCAAAGAACGTCTTGAAAAGATGGGCGTGATGAGCATTGACGAGTTCCAATATATAATAAGGTGAAGGAAAAAATCACTTCAAACCTTGTTTTGTATAAAATAATTCGTATTTTTGCCGCGTTAACCTAAAAAACTAATATCATGGCAAGAGGAAAACAAACCTGCAAAATCCTGAAGGAAATCCGCAAGCAGATTGCGGCGGAGAACGACATTAAGTTGGTCATCGAGGAATGTACCTACCAAGGCGACTGCCTCGGCACCTGCCCGAAATGCGAGGCCGAGGTGCGCTATCTGGAGCATGAACTTGAGAAACGGCAACGGTTGGGCAAGGCTGCAGTTGTGGTAGGGCTTTCCGTTGGTTTGCTGGGCGCAAGCCAAGTGGTCTTGGCGCAGACGCCGGATACGATTCCTTCACGGAACGATAGTATAGTAGACATATTGGATGGATATGTGGTACCTAAGATTCAGCAGTCGGATGTGATGCTGATGGGTAAGATTCCGATGACTTCATGCTATCATGTTGATCCAAAAAGATATAGAACGGTAATGGATATGTTTGATTTCTCAGGGATGAGGAACCTTTCTGTGGTGGGATTTGATTTGGAATCTCCCGATCGGATAGAAAATGTCGATACTGATGATTATGTTAATGTATTAATCAACAATTCATTGACCTTCTATGTCCCACAATTTGAGGGTGGCGAATCGGATCTTTTGGGATTCATCTCCCAAAACTTGGGCAAGAATGCCGATGGTAACGCTTACGGCGACATGGAAGTGGCCTTCACGGTGGAACCCAATGGCAAATTGTCGCACATTGAAATAATAAAAGGTGTCAATGAGCAATTGGATGCTCAAGTTGCGGCGCTGTTCAAGTTCATGGAATGGAAGCCTGCTATTTGGGAAATGAAGTCGGAAAAGAAGTTTCCGTTCGCCTGCCAATGCGTGCAGAAACTGCATTTTCCGATGATTACACATTAAAATGGTCGCAATGATGAAGAAAATCGCATTTGGAATGATACTGATTCTTTTCGCTTTGTGCTCTTCGGCACAAACGACAGACACCATTGATTGTGATTTTTGGTGGCTTGAGAATGGACATGTCCATTTGGGTGTCCCAGAGTACATGCCGAGTTTCCCAGGTGGAGAGACAGCCTTAAAGGATTACATCTCTGATCATTTGAAGTATCCTCCACTTGCGGTAGAAGGAGATATCACGGGAAGAGTGTTTGTCGGGTTTGTCGTGATGGAAGACGGCAGCTTGGATTGTTTTAAGTTGATTAGGGGCTTGGGCTATGGCTGCGACGAAGCGGCTCTGGAGGTCTTTAAGGACATGCCCAAGTGGATGCCCGCCATGCAACGGGGCAAAGCCATCAGCTATCCCTATATAGTCCCTGTGCATTTTTGCTTCGATTGCGAAAACAAAAAGCTCAAACAAGAAATAGTGAGTAGTGTTGAGGAAGCACCTGCATCCCCTGATGGCCAAGAGTTGATATTTATCGTTGAAAAAATGCCGGAGTATCCTGGTGGCTTTGAGGCCATGTCCGCTTTCATAAATGCCAATCTTGTGTATCCTCAAGAAGCGATAGATGCGGGAATTGAAGGCAGGGTTTTTGTCGGTTTTGTTGTTGAGAAAGATGGTAGTGTGTCAAGCATCAAGTTGCTGAGAGGGATTGGCTACGGTTGCGATGAGGCAGCGATGGATGTAGTGAGGAAAATGCCGAAATGGAAACCAGGCATGCAGGGGGGCAAACCGATACGTGTTTCGTGGATGTTCCCGGTTAAATTTGAGTTAGGAAACAAATAATAGAGTAATTATGGCCAAAGGCAAACAAACCTGCAAAATCCTGAAGGAAATCCGCAAGCAGATTGCGGCAGAGAACGACATTAAGTTGGTCATCGAGGAATGTACCTACCAAGGCGACTGCCTCGGCACTTGCCCGAAATGCGAGGCAGAGGTTCGCTATTTGGAGCGCGAACTGGAAAAACGCCAGCGCTTGGGCAAGGCGGCCATCTTTGCCGGAATGACCATTGGAACTGCCATTACCGCAGCGGGTTGTGGCCCGTTGGCACCGACCCCGAATGGAATGATGGAGCATCCAAGGGATACTATTGTTGCCGCTGATACGATTAGTAATGATAGTGTTGAGGAGCCTGTCTTGCTAGAAGGCGATGTGATGGCGCCGGTGCCTGATACAATGAAAGCAGAAGAAAAGAAAACTGCTTGCGAAAAGCTTGAGTTACTTGAAATTGTGGGAGGAATTGAGGATGAAGACATTATTGGTGGTGAAGTCTATCAGCTTGTTGAGCAAATGCCAGAGTTTCCTGGGGGTGAGGCCAAAATAGTGGAATTCATTTCCAAAAATATTCATTATCCTCAAGCAGCAAAAGAAAAAGGCATTCAAGGACGCGTCTTTATCGGGTTTATTATTGAAAAAGATGGTAGTATTTCCAATGTAAGAAACTTACGGAGTGTTGATAGTGAACTCGATGCAGAGGCTATGCGTGTAGTGGAATCCATGCCTAAATGGAAACCTGGAATGCACGAAGGTGAACCTGTTAGAGTTTCTTTCCAAATCCCGATCCATTTCAAGTTAGAGGACACACAAGAATAATTTCTATTTCCATTTCGTATCGAAAAAAGCCGTACCTTTGCCGCCGCGAAATGGTTGAGGGATTAGTGCTATTATCACTACTACAAACCTCTTGCCGTCATTGCGGGCGCAGACCCGCAATCTCCTAAGCGATAGGGACACCCTCCCGCGCAGGAGATGGCGGATGTTCCTCCGCCATGAGGATTAAAGACGTTAAAGTAGAGCTACCCAGTCTAGCGTCTCGTTTCAACAAACAATTAAACAATTAAACGATCAACAATTAAACATTACAATAATGAAACAACTCATCGAATGCGTGCCGAATATCAGCGAAGGCCGCGACAAGAATATCATTGACCAAGTGACCGCTGAAATCGAGAAAGTGGAAGGTGTCAAACTGCTGGACTTGGATCCCGGTATGACCACCAACCGCACCGTCATCACCTTCGTGGGCGAGCCTGAGCCTGTGCTGGAAGCCGCCTACCGCGTGGTGAAGAAAGCTGCCGAACTCATCGACATGAGCCAGCACCACGGCGCCCACCCGCGTCAAGGCGCCACCGACGTGTGCCCCCTCATCCCCGTGAGCAACATCACGATGGAAGAGGTGGTCGAGTATGCCCACAAATTGGGCAAACGCCTCGGCGACGAACTGAACATCCCGATTTACTGCTACGAAGAGGCCGCCTATATCAAGGAACGCCGCAACCTCGCTTATTGCCGCACGGGTGAATATGAATCCTTGGCCTCGCGCCTCGGCACGGAGCAGTGGAAGCCCGATTTCGGTCCCAACGAATGGAACGAACACGTTGCCCACACGGGTGCCACCCAAGTGGGTGCCCGCGACTTCCTCGTGGCCATCAACTATAACCTCAACACCACTTCGACGCGTCGCGCCAACGCCATCGCTTTCGATGTGCGCGAAAAGGGTCGCCCGATGCGCGAAGGCGGCAAGGTGACTGGCAAGCCGATGAAGGACGAAAATGGCAAACCGATTATGATTCCGGGTACGCTGAAGGCAACCAAGGCCATCGGCTGGTTCATTGAGGACTACGGCATCGCTCAGGTGTCGATGAACATCACCAACATCAGCGTGTCGCCCGTCCACGTCTGCTTCGAGGAGGTCTGCGCCAAGGCCGCAGCCCGTGGCGTGCGTGTCACTGGCTGCGAAATCGTCGGCCTCGTGCCCAAGAAGGTGCTGATGGACGCTGGCAGGTTCTATCTCGCCAAGCAGCAACGCAGCCTCGGCGTGAGTGAAGAGGAAATCATGAAGATCGCCATCAAGTCGATGGGCCTCGACGACCTGAAGCCCTTCGACCCGAAGGAAAAGGTCATCGAATACCTTATCGAAGACCACAACCAGAAGAAACTCGTCGACATGACCTGCACGGGTTTTGCCAACGAGACCGCTAGCGAGAGTCCCGCTCCTGGTGGTGGCTCTATCTCGGCCTATATGGGTGCCCTTGGTGCCTCGTTGGCCACGATGGTCGCCAACCTGTCGTCGCACAAGCCGGGCTGGGACGAGCGCTGGGAGGAATTCTCCAACTGGGCTGTCAAGGGTCAGGCCATCAAGGACGAGCTGCTTGAACTCGTTGATGAGGACACCAACGCCTTCAATAAGATCATGGATGCCTTTGGTCTGCCGAAGAAGACCGATGAAGAGAAGGCTGCCCGCAGTGCCGCCATCCAAGAGGCCACTAAGTATGCCACTCAGGTGCCTTTCCGCACGATGAAGGTCGCCTTCAAGGCTTTCGAGGTTGTCCGTGCCATGGCTGAGACCGGCAATCCGAACTCTGTCACCGATGCCGGTGTGGGTGCTTTGTGCGCTCGTTCGGCCGTGATGGGTGCCCATTTGAATGTCAAAATCAACGCTTCTTCGCTGAAAGATGAGGCTTTCAAGGCCGAAATCTTGAAGGAAGCTGCCGAGATTGAAGCTGCTGCTCTTGTGCAAGAGGCTGAAATTCTGCAAATTGTGAACAAGGTTATCGCAGGAGAATAAAATTTTGAAAAATCGGTTGCTGGTATTTGAAAAAGTTGTACTTTTGCAGCCAAATTTGAAAGGAAGATAAGCTATGTCAAAGAAACAGAAAGATGCACGCGTGAAAGTCATCCTCGAATGCACTGAGCACAAGGCTAGCGGCATGCCCGGCACTTCGAGATACTACACCATGAAGAACAAGAAGAACACTCCCGATCGTCTGGAGTTGATGAAGTATAACCCGATTCTGAAAAAGATGACCCTCCACAAGGAGATTAAATAATTAAGAGTTATGGCAAAGAAAGCTGTTGCTACCCTTCGTAGCTTGGACAAGACCTATAGCAAGATCATCAGAATGAAGCGTTCTGAGAAGACCGGTGCCTACTATTTCGAGGAGATCGTCGTTCCTGCCGACAAGGTGCAGGAGTACCTTGCTAAGAGATAATTTGCGTTAACCGCAGAACAACAGAGCTTTTCCATAACCTTATGGGAGAGCTTTTTTGTGTTTGTATAATCGGACACGAGACTGCGAGACTACGCGACTACGGGACGAACAAAAGTCTCGAAGTCCCGAAGTCTCGAAGTCCCGAAGTCAAAAATAGAACATCATGGGCCTATTCTCATTTCTAACCCGTAAAAAAGAACAAAAGGAAGACCTCGACAAAGGGCTTGAAAAGACCAAGACCAGTGTCTTCTCCCGTATCTCCAAAGCCATCATGGGCAAGTCGACCGTCGACGACGAGGTGCTCGACAACTTGGAGGAAATCCTCATCACTTCAGATGTAGGTGTGGAAACCACCTTGAAGATTATCGACCGCATCCAAGCCCGTGTTGCGCGTGATAAATACGTGGGCACCAGCGAACTCAACTCAATCCTGAAAGAGGAGATTGTAGCGTTGCTTCAGGAGAATGAGTCGGGCGATGGTACCACCTTCGACATTCCTGCTGGCAAGAAACCGTATGTCATTATGGTAGTTGGCGTGAATGGAGTGGGCAAGACCACTACCATTGGCAAGCTGGCTTACAACTTCAAGAAGGCGGGCAAGAAGGTCGTTCTCGGTGCTTCCGATACCTTTCGTGCTGCTGCCGTCAGCCAGTTGCAGATTTGGGCCGAGAGAGTAGGTGTGCCTTGCGTCCAACAAGGTCAGGGTGCCGACCCTGCTTCCGTGGCTTTCGACACGGTGAAGTCAGCCGTGGCGCAGGACGCGGATGTGGTTATTATTGACACCGCTGGCCGTCTGCACAACAAGGTCAACCTCATGCGTGAGCTGACCAAGATCAAGACCGTCATGCAGAAGGTTGTTCCTGATGCACCGCATGAGATCCTGCTCGTGTTGGATGCCTCAACGGGCCAGAATGCCATTGAGCAAGCCAAGCAGTTCACCGCTGCCACCGAAGTCAACGCCCTCGCGCTGACCAAGCTCGACGGTACTGCCAAAGGCGGTGTGGTCATCGGCATCTCCGACCAGTTCAAGATCCCGGTCAAGTACATCGGTGTCGGCGAAGGCATTGACCATCTGCAGGTCTTCGACCGGAAGGCATTTGTGGATTCCTTGTTTGAATAGTGTAATTATCAAGAATTAGAGAATTTGAGATTTTTCCATTTCGGGTCTTCATTTTTGAATTTTCGTGGAATTGGAGAGAAAATCGCAAACGATTTTCACCTCTAGAATTCAATGCACCGAAGGTGCAAGACTTCAGTAAAACAATTCTCTGTTTCTCTAATTCTTGATAGAAAAAAAGTCGTGTAATGCGAAAATCCTCCTTGAATATCATCACCCTCGGTTGCTCCAAGAACAAAGTTGACTCGGAGCATCTGGCCGCTTTGCTGGAACACCGTTATGTGATCCGTCACGACTCCGATAGGAAGTCGGATGTTGTCATTATTAATACGTGTGGCTTTATCGGTGATGCTCAGGAGGAATCCATCGATACCATTCTTGAATATGCCGAGCTGCGCAAGCAAGGCAAGATTAAGAAACTGTACGTCACGGGATGCCTCTCGCAGCGTTTTCGCAGAGACCTGCAAGCCGAAATCCACGAGGTGGATGCCTTCTATGGCGTGGAGAGCGTCAACCTCATCGCTGCCGACCTGCTGAAAGAAGATGTGCAGCCCGATTATTGCAGTCGCCGTGTGCTTTCCACCCCGAAGCATTACGCTTATCTGAAAATTTCCGAAGGTTGCAACCGTCGTTGTGCCTTTTGTGCCATCCCTTTAATAAGAGGTGGTCATGTCTCCGTGCCGATGGACAACCTCATCGAGGAGGCAAAAGGTCTGGCCAAGCAAGGCGTGAAGGAACTCATCCTCATTGCCCAGGACCTGACCTATTATGGCCACGACATTGACGGCAAGTCGCACATTGTGGAGCTGGTGAAAGCTCTGTGCGACATCGATGGCTTTGAATGGATCCGCCTGCATTATGGCTATCCGCTCGGTTTCCCAGATGAGTTGCTCGACCTAATGCGCGAGAACCCCAAGATCTGCCATTACATCGACCTGCCATTGCAGCATATTAGTACACATATATTAAAAGATATGCGTCGTGGCGTGGACCGAGAACAGACCATCGGTTTCGTGGAGAATGTGCGTAAACATGTGCCTGACATCGCATTCCGTACCACCTTCATAGTCGGTTTTCCTGGTGAGACCGAGGAGGATTTCGAGGAGCTTTGCCAGTTTATCAAGGACATGCGTTTCGAAAGGGCAGGGGTGTTTGCATTCTCGCCCGAGGAAGGTACGGCGGCCTATGAGATGACTGATGACGTCCCTGATGAGGTGAAGCAAGAACGGGTCGACAAGCTCATGGACATCCAGCAGAATATTTCGTTGGAGATTAATGGACAGCGTGTGGGCAAGACCGAGAAAGTGCTCATTGACCGTCTTGAAGGTGACTATTACATTGGTCGTACACAATACGATTCCCCCGAAGTTGACGATGAAATCCTTATTTCAGCAGAGAGGGAACTGCAAATCGGCCATTTTTATCAAGTCAAAATCACCCAAGCGGATTATTTTGACTGCTATGGTGTGGTGGAGGGGTAATTATTTCTCAACCTTATAGTGCTCAATCAACGCCTGCATACTATCGAAAGGCGTCTCGTCCATATCCACCCATTCGTTGTTTTCACAGCGTTGCATTTTCCATCCCGACACCGATCCGTCAATCATCACGGGAACGATGCGTCGGTCAAGTCCTAGGTTGAACCCCTCGCCAATGAGTCCGTCATATTTCTGGTTCATTTTTTCGACGATTTCGCTGAGGCTCCCTTTGATTATCTTGTTTGGCATAGGACAGTCTTCCGTTGATTATGTTGCAAAAATAGTAAAACTAATGTTTCCTCGGCAACTATTCGTTGTCACTTTTTCATTTAATTGTGTCAACATGTAGGATACTATCCGTCCTTATTATTAATAAGGTGCCCAATTTTTACTCGTTGTTTTGTCATAGTTTTATTCTTCAGTATATCCTGAAATGCCTTTTTATCCCTTCAAAAGAGCCGGAAAAAATCGTCCAAAATCATCTAATTTTCTCAAAACCTAGATTGAAATTTATAAAAAATGAAAAAAATGTAAAATTTTTCTCCTTGACGCACAGTGAGATACAAGAAAGAGTGAAAATAGTTGAAAAAAGTGCTTGCGGAATGGGAAAAAGGTAGTACTTTTGCACCCGCTTTC
>ONFF01000026.1 GCA_900317055.1 uncultured Bacteroidales bacterium | reverse complement strand
GTCGTTATACACGAAGTCGTTGCCCGTGTTGTAGGGCGGGTCAATGTAAATCATCTTCACCTTGCCGAGGTAGTTCTCGCGCAGCAGCTTCAGCACTTCGAGGTTGTCGCCCTCGATGTAGAGGTTCTGTGTGCTGTCGAAGTCGATGCTCTCCTCGCGGCAGGGGCGCAGCGTGTCGGTGGTCGGTGCGTTGGCAAGGCGGATGGCGTTGCGCTTGTCGGGCCAGGTGAACTGGTAGCGTTCCTCGGGGCCTTCCACGATGTTTTTCGAGAGTTCCTGCCGCAGCTGGTCGAAGTCAATGGCCGCTTCCGGCTTTCCGTTCTCGTCGAGGCGCTCGGTGAGGCAGTTGGGGAAGAGTTCGGCAATTTTCTTTATGTTTTCGTCCACCTGATTGGTGGTTTGCATATTGAGTTTGTCCATATTTATGTGTGTTATTTTACGAAATGAAATATTGGCAAAGTTCGGTAAAAATCTTGAACCTCTGCATCTAATCTATTAAAACTTCTCATCGCAAAGGCATTATCATCAAGAAGCAGATACGCTGCGAATTTTACATCATCTGATTCTGTGTTTTCAGCAATTTCGAACAGTTCTTCCTTTTCAGAATCGCCTATCAACCCTAACCGCTTTTTTATTTGAAGAACATTGAGTCTGCTAGACAATTTCGATAGTTCATCATCCTCAACCTCATACAACCAATCAAACACTTCTTTAGCGGTATTAATCAATATTTCATTCTTCGTTATTTGTTCATCATATGCGAGGAGTAAATATAATCCCACGGTATTAGCAATATGAAAACACTTAAGATTATTATTCATGATTGCTTTAAAAGAAGAAAGAATATCAGAGTAGTCAATATTGGAATACTTGAGAATTTTGTCTTTGTCAAGAATAGCATATGGCGTTATGGGAAAGACCTTATCATCGCCATACGACCCGTGTAAATCAAATGGACAATTAAAAAAGTCATACAGATGATAGGTGTTTTCTCCTGTCTTTGCCGCCAATACCAAAACATTGATATTACACAACCCTATTTCAGTAATTAATCCCACATCTTGCTTCTCAATCACCTCTTTATTGTCAACAAAAGCTGAAATCAAAATATCAATAAATCTATCTGAATCTTTCTCCATCAGCTTCAGATCCAAATCATCCTTGACATGCAAAACATCCAAGGCTTTTTTCAATTTCTCAAGCCTTGTTTGCAATCCTTGCAAATCCGACAAACCCGCCAACATATCAGCCCCACTACCTTTTTCCTGGTCCATATTCAAGTCACAACTGCCAATAGTGAGGTACTTATTTGAGGATAATGCCAACAAAAACCCCAACGCATTAATAGCTTCAGACAAATTGTATCTAGTAACATCAAAATCAACTATAACATGAAGATTCTGCACATCATTATCAAGCATTGTAATGAACAGGCACTTCCCTATTGCAACTACGTCTCCTTCTCTTTTATTAGTTAGCGAATAGCTATCATAGTACTTCTTACCACCAATACAGACTGGCTTTTTACATTCCTGTGTAATTGCTATGGCACATCTAGACGTGCCAACTGGATAAAGATAGTTTATCGTCCCGTTCTCAATATTCGCATAAACGAAAGCATCTTTTTTTGCCAATGCTCTTGGTATATTCGCCAGCTCACTAGAAGTAAAACCATAAATTGTCAATTTTGGATTTCCCAAATCCTTCAAATTCTCAAAAGATAAGATAGGTTGATCCACTATACTCTTTTGGCGTTTACAATCATCATAAAAAACTCTAAACAACAAGTCCAATTCATTTGAATTTGAGCAATCCAGTTTCTTTAATGAAATGGATTTGCTGTTTTGTTCAGAACATGTTGATATTATGGCTTTGATTTCAATTGGGGCAAGAAGCACATAATACACCGTTTTAATTCTTTTATTTATATAAACCACAAAAAATGCTATACCATCATCTTTATATGCTTTAAGATCAGCAATGTCAATGGAGTAATTAATAATATCGGGATGCTTTTCCGAACAGCTCACCCCTTTAACTTGAACCGGAATTTTAGCATAATACGAATCTTTTCTACAATTTGAATCATTAAAAAGATACAAATGTCCATCCCAAGCAATAGTTTTATCGTTAGTTTGAACTCCAGCGAGTATTCTATCACAATCGTCAAAGCAAGCTCTGACTTCATCTACCGCATTCTGCTCTACCTTAATTGGATTCATGTCTTATTTATTTCCCATTAACTTGACCGCCTTATAAACATTCGTATATGACTCACCTTCAACCCCAAACATTTCTGCCCTATTGCATGCTTCTTCCATACGGCCTTCCCCAATCATATCTGCCACCCACTTTGGGTTTTGAAGGAATTGCTCGGTCTTATCATATTGCGAAATGAACTTTTTCAGTTCTTCACCAACAGCACGAGAAGTGCCAAAAAAGCGATTCGTGTTTTCGTAATGCAACAAAAACCAATACTCTATTGACGGAAGCGAATCACAAAGCAACACCGATGGATTGTCCTTATACTTTCGCCGGAGGGCATTCCATTTTTTAAGCTCCAACTCATTCCACGTTGACACATCGGCATCAAATACACAAATGGCAAAGCCATCATTCTGAAGCACTTCTTCAATCCTTTTCGCCATGCCATTGGCCGTTTCCGTTCCAAAAAAGCGAGGGCGTATCTTTACGCGGTAATCCTTCAGCGTTTTCAAATGCTTGAAATACCATTGCTCGGTAATACCCGCCCCAATAAGGGTAGGTATCGGGCTTTTCTTTATTCTTATGGATGCTTTTCTCGCCATGGGAACAGTTTATTTAATATTAGGCAATGCCCCAAAGACTCCATTGCGATAAGCCTTTTGCAACGAAGAAATTCTATTCAATCCCTTGAATTCCACCAAAGAATAAAGGTCGGTGTTTCCCGTTTCGTCTTTTTCCGTAAACCAAACAGAATCTTTGCGAATGAGGTCGTCCCCTACGGTATTTAACAAGGGATCATAATGAGTTGTGACAAGCAATTGCGCCCTATTGCGCTGCGAAAGAAACTGCTCAATAATAAACTCAACCAAATCGGGATGCAAAGAGGATTCAATTTCGTCTATGAAAAGGAAAGCCTGTTTGTTCAAAGCCTCAAAGATGCCTGCTTCTATTCCAATGGTACGCATCGTGCCAGCTGATTGGCTGCCAGCGGGTAATGTATAGGTTTCTTCCCCTCGAACATTCCTAACAGAATGGACAAACTGGGTCCTTACGCTATCAATACTTGTATCCTTTTTCAACTGCTCCTTGACATTGGCAGGGGTGCTTTCATCCAAAAGCATCATGTCAACAAACCTTTTGGAAAGTGGTCTTTTGACCAAATCCGTTTTCACATCTGAGATATTGAAATCAGCATGGTTGACAAAGTTCAACAAATACTTTTTGAGTCCATCATCATCCAACATTTTTTCGCTTGCATATTCAAACATCTCAGTTTCAGGCTCAACGATTGGCATAACACCATTTCTGAACCACTCTCTTGCCGTATCTATCTCCGGCATAGACACATTGACTTGTGCTCTAGCCGCAAAGAACGACATATTGGGAAGGCATTTCAAGGAAAGCTCTTCTTTAGCTGTCGTACTTATTTTCACAACGGCCGGATTAAAATAGAGCACGGACTCGCCTCTCTCCCATGTTCGCTCAAACAGCTTTGTGGGTTGCGCAGAAGTATAATAAAACAGCCGTTCCAAATAGACCCTTTTTTGGTCCAACTTAAGCTCATACCAATATCTGATGTCACCAAGAAAATACTTCAGGCTAAATTCGGAAGGCTCTTGGGGCGTAACAGCATCCAACTTAAATGGAGTAGTTCCAGTTTGTTCCTCCAAATCCGTTGTTTTCTCAAAAACAAAACTACGAAGGAACTCCAACGCATAAAGAAGGTTTGACTTACCCGAAGCATTAGCACCATATACCATTGCAAAACGGAGCAACCGAACTCCAGGAGCCACCTCAACAATATGGCTATCTTCAAAGGTCTTGTCTTTTGTCGCTTCGAAATTGAGTGTCACCTCATCCCTGAACGACATAAAGTTCTTTATTTTAAGCTCTTGTATCATAACATTAACTGTGTTTATTGCCAAGATTGGTTATTAACACCGCAAAAATACACTTTTGTATCCAAATCACCAAATAAAATCGCATATTTTTACATTTTATATCAATATTTTGCATTATTATTGTCAGATTGACATATAAAATTGAAAATTTGTCATATTTATATGCGATTTTGACAGAATTAATGCAATGGCACGAAACTTGACATGTTTTCCTTGACAGGATACTTCAGCACCTGTATAAAGCAACTGGGCTGAAGCTGAACTATCAGGGAATAGGATGTCGAACATGAACCATCTTTCGATATGCTAGTAAAAAATGTAATCGGATCAAGCAGATTCCAAGCTCCGAGAGGATATAGCTCTTGGTTAGAGTATTGGGAAGCAATGACTGGCAAGAAAGCCCGTTATTGCGGTGCGACGAACTGTTACAACACAATGAACCTTGTCGGTGCTCATGTGCAAAAAGCTTATAGCACCGACCAGCATTGGTACATCACACCACTTTGCAATTCCTGCAACGGGAGAACAGATGTTTTTGATGTAACCACGGAGTTAGTGCCAGTTCCAAGCAATCTGTAAGTCGTTTCGGGCAGCTCATCCCGTCAGAATCGAGCGGCCGAAGCGGTCCGGCCTGGTGACCGCACTACTTATTCACCAAAATCAACGCATGAACATTTTGTACTTTTAAAACAACTGTTTAGTCGTGACAAGAGGGTGATCGGTTCGGTCACCCTCTTCGGTTATAACGTCGGAATTTTTACGTTTATCAAATAAAATCGGGTAAAACACGAATATTACGCGAATAAACGTAACAAATTGATACGTTTATTGAAAGGAACAGGGGCTATTCCAACCGCTCCTTCAACTCGCACAATTGTTGATACATCTCATACTTCTTCTTCGGCTGCTTCTCCACCCTCAGTTTCTTTTCGAGGCTTTCAATGGCCTTTATCTTCTTCAGCTTCTCGCCATCAATGGCAATCTGTTCTTCCATGGTCACGCCTTCCATCACCTCGAAGCTGCCGATGGTCGTTACCAGATTCTCCCACACCTTGTCCAAGTCAAGTCCCATTAGGGGCAATGCGGCATCTTCCAACAATTCCCAATCCATGACAAAGAGCTTTTCGTGGACAACAGCAAAACGCACCATGTCGCCGTAAACCAAAGCAAAAATCATGTTCTGTTTAATCAACTTGGTCAAAAGCAGGATATTTTTCTCGTCATAGTGCTGGCGTTTCAGCGTGACGAGCAAAACATAGAATTCTTTCACCCGTTCCCCTTCCTTCAAGCCAGGCATGGTGGAGGGCGAGATCACATTCACGATGTCTATGCGACTGATGTCGGCATCAAAGGCTTCGCGCTGCGCCGATTTCAAGCCGAACTTCTCGTAAATGGCCTTTTTCGGCAACGACTTCTTGATTTCCGTTGTGGCAGGAAGGGCAAACATTATCTCACGATTAAAAAGTCGATTAGTCCAAAGTCATCCAAGCCTTTGATTTCCTTCGTGAACAGCTCACCCTGAACGCCTTCAAGGAAGCTGTCGATGTCGCTGTTTTCCTTCACAGTGATGATACTGTTGATGGCATCGCCCAGCAGCTTGGAGTAGTGCGCCATCTTGAAGCCGTCACGAGTTTCCTTGTTGAACTCACGACAGAGCGAGGTCTGCGGCATGTTCTTCCCCTTGCAGAGGCTGCGGAACTTGTCGAGCAACTCCTTGGGCGAAAGGTGGTTGACCACCACTGAGCCGTCGTTGCGCAAATAGACGATATAGAATGGGTGCAGACGGTTCTTTTTGTCGATGTTGACACCTTTGTTGCGGTTCTTCAGCACAAAGATGACACCTGGCTCGGTGAACTCGTTGTGGCCAACAACGGCGTGGAGGCCGAAGGGCGTATGCTCCACATCCTCGTGGGTCTTCATATATTCCAGCAGGTCAAGGCGGAACTCGTTGAGGCCAAGATCCATGATGGAAACGCCGTTGTTCATCTCCTCGATGTCGACGACTTCTTCCTGAAGCTTCTTCAGTTGAGCCTTGCGGTATTCCAAATCACCTTTCTCCTCGGGAGAAATGGGATTGTCGTCGCCTGTTGAGGTGAGCACAGAGACCTTCATACGGGCTTCGACACGGCCTTTGAGGTCGATGTATTCGTCAAGCGTCATGTCAGGCCAGTAGTTTACCAGCTGGATGACATCGTTTTTGGAGCCGATACGGTCGATACGACCGAAGCGTTGGATGATGCGCACGGGGTTCCAGTGGATGTCGTAGTTGATGAGGTAGTCGCAATCCTGCAAGTTCTGACCTTCAGAAATGCAGTCGGTGGCGATGAGGACTTCTATTTCCTCATGGATATTGGGATAGATGGACTCTTTTTCCTTGGATATGGGCGAAAAGAGGGTCAGCACTTTGTTGAAGTCGAGTTTTTCCTTCAACTTCAGCGTGCTGCGCGCGTCCACGTCGCCTGTGACCAAGGCGGTGTCCATCCCGTATTTCTGCTTGATGGGCTTGGCCAGGTTGTCGTAGAGATAAACGGCAGTATCGGAAAAGGCTGTAAAGATAAGCACCTTCTTGTTGTCACCGTTGATGGGGTGAGCGAACTTGTCGCGAAGGTCGGCAATGAGCTGCTGAAGCTTGCTGTCGTGCTCAGGGGTGATGTCGTCGAGCATCAAGCGGGTAAGCTCCAGCTCTTCCTTATCGCTTTGGAGGTATTGCCGCCAGCTGATATAGTCGATGTCTTCCAAGGCAATCCTGTTTTTCTTAGTGCCCACAAAGGCATCGTTGTCGGAGTCTTCAATGTCGAAATCGTAATCATCAACCTCTTCCACATTGATATAAGCCTCATGGCGGTCAATCGTATCGATGGTGTTGGAAATGAGCTTCAGCAAACGAGTCAGTGTGAGCCGGAAAGAATTGACGGAGCTTTCGAGACGCTTCAGCATTAAGATGCACATGATTCGACGGATACCCATTTCACGGCCTACCAAGGAAAGGCCTGCGCCGTGTGTCTCAGGGTCCAGCGCATACTTTGCCATCTTGCTTGGCAGGATAAATTCCGAAGGCGTGTAGATGGCCAGATTGAGCTTCTGGAGCTGGTTGAAAATTTCGTTGTAGTTGATGGCCGACGGAAGGTCGGTGAGCGACGGACGACGCGAGATAGGCGGAAGCCTAAGCGGGAACTTGCCGACGGCTTCGGTGTTGTAATACGCCTCGATGTGCTTGCGGCTTCGGGCAATAGTGACCGAATCGAGCACCTCGAAGAAATCGAAACTGAGCATCCCAAGGAGCCTTTCGGTGTTGCGCTTTTCGTTGGGGAGTTTTGCCCAGATGTTGTAAGCCTTCTGCGCTTGGCGGAAGATGTCGTCAATTGAAGTGTTGGTGTTGAGCAGTGCGTCCATCCTTTTGGTGTCGCCCTCGTAGGCCAGCTGCAGCTGGTTTTTGAGGTCGTTGAAGCGGTTGTTGACAGGTGTGGCCGAGAGCATCAGCACCTTGGTTTTCACGCCAGCACGAATCACCTTGTTCATCAAGCGCAAGTAACGGTTCTCACGCGGGTCATCGTCGTCATCGTCCCTTGTGATTTTGCCGCCGTTACGGAAGTTGTGCGACTCGTCAATCACAACCAGGTCGTAGTTGCCCCAGTTGATTTTCTCCAGCTCCATGCCATTGGAGCGGCCACCAACACGCGAAAGGTCGGAATGGAACAACACTGTATAGGCAAGCCTATCGCCAGCTATGGGATTAGTGATGTAGTTGGTGCGATAGGTCATCCAGTTGTCGCAAAGTTTCTTGGGACAGAGCACCAGGACATTCTTGTTTCGCGTTTCGTAGTATTTGATGACGGCCAGTGCGGTGAAGGTCTTACCCAGACCAACACTGTCGGCAAGGATGCAGCCGTTGTATTTCTCCAGCTTGTTGATGATGGCCAGTGCCGCATCTTTTTGGAAGTCGTAGAGTTTGTTCCAGATTTGGCTGTCCTTGAAGCCTGTGGCCTCGTTGGGCAGAACATCCTCGGAAATATCTTCAAGAAACTCGTTGAAGATATTGTAGAGGGTGACGAAATAAATGAACTCTGGGGAGTTTTCGCGGTAGATGTTGGAGATATGATCGATGATGTCGTCAGTGACATCGGCAAAGTCCTTTTCGTTATTCCAAAGCTCGTTGAACACACGGAGATACTGACGGGCGTTGGCACCATCCACCTTGTTGACGAAGTTCATCATGCTGTTGCCGCGCTCACAGCCCAAGTCGGTTGTGGTGAAGCCGTTTACTGGCGTATAGGTATGTGTGTCGTCGTTTTCGACATTGATGAATCCGGGGAGGGTGTTATTAGTAGTGTTTGACTTGAAACGGACTTTGTTTTTAATCCAATCGGCGCATTCGATGGCGATGGCCTTTTGTGTGAGCTGGTTACGAAGTCGGACTTCAAAGGGAGAGCCATAAAGGGTGCGTTCACGGTCGATGCGTGGGATGTAGAATTCACGCCGTTGTTTGTCGATTCTTTCGGCGGTGAACGTGGGCGAAGTGAAGATAAACCTCAACTCCTTGATGTCTTTGAGTTGCTCCTTCAGCTCCTGAAAGGCATAGATGGAGAAACAGCAAGCAGCCATTGAAATCTTGCTTGCCGACTTAATCTCCACGGTTAAGTCATCGCGTAGCGTCTTGGTGACATTATCAATCAGTTCCATATACAGTATCTCGACAGGTTAAAAGCCACCTACAGTGGTTCAATCAAAAGCTGGGGGCAAAGATAGAGAAAACAATTTAGAAATATATAAAAGAGGTGTTTTAGACCAAGGTTTCTTTATCAACTCATGAATCACCCCAAGAACAGGATAATAGACCAAAGCGTATGTGACATCAATGCCTGCGCCTTTAAGGCTTGAGGCGTATGGGGAGAGTTGGGCATAGTGTATTATTAGGTATAGGTTTCCTATTATTTTCTGTGTCTACTTTTTGATGGCAGTGCCATGGCGCGCCTCTACCATGTCATTCCCCTCTCACCGTCCTATTCAGCCATTGGCAGAAGTCCTTGGTCTTCTCGAATTCCGATACCACCCAGTCCACAAGATGCGGGTTGGAAAGACATGTGTCAGGGAGATCTTGGACCATGAGCCAGTCGCGTTGCTTGAAGAGCTCGGCTTGAGGATGGTCTTTGGGATAGCCGTTGGGCACGCGCTTCATGGCGTGGCTGGTGTCGAGGTCGAAGCCTTTGGCTTTGGCGATGGCATCAACTAAAGGCTCGCCGTTGAAAAGGATCTCATCGCGGATGGTCTTCAGCATGGCCGTGTCGGGCATGTACATCCCCGTGCAGAGCATGTTGTGGCCGAGGTATTCCGACTCTTTGGCTTCCAAATGGAAGTAGTAGCCACTCAGCATCGATTTCTTGCCTTCGGGACAGACGAACACGCCGAAATGGGTCTTGTAAGGCCGCTTGTCGGGCGAGAAGCGCGTGTCGCGGTAGAAACGATAAGTGCAGTCCTTCAGGGTCAAGCCTTTGCAGTTGTCGTCGAATTTCTGTACGCCGGCAATGATTTGCTCGGCCAAGGCATTGAAGTTGGCCTGCGCCGTTTGGTATTGTTTCTTGTGCTCCTGAAACCAAGGGCGGTTGTTGTTGTGAAGGACGTCGTCGAGGAAAGTGAGGATTTCTTCCATGGGTGAAAATTTTGGCAAAGGTAGGGATTTATTTCGTTTCAAACACTGCCTTTTTCGCCATCAAAGTCATGGAAAGGCCGCGCGCCACCATGAAGAGCAAGAATGCAATCCAAAGACCGTGGTTGCCAAAACGGGGCATTAATAATAAGGTGGCGGGCAGGAACACGCCGACGGCCGAGATGAGCATGGTGTTGCGGATGGCACGCGCCGCCGTGGCACCTATGTAGACACCATCCCAAAGGAAGGCGGTAAAGGTGATGAGCGGGATGGCGGCCAAATAGATGTGGTAAGGTTGAGCCATCGGGATGATACTGGGTTGGTCGCTGACGAGACGGATGAACCAATCGGGGAAAAGGGCATAGAGTACAGTGAAGGGTAAGGCAATGAGGAACCCCCAAAGGAAAAGCAACCTGACGGTCTGGCGGAGCTGTTTCGGGTCATGTGCACCCGTGAAACGGCCTACCAAGGCCTCGCCTGCATAGGCAAAGCCATCGGTGAAGTAGGAGAAGATGTAGAAGAACTGCATCAAGATCATATTGACAGCCAGCATGTCGTCGCCGAGCTTTGCCGATTGGTTATTGAAGAAGGCGATGCTTAGCACGAGCAGGATGCTGCGAATCATGAAGTCGGCATTCACCTTGAAGAAACGCTTCAGTTTGTCGGCTTGCAGTAGTATAACCCTCCGGATGGGGATGAGGTGATATCGGAATTTGGCAAAGAGAAAGATGATGGCGGTTAGTAGGCCACAATATTGTGCGATGACAGTGCCCAAGGCCACGCCCGTGACCCCCATGCCCAGTGCATTGACGAAGATAACGCTCAAAACAATGTTCACCACATTTGTAAGGATGGCGATGATCATGGGGATGGTGGTGTTTTGCATGCCGATATACCACCCGTTGAAGGCATAGAGGCAAAGCACCGCTGGCGCTGCCCAGATGCGCACGCGGAAATATGTTGAAGTATAAGCCAAGACTTCCTCACTGCCGTTAAGCAACTTCATGCTGAGCCATTCCACGGGACTTTGCAATGAAAGCACCAAAACGGTGGCAATCAGCGCAATGCAGAGTGAGCGATAAAGCGAATAGGCAATTTCGGCGCGGTCGTTGGCACCGTAGGCCTGTGCTGTGAAGCCCGTGGTGCCAGCCCGCATGAAACTGAAGATGGAGTACATCACGCTGAAGATGGCGCCACCCAAGCCGATGGCCCCGATGTAGGCCACCGAATCCTGATGTCCCATCAGCATCATATCCACGAAGCCCAGCAACGGCACGGTGATGTTGCTGATGATGTTGGGGATGGCTAAACGCAGTATGGAACGGTTGAGCGAGTCTTTGGGCATTTGGGTTTTTGTTTTTGAGAATGCAAAAGTACAATAATACTTTATACAAAGAAAAAATTCGCAAATTTGATAATTATTCGCAAAATAGTTTTATTTTTGCCGTGTAATATTGGAATAAATGAACATTTCATTTGACGATAATGCATTAGAAGAACTTTACACGACAGGTTCAACTAAAGAACGAAAATACAAGAAGTTGCCTTTAGATGTAGTGAAACAATACATCAAAACGGTGAATTATATTAAAGCCGCGACACATGTTGAAGATTTATATTTAATTAAGTCGCTGCATTATGAGAAAAAGAAAGGAGACTTGAAGGGAGTGGAAGCGGTGTGGATAAATACCCAATATAGATTGCATTTTGAGAGTTCACCTGATGGAAATGGAATTGTTGTAAACGCATTAATAATTGAAATTTCAAAGCATTATGAATAATAATAAAATAACCCCTTTTGTCGCGACTCATCCAGGAGAAATGATTAAGGATGAACTAAAAGAGCGAAACATGACCCAGAAACAACTATCGGAATTGACTGGTATTAAACCTTCTGTCCTTAGTGAAACTATCAATGGAAAACGTTCGATTTCGCTTTCCGTAGCCATGGCATTGGAAAAGGCTATGGGTATTCCTGCTGAGATTTGGATGAACTTGCAAACGCAATATGATATCGATTCAGCAAATATTGAGGAGCGTAATAAACAAAAAGAAACTGTTTCAATTACTATCCCAGTAGGTGACTTGAATTTATTACGAGAAATCTCCAGAAAGTTTGGCTGGGCTTGTATGTTCTAATAAAAACTAAGCATTATGATCTTTTATTTTTCTGGCTGTGGCAACAGCAAACATGTGGCGGAAACTATCGCCACAGGACTCAACGACTCATTAATCTTTATTCCTGAAGCGGCTCGCGAAGGTCGTTACGAATACGAATTGGCCGAAGGCGAAAGGCTCGGCTTCGTGTTTCCCATCTATGCTTGGGGACCTCCGAAATTGGTGATTGATTTCGTGAAGAAATTGACAGTTAAGGTCCCTGAGCCTGTCGAAGGGCCGACCTTGAAGCCTTATATTTATTTTGCCTGCACCTGCGGTGATGAAAGCGGTCTTGCCGAGAAGGTGATGCGCAAAGCTTTGGCTCGAAAAGGCTGGTCGCTGTCGGCCTGCTTCAGCGTGCAGATGCCAGAGACTTTCATCGGTCTGCCAGGCTTCAAGCTTGACACAGAGGAGAATGTCAAACGGAAACATGCTAACGCTGATGCCAAGTTGAAGCGCAATATTCCAAGACTTGCCAACAAGGAGCATTTCTCGGAGATGGTTAAAGGTGGTGCAGCATGGATGAAGACATATATGATTCATCCTGGTTTCAGTCGACTTGCTACTAGCGATAAGCCATACCATTCCACTGATGCCTGCATCCACTGTGGCAAATGCGTCGAAGCTTGTCCGTTGAAGAACATCACCCTTGAAGATGGTCACCCGAAATGGAACGGCAACTGCACCATGTGCATGAGTTGTTACCACCATTGTCCCGTGAACGCCATCCAATATGGCAAGGCGACGGTGGGGAAGGGACAGTATTATTTTGGGAGAAGATAATAAGCTATCAGCCGTCAGCTTTCAGCTTGGTCATACGGGGCTGATAGCTGATGACTGATAGTTAATAGCTCAATTCAACAATTAAGCATTCAACGGTTCAACATAAATACATATCTTTGCCTCGTAAATCATTCAATATCAAAATAAAAGCACTATGAAAAACAAACACTACTTCTCAAAAGCACTATTTGCCACTCTAATGGCTCTCTTCATTAATGCCGCTACTACGGTTGCACAATGCACCATTCCCATTGCTCCAGGACAGTCCTATTCCGAGGGCTTTGATTCAGGCGAGATGGAGTGCTGGACGGTAGAGACGACGAGTTCTGCCACATGGGCAGTGATGCAAGGTACGGGTTCCAATGTGGTGGCCTTCCAAAATGCCAGTGCGGATCAAGAGGCTCGATTGGTGTCGCCTACTTTTGATTTGACGGGTAGCAACAGTGCTACATTCAGCTTTGCCTACGCGATGATGGCTCTCTATCCTCCCTATGATGAGCTCACGGTGAGTTATCGTACTTCGCCTTCCGATAGTTGGCACCAACTTGCCACTTATAGCATCAGCGACTGGTCGAATACTTTCGATGCCTCATTTACATTGGACGACCTGAGTGCCACTTTCCAGGTGTCGTTCTTGGGTCACTGCAACGGTGGCTATTACATTTTTGTCGATGATATCGAGATAGTCTCAGCTGGAGGCTGTGCTCGTCCTGCGGGTTTGAGTGCCAATGAAATCACAACGAATTCAGCCCTTCTTGGATGGTCGACGACGGGTGGTGAGGAAAGCTGGACAATTGATCTGAATGGGCACCAAACAACAGTGACTTCGCAACCATATCTTATGGAGCAGTTGGAGCCAAACACGGAATATAATTTCCGTGTGAAGGCCAAGTGTGGCGGTGGTCTGGAGTCGGAGTGGTCGCAACCTACGACATTCAAGACCATGTGCGATGTGATTGTAGTCACTGACGACGAGCCTTATTTTGACGATTTTGAGGCCTCGGAAGAGTTTGTGTGCTGGCAAAACCAAATCGAAGCAGGCGAGGATGAATGGGTGGTCGACCCAGGTTATCTTATCCTCAACAACACGGCTTTCTTTATCTGGCTTGGCGATGTGGCTTGGCTTATTTCTGCGCCATTGGACATTACTGCTGTCACCGAACCCATCCTGACCTTCAAGCACCGTCAGCGTAGTCTGGGACCTCAAGTGGATGAACTCTCCGTTTACTATGCTACCTCTTCTGATGATTCCTGGCATCTGCTCGATAACTATACCGATGCTTATGAGGACTGGGTGGAAGAATCGTATGTATTACCCTCTGCATCGGGCACTTATTATATCGCCTTCAGGGCAAAGTCCAACGATGCCGATGGCGTGTATGTTGACGATGTAAGGGTAGGCAATTATATCGACGATGGTATTGAAGAGACCTCTTCCCTTGCCGTGAGTGTCAGCCCCAATCCTACTTCGGGTGGTGTTACGATTGCATCCAACAGTGCCGATGGCGAAGTCACAATCATGGATTTGTTTGGCAGGAAGGTCGCCTCTGCTATCATGCATGAAGGCCATGCTGAGGTGGACCTCAGTAGCTGTGCAAAAGGCGTTTATGTGGCACGTATTTCAAGTGAAGTCGGCACGAGCACGATTAAGTTGGTGAAAGAATAACAAACATGTCAAAGAACAAGTCCATTTTGGCAGCCTTTTTCTTGCTGCCCCTCTTCCTAAGCGCCCAAAGCGTTAACGACTACACTCAATATGTCAATCCCTTCATCGGCACACAGACCGACGAGACTGGTGCCCTCAGCGGGAGCACTTTCCCCGGTGCCACGATGCCACAAGGCATGGTGCAACTGAGTCCTGAGACCGAACTGATGGTTACTTGGGACCCCTGCTCGGGCTACGACTACAATAAAGACATCATTTACGGCTTCACCCATACCCACCTCAGCGGCACGGGCTGCACTGACCTTATCGATGTGAGTCTCATGCCTTTGTGCACAGCAGTGACACCTGAGCAGTTGAAAGCTGCCGACTTTGGGCAGCACTACAGCCATGACAAAGAGTCGGCTCGTCCAGGATATTATCAGGTGTTGCTGCAGGAGAGCGGTGTGAATGTGGAGCTTTCGGCTACCACACGCACGGGCATCCATCGCTATACTTTCCCCCAAGGACAGCCTCAGACCGTGGTGCTCGACCTCGACCGTGGCACCTTCCGTGGCGAGGCTTATTACTCGAAACGCCGCATGTATGACGTGATTCAGGCGCAAATCCGCCTCGTTGACGACCATACCATCGAAGGCTACCGCGTTGTCACAGGTTGGGCCAAGATGCGCAAAGTGTATTTCCGTGCCGAGTTCTCAAGGCCGTTCAACCAGCATCTGCTGATGAACGGCGGTTTAAATGTCGGCAGCAGCGATGTGGTGAATGGCAGAACATTGAGAGCAGCATTGAGCTTCGACCCCGCCGATGGTCAAGAGTTGATGGTCAAAGTAGCCATCTCACCCGTCGACAACGAAGGCGCAAGGAAAAACATGCTGGCCGAAGCCCAAAGTTGGGATTTTGACGGCTATGTCAAAGCTGCCCACGACATTTGGCAGCGAGAACTCAGCCGCATCGACATCGAAGGCACTGATGAGCAGAAGACCATCTTCTACACGGGTCTCTACCATGTGCTGATGCAACCCAACACCATGAGTGATGTGGTTGGTCGCTATATGGATACCAACTTCGAAATCAAGCAGATGCCTCCGGGACAAACCTATCACAGCACCTTCAGCCTGTGGGACACTTTTCGTGCTGCTCATCCACTCTACACACTCATCGCGCCAGATATTGCTGCGCAGTTTGTGAGAGATATGGTTCTGCATCACCAGACCTACGGCTATTTGCCCATTTGGGACCTTTGGGGACAAGACAACTACTGCATGATTGGCAACCACGCCATCCCCGTGCTCGCCGATGCTATCATGGCCGAGATTCCAGGCATCGATGTGGAAGCTACGTATCAAGCCATGGTCGAGAGTAGCACGCGGAGCCACTTCAATTCACCGTTTGAGATTTGGGAGCAATACGGTTACCTGCCGCAGACTCTTCAGGACGAGAGCGTGAGCATCACCATGGAACAGGCTTTCGATGACGCTTGCGTGGCGTTGGTGGCAAAGAAACTCGGGAAAACTGAAGACTATGAGCGTTTTTATCGCCGCAGTATGTTCTACAAAAACCTCTTTGACCCCGAATCGGGCTTCTTCCGTCCCAAAGATGAGATGGGCAATTGGATGGAAGGCTTCGATCCACTTTCGTATGAGCAACCTTGCTTCGTGGAAGGTAATGCTTGGCAGTATATGTGGTTTGTGCCACAAGATCCGCAAGGCCTAATCGACCTCTTCGGCGGCAAGAAAGGCTTCCTGAAGAAACTCGACGAGAACTTCAGCCTCACTGCCACTAGCGGCGAAGTCAACGGCAATGCCAGCGGCTTCATAGGCCAGTATGCACATGGCAACGAGCCTAGTCATCACACCGTTTATCTCTACAATTTTGCAGGCAAGCCTGAGCGCACACAGGAGCTGGTGGAGCAGGTGAGGAGCGAATTCTACCGTGCCACGCCTTGCGGTTATGCTGGCAACGACGACTGCGGCCAAATGTCGGCTTGGTACATCTTCTCAAGTCTCGGTTTCTATCCTTTCCATGCGGGTTCAGCAGAGTATGTCATTGGCACGCCATTGTTCACTAAAGCCACCCTGCATCTTGAAAACGGGAAAGACTTTGTGATTTCAGCACCCAACAAGACTGCAAAACGCATCCATGTCAAGAGCGTGAAGCTGAATGGAAAGCCGATAAAGGATTACACTCTTACCCACCAACAAATCATGGCGGGTGGCTCGTTAGAGTTTATCTTGAAATGATCGGAATATGAAGAATCAAACCAAAATAGTTAGTATCGTTATCATCGGCATTATCTATCTGATAGCCATTTTATTGGGTTATTTTGTTTTCATGATGCTTAACAAGGGACTTCACGAGTTGGTGGCCTTGTTTTGGCCGATGTAATGGCTACGGTCGTTGTGTGGGGATTTGGCCTCTTCTACAAGAATGTATCGGTTTACGACCCCTATTGGAGCGTAGCTCCTCCTGTCATGTTCACCGTTTGGGCTTTTTACAAGTCGGCCTTTTCCTTTCCAGTCGTTCTGCTGCTGATTGCCGTGTGGTATTGGGGCATCCGTTTGACAGGCAATTGGGCCTATACTTTCAAGGGCCTTGCACATGAAGATTGGCGCTACACCCGTTATCGCGAAACACAGTCGCCCTTCGTTTTCCAAATCATCAATTTCTTCGGCCTGAACATGATGCCGACTGTTTTGGTGTTTGCTGCCATGCTTCCTGGATTCGGCTTGTTTGAGTCGACGGAAACAGCCAACATGTTGACTTGGCTTGGCTTTGCAATATGCATTTCAGCAGCCACTTTACAACTGGTTGCCGATACCCAAATACATCGTTTTCGCGAGGCTCACCCTGGCCGGTATTGCAATGTGGGTTTTTGGAAATACGGTCGTCATCCCAACTACCTCGGCGAAATCTCGATGTGGTGGGGTGTTTGGACGATGTATGCTTCAGTGTACGGCTTGGATTGGTTGATTCTCGCTCCCTTAGCCATGACAGCACTCTTCCTGTTTATCAGCATCCCCATGATGGAGCGGCGCCAGCTCCAAAACAAGCCAGGCTATGCTGAATATAGGAAAAATACAAGGATGTTGATCTGAAGCTTATTTCTTCACGGACTCCACTCCCCGGCAACCACTGGTTGTCTTTTTCCAAGTAGTCACTGTTGCTTGGGTGTCAACTGGAAAAACTACATGTTTGTTATAGTGACTTGACTACGTCCTTCGCCTCGCTTCTCCACTCGAATCTGCACGGGAAGGCGTTCCTCAAGCTCGCTGCGGTGCGAGATGATGCCCACGCGGCGGTCCTGCAGTCCGGCAATCTCTTGCAACTTGCCCAAGGTCTCCATGACGGAGTCGAGGCTCTTCTCATCGAGGGTGCCGAAGCCTTCGTCGATAAACAGGATGTTGACATTGAGGTCGGGACGGTTGAGTGACGAGAGTGCCAAGGAGAGGGCGAGCGAGACCATAAAACGCTCGCCGCCCGAGAGGAGGGTCGCGCTGCGCACCTGTTTCTTGTTGTCATTATCGAGTACCAGGATCGAAAGCTGCTCGTTCTCTTCGCTGCAGGTGAGTTCGTAGCGTTTGGTGATTTTCTCCAGGTAGATATTGGCATTGTTGAGCAGGGGCCGAAGCACATGGGTCTGTACCAGGGTGCGGAAACGCGTACCGCCGAAGTATTCGTTGAGGACATCCCACTTATTTAGGTTCTCTTCAGCCTTCTCCAACTCCTTTTTGGCGTTTTTGACTTTGTCTTGGTTACGGGCATTTTCGTCCAGTTGGCTTTGGATGGCTCCGAGGCGTTCGACGAGCGTTTCTTTGGTGGTCTCCATGGTTCCTTTTTGCGCTTCGAGTTCCTCTTTATTTGGACGATCTTCCTCTTTCTCTACTTTCAATTCGGTAAGAGCCGCTTGTATGGCTTTTTGGGCGTTGATAATGGCCGTGCGCTGGCTTGCGATGTCGGAGAGGTTTTGGCTGACATCGGCCAGCAGAGAGCTCCATTCCTTTGTGATGTCGAAAGACGGATGCTCTGCACCATTGTAGGCCACATTCCATTCGGGATGCTTCTCGATGAGGCTGCCCTTGATGTTGCGGATGCTGTCGATTAATATCTTGGCTTGTTGGGCTTTGGCTGCTTTGTCGTCGCGGCGTGTCTTCATCGCTTTGTATTCTTTGGCAGCATCATCAAGTCGTGTTTTGGTGGCGTCGATGTCGTCGACCCAGTCGGGATAGACAGGCTTCAGCGCAGCCGATAGCAGGGTGGTTAGTTCTGCCTTTTTCGTCTCGGCCTCGGCGATTTGTGTGCCGTAGTCTTTGATGTCTTTGTCGTTGCTCTCAAAGGCTTTTGTTGCATTCACTTGTGTCTTGTCGGCCTCTTCTTTGGCCTTGTCCAACGGTTTTCTCTGCTCTATCAGGCTGTTGATTTCCTTTTGCAGCGTCTCGGCCTTTTCCCATGACTGGTTCAATGATGTGGTTTCGTCTTCGACGGCTTTCAATCGTGCCTCGATTTGCGTTGGGTATTTCTGCTCACGGTCGAGGTGAAGGCTGTCGGCGACACCTACTATGCGTTGATGTTCTTTTTTGTTTTCCTCTTGTTGACGGGTGGCTTGTTTTTCCTTGTTGTCGACGGTGCCTTTGAAGGTGTCATAGGCGCTATTGGCGCCTTTGCGTTCCTTTTCTGCCTCGTCCATCGCTTGTTTGCACCGGTTTTTCTCTTCCTCAAGCGGGGTAATGATATGTTTGAAGTCATCGGTCGACAACAGCTCATGCGCGATGCCTTGGCCGCAAAGGGGGCAGGTCTTGACATGGTCTTTGACGAGTCGTTGGCGCAAGGCGACCATCGTTTCCTCGATGCTGCTGCCCATGGTGACATATTGCGCGTTGGCGCGCTCATAGGCCTCTTTGGTTTGTTGTAAGGCTTCCTCTTTTTGTTTCAGGGTCTGTTGCCGCGTCTCAAGTGTTTTCTTGTCATCCTCGATTTCGGCGAGGAGTTCTTGTAGTGTTTTGTATTTTTGGTTGTATTGCTGGATGTCGGATTGAAGCTGCTCGAGTTTGGCTTTTTCGTCGCGGAGTTGTCCCAACCTTTGGTTGATTTCTTCGGGATGCAGTGCTGTGCGTTGTTGGGCCTTCTCGTCGATGGCCTTCTGCTTGCTCGCAACGGCTTGACGAGCCTGTTCGACTTGTTCGTTGGCGGTTTTCAAGGCTGTTTGCAGGGCTTTCACTTGTCCTTCGGCAGCCTTTTTTTGTTGTTCTAACCGTTTGATTTTTTCGCTTTTCTCCTTCAGTTGGTTCAGCTGCAGGAGGTATTCTCCCGACTTGGTATATAGCTCTTCTTGTTCT
Organism: uncultured Bacteroidales bacterium; assembly: GCA_900317055.1. Taxonomy (GTDB): domain Bacteria; phylum Bacteroidota; class Bacteroidia; order Bacteroidales; family F082; genus Limimorpha. Next base: position 21,993 of record ONFF01000026.1, on the reverse strand, counting down.
TTGCGGGCCTCAAGCCATTGGTCGTCTTCTTTTTTGGCCTCGTTGAGTGTGTCGAGTTTTCTTTCTCTGTCAACGAGGTCGGAGGCAAGGGAGGCAAAGGTGGCTTGCAATGTGGTGATGTCTTCGAGGCGAGTGAGTCGTGCATGCGCGTCACCGATGGCTTTTTGGTTTGTCTCGATGAGGTCGAGCTGGGTGATCTGCTGCCCAAGTGCGCTGATGCTTTCGCTGAGTTCGTTCTTTTGCTTCTCCTTTTCTTGCTTCTCTTGCAGTAGCAGGGCCAAGTCTTTTTCCTCCATGATATGTCCTTCCTCGAGTTTGCATGCATCTTTGCAGCTGATCATGTGGCCTTTGGCTTGTTTGTGCAGGTTGGCGATGGCGTTGCCGTAGTCGGTGAAGTGCTTGGTGTTGGTGAGTCGCTCGAGAATGGTTTCGCGCTTTTCTTTGTCGCCGGTGAGGAAGGAGGCGAACTCGCCTTGGGCCAGCATGGCCATGCGGCTGAATTGGTCGAACGAGAGCCCTACGGCATCTATGATCATCTTTCTGATGTCGCCATCTTTGCTGTAGCTGTGACCGTCAACCATGAGCAACCACTCAGGTTTATTGTATTTGATGGGGCTGATGCCTTCGGCGTTTTTGTTGCCTTTGTAAAGGCCTAATGAGAGTTTGGCGGTGTAGGTCTTACCGTCGTTGCCTTCAAACACAACCATGCTGTAGCATTCTTCTTTGGGAGCGATACCCAGTCGCGTGTATTGCTGGATGCTAGCCACACGCACTTTCTCGCCTGCTGCGTTGACGAACTCGTTGTTAGTGGTGTTGTTCACTCCGCTGAGGCGGGGTGTGGTCTTGTAGAGGGCCATCGCGATGGCGTCGAGGATGACCGACTTACCGGCACCAGTGTCGCCAGAAATAAGAAAAATGGGAGCAGGCGTGTCGTTATAGGGCTCGTTCAGGTCTTTTTCGAAATTGATGTCCGCCTTCTCGATGGAGGCGATGTTTCTGATATGTAACTCTTTGATGTTCATCTCTCTTGGTCTTGTTCTGGGTTGGTGGTGTCGTCGGTAGTGCTGTCGTTGGTCTTCTTTGCTTGTTTTGCTGCCTCTTTCTCTTTGATGCGTTCCACTTCGGCTTCAATTTCTTTGATGGCGTCGTGAAGGAATTGAAGATCGAGCTTAGGGTATTGTGTCTGGGTCTTCTCGATGAACTCTATGGGGTCGTTCATTTGCTGCAACTCGGCCAACTCAAATGTCTGCTTGATTTCATCTTGACTCTTCTCGGGCTCACCGATCCAGAGGGTCTTGGGGTTGTAGCGCACTTCGTTGCCACGACTCTCCAAGATGTCGTATACTTTCTGGGCGAAATTGGCCGATAGGTCGGCGCTGTATTGCACCTTGAGACGAATGTAGCCGCGGCCAACCGTTTGGCAGAAGGTCCTGACGCCCTCTAATGCCTCTTCTTCATCAGCGAAGGCAGCATTGGGGTCTTCAGGCAATGTGTAGAAATGTCGCAACTCGTCGATACGCAGTTGGCGCACGGTGACTTGGCCACCATGGTGGTCGATGTCGACCAGGCTAACGGTATGGGGATAGGTCTCATCGCAGCTGACGTGGAGGGCGCTACCCGAATAGCGTGCCACAGGGGCAGGGTAGGTGATGGCTTCCATGGTCATGGAGTCTTCAGGGTGTCCCAAGGTCTGTGGCTTATGGATGTGGCCCAGGGCGAGGTAGTCGTAGCCTGTGCCGAGCGAAGCGAGGCTTTGGGTCTTGAGTGTGCCAATCTCGAAGTCGTGTCCCGTGATGTCGGATCCTGTCACTGCGAGGTGTCCCATCATGACGACGGGGCGATCGTCGGTGTTGCGCTGGGCCACGCAATCGAGCACAGACTGCAGCTGTTGCGAACGGTCGCCGAGCATGTAAGGCATGGCGATGATGAAGCCGCTGGGTAGCTCAATGATGTAGTCGTCCTGCCACCCCTCGTCGAGGGTCAACGAAGGTGCCACACCCACCAGATGGGTGTTTGAGAAGGTCCACACATCGCTGTCGGCTTGGAGACGCGAAGCTGAGTCGTGGTTGCCGGCAGTGATGACGATGTGCATGTAGGGCATCTCTTTTTGGAGCTTTACGAACTGCTCGTTGAACAGTTTTTTCGTGGCCGTCGACGGCTGCTGGATGTCGAACACATCGCCGCTCACAAGCAGGACATCGGGTTGTTCTTCCTTGCACCATCGCGTCAGTTGGTCGAAGAAATGGAGGTGCTCGTCGCAGCGATCGTAGTTTTGGTAGAGGATTTGACCTATGTGCAGGTCGGCAGTGTGCAATATTTTCATTGGCTATGGTTTTGGGATGACAAAGATAATGGTTTTTTCGGACAGATACGGATGGCTGTCATTTCTAATATAGTGGCTGACATCCTTTTTTTCAACCTATGAGGCAAATTATTTTTGAACCTCTTCTGCCGCCATGGGGATTTCGCTTTCTTCTTGCTGTTGATAAGGCACTGGTTTGGGCTGGTGCAAAGCTAAGAAATGCTCGTTGAGTAACAATTCCACGCGGAGCATCGTCTCCTCGATGCGTTTGGGTGTCAGTTGGCATTCCCAAATGACGATGACCTGCCAGCCGTTGTCGTGCAGCATTTGATAATTGCGTTGGTCGCGCTCCTGGTTTCTTTTGATCTTGTTCACCCAAAACTCACGGTTCGTCTGCGGAATCTTACAGCACTGCGAACTATCTACTTTCAACACTCCACTTTCCACTTCCAACTGACTCTCAACTCTCAACCCTAAACTCTCAACTCCGAAATGAACGAAGTGACCATGCCAGAAACACCCATTTACAAATATCGCTGTCCGATACCGCCGCATGACAATATCCGGCTTGCCTGGCACGCTCTTTACATTGAGGCGATAACGGTAGCCGTGCCGCCACAACCATTGCCTGACCTTAAGCTCGGGCTTGGTGCCTTTGCCGTGGATGCGCGACATCACGTAATGGCGCTGAGCAGGAGTCATCTTGTCAGTCATGGCAGTAGCAATTGTTGTAGTTCTTCAGTGGTTTCTACCACTTTCATGCGTTGAGGTCCTTGAGTCTGTCGAAGGGCCGTTTCTTTCATATTCCGATACCCCCAGTTCACAGCGATGCCCATGATGCCGCCGTTGGCAGCGGTCTCCATGTCGGTATCGGAGTCGCCGACCATGACAGCATCCTCTTTATTGACACCCGCCTTGCGCAGCACCTCGCCAACAATCTCGGGGTCGGGCTTAAGGGGAAAGTCGGGGCGACCGCCCAAGACCGCTACAAAGGGAATCTCGGGGAAGAACTCCTTGATGAGGTGCTCTGTGCCTTCTTGGAACTTGTTGGAGGCGACGGCCAGCATTACGCCTTCTTGGTGCAACTTGGCCAAGAGGTCTTGTATGCCAGAAAAGGGCTTTGTGTACTTGTCGATGTGGCTAATGTAGTAGGCCTTGAAGTCGTTGTATGCGGCATCTACCATGTCGTCGTCTTTATGGCCAACGGGCAAAGCTTTTCGCATCAGGTTGCGGGCGCCGTGGCCGACCATAGCCATGACTTCATTTCGCGTAAAGGTCGGAAAACCTCTCAAGCTCATGGCGTGGTTGACGGCCTCTTTGAGGTCATCGATGGTGTCGAGCAGCGTGCCGTCGAGGTCGAAGATAACGAGTTTGGGTTTCATGAGTAGTAATTATATTGGTTTAGATTCAAACAGATTTCCTAAGTTCCAAGTAAGGAATTCCTCGATAGGGACACCATCTGTTCCGACAACAAAAGACTGTTGGGGATGAAACTTGTTTGTGAAAGTCTTCAAGCCTTCGTTTGCGCCACGCCTTCCACTCTTCACTTCAATGGCAATATGTTGTCCGCTGTACTCTATGACGAAATCCACCTCATCATTGTTTTCGCGCCAATAGTACAACTTGTAGTCGTATTCGTCGGCTTGATTGAGCAGATAAGCACCGACTGCGCTTTCTACCCATCTACCCCATAAGGCAGGCATGGTAAAGGTCTTGTGAAATGTTGTACTGGTTTGTGCTGTGAGTAGTGCTGTATTGTAAACCATAAGTTTTGGAACGGAATTGTATTTGCGCGCTTCGTCTTGTGCATATTTCTGAAGACCGCAGAGGAGACGTCCTTCTCCCAATGTGTTGAGATAGCCTGCCAGCGTAGTCACATTACCAGCATCCTGCAATTGCCCCAACATCTTGTTTAGAGAAAGTTCCTTGCCAGAGTACATGCATCCCAAATCAAAGAGTTGTCGCATCAATATGGGTTTGTAGATAGTCTTCGTCGTAAGGATGTCACGTTCAATGGCGGGCGCAATAATGCTGTCCTTAATATATCTTCGCCAACGACGTTCATCATTGATGTATTTGGCTCCACCAGGATAGCCACCAAAGTAGACATACTGGTCTAAGTCCATAGCGAAAGCCTCACGCATCTCGTTGTAACTCCAGTGCGGCATGCGTATTAGTTCATAACGTCCTGCCAGCGATTCTGTCAGGCCGTCTTTTAGCAACAACCGCGAAGAACCCAAAATGACCACTTTCATATTGATGTCATTTCTCACGTCGTCATCCCATTCTTTCTTGACGGCTTCGCTCCAATTGTCTAGTTTATGCACTTCATCGATGACCAACAGAAACTCTTGTGCATTAGCAGCCTTCATTCTAGCGCGTGCTGTGGCCCACATTTCGCTAATCCAAAAAGTGTCTGTCTTTGGCACATTGTCTGCACTGACCGACAAATATGGAATGTCGATTTCTTGCAACACCTGCTTGACCATCGTCGACTTACCCACTTGGCGGGGTCCTGATACTGTTTGGATTTTATCTTTTGGTTCCGATAGTCTCGACTTTAATTCATCAAATTGCGGTCTTTTAAACATAACAAGTTGATTTTATGATGCAAAAATAGAGAAAATTCTCAAATCTACTAATAAAAATTCTCAAAAGTTATTAGAAAAATTCTCAATTCTACTTTTTGCTATTCTTGCTAGAATACAGCTTATGTTTTTTCATAACTTCACCAAATAAAAGGCAAAACCTTGTATTTCACCCGTTGTTTGTATTCGCTGTAGCCTTCCAGCCCTTGCTCAAGCACGGCTTCTTCGTTGCGGATACGTTTGGCTATCAAAGGGATATACAACAGCATAATCGCAAACGAAATCGGTGAGGCCAGTACCAAAGGCATCATCAGGAAGAGGAGGGTGGTGGCCATGTACATCGGGTGGCGGACAATGCCATAAAGCCCTGTGTCGATGACTTTTTGGTGCTCTTGTACTTCTATGGTGCGTGAGAGGTAGGTGTTTTCGCGCAGGACTTCCGCATAAAGTAGGTAGCACACCAAGAAAAGGCCGGCTGCAATCCACACGACCCCATTCGGCAGCACACACCACTGGAAGCGCCAGTTGAAACCTGCGATGATGAAGGCGGCAATGAATAGCAAGCCACTCAGTGCCACGACGGTTTTTTGTTCCTTTTCCTGTTCCTTGGCGTTCAACCGTTTATGCAATAGTTCAGGATTTTTGACCATCATAACCAGCCCTGCGATGAACATGGGGACGAACAAAATGCCCATCAGCAGCCAGCCCTGCCAATAGTGCAGCGAGCCTGCAGGAAGAAAGATGAGCAGACCCAAGATGATGACGCCGAGGAAAAATTTCGTTATCGCTTGAAAAAACAAGTTTGGTTTCATCAGAATAGTATTGTTGCTGCAAATGTATAAAATATTCCATCATCGGCATTTAATCAAATTACAATAAACCGCAGTAATCAGCGTTATCTCTTTATGAGACAATTCGTTAGATATCTACTTCTGGCAGTACTGGGCTTGGCGTTTCTATCGGGTTGCCAAGCGCAAAAAGCCTCCATCCGAGGTCCTCAAGGCGAGATTGCCTACAAAGTAACTTTGCCCGATGGGTTTGATCAAACAAAAGACCAATGCCCGATGGTGATTCTGATGCACGGCATCTTCTCCAGCAAGGACTATGGCCCCATGCCGCAGCTCGCGAAAGGTCTTGCCCAAGCCGGCGTCGCCTCCATCCGCTTCGACTTTGACGGACACGGCAAGAGCGATGGCCGCAAGCAAGACATGACCATTGAGAAGGAACTGGCTGATGCACGCGCCGTCTGGGATTATGTTCAGAGCCTGCCGTATGTGAATGGCGTGGGCCTGCTAGGCCACTCGCAAGGCGGTGTCGTTGCCTCGATGGCAGCGGGATGTTTGGCTGCCGAAAGCACCGTGCCGTCGGGTGTGGTACTGATTGCTCCAGGTTCGGTCATCAAGGAGGCCTGTCAGGGTGGTAAGTTCTTTAACGCAAAATTTGACCTAAGGACCCGCCGGAATACATCCGCTGTTGGGGATTGTATAAGTTGGGGCGCGAGTATCTCGTCACCACGCAACAGCTCGACATCTATGGCACGGCGGCGGCTTACCACGGTCCTGTGCTTCTTCTTCATGGCGACCGCGACGGCATCGTGCCGATGTGGTGCAGCGAGCGATACTTGGAGGCCTACGGCTCCCATGCCACCCTCAAAGTAGTGGAAGGCGAAAACCACACCATCACCCGCCGCCGCAAGCAAGTCGTTGCCCACACGGTGGAGTTCTTCAAAACCGTTTTTGGCAAATGATGTTTCAGCGTATCACTTGCTGAGTTGCTTCACTGGGAAGGTGAAATAGGTGTCGGGGAACGGTTCGTTTTTCAGGGTGAAATGCCACCATTCCTCATCAATGGCTTTGAAGCCGTGGCGTAGCATAGCCTCACGCAAAATCATGCGGTTGTGGAATTGCTCGGCAGTGATGCGGTCGTTGCCTTTGTATTTTCCGGTTTTTGGGTTACCGCCAAAACTAGGATGACTTTCCAAACCAAACCAGTCGAAGGTGCCGCCCATGTCGACTTCTTTTTCAGTTGCCATGTCGAAGAGGGTCAAGTCGACGGTGGAGCCTCGGGTGTGGCCACTTCTCTTGGCGATGTAGCCTAATTCGAAAAGCCTGTCGCGAGGCACTTCGGGATAGAAATAGGGCTTCATGAGCGTGTCGTTGACGTCGGCACCCCAGCGCAAAAAATGGTCGACGGCGCACTGCGGGCGGTAGGCGTCGTAGATTTTCAGGCGATAGCCTTGTTTTTTCAGGTCATCACTTACTGCGCGTAGGCTGTCGGCGGCCTGTCGGGTGAGCAGTGCGACGGGCTCCAAATAGCCATCCACACGCGTTCCGACGAAGTTATAGGTACTGTAGTAGCGAATTTCCAGAATGGCGTCGGGGATGACATCTGCAATGTTCACAAACTGGCTGAAGTCGTCGGTGGGCGACAGCTTACCCGTCAGCAGTTGGAATTCGTTGCGGGCTTTTTCAAGATGAGCGAGGAAAGTCGGGCTGGTGTGCAGTCGGCTCACGCCGATGGCGGCACAGAGACGGCTGGCATCGACGTCGCTCTGCCAGTGGGCGCCTGCGATGACACGGCTTTCGCCGTACATATAGCCACGCGCCATGATGGTGTCGGCCTTGTCGGGGTTGATTTCAGAGAGCAGCAGGGCGGTGGCATAGCCGCGCTGGCTGTGGCCAGAGGGGTAGGAGCCTTCGCCAGACAATTCCGCTTCCTCGTATCTTGTGAGCATGTGTTCATGGAAACGCTCGAACGGCCGCTTGCGGTGGTAGAAAGCCTTCGGCTTGACGCGTGTCGGGTCAATGGTGGAGAGGCTGTTAATCATGAACTTATAAATCTCAGGAGTGCCTTCCTTGGTGATTTCGAGGCCGAAGGGCACTTTGAACACGGCGAAGAGCGAGTCGTAGTTCCACACGGCATCTTGGAAGACGAAGGCGGCGCGTTCCGCGTCATTGCGTTGCTGTTTGCCCCACATGTAGCGCATGATGTCGTTGGTGAAGTCCGTCCCGAGGGTATCCGGCGGCGGGGGCAGGCATTTGATGAGGTCAGGCATCTCTTCGGCGCTGAAATACAGCGTGACGCTGTCGTTGTCTTGTGCTCGAGTCACAAGGTTGCCGCAGAACAGGATGGCGGCGATGAGGAAGAGGGGGAGGTGTTTCATATTTAGGTGGTTTTTATTTATTTTTGTTGAGGATAATCAGTGCTGCGATGACGCTCGGCACCTAGCCGCAAAGGGTGAGCAGAAACACGATGAGCATCGACCCGCAGCCGCGGTCGATCACCGCCAGCGGCGGGAAGATAATGGCTAGGATGACTTGGAGGCAGGACATTTTATGCTTTTAGTTCGGTTTATCGAAAAGGAAGTCAAATGTTTGATAAGGCGTATTGTCACCAATTAAGCGAGCCAAATCCTCTGGTGAACGGGAGTGACCGGCTGAGGCTGCTCTTGGAAGCATATAACCAATGGGTTGCTTAAATCTGTAATAATTCCCTAATTTAAATAGTAATCTTACAGGGTTTTCATTATCTGTCACATTAGTCAATGTGATGGATTCAATCTTATATGCCCCAAGAAGAGGTTTGTTGTCAAATGGCGCGAGATATTTGATTCGGGAGAAATCCTGCATTAAGTTGGGCTTGTATCCCGAAAGAAATTCTTCAGCTGTACCCTCCATCAAAGCTTCTAAATCATTGACCTTTTTGTCTATGGAGAATACGATTATCAATTCTTCTTTCTTTTGTTGAGGACCCTTCATACCACTAGTGTAGCCCATTTTCTTCAGTTTCTGTGTAGGGTCTTGTCCTAATTTATAGTCTTCTCTTTCAGTTATAAAGAAATATTTCTTTAGTTCAGATAACAATGCTTCGTTTTCTTGCCTTTCCTGTTCGTTTTCAGTGTTTTCCAATGCCAGCACAAATACCTCTTCGTTGGCAAACGGACTGAACACCTTGCCAATCAGTTTCTTCAGGTTTTTGTCCATATAGCCTTTGGCGTAGGTGGATGGCTTGGGAGCAAAGGCATAGAACTGGAACTTGGATGCCAATACTTCTTGGATTTTCTTCCTAAAGATGGTTCTGACATGTGCCTTCCATTGCGCCTTCTCCGATTCTTTGTTTCGCGCGTACATTCTGACAACAAATAGGAAATTGATGTCATAATACATCAACAACAAGGTGTCGCGGTCGAAGAGGCGATTGTCGAATTGGGTGGAGATATAGGTCTCTTCACGAGGTTTGACATTCAGGTCGTTCCCTTCGGCATCAGTGCCACGGTCGTAGGTTGGTTGGTCGTCAACAAAAGCGGACAGGAAGAAGTTGGGAATGATGTCATAACCCTCGTTGGGCGAATCGGGGCGCAGCCTTATGTCTTTGAATCTTTTGTCGGTCTCACTTTTCATCTGTCGCCCTTCTTCATTGTCTTTCCACAAGTCAATGTTCCATTGTATCACATTGCGGGCGTAGGTGTATTGCTTCGAGACGGAAGGCTTTCCAAGAGCCGTCGACATCTTGTAATACTTGGAGTCACCAATATAATACACTTCTCGGTTTTGAGGCGAAGTGAGCGCCAAGTCAGTGTACATGTGGTCCACCTGTTTGCCGTCGTCTTGGTCGGCCAAACCGGGCGGGATTTTGTCATGAGAAGTGCCTATGAGTTCGTCTATCATCGCCTCAAAGATGATGTTGTATTTTTTGGCAAGCAGGTATTCCTTGTTTTCGGTGTTGACGGCGAGCAGGTAGGTGTTGTCGAAAAAAGCATAGCAGAGTTCCCATAATAGCACCGCTTTGTCGGAGAAATACTTGTATCGGATTTCTTTTAGTCTGGTTTCATAGCCTTTGCGATAGGTCTCAAACTGCGATGGAGTGAGTAGCTCATATTGCATATTGATAGGCGTGCGGAAGCCGTACTCGCGGTTGACATAGTCAAGGATGGAGAAGAATATGACGAACAACTCCTCGTCGAAATTGATCTGTCGTTTGCGGTTGACGGGATCCAGATAAACCGGAGTGCCATTTTGAAGGATGGCTTCGGATTGTGAGATGGTCCGCGTCCAGTTGATTTTGTTGTGGCCAGAGTGGATGTTTTTGACCGTGTATAGAAAGAAATCCTGGTTCTCTTGGTTGAATTGGATAAGGGACAGGATGATGTCAAGATAGGTGTTGGCTTGATGCCGCATCCCTTTTCCCGAACGCGGCAGCCGACGGTAATAGATGGCTTGTGAATCGGGTTTATGCTGGTGGTAAACAGCAATTGTCCTATAAATCCATACGGCAAACTCGTAAAGGAACTTACGGTATTCTTGTGTCAAGTGTTTCTGCTGCCCTTCAGGTGTGATAATTTCTTTTGGGTCGATAGTTGTATTGGGGCCAATCACCAATTGATCCTTGTCGTTGAGCAGAACCTTGGGGAGGATAAACACGCAATCGGGTATGGCGGGCTCGTAGTAATAACCCACATAGCCCACACTGACTTTGTGGTCGATGTCTTGCAACTCACTGATACCGTGCAGGGCCACTTTGACATCTTCGGCAGCATATTGGTGTTCCTCAAAAATGATATACATTAGTCCTTGTCGTTTTTGATTCTGTCGCCCAAATTTTGTTCTATTTCTTCGATGGTAGGGATGGTACCTTCCACTTTCTCCGGATAGAGTTTGGCCAGCTCGTACTCCGAAATTCCTAAAGGCTGATTGCTGGCTTCCAGTGCATATTGTGCCACAAGGCTATCTTTCTCCTTGCAAATCAAGATGCCGATAGTGGGATTGTCACGTCCTTCTTTCTTCAATATGTGGTTGCACGCCACGACATATCCTCCGAGTTGTCCGGCATCGGCAAACTCAAACTTACCGATTTTCACCTCAATCACTACATAGCACGACAAGTTCAGATTATAGAACAGCAAGTCGATGAAGTTCTCCGTGTCGCCTATCTGCAAGCGGTATTCCTTGCCCACATAAGCGAAGCCTGTGCCTAATTCTACCAAGAATTGTGTGATGTTGTTGAGCAGTTTGTCTTTCAACAACCGTTCGTTGTATTTACCGGTGATCCCAGTAAAGGCAAAGTCGTACGGGTCTTTTGTCAATTCTTGCGCCAGGTCGCTTGTCTCATCTGGTAAAGTGCGGCTGAAATTGGTCAACGCCTTGCCTTGCCGTTCGTAGAGGTTGGTGTCAAGGAAGTTGAGCAGCATGTTGCGGCTCCAACCATTTTGCATGGTCTGATGGACAAAGAATAGTGCTTTTTGCGGAGCGTTTTTGCATTTGTCAATGAGCAACATGTGGTGCCCCCACGGGACGGAGAATATTTCACTTTTGATTTGTTCCACAAGTTGAGGCAGAATTGTATCATTGGATTTTGCAGCAGGTTGCTGCAATTTTTCCTCGTCTTTGGTAACATTCTCAAGGTCAGATTTTGCAGCAGGTTGCTGCAAAATTCCAACTTCTTGACTATAAAGCAAATAAAAATCTTTGGCATATCGGATGTTTCTCTCCGACAGACCTGATGTCATGGATGTTGCCTCTTTCAAATCATGGCTCAATATAGAGAAGAACCGGCTACCATAGTGGTTCTCGGCATCTCTTTCCACGATGTCATGGCCTAACTCCCAATAGAAACGGAGCATCTCCTCGTTCACCTTCACCGCAGCCTTGATTTGACTCCGGCGGAAGCGGGTGCCTAAATCCTTTATCCACTCCAGATACTCCTTGTCTTGTATGGTTACCGCTTTGCCCATAATGCCAATCAGCTATTCTCTTTCTTGCCTTCCGTGTTCCAAGTCATCACATGTTCTATGAACTGCCTTGCCACGTCTGGCACAACATTTCCGTCACCATCATAGAATTCGGGGAAAGAGAGATGACCTATGACTTCCTTCTCGTTTCCGTCCTTGTCTTTGATTTTCTTCGCGAATTTGAACAAGTCGCCTTGCTGTTCGTCGAGGGCATAGGTCTTGAAGATGTCGTTCCAGAGGTAGAAGCAGACTTTCGAAACGAAGGTCTCGTAAGAGATGACGTCGTCTTTCGTCTTGGCGAAGAAATAGCCCAACTGCTTGTCAGCCGAATTGGTCATTTTGTCGATGATGGCGTTGATTTGCTGCAGGAATTTCCACCAATCGTGACCGCCTTCAATCGAGTAATTGAAGTGAACCTTCTCTCCATTTTCATCCGTTTTGAAGGAGCCGTCTTCGTTTTTCTTGTAAGGCCAAGCAATCTTGATATACTTCCACTCCCATCTGCGCTTGAATGCCGAGTCGATGGGGAAGAGGCTTTGGTCGCTTGTGTTCATTGTAGCCCAGATGTAGAGGTTCGGAGGAAGCAACAAGATACGTCCGCTTTGAATGTCTTCAGAAAGGGTAGAATCATAGTTGCTGATGTAATCCTTGACGGCACCTTCAGCATCGATGGCTTTGTTTAGCTTGTAGTCTTTGTGCTCCTTAAAAGCTCTTTCTATCTCCTGTTGCAGGTCGGTATCGGCCTCGATGGGATATTCTGAGAAGTTGTTATCGCTGCGGTCGAGCAATTGGAAGAGGTCACCGAAAATCTGGGCGCAATTGCCTCGGTTGATTTCCTCGATGACAAGGAACTGCGGAGCAACTCCGTCATCGCCTGCATCAGCCCACTTCTTCCAAGCACCAAGATAAGCTTTCAAGAAAGCCTGCATCACGAATTTGTACGTAATGCGTTTCTCTTTATATGTGCCAGGCTCTTGCAAGCTTATGCCGCTTTTCACTACAACAGGCACTACTTGTGTATCCACCTCATCCATTGTCGGCTTATAACAACCCACAAAGGTCGAGTAATCGCTGTCGGGGTGGAACGTGGTTCGGATAACGCTTTCACCTTTGGTCAGTTTCTTTATCTCATGGGATTTGCCTGTGCCTGGGGCACCGTAGAAGATTTGCTGGAGAGGGAAATCAAATTCTCTATTCTTATGAGGAATTTTAATGCTCTGATCGGTATATTTTTCTATTTGGCCTAAAGCCATCAAAGCCATAACGCGCAATGTAGATGTATAGCCGTATTCAAATTTGTCAATTTCGCTCAAACCGCTCAAGGCATCCCTCGCATCGTTGGCTGTAGCATCAGGGTGCTTGCCAAAGTAATCAATATATTCAGCCAATAATGATTTTGAGATAGTTCTTAGGCCATAAGCGCCTCTACTTGTTGATTTTACAAGGTAACAGAGTCTGTCTTCGTCAATAATTGTTATTTGTCCGTTGTCGGAGGAATCTCCAATACTAAGAATAGTATTCATATCTATTTATGGTTTTATATCATTGAAATGTCTATCATAAACTTATTATGTCCTCTGACAGATAGTCCTCCAAACTTTTAGAAGTGAATCCGTCTTGATATGCATTTATTGTTTGTTTTATTATCTGCCAATTATATCTGTTTCCTAACACTTTATCAATAAGCGTTATGTTTTGATCAATATGAGTTAGTAAAATTGCAGTTTGACCAATTGTTTTCTTTAGTACGGCATTAGTATTTGTTGAATTACTTGTTATTTTATCAGGTATACCTTGGCTCAGCATAACGATTCTATCTGTTTGGATAGCCATTGTAAGGTATAAGCAGTCTGTCAATATAGATTTGATAGTTTGATAATTGTTTTGTCTGAAGCAAATCAATAGTTTGTATATGGAATCATTCCTACGAAAAGGCATGTAATCTGTCCAATTAATTGCATCAAGACATAGGTTGGCATCATTGGTGGCTTGTTGAATCATATTTTCTGTTATAGCAGCGTGTCCATTTAAGGCACGTATACAAGTGCTTCTAATTTGTAACACTTGATTGTACAGATTTTCAAAATGAGAAAATAAAGTATTCTCTGCTTCTTTTTTTAGTTGAAAGTACTTCAATATTTCATAGGCAAGGACAATTAACAGACTTGCAAAGGCTCCACCAAAGATGGCGAACAAGAAATTGTTCGATATCCATTTTGAATTTACTACAACAATTTGATTTTCAATATTGAGAGAAACGATGTAAGTTATCACGAACACAATAACCAAAAGCCAAAGCAGTCGTTTAATCATATTTACATAAATCGTCATATACTTTGTTTAGTTGTATAGTTCATGAAACCTATAGCCTCCTGCGAACAAGTCAATGAATGTATATTTTTTTTGGGGGGCATAATCAACTACTAATTACATCTTTATAAACGTAATATAACGCATCGGCAACAAGTCTATAATTTGGTGTCTCTCTTTGCAATAGGATTTGTACAATTTTTCTGCTTATATAGAACTTCAATCGCTCTTTAAACAAATGAAAATCAGCCATTGTAGTATTAGACAATGTATTGATTAATGCATCTACTAAAGCAGTATTATACTTTTCAATGTCGCTTTCTTGTAGATGTTCAATGCGCATACTATGAAGTTTTCTTACATATCTTGCATCACGAAGACTTGTAGGCAAAAAACCAAAACCAACAGCACAATGCAAATCGTACTTCTTTATAAATTGATTGGAATTACAAGCCAACAACAAGAGCCTTTTATTGCATAACAAATCGCATTTTTCTTTTTCAAAGACAATGTTTTCGAAACGACTACCGCAAAGCATGTCACTTGTCCCATGACCAAGAAATACAACACTTTCGGCATAATGGATCTCCGCGTATATCTTATCTAAAGCATTCTCTTCAGTAGTATCATCATGTATGCCAATCGCGTGCATATTATTGCAAATGTGCTCATACAACGGCAACAGAAAATCTGTCGTCAGGTCTTCCGGATATATACAAACAGTCTTTTTCATCGGTTGACTTCGGTGAGATATGCTATGGTTTGGGTTAAAACGGCTTCTATCCAATCCTCGGAACGAGCATCGGATTTGTCGTCTATCATTTCTGCGATTTCTATGAAAGTCTTTCCCTTTAATTCCGGACAACAAGAGTTGAAGACCATGTCGCCGTTTGCCCGTAACAAAGCGCACAAACGATGCTCCATGCTGTCTTCGCTATCATGTCGCAAATATTTGAGCAAATCTTCTTGGTAATCTATTCTGTCAACACAATTAATTATCTTGGCGTGAATCAAAGCATTAATGCCTTCAACAAGTTGTTCTTGAGATGCATGTTGGTAGTCTTCTCCGATAACGCTATGGATTACTTTATTCCAATTGCCGGAATACACGAAAAAGTTTAAGTTTCTACGAAATTCGTGAACCATGTGAACCACATCCAATCCATTCAGATAATCGCATTCCAAACCAAAATCGGTAAGAGCTATATCTATCTGTTTGTCTTTGATTTCTGAAGCTATTTTATCTTTCAGCTTTGCGACATCCAAATCTTCCGAATCTTCTTTTTTCAATTCGGCAGAACTTGTTCGAATGAATATAAAATCCAAATCGAATTCTTGCCTTGTTGAAAGCTTGATGCTATCTATGATTTTTGTTTGGTCTTTATCATCAAACAGTAATATGCATTTTGTCTTCTTCATATCTTCAAATTATTCAAAAAACAACCTAAATGTGGCACCGGTTTTAAAGTGTAAACCATTTCCTACAAACTGAATATCTCCGTTTAGTTCGTTCTTCATTCGCTCTTTAATCGTGCTTAGCCCTATTCCTGATCCACCTCTACGATTGGTAACGCCTTCCTCGAAAATGCTATCTGCCGTAAAAAGGTCCAAATCAACCCCAACACCATTATCTGTGAAATCAACTATATAAGTTCTTCCATCTCTAGAAAAATCAATTCTGAACTCCGTGGCATTGGCTTTTTCCGAGTTACTTATAAGATTATCTAATACAATGGATAGATCCAGAACCGGAATCTTTTTCTCCAGAACCTCTGTGATGTTAGAATGATATAGGACCTTACACTTTGGCTTGTAGTTTGAGAAATACTCCTTGATATAGTTTTCTATGTCAATCAGTTGTGACTCAGATAATAATGCCAAATCTGCTTTGGTAATCATTTTAGAAAGCAGGTGGATTCTGTTGATATCATAATCAAAAGAGTCCAACGATTCTCTTAAACCAACAAGGTCATTATCTGCAAGTTGTAGTTTTGCCGTCTTGATTAGGCTGATTGAATTGGTGGAAGATATTAATACTGTATGGATTAAATCCAAAACATCTTTGGAGGTGCTTCGTGTTGCCGACAGATATTTGTTTTTCTGTATCTGAGCATCACGTTCACGCTCGGCTTTTTCTCTTTTTTCCTTCTCATCTTGAGCCTTCTTTCTTGCCTCTTCCGCTTTCTTTTCTTCCTCCTTTGCTTTCCGTTCAGCATCTTCCTTCTGGCGACGCATTTCATCCATGTGGTGCTCAAAATCAGCTATCTTTTCCAACAAAGCTCCGTCATTTGTCTTCTCGGCCATTTTACGGACATCTTCAAACATTTGTGCTTGAAGCACTTCCGTTTCAGAAGGATTTGATACTATGTCTGCCAATTCTTCATTGTAATACTTGACAGTGATGGAGTTGTCGTTTACCAAAGAACGGATAAGTTGCATGAAATCAACTTTGCTACCAATGCTTGAATAAAGATGTTCGGCAGAATCGGAATCTTTGTCTTCTTCAAGTTGTTTTCTGGCGTTTATTGCAGAAGCTTGATTAACGAAATATTCTTTTCTAAGGAATCCTTCACCCCATAACACACCCACAACATAGCGTTCCAGACGTCTATGTGTTTTTGTGAAATAATCCATGAGTTGCAGCGATGCTTCGGTTTTTATCAAACCGCCATCTCGACTAGATACTTCTTTAATAAGATCGACATCATCAGTTTCCACGTCTACACGGCCGAATAGTTCACGCGTACTTATATGACGATTGTATCCTTGTTGCAGGCGCTTATTAACACCCCAACTATCATCATATGGTTCTCCAAAGGGGAATATTCTAAAGCCATTTCTAAATAGGAATACATTCCCATAGTTGACAGGTTCTACGCCCATCTTTGCAGTAAAGTTGTATTTGGCCGCTCTGTTTAAAAAAAACAAACTAACAGAAGCCGAAGATAGTTTTGAGAATTGTGTGTTTGGCTCTTCTATCTCATACATCTTAATACCGCGATCAGACAGTGTTGTGTATATTGTGTCGTTTTCAATGCGGCTTTCTATTTGTGTGGTTTTTAGCTTCAGTACATCAGCGATAGAATTCTCAATAACACCATTCACTTGTTCGTGAGAAGATTCAACCTTTTCATCATCTTCCTTCATTTTTGGGGCAATGATTTCAATTTGAAAATCATCATCAGTCCCAGAAAAGGGGTTGATCATTTTTTCCAATGATTTCTTCAAACGAAGAATGTCATCCCGAGACCAATTATCACGAAGGTTTCTGAATTCTAAAATTGTACCTGTTGTAAAGTTTTGAGGAAAAGCCGGGGTGGAGTCTAGACTCTCATGAGGGATATTAATAGTATTAAACTCTGTCTTTTTGTTGTTTTCGAAAGAGGCCCAATCCACATAAAGCACCTCTGTTTTATTACTCTCTCCGCTTCTTGTTGTAAGGATTAGGCTGTTTGCCAAACGATCACACGATAATCGACCAATACCTTTTGCTCCAGCATAGTGACGTGTAAATTTGTCACGATAGGATATATCTTCTGTCCCATCGCTTTTAGCAGAATATGCCACAAAAAGCCATTTATCTATCAAATCTTGTTTAGACATGCCTTTGCCGTTGTCAGCAATGCACAAATAATCATCATCAAAAGTGATTTCAACTTTTTTGGCCCGTGCATCATACGAGTTTTTCACCAATTCTAAGATGGCAATGTTAGGACTCGTAATCAAATCCCTTCCCAAGATGTTTTTCAGTTCGGCACTAACTCTGAAATTCAAACTGTCTTTCATGGCTCTAACATCTTTTTTAGCACTATTCCCGCCTGCTCAGCAAACAACGGCGGAATGGCATTGCCAATTTGGGTATAACGAGGCACTTCCACCTTGCGCATCTTGCCGCCAGTGGTGTATTTCTTCTTGATTTCGTACCAATCCGGAAACGATTGGATGCGAGCGCATTCACGAACGGTCATGATTCGGGGTTCACAATAATGCAAATAGTCATCTGGGCTTCCGGTAATGGTCGGTGAAACCACATTGGGATCCAGAATGGTAATACCGCGTTGTTTGATGCCCCATTGCGCACGGGCTTCGCCGTCAATCCGTTTACCTTTTTGAGGATACTCTGCCAACAATTTTGTGTAACAGGCTATTTTTTCAGGAGTTTGCTTAGCAAAACTATGGCTGTCAGCTATTTTATGCGTTTTGGGATAATCACCACGCATTAGCTTTTCATAACTGGTCAATTTTGTTTTTCCATATTTACCAGAATAAAACCCTTTGCGGTCGGGAGAGGGAACTTCTCCGTTGGAACGAAGCAAGTCAGAAATGGCATCCTGCAAGGTGTTGTTTGACTTTAAGCCTTTTTGTGCCAAGAATGCATCCCTGTTCTCCATCAAAAGTTTCTCAAAACACTCAGGAGAACCGATTTCTTTTTGGACACCAACTAAGATGAAACGTTTGCGGCGTTGTGGAACACCATATTTGGAAAAGTCTATAACATGGGGCTTAACATTATACCCCAATTTTTCCAATCCACGAATTACTTTATGTGAATAGGGCTCGGCACCGTCTTTCTTGTTCTTATCGAAAGCGTATGTGAAGCCTTTTACGTTCTCAAAAAGAATCATCTTGGGCTGCACCAACTCGATAAACTTAATGTAAGAAAACACCAATTGGTTACGGACATCTTCCTCCACGCGTTTACCTGCCATCGAAAAACCTTGGCACGGAGGACCTCCGGCAACCAAATCCACCTTCCCCCTTAATGATTTCAGTTGTTCTGGGTATTTGTCCAACACCTCATTGATCTCATGTTCCGTTTGAGGCAACCAGTCGGGCCAATTAAAATGGTGCTTATTATCAATGAGGTTATATTTCAATGTCTCGAAAGCAAAAGCGTTCTTTTCAATTGCAAACAAACCCTCCCATCCGGCTTGATACAAGCCAAGAGATAAGCCGCCACAACCGGCAAAAAGGTCTATTACGCTATGTTTTTGACGTTCAGCCATTTAAAGAATGTAGCAAAATTAATTCCAATCTGCAAAGATACTACTATTTTTCTTACCACGCAAGAAAAAACAAAATTATACAAATAATTGAAAATCATATAGATAAATGATTTGTAATGCATTTTTTCCCACGCAGCGCCTCCGCCCCAATCTCCAGTCTGCTAAAAGCAAACCATTTCTTGCCCAAGTCCTTCAGCGAGGCGCCGATATGATACACCGTGTCGTCGATGCAGTATGTTCCAAAATGGAACTAACTGAATCCCCTTTCCGTTTAGGAGATAGCGGGTCAAGCCCGCTATGACGGCAAGGGGTAGGACTGATGTCACCTGGGGGAGGGTACGGAAGGCTTCAAGTTTCACAACCGGTCACAATTCGTGACCAGTTCATCTGTCTCGTTTTTAGACAAATGGAAAAGAAACAAAAAACCCCTACCTTTGCTAAAATTATCCACAGATGTCCTGGCTTGAAAGTCTCGGTCTCTTGGGCCTGTTTTTGGGCACCTTCCTGGCGGCCACCATCGTGCCGTTCAGCTCCGACGCGCTGTATGTGGCCGTGCTTATGGCCACGCACAACCCTATCGGCTGCCTCGTCGTCGGCACCTTGGGCAACTGGCTCGGAAGTGTCACCACCTATTGGATCGGGCGCATCGGTCGTTGGGAATGGATTGAGCGGTGGTTCAAGGTGAGCCCGGACTCCATGGAGCGTCAAAAAGAGAAAGTCGACCGCTACGGCATCTGGCTCGCCCTGCTCGCCTGGGTGCCTTTCATCGGCGACATTTTCACCCTCGCCCTCGGTTTTTTCAAAACCAAGCCCGTGGGAACCATGCTCTTGCTCCTCGTCGGCAAGTTCCTCCGTTTCCTCGTTTGGAACTTTATTATCGGAGCGTTGTAGCTTTGAAAAAGAATTGAATGCATTTATCTGCAGCCATAGATTGACTACATCGAATCTTCGATTTCCAAGTTCTTGCACGAGTCCGTGCAGGGATGACATGGCTGCTAGCTCCATAGCGCGAAGCGACGACGAGGGATGTAGTCCTCTGGCGGTGTAGGAGATTGCGGATCAAGTCCGCAATGACGGCAAGGGGTGTGAGTGTTGCCGTTCCGTTGGGATGTTGGATGCGGTAGTCGAGCCCTGAAAGGGCGACCCTATCACACCCCGATATGCAATGTCGGGTCTAAATAATTACGGCCAAAACCGCCCAGTGCGGTGGCAATACGCCTCATACTCCTCGCCAAAATCCTTACGAAGCCGCTTCTCCTCGCTGCGCACTTGGAGGAGCATGATGATAATGAATGCGATGAACACCAGCAACGCCTGCCAACTCCACAGTAAGACGCAGACACCGGCGTAATAGACGAAGCTTCCCGTCAGCATGGGGTTGCGGCTCAGGCGGTAGGGACCTTCCGTCATCAGGTGCTTCGTGCGGGGTGCCACCTCGTGACCGAAGGCATCCATTGGGTTGCCTTCGCCTTTCCGCCGCATGTAGACGATGCTCCACACACTGAGCGATAGTCCGAGCACGGTGAGCACAATGGCTATCACCATCCTCCAAACAGGGATGGCACAAAGGTCAGGCCGCCCCGAGGCCAGCCACATCAGGGTTGGGATGAGCAGCACGAACATCAAGCCACCGAGGGCGTAACCAGCTATTTCTCTGAGTTTGTGCATATCATTAGTGCTATTCTACAGTCCTGATTTGGTCCTTCAGGCATTGATAATCAGAAAGCAAATCATAGATGCCGTCCTCGCTCAAGACGCCGCGCTTGAGGTCTTGGGGCAGCTTGCCGGCCTCGTCAGCTTCGAAGTCCTTGCGCCATTGCGGTGAGTTGTAATAAGCCTCCAACTTAGCAATGTCGTGTTCAATTTCTGAGAATTCCTTGATGGCCGCTTCCAGTCGTTTGACGACCTCCTCGCTCTTGTCGAAGAGGGATTCCATGTTTGTGATGCGTTCGATGCGTGTCATAATCAGCGATTTTAGTGAGGCAAAAATAGTGAATTTTACGAAAAATCCACTTCAAATGTTCCACATTCAAATTAATTCCGTACTTTTGCAGCCCGATTTTTAGGCAGAATGGAAAAGAAGAACGAATTCCTGATTCCGGTCAGCGGCCTTGCCCTTGGAAGCCATACCTTTGAGTATGAGATCAATAATGATTTCTTCGCAGGGATGGATTACTCCGAAGTACAGCAAGGAAAGGTGTCGGTGAAGTTGGATATCGACCGTCAGGAGACCATGCTGACGCTGCATTTCGACCTCAACGGGAGCGTGCGCGTGCCTTGCGACCGCTGCGCCGACGAGTTCGACCAGCACATCGAGAGCCAGCAGGACTTCTTCCTTAAGTTGGGAACGGAGAATGCCGAAGAGTCGGATGATGTGGCTGTCGTTTCGCCCGATTTGAACGAATACGACATCCGCCCATTGGTGTACGAGTACATCATCCTCGCCATCCCGATGCACCGCGTGCATCCCGAGGGCCAGTGCAACCCCGCTGTGATTGAGATGCTTAACCGCGAGGAAGCACCCGTCGAAGAGGAAGAAGCCGACACCATCGACCCACGCTGGGCCGCTTTGAAAGACATTAAATTGAACGATAAATAACAATTGGTAATTAACTAGTTAAAATAACAAAGAAATGGCACATCCTAAAAGAAGACAGTCTCATACCAGAGGCGCTAAGAGAAGAACACATTACAAGGCTGAAACCCCGAACGTGACCATCGATCCTACCACTGGCACCATGCACATGATGCACCGTGCTTACTATGTGGACGGCGACCTGTACTACAGAGGTCAGCTGGTCATGGCCGCCAAGCAGTGATTGCTGGCGCGTGATCACGGCTCCAACATGGACGGGAAAGGGCGTTTTGTACCCTTGATGGGATAAAAAATTGGAAATTTTTCCAAAAAAATGTCCAAAAGTGTGCCGTGAATAAAAATAATGCTTATCTTTGCATCAGTTTTCGATGCAAGAGCATTGAGAAAAAATAAAGTCGGATTTTTTTCATAATCTTTATATTGTTTTTCCCCTCCTTTTTCCCCATCAGGAGGGGTTTTTTGTT
>ONFF01000015.1 GCA_900317055.1 uncultured Bacteroidales bacterium | reverse complement strand
GTCTCTCCAGCGGCCACCTCTGTAAGTGGAGTTGCCATTCTGTGACTTGATGACAGTACCGGCCGGGTCAGACAAAGCGGCAACGAGGGCGTTTTGCAGGTCTTCTTTGGTGATTTCGACATAGGTCGACACCCAGTTCGTGCCTGCGGTCAGCGTGATGGTCTGCGTGACATTCGTCTGCTCGAGGGTGGTGAAGGTCACCATGTTGCTCCATGCCTCAGGATCTGAGCAGTCGCTCTTCACTTGGGCTTCGTAAGGAGTCTCAGGAGTGAGATCAGTCAGCGTGACGTTGGTGGTGCTGCTGCTTGCAGTCTGCCATTCGCCAGCGGGAATTATTGTCGGGTTGCCAATGACCACATTGTCGATGTGCAGGTTGTTGTCGGCATTGCTAACGGTTGATTCACCGTAGAAAGCGATGCGAACCTTTTGTCCAACGTATGCGCTGAGGTCGATGCTCACTTGTTCGCCTTCGGCAGTGTTGGCGATGTTGTTATAGACGTAAGTTGAACCTTCTTCATTGTCCCACTGACGCAGGATGGTCCATGTGGCCTCGTTGTCGGTGGAAATCAGCACGATGAACTTATCATCGGTACCAGTGGTTGCGGGAGCAGGAACGTTTGTGCCGGTATAAGCGGTCAAGGCAAGGTCAAAGGTAAATGTTGAGGATGCTAATGTGACAGCTGGGGTAACCAACCATCTTTGGTAAGTGCCGTAGATGTTGACCCGAGCATGATCGTCGAACACGCCGTTAGATGCACCAAAACTCCAGCCATATGTGGCAGGAGTCAAAGCTTCGCCATTCATCACGTTACTCAGCAGGCCAGTGTACAATTCCCAACCAGCAGGAATTGAGGTGCCGAACTCTTCGGTGAGGCCACCTTCCGTATGTTCAGCCACTCTATATCTCACCGTGTAGCTATCCACATCAATGAAGCCATTCCATCTAAGGCCAGCGGAAGTTGCAGTCAATAAGCTGTCAACAACAGCCAAACCTGTAGGTGTCGGGCAAGCATCAAGCGTGGTGAAGGTGATGACGTTAGACTCAAGGCTCAAACCGTCGTCGCCGCAGTTGCCTTGCACCTTGGCTTCGTAGGTGGTCTCGGGAGTGAGGTCGGTAAGGATGACAGGAGCTTCGTCAACGGTGACGGTCTGCCATTGGCCAGCGGCAACAGGAATACCGACAATCACATTATCGATGTGCATGTCGTTGTCACCGCCAGATTCCGTCGATTCGCCGTAGAAGGCAATCTTCACGGTCTTCCCAACGTAAGCCGAAAGGTTGATGCTGACATGTTCGCCTGTGGTGGCAATGGTGCTATAGACATATTCCGAGCTGGCGTCGTTCCACTCGCGCAGGATGGTCCATGCTTCATCGGCATAGATTAATACGACGAATCTGTCATCGGCTTGGGCAGTGGGGTCTTCAATGGGATCCGAGTTGGCAAAGTCGGTCAGGGCAAGGTCGAAGTCCAAGTTGTAGCCATTTTCAAGGGTGACTTCTGGAGTCACAAGCCAATTCTTGCGTGATTCTCCGTAGATGTTGAGTTTTGCGTTATAAGCACCCAAACCAGTAGTGGTGGTTGTCCAGTTGGATCCTGATGTCAATTGGGCAGTGCCGGCCAGCACTTCGTCTACCAGACCGCTGTATTGTGTCCAGGCAGTTGGAATGCTATTGGTGTTGAATGCTTCAAAGAAGCCAATCGCACTGGCGGCTGTTCTGTAGCTGACAGTGTAGTTTTCGCTATTGCCAGTCCAGTTCAGTGTGGCAGTATAGCCCGAAAGTTCGGTGGCGGCAAAGCCAGTGGGAGCAGGGCAGGCCACTGTGGTGGTGAAGTTGACGGTGTTGCTCCAGTCGCTCACGTCTCCACCGCCGCAGTTGGCGCGGACACGCACATAATAATGTGTCTCGGGATTGAGGCCGCTCAGCACATAGTTCTCGTGGTTGTTGACGTTTTCAATAAGTTGAACAACTTCCTCGAAGTCAGCATCCGTAGCAACTTGCACGTCCCAAGCGGTTTGGGTTTCGTCGTTCAAGAGCCAGCTGAGGGTGGCACCATGACCGTATACATTGCTGTAAGTCAGGCCAGTGGGTTTGAAGCAGGTAGGAGCCTCAGTAATGGCGATGTCGTCGATATTGATATAACGAGTGGTTGAGCTTGAGTTGGCGGCTTCCATCATGATGGCGATGTAGTGGGCCGTTGCATCGGCAGGCACAAGATACTCGAATTCCTGATAGGAAGTGGTCAAGGCTTGGGTGGCCATCTCCGTGAAGGTGCTGGCATCGGTCGGGTCGGTCATCAAACCGATCTTGAAAGTAACAGTGTTGCTGTTGGCCCTGGCTGAGAGCGTGATGAGCTTGCCAGCCAAGTTCTCCATCTCAGGCAGGATGGCGTATTGGTCCTGAGGATCGTAATAGTCGTAATAGCCTGAATAAGAGGAATAGAAATACAAGCAGTTGGGCGAGGATTGAGAGCTATAATTATAGATTCTCGGATAACCCTGATAAGAACTATAAGAAGTTGTGTTAATCTTGTTCCAGCAGATGGGCAGAACACCTGCAGCAGCCGTGTAGCTGTCGAAGTTTTCGGTGTAGCCCACGGCGGGGATGATGGCGCAGTCGGTTAAGACTTCAATCACGTTGCTCCAAGAGCCGAAGTCTTCGCCACCGCAGTAGGCGCGCACCCTTGCATAATATCTGGTGGAGGGTTGCAGACCGGTCATATTGTAGGTGGCTGCACTGACAATCGCTTCTGTTGCATTGTCGAAGTTGCCATTGTCGGCGAAGGCCACTTGCCATTGCTCGGCTTCACCCGCAGTCCAGGTGAGGGTGGCACTGTTAGTGGTAACGTTGTCGATAGCCAAGCCTTCCACTTCGTAGGCGCAGGCCACGCGGGTGATGCTCACGTTATCGACAGCAGCTGGAGGATTGGTACCACTACTGGTGTCGTCTCTCCAAGCCATCACCAAGTAATAGTTGCCAGCGGGCACGTTGACGGCCACACTTTGGTTTTGCCAAGCGGTAACTAAATTCAGCTTGCTACCACCGTCCAATGCGATCCAACCAGTAGGAAGGCTGGAAGTACCGAATCCAGAAGGAAGTGTTGTGCCAGCGGTAAGTGTTACCGAAGCAGGCACCAAGGCTACTCTCAAATAATCGTATGTGCTTTCGCCATTGGCCATCCAGTTGTATGCGAATTCATATTTGCCTTCCGTGAAGTTGAGGAGTTTGGTGGCATACACCATAGCAGCACTGTTGTTGGTGTAGGCGTTAGAGGTGCCGCCGTCGTTGGAGACATAAAGGGCATGAGTGCCGCCATTGTTGACAGCCGTGCCCCAAGCCCAATTGTTGCCCGTAGCATTGTTTACGAGTTCCCAACCGCAGGTGGCGCCTTCAAAGTCGTCGCTCCAAGCGTCGCCAACGAGCTCGGCTTCGGCAGTGGTGTTGAAGTTTGCGGTTTTCCAGTCGCTGGTAGCACCGCCTTCGCACACGCTCTGTGCTTGCACATCGTAAGTCGTAAGCGGGGTAAGACCGCTGAGCGTGAAGGTGGTATTGGTGGAGTTAGAGGCAACATTCGTCCAAGTTGTTGCAGAAGCCTCCTTGTATTGCACATTGTAAGTGCCGCTGCCGCCATCTACGGTCAAGGTAGCTTGGTTATGGGTGATTTCGGAAACTGCAAGGGTGGGCTTGTAGCAAACCGGAGCACCAGAGGCAGTGATGTCTAACTGGATTTGGTTCTTCACATTCATCACAGTGCCCGAAACTCCAGGAGCAGCGATGTCGTAAGCACTACCATCCCTATAAGCACGTATAGCTTGGCTTGTAGCATCAAAAACCAAGCAGGCCATGTGAGGAGAGTTGCTGTAACCGCCAGTAACGTCAGCCACGCCAACCAGCAGATTGGAAGTGCCATCGTAGGCAAAAGGCGTTTCGAACTCGATGGTCGTCCATTCACCAACGGCAAAGGTGAGTTCGCCCGAGTAGACCAAATCGTCAGAACTCATGGCAACCCAGTCGGTACCACTGGCGAAGGCCTCTTTGTCAGTGAGGAGCATGTACACGTTGTAAGTACGGGTCTTTTCAGTCCCGGTGTTCTTGAAAGCGATGGAATTGATGGTTCCCGCCATTCCGATTTCCTCAGCAGTGTAAATCTGCTGCGACAATGAGTAGTTGTAGTAATTGTAGCCAGGAAGATACGTGTTGTTTGTCGTACCTCCGTCACCAATCTCTACAACATCAGCTCTTGCCACGCCAAATACGGCGAAGCAGAGCAACATCAATGAAAGTAGTCTTTTACTTTTCATAGTGATTGAATTTAGGTTAATAATTGTGTTAGTTATTTGGTATTCAATTAGTTGGGTTAAATTTGTATTCTATAAAATAGCACTTATATATATAATATGTGGGTGCCAAATATAGAATTTTTTTTGATAGCGTTCGAAAAAAAAGTGGAAATGTGTGTTTTTTTGTTGGTTTTGGGTGGGGAAGGCAATCAGCGTAGCTGATCGTGGTTTTCTATAGTGAGTCACCAAAAAAGAAGCCAGCGGCGCTGCGCCGCTGGCTTCTTGTCAAAATAGAGTGAAAAGGGAAGGTGATTGCTTAATCCTCCTTGTGTTTTTTGCCTACCATGTAGGCTGCACCGAGGCCGAGCAATACGGCGATGCCGCTGCCGAGGGGAGCGTTCTGGTTGCCATTCAGGTTGTGATCTGATGGGAGACCGGGAGTGAGAATGCCGCCATCACGGTCACCGTAGACACCGTAGGTGGGCTCGGAAGCGCCGCGTTGGAACAGACCGCCGTCGTTGGTGTTGGCAAATGTCGTCAGGCCGAGGCCGAGGACAACTGCGATCGTCAATGCTAATTTCTTCATCGTATTATAGGTTTTATTGTTTGTTCAACTTAATACTTTCGTTTTTCAGTTTGTTTGGCTTGTAGCTTTTTGCCGTTAGCTATTAGCTTGGTTGCTACTGAGCTAATAGCTAACGGCTAATAGCTTACTCTTATTTAACAACCACCTTCTGGACCTTCGTGTTGTCGCCGTTGACGAGGCGGATCATGTAGACTCCAGGAGCGGCGTTCACATTGATGTTGGCGCTGCCGTTGATGCTTTCGCTCTTGATGATGCGGCCAGTGACGTCGATCACTTGGACGGTGGCATTGCCTTCATTGTTGATGACCATGCTGCCGTTGCTGAAGAAGGCGAAGCTGTCTTCATTGTTGTTGCCAGTGGCAAACACCAGACGGAAGCGGCTGGTGTAGTCGGTCGTGCGGGCCTCGAAGCTGTAGCTCGGAGTGCTGAGCAGGTCGACGTCGGCACCAGTCATGTTGTCGATGAGGTGGAGGTAGGCGAAGCTCACTTCCTCGGCGTTGAAGCTCAAGGTGTAGGTGCCGTTGCTCTCAGCCTTGAAGTTGACAGGCATTTCGCCTTCGTTGCCGGCATTGGCAATGGCGTAGTCCTTACCTTCAACAGGCATGTAGATCTTCGAGCTGTTAGCGCGGAAGCTCATCTTGCTCATCTGTTGGCCTTCGCCGAAGCGGACGATGGCGTTGTCGAGTTGCTTGTTGTTGCTGCGCAGGTTCATGTTGAGCACACCCTTGCCGTTATTGGCAGGAGCCTCTCTGGTGAAGTAGACACTGCCATTGGCAGGAGCTTCGTAGAAGATACCCGTCACAGGGGCGATGGCTTCGCCGGTAACAGCATCATAGCCATCACCAGTTGTGTTCATCTTGTAGTAAGGCAGTGCTGCACCAGTGTTGTTGACGAGGTAGGCGTTGCAGACGAACGGGTTGCCGATGAGGTTCCAAGCACCAAATTCATTAGAGCTGACATAGACAGGAGCACTTACATTGTTTTCGCTGCTGCGGACGGTGCCGTTGAAGGCCAGTTCCACAGTGTTCATGTTGGCATAGAGGTAAGCAGGAGTATTATAATAGCTCAAGTTGAACTGAGCATCTTTGTAGTTGCGCCATTCCAATTCATAGCCAGCAGCCCAATCGTAGAGGTCGTAGTTTTCATCATCGGTGATGAGACCAGCATCAGCAGGATTGACTGAAGAGGTCAGCGGGTTGGCGATGAAGTAGTAGCCAAGTTTGGTTTCGACGTTCGCTTCACCGTAGCCTTCGATGGTCTTCTTCACAGTGGCAGCAACGCCAGTGTTGTTGTGCACCAATTGACCGCCGTCGGCGATGGTGATGCTACCGCCGTTGATGTTGATTTCGCTTGCATAGGCGATTTCGGTGATGGTGGCAGCAGCTTCGATGCTAACATTATCCTCGATGGTAGGAACACCAGCAGGAGTCCAGTTGTCGGCAACGCTCCAGTCGCCTTCGGTGGTGAATCTCTTCAGGGCGTTGGTGGTGAAGGTGACATAGTCGCAGTATTCATCACCGCAGTTGGCCTTCACTTGAGCATCGTACTTCGTGCCAAATTCGAGACCTTCGATAGTAGCGGTTGTGCTTGTGACATTGTCGTTATAGGTGATCCATTCGCCAGGTTCGTTGTACTCGCCTCCGAGGATGGTAATATCGTCGAGACCGATACCGTAGCCATAATTGTCATAGCACTTGAAACCAATCTGGGTGTTGGCGGCAAGGCCAGTGAGCGTGAGGTTGAGTTCAGTCCAGGTGGAATGTGCTTCAGTGGTGCTGAACAATTCATTCCATTCGCCGCCATTCACGCGGTAGTAAACGCCGAACTCGTCTATGTCGCCAGCCCAGCTACGGTTGATGTACCAAAGATTGAGGGATGCTTCACTCACAACGCTGAAATCCATAGCGGGAGTGATGAGGTAAGTCTCTTCATTATAATCGTCGTGGGTAATCAGAGCATTATAATTACCGTCGTGGGTGCCAGTGGTTGAGTTATAATCACCAACACCAACTCTCCAAGTCTTCGTGGATACTTGGTTGTCACCTTCGATGGTCCAGCCAGCTGGCATGGAACCGCTTTCGAAGCCTTCAACGAGTTCGACGCCATATCCGCCAGCAGTGCGGTATTGCACGGTGTAGCTGTCGCTGTAGCCGTTCCAGCTGAGGGTGGCGCTAGTGTTAGCAGCTGTTGCGACGAGGTCGGTAGGCACGGGGCAAGCCACCAAAGTGGTAGCGGAGACCTCGGTGGTGTTCCATTCGCTTTGGCCATATTCATTACCGCAGTTGCCCTTCACTCTGAAGTAGTAGGTGGTGTTGGATTCAAGGCCATTCACTTCGAAAGGACCAAAGGTGCCGTTTTCATCGACTGGACCCCAGGCATCAACGTAAGTGGCCACTTCAGCGTCATTAGGATCGAAGCCCTCGACGGTGGCGTAGGCAACCGTCCAGGTGCTTTGCCAGCTGGCGCCTTCCTTCCAGCTCAAGGTGATGGAGTTGGGCGTAGGATTGTTGGCAATCAGGTTGGTCGGTTTCGGGCAAGCCTCGGGCACTTGGAAACCGTAGCCATAGACAGGAGTCCATGAACTGTAGCCATCGGTCTCGCCGTGATAAGCACGCATGTAAACATACCAATAACCTTCGGTCAAGTTTCTGATAATATAGGAAGTAAAGTCGGCATCAATACCTGTGTATTGGATTTCATCTTCTGTGGGTTGGCCATTGAATTGGCTGTAATAGATGTCGTAGCTTTCGAGGAAGTCGCCGGCAGGGGCAGTCCAACGCAGCACGGCATTAATAGGAGTAATCTCATCAACAGAAGTGATGGTGGGGCTGGGGGCAGCAGTTTCAGTGGTGAAGTCGATGCCGACCCACTTGCTGTAGTCTTCGTCGCCGCAGTTGCCGCGCACGTACATGTAATAATGGGTGTTGGCAGCAAGGGTCTTGTCGAAGGTGTAAGGATTGTCTTCCACGTCAATCACCTCAACGGTAGTCAGGTCGAAATCAGCGGCGTTCGGGTCGAACGAAGTGGTACTGTAGGCAATCTGCCAGGCGTTTTGTCCTTCGTTGCCAGCGGTCCAACTGAGGGTGGCTGAGTGGTTGGTGTGGGTCTGGGCCAAGTCGGTGGGCTTCAGGCAAGTGGGAGCGGACTCCACGACGACATTGTCGATGCCCAAGTAATAGTTGTTGGAAGAGCCTCCTTGATACATGAAAGCGATATAGCTACCAGCAGGGGCACCGGCAAATGTCACTTCCATCTCGGTCTTCGTGGTGGTTTGGCTGCAGGTGAGTACAGTTTCGAAAGTGGTAGCATCGGTCGGGTCGGTCATGTAACCCACGATGAGTGTACCATTGGAAGTACCTGTACCTTCGTTACGGTAGGTAAAGGTAAGCTGCAGGTTGGCAATGTCTTGAGCAAATTGAGGAAGGATGGCATACAGCGGAGTGGTGTTGCTTGACTTGAAGAACAGGCAGTTGCCAGATACTGGATAACCGCTATTGGAAGAAATGAACACTTGGGGATAGCTTGAGGTGCTATTGCTACGGTTCAGGAATTGCCAGCAGTTAGGCATCACATCGTTAGGATAAGTGCTAGGTGCTGTTGCGCCTGTAACTCCCGTGTAACCGTCAAAGTTTTCGCTCCAAGGCAAGGTAGTGATGACACCGCATTCGGTGGTGAAGCTCACGGTTTTCCAACCGCTGGTGGCGTCGTCGCACACACTCTGCAGTCTCACCGTGTAGTTCGTAGCAGGGGTGAGGTCAGCCAGATTGTAGGTGTAGCCTTCATAGCTTTCTTCAATGACAGTGCCATTGAGCTCGATGTTGTAAAGGCCGCTGCCGCCGGTCCAAGTCAATGTAGCACCATCAGTGGTGATGTTTTCAGCAACTAAAGTTTCGGGCTTGGCGCAAACGGAACCACCGCTGGGGATGATGACCATCTGGATGTTCGGACGTGATGTCCTTGTAGTTCCAGGCACGGTGCTGGTAGTGTAAGCATTGTTGTCATTTTGGGTGTAACGGGCATGACAGCCTCGGTAGCGGTATGATTCCAGTTGCCGCCACTATAATAATAGACATAGTCTTTGTTGATGCCGATCAGAAGGTTCGATGTTCCATCGTAGGTGAAGGGAGAGTCGAGTTCGATGGTAGCCCATCCGGCTCCAGTGACGGACAATGTTCCGTTGAAGACCTCATGAGCATCGGCAAGGCTGATACCCGTTGAAAGGTCTTCGGCTTCAACATTCGCCATGTAAACGGTAATCGGGAAATCCTTGGCAGTAGTGCTAGCATAGTCAAAGCTGATGCTGTTAATGGTTCCCGCCATTCCAATCTCATCGGCAGTGTAGAGCTGCTCGGTGATGGAGTAGTTGTAATACGTTCCGATTGGGGTATAGTAGTCCGTAGAGGTACCATTTCCAATCGTCACAGTTTCCTGTGCGTTTGCTGCCCAAGGCATGAACAATGCCACTAGCAGCGCGAAAAGTAATGAATTTCTTTTCATTGAGATTTGATTTTAATTTAATTAAATTTGGGTTAATTGTTTGGATTATTATGTTAATCTATTGTTTTTCAGTGAATTATTATTTATATCTTAAAAAAGCGTGCAAAAATACAACTTTTTTTTATAGAATTTGCAAAAAGGATGGAAAATAGGCGTTTTTTTTTGTTGGTTTTGAGGGTGGTGAGATTCCTTTCGGGAAATCGAAGATTCAACGGAGTTAATGGCATGTTGTCATTAATCGACCAGCGGCGGCCTAAAACTGCATCCCAACGGAAACAGTCTCAAGCCGCCGCGGGATAACTAGAAGGAGGTTTTCCATTCCCTTGGGAATCTTGAATAATATTGGTCGGCCCTTCGACAAGCTCAGGGACCTCGGTTTTATTGGTCGGCACTCCGACGGGCTCAGGTAAAATGAACCGGCCTTTCGACAAGCTCAAGGACCTTGGTTTTCTTAGCCATTCAAGGCTTCGGCGCCGCCAACAATGTCGATGAGTTCGTTGGTGATGACGTTCTGGCGGGCCTTGTTGTATTGGATCTTCAGCTCCTGCGAGAGCTGGTCGGCGTTGTCGCTGGCGATGTGCATGGCCGTCATGCGGGCGCCGTGCTCAGCGGTCAAGGTGTCGAGCATGATGGAGTAGAAGTTGGTGCGCACCACCTTGGGAATCAGTTGGTTGACAAAGGTCTCCTTGTCGGGCTCCACGAGGTAGTCGTAGCTTGGACCATCGCTTGCGGCTTCGGCCTTCAAGGGCAGCACCACCTCGCGCGTGGGCACTTGCACGCCGGCGTTCTTGAAGTGATTGAAGATTAATTCCACGCGGTCGACCTTGTGGCTGAGGAACAAGTCCACCATCATGTCGCTGATCTCCATGGCCAACTCGTACGACATGCTCTCCGCCAAGGGTGCATAGGTCTTTTCCACCTTGATGCCGAATTTCTTGGCGTAGTCGTTGATTTTCTTGCCCACCAAGAAGACGGTAACATTTTCTGCGCCAATGCTTTCTGTGTATTCCTCATACACCTGCTTGAAGAGTTTGCTGACGCTGGAATTATACACGCCGCAGAGGCCGCTGCTCGACGAGAAAGCCATCAGTGCGACCTTCTTCACCTCTCGTTTTTCGGCCAAGGGGATGCTGACTTCGCCCTCAAGCGAGCCGAGGTAATTGGAAAGGGCCTCGCTCAGCTTGTTTTTGTAGGGCAAAAACCGCGTGGTGATGCCTTCGGTCTTCTTCAGCTTGGCTGCCGACACCATCTTCATCGCACTCGTGATTTTCTGTGTCGAGGCGACGGAAGTGATGCGGGCCCGGATTTCTTTTAGTGATGCCATGTTCTTTCAATATTAACCATTGTCCTTGCCCTTAACCCTCATTGCGGGCTTGACCCGCAATCTCCCAAGCGAAAGGGTGTCATCTCCGCGCTTGGGAGATGGCGGATGTTCCTCCGCCATGAGGGCAAAGGGCTAAGGTAGTGTTCCATGGTTTAGTGTCTTATCCATTAAAGTGTTCACTCAGGTTCAAAGCTTCCTCCTTCAAGACCGCCTTGATGTCGTCGTCGATCTTGCCGGCTTTCAGCTGCTCCATCACGTTCTTGTGTTTCACCTCCATGAGGTCGAGGAACTGCTTCTCAAACTCAAGCACCTTGTTCTCGGGCACTTTGCTCAACAATCCACTGGTACCGCAGAAGATGATGGCCACCTGCTTCTCGACGGGCATGGGTGTGTATTGCGGCTGCTTCAGCAGTTCCACATTCTTGCGGCCTTTGTCCAAGATGGCCAATGTGGCGGCATCGAGTTCAGCACCGAACTTCGAGAAAGCCTCCATCTCGCGGAACTGGGCTTGGTCGAGTTTCAGGGTGCCGGCCACCTTTTTCATGGACTTGATTTGGGCGTTACCACCCACACGCGACACCGAGATGCCGACGTTGATGGCTGGGCGGATACCTGCATTGAAGAGGCTGGTTTCCAGGAAGATCTGTCCATCGGTGATGGAAATCACGTTGGTGGGGATGTAAGCCGACACGTCGCCAGCTTGCGTCTCGATGATGGGCAGTGCGGTGATGCTTCCGCCGCCTTTCACGATGTCCTTGATGCTGTCGGGCAGGTCGTTCATCTGGCGTGCCACATCGTCGTTCTTGATGATCTTGGCGGCACGCTCCAGAAGACGGCTGTGGAGGTAGAAGATGTCGCCAGGGTAGGCCTCACGTCCCGGGGGACGGCGCAGAATCAATGACACCTCACGGTAGGCCACGGCCTGCTTCGAGAGGTCATCGTATATGATGAGTGCGTGGCGGCCTGTGTCGCGGAAATACTCGGCGATGGCGACACCAGCGTAAGGGGCGTAGAACTGCATGGCTGCAGGTGACGAAGCCGGGGCACTTACCACGATGGTGTAGTCCATCGCGCCATGCGCTTCAAGGGTCTTCACCAAGTTTGCCACGGTGCTACCTTTTTGCCCCACAGCGACATAGATGCAGTAGACGGGATCACCGTTCTTGAAGTTGTCCTTCTGATTAATGATGGTGTCGATGGCGATGGCAGTTTTACCCGTCTGGCGGTCGCCGATGATGAGCTCACGCTGGCCGCGGCCGATGGGGATCATGGCATCGATGGCCTTGAGGCCTGTTTGCAGGGGCTGGTTCACGGGTTGGCGGAAGATGACGCCTGGAGCCTTGCGCTCGAGTGGCATCTCGTAGGTCTTGCCTTGGATGGGGCCTTTGGCATCGATGGGTCGGCCGAGGCCGTCCACGACGCGGCCGAGCAAGCCTTCCCCAGCCATGACGCTGGCGATACGCTGGGTACGCTTCACCGTCTCGCCTTCCTTGATGCCCTCGGTGGGACCGAGTAACACCACGCCGACATTGTCTTCCTCAAGGTTGAGCACCACGCCCATGGTGCCGTTCTCGAACTCGACGAGCTCGTTCGACTGCACCTTGTCGAGGCCGTAGACGTGTGCCACGCCGTCGCTCACTTGCAGCACCTTGCCGATCTCCTCGAACTGCACCTTGTTGCTCATGTTCTGGAGTTGCATCTGCAGAATGCTCGATATTTCACTTGCTTTGATGTTTGCCATTTATATGTTGAGTTGTTGATTGTTTAATCGTTTAATTGTTGGTTGGAGGTTGAGACGCACGGCCGTGCGTCTCTTCGACAACCTATTTTGGCTAAGAGCTTTTCAGCCTGTTTTTCAGTGCATTCAGCTGTCCCGCCACGCTGGCGTCCATCCGCGTGTTCTCGATGTCGAGGATGAAGCCGCCGATGAGGCTCGGGTCGATGTGGACGTCTACCTCGGCATCAGCGTCGAAGGTCTGCTTGATGAAGGCTTTGATTTTATCGTAGCTGTTTTCCGACAGCTCTGTAGCGGTGGTTACCTTTGTGCTTAGGATATTGTGTTTTGTTCGGTACATCTCCATAAATTTCATGGCGATGAGGAACATCTTGTCCTCGCGTTTCTGGTCGGTCACGAAGGTGATGAACTGCTTCAGGCAGTCGTGTATGGGCTCGCCCACGGCCATCTCCACCAGCTTCACTTTCTCCTCTTGAGCCACGATGGGGTCGGCCAGCACCTCGTTGAACTGGGCGATGGCCAAAAGGTAGTTGTGGGCAAAGCGTGTGAGGCCGTCGTAGACGGCATCCTCGCAGCCTTGGTTTTGTGCCGTCTGGAACAATGCCCGAGCGTATCTCACCGATATCTTTCCGTTGTCCATAGCTTATGCCTCAATGCGGGGTGGGTTGTTTTTGAGCAGTTGCTCGATATAGGCGTTTTGCGATGATTTGTCGCTCAGCTCGCGTTGCAGCAGCTTCTCGGCGATGTCGACCGAGAGGGCGATGACCTCATTCTTGATGTTCGCCATGGCCTCGGCTTGCTCCTTTTCGATTTTCAGGCGGGCGTCGGCCACGATTTTCTCAGCTTCCTGTCGGGCTTGCGTCTTCGCCTCTTCGATGAGCTGGTTTTTCAGGTCTTGGCTCTCCTTCATGATCTTGATTTGCTCAGCTTGGGCAGCTGCCATGGTCTCCTGCCGTTTCTGTTCGATGCCTGCAAGGGCATTGTTGGCTTCTTCGGCGGCCAGCAACGAGTCAGAGATGTGGGCGTTGCGTTTCTCCACGGCGCCCATGATCATCGGCCAGCCTGCTTTCGCCAAGATGACGAGCACGATGACGAAGGCGATGAGCATCCATATCACTAATCCACTTTCGGGAAGAAATAGATCCATGTTTGGTGATTTTAAGTGTCTAGTAATTTGTAGTTCTTTTTTTTGACGCGGGACTTCGGGACTTCGGGACTTCGGGACTCCGAGTCGATTCACGTCTCGCAGTCTCGTAGTCTCGCAGTCCCGTGTCATATAGTCCTGCATCGCGTCTTGGGACTATGCCCGAGACTTTAGCCGAGTGCGGCCAGCAGGCAGACGACGATGGCGAACAGGGTTGCACCTTCGACGAGAGCGCCGGCGATGATCATGCCGGAACGGATGCCATCGGCGGCTTCGGGCTGACGGGCCATGGCTTCCATGGCTGACTGACCGATTTTGCCGATGCCCAATGCGGCACCAATCACTGCGATGGCTGCTGCGATAGCGGCCAGACCTGGCACGTACGATACGGCTTCAAGGATGGTTGATAATAACATGGTGTTTAAAGTTTAAGTGTTTATTTGTTTAAGTGTTTAATTGTTTTCTTTGGCTCTTGGCTGCTGGCTCTTGGCTGCTGGCTGCTTTGACGAAGATTTGATTTTCCCCATTGTCATAAAGCAGCCAAAGGCCAGATGCCAGAAGCCAGATGCTATGTCAAATTATATAGTTGCTTATTATTCATGTTTAGGTTCTTCTTGTGCCATGCCGATGAAGATCGACGACAGCATAGTGAATACATAGGCCTGGATGTAGGCCACCAACAGCTCCAGGGCCGTCATGAAGATGGTCATGAAGATGGATACGACGCTCATCACGCCGCCCATGCCTGCGCCATACATGCCGCCTATGATGAAGATCAGTGCCATGAGCACCATGATGACGATGTGGCCGGCGAGGATGTTGGCGAAGAGACGCACCATCAGGGCGAAGGGCTTGGTGATGGTGGAGATGAGCTCGATGATAGGCATAAGCGGGAAGGCTTTCAGGAAGATGGGCACGTCGGGCCAGAGGATGTCCTTCCAGTAGTGCCTGTTGCCGAAGAGGTTCACGAAGAAGTAGGTCATCAGGGCAAGCACTACGGTGATGCTGAGGTTGCCTGTCACGTTTGCCCCGAAGGGGAAGAACGGGATGAGGCCGAAGAGGTTTGCAAAGAAAATGAAGAAGAACACCGTTAACAGATAAGGTGCGAACTTGTTCACTTTCTCCTTGCGGATGTTGGGCCGGATGATGCCGTCGAGGACAGTGTAGGTGAGCCATTCCACCAAGCCTTGGTATTTGGTGGGCTGGGCCATGGGGTCTTTCTTGTACTTGCGCGCGGCAGGCAGGAAGAAGGCCAAGAGGAAGATGCAGACGACAAAAATGCCGAAAGCGTTTTTGGTGAACGAGATGTCGAAAGGCCGCGAGAGGCTGCCATCGGCTTTCACTTCCACCAGTTTGCCTGGGTATTTGTCGGCGTTGATGGGCGCGATGTAGAAGTTGGCACCTTTGTGGTTGAAGGTCTCGCCTTCCTTCAGCTCGCAGACATGCTTCGACGAGAAGCAGTGCCAGCCGCCGCCGTCCTTGCATTTGACGATGACGGGCAGCCACACGCACACGGGCTCACCCTTGATTTCCGTGATATGGAAACAATAGGAGTCGCCAGTATGGCCGAAGATGAACGACTTGGCGTCGAATTTCTCCTTCTTGGGCTCTTGCAGACTGTCCTGGGCCATGCTCTGGACAGGTGCGAAGGCCATCCATGCAAAAAGGAGGAAGAAGACGATATGTTTCAAAACATGGTTCATGCTTTGTTTTCTTTGTTCTTATGTTTGACATAATGGTTGTAGACGCAGGTCTCCGCGACCAATGCGACCAAGTAGGCCGAAGCCGTGACGATGACAAAAGCCTTGCTGTTTTCCTTGACGAAGAGGATGTAAAGCACCATGGCTACCACGGTGAGCACCATCTTGATGCCTTTGTAGACCAGCAGCCAGGTGAGCTTGTCGGGGTGCTCGTCCACATTCTTCTTCATTAAGTGGCAATAGAAAGCCCCCAAAACCATATAGAGGTTGGGTCCCATGATCATCCACTTGTTCCACCATTCCTTCTCGGCGAAGAAACAGAGCAGGATGCCATCCAAGACGATGCAGATGAGCAGGAAGACAGCAAGATATATGGTCAGCGTGTTCTTTTTCATAGCTCTACGCAGATGGTCAGGTGGTTGTCGTGGTTCTCGGTGAAGCCGCCTTTGATGGCAAACTCATGATGCTCGCCTTTGTCGTCGGTGAGGCTGACCTTGCCGGCCTCAAGGATGGCGACGATGGCGGCGTGGTGTTCCAACAGGGTGAATGGTCCCAACTGGCTCGGCACCGTGACGGAACTGGCTTCGCCCTCAAACAGGGTATCGCTCGGTGATATGATCTCGACTTTCATACAAGTGATGTTTTTGACATTTGACCTAAGTTAACTATGACAGAGCCTTTTATCCTCATGGCGGAGGAACATCCGCCATCCCTCGTGCCGAAGGGTTGTCTTTCTCGGCGTGAGGGATTGCGGGTCAAGCCCGCAATGAGGGTTAAAGGCTGAATGGAGTGCCTTATGGTCTCATGTCTTTTGTTTCGATTCATTTCACCTTATTAATTAATTGGCGTTGGCATTTTTCAACAATTCCTCTCCCTTGGCGATGGCATCGTCGATGGTGCCCACCAGATTGAAAGCTGCCTCGGGATATTGGTCGACTTCGCCGTCCATAATCATGTTGAAGCCGCGTATGGTCTCTTCGATCGGCACCATCACGCCCTTCAAGCCAGTGAACTGCTCAGCCACGTGGAAGGGCTGCGACAGGAAACGCTGCACACGACGGGCGCGGTGGACGACAATCTTGTCCTCCTCCGAAAGCTCCTCCATACCGAGGATGGCAATGATGTCTTGCAGTTCCTTGTTGCGCTGCAGCAGCTGGATGACGCGTTGGGCGGTGTTGTAGTGCTTCTCGCCGATGATGTTCGGGTCGAGGATGCGCGAAGTAGAGTCGAGCGGGTCGACAGCGGGGTAGATACCCAACTCGGCGATCTTACGGCTCAACACGGTGGTGGCATCCAAGTGCGAGAAGGTAGTGGCGGGAGCGGGGTCGGTCAAGTCATCAGCAGGAACATAAATTGCTTGTACTGAGGTAATTGACCCACTCTTGGTAGAGGTGATGCGTTCCTGCATCTGACCCATCTCTGTGGCCAGGGTGGGCTGATAACCCACAGCCGAAGGCATACGGCCGAGCAGGGCCGAAACCTCGGAGCCTGCCTGAGTGAAACGGAAAATGTTGTCGATGAAGAGCAGGATGTCACTTTGTCCGCTGTTGGTGTCGTCGCGGAACGACTCGGCCACGGTCAGGCCCGAGAGGGCAACGCTCACACGGGCTCCTGGCGGCTCGTTCATCTGGCCGAACACCAGTGTGGCTTGTGAAGTGGCAAGGGCTTTCTTGTCAATCTTCGAGAGGTCCCAGTCGCCTTCCTCCATCGCCTTGACAAACTCATCGCCGTATTTGATGATGCCCGATTCGATCATCTCACGGAGCAAGTCGTTACCCTCACGGGTACGCTCGCCCACACCGGTGAACACTGAGTAGCCGTTGTAACCTTTGGCGATATTGTTGATGAGCTCCATGATAAGCACCGTCTTGCCCACGCCTGCGCCGCCGAAAAGACCGATTTTACCACCCTTCAGATAAGGCTCCAGCAGGTCGATGACCTTGATACCGGTGAAAAGCACCTCTTTCGAGGTGGCCAGGTCTTCAAATTTGGGCGGTTCGCGGTGGATGGGGTATTCCGAGGCGCGGTTGAGGTCGCCGATGCCGTCGATGGCGTCGCCCGTCACATTGAGCAGACGACCCTTGATTTGGTTGCCAATGGGGATGGAGATAGGTTTGCCCAGCAGGTTGACCTCCATGCCGCGCATGAGGCCGTCGGTGGAGTCCATGGCGATGGTGCGCACCGAGTCCTCGCCGATGTGCTGTTGGCACTCGAGCACCACGCGTTTGCCGTTGGGGCGAACCACCTCCAAGGCATCGTGGATTTTCGGGAGGTTGGCTTCGCCGTTCTCGAAGTAGACATCAACCACGGGGCCGATAATCTGTGTGATAGTTCCTTTTGACATGTTATCTATGTTGTTTCTATTTTCGAAAATAGGAGAATAAAGCCGCAAATTTATCAATTATTTTTTTTCGTTTAGCGAAATGTGGAAAAAAAAGATTTTTTCTCTTTTCTCTTCTTTTTCTTGTTTGGAATGCTTAATTTTGCCCCCTTAAATCATAGAATCAACAAATCAAAAAATATATGCAAGACAAACTGCAAGAATTGACCGACAGGCTTTATAACGAGGGCTTGTCGAAAGGAAAACACGACGGTGAAGAACTCGTGCAGAAGGCACAAGCCGAGGCCGACCGCATCGTGGCCTATGCCAAGGCCGAGGCCGACCGCATCATCGCTCAGGCCAACAAAGAAGCCGAGGAGATGAAGACCAAGGTGAATGCCGACATCAAGATGGCGGCCACCCAAAGCATCGCCGTGACGAAACAAGAAATCGAGAAGATGGTGGTGACCAAGACCGCTACCGAAGGAGTGAAGGCCAACATGGGCAATGCTGCCTTTGTGAAGGAGCTGATTAGCAGCGTAGTGAAGGCTTTCAACCCGCAGAATGCGTCGCCCGTTGACTTGAACCTTATTTTGCCTGAAGCTTTGAAGGCTGAGGTGGAGCCTTTCGTGAAGAGCCAAATCGCCAACCAGTTCAAGGGCGAGGTAAAGGTGGACTACTCCAAGAAGATGAACGGCGGCTTCAAGGTCGCGCCCAAGGATGGCGGCTATGTGCTCCAGTTCACCGATGAGGAGTTTACCCAACTTATCGCCAACTACCTGCGTCCTGCCACCAAGAAAATCCTCTTCGGCTGATGGATAACTATGTCTATATAGTGGCCGGCTTGCCGGAACTTACCTCGGGCTTCGAGAACACGGGCTTCGACTATGCCGCCGTGAAGGAGTCTATCATGGAGCTGCTCTCCGAGAAAGACCAGAAGTTGGTCGAACTCATGGAAGAAGGCTTCAATGAGGACAGCCTCGGTGCGGAGTTTTATGACAAGGCCGCCAAAAGCAAGAACCGTTTCATCCGCGAGTATTTCGACTTCGACGGCCGCCTGCGCAACATGAAGGTGAACTATCTGGCCAAGCGCCTGGGCAAGAAAGGGGAGGACTATATGGTGGAGCTGCCCGAGGCCGACTTCGAGGAAGCCAAACAGATTGAGGAAATCCTCGCCGATGCCGACTTCGTGGAGCGCGAGCAGAAAATGGACGAGCTGAAATGGGAGAAAGCCTCCGACATCGCCCGCATGGACTACTTCAATATGAACGCCATTCTCGCCTTCTTGGTCAAGGCCAAGACGGTGCAGCGTTGGGCCGAACTCGACGCGGCCAAGGGACAGGAGATGTTTAAGAAGTTGGTTCAAGAGATTCGAGGCACGAGTGCCAATTTGGATTTAAGTGTGTGATTAGGTTCGGTCGGATTTGCAATCCGACCGAAAGGAAAAGGGGATTTGAAATCCCCTGGTTCAACTCCGACGGACAAACAAAACTTGATAGAAATTAGAAACAACAACATATGAAAACAACAGGAAAAGTTACAGGAATCATTGCAAACCTCGTCACTGTAGAGGTGGACGGCCCTGTGGCACAGAATGAGATCTGTTTCATCGACCTCGACGGCGTCGAGTTGATGGCAGAGGTCATCAAGGTGAACGGGAACAAAGCCTCCGTGCAGGTGTTTGAGAGCACCCGCGGCCTGCAGATTGGTGACAAGGTGGAATTCCAAGGCTACATGCTTGAGGTGACCTTGGGACCTGGTTTGCTTTCGAGCAACTTCGACGGCCTGCAGAACAACCTCGCCACTATGGAAGGCGTGTTTCTGAAACGCGGTGAATACACCAAGGCCCTCGACGAAGAGAAACTTTGGGACTTCAAGCCTATCGCCAAGGCGGGTGACCAAGTGGTTGCCGCCGACTGGCTGGGCGAAGTCAAGGAAGGCTGGCTGCCCCACAAAATCATGGTGCCGTTTAACTTCAAGGGCACTTACACTGTGAAGAATGTGGTTGCCGCCGGACAATACAATATTACTGACACCATCGCCACGCTGACCAACGCGGAAGGCGAGGAGGTGAAGGTGACGATGATGCAGAAATGGCCCGTTAAGGTGGCCGTGGGTGGCTATGTGGAGAAACCGCGTCCCTTCAAGGTGATGGAGACGGGCGTGCGTTGCATCGACACGCTGAATCCCATCGCCGAAGGCGGCACAGGCTTCATCCCCGGACCTTTCGGCTGCGGCAAGACCGTGTTGCAACACGCCCTCGCTGAGCAAGCTGATGCCGACATCATCATCATGGCGGCCTGCGGTGAGCGTGCCAACGAGGTCGTGGAAATCTTCACCGAGTTCCCCGAGCTGAAGGACAAGCACACGGGTCGCTCGCTGATGGAGCGTACCATTATCATTTGCAACACCTCCAACATGCCGGTAGCTGCCCGTGAGGCCTCCGTTTACACGGCCATGACCCTCGGCGAGTACTACCGCGCCATGGGCATGAAGGTGCTGTTGCTGGCCGACTCCACCTCGCGTTGGGCACAGGCCTTGCGTGAGATGAGTAACCGCTTGGAGGAATTGCCTGGTCAGGACGGCTTCCCTGTCGACCTCTCGGCCATCATCTCCAACTTCTACGCCCGCGCTGGTTATGTAAAATTGAACAACGGCCAGTCGGGCTCCATCACCTTCATCGGAACAGTGTCGCCTGCCGGCGGTAACCTGAAGGAACCTGTGACCGAATCCACGAAGAAAGCCGCCCGTTGCTTCTACGGCCTCTCGCAGAATCGCGCCGACAAGAAGCGTTATCCCGCCGTCGACCCCGTCGATTCCTATTCAAAATACCTCGAATATCCCGAAATCATCGAGTATCTTGACAGCAAGATTGAGAAGGGTTGGGTCGACAAGGTGACGAAGACGAAATATATCATCCGCCGAGGCAAGGATGCCTACGAGCAGATCAACATCTTGGGCGACGACGGCGTGCCGATGTCGTACCACGAGCAATATTGGAAGTCGGAATTGGTCGACTTTGTCATCCTGCAGCAAGACGCTTTCGATGACATCGACGGCTCCACGCCACTCGAGCGTCAGAAGTTCATGCTCGACCTTGTGCTTGAAATCTGCGACCGCAGCTTCAAGTTCGACAACTTCGAGGAGTGCACGACCTATTTTAAGGGCTTGATCAACATCTGCCGTCAGATGAACTACTCGGAATACAAGTCGGAACAATTTGAAAAATATCTTGGACAGTTAAAGGAGGAACTGAAACATGAGTGAGAAAGCCTTTCAACGCATCTATACCAAGCTGACCGCCATCACCAAGGCCACTGTGACCCTTGAGGCGCAAGGCGTGGCCAACGACGAACTCGCCCTCGTGGCAGGCCGTCTGGCTCAGGTGGTGAAGATTAAAGACAATGCCGTCACCCTGCAGGTGTTTGGCGGCACGGAAGACATCCCGACCAATGCCGAAGTGACCTTCTTTGGTGAGCCGCCTTCGCTGAATGTGAGCGACGAACTCGCCGGCCGTTTCTTCAACGCCTACGGCGAGCCTATCGACGGCGGTCCGGCCGTGGAAGGCGAGAAACGCCAGATTGGCGGTCCCTCGGTGAACCCCTTCAAGCGTCGCCAGCCTTCGCAACTCATTCCGACGGGTATCGCAGGCATTGACTTGAACAATACCTTGGTCTCGGGTCAGAAGATTCCGTTCTTCGCCGACCCCGACCAACCCTATAACCAGGTGATGAGCATGGTGGCCCTCCGTGCCGATGTGGACAAGATCATCCTCGGCGGCATGGGCCTTTCGAACGACGACTATCTCTTCTTCAAGAACCAATTTGAGAGTGCAGGCGCCTTGCACAAGATCATCAGTTTTGTGAACACCACCGACCAGCCGCCTGTCGAGCGTCTGCTGATTCCCGACATGGCCTTGACTGCGGCAGAATACTTCGCTGTCGACAAGAACGAGAAAGTGCTGGTGCTACTCACCGACATGACCTTGTATGCCGATGCCTTGAGTATCGTGAGTAACCGTATGGACCAGATTCCTTCCAAGGACTCCATGCCTGGCTCGTTGTATTCCGACTTGGCCAAGATCTATGAGAAGGCCGTGCAGCTGCCTGATGGCGGTTCCATCACCATCATCGCCGTGACGACTTTGAACGACGGCGACATCACGCATGCCATCCCAGACAACACGGGTTACATCACCGAGGGACAGTTGTTCCTTCGTGCCGACCCTGATTCGGGCAAGGTCATCGTCGACCCGTTCCGTTCGCTGTCGCGTTTGAAACAGTTGGTGCAGAACAAGAAGACCCGTGAGGACCACAGCGCCGTGATGAACACCTCAGTTCGTTTGTATGCCGATGCCGCCAATGCTAAGACCAAGTTGGAGAACGGCTTCGACTTGAGCGACTACGACCTGCGCTGCCTCGACTATGCCAAGGAATACGCCACGCGTCTGCTGGCCATAGATGTCAATATCTCCATCGAGGAGATGCTTGACACGGGTTGGGAGTTGTTTGGCAAGTATTTCACCAAGGCCGAGACGGGTTTGAAGGAGAAACTCATTGAGAAATACTGGAAAGAAAAAGCATAAACCATGGCCATCAAATTCCAATATAACAAGACTTCGCTGAACGAGCTGAACAAGCAGCTCAAGACGCGTACCCGTGCCTTGCCCACGCTGAAGAGCAAGGAAAGTGCGCTGCGCCTTGAGGTGAAGAAAGCCAAACAGCGTTCGGAGGGGCTTGTAGAGCAGTTAGAGGCCGAACTCAAGTCGTATGAGTACATGGCCCGGCTTTGGAATGAATTTGAGCCAGGATTGGTTTCGGTGACCGATGTCAAGCTGAAGACCGTTAAGATTGCGGGCGTGCCTGTGCCGGCTTTGGAGGAGGTACTGTTCGATGTGAAGGACATTAACCTCTTCACCAAGCCC
The DNA here is from genome assembly GCA_900317055.1 of uncultured Bacteroidales bacterium. Lineage (GTDB taxonomy): Bacteria > Bacteroidota > Bacteroidia > Bacteroidales > F082 > Limimorpha. The sequence goes on along the minus strand of ONFF01000015.1, from coordinate 138,038 downwards.
ATGTGGTATGCCGACGGCGTGCAGATTTTGAAAAACCTTGCGCAGCTGGGCATTGAGTCGGAGGTCTATACCGAGGTGAGCCGCGTTTTGGATTACCAACGGAAGAAGACCACGCAGAAAGTCAACCTTTACGAGAAGGTGCAAATTCCTGGCTACAACGAAGCCATACGTAAGATCAAGCGATATATGGAAGACGAGGAGAACCTTTCCAAGGCTTCGCAGAAAATCGTGAAAAACAAACACATAGCAGAAGAGGAGGCAGAAGATGGTAACTGAAATGACGAAATATGATTTCATCCTGCTGAGCGGCGACGCCGATGCTTTCCTCGAGAAGCTGCAATCGGTGGGCGTGGTCGACATCACCCGTTCGCTGAAGCCTATCGACGAAAAGTCGGAGAAATTGTCGGCTCGCGCGGAAATCTATCGAAAAGCCCTCGCTCAGCTGAAAGAGATTGAGAAGGCCAACGACCCGGGCGAGAAGCCTACCGACTTCGCTGTGGAGGTGATGGAGACCGTGCGCGACAAGGATGCCATCGCAGCCCAGCTGCCGCAGCTCTACAAGGATGTGGAAGACCGCAAACCTTGGGGACAGTTCGATGCCAAGAGCTTCGACCGCCTCAAGGAGAACGGATTGAAGCTTCACTTCTATAAGGCTAAGGCCATTGAGCCTGCCTGGAAGGAGCAATACGCGCTGAGCGAGATCTCGAAGGTGGATGGCTACAGCTATTTCGTGGTGGTCTCCGAAAACGACGACTACGACTTTCCGCTGAAGGAATTACCTGCTCCTGAGAGCGACTTTGCCGCCATCGAGAAAAAGATTGCCGATTTGGAGGCGCAGGTGAAGCAGAAAGAGCATCGCTTGGCCCAACTGAAATGGCATGAGCCCGTTCTACAAGCCGAGTTGGACAAGACCCTATCGAAGCTCGACCTGCATCTGGCACATGTGTCGGGAGAGAAGGCTGCCGAGGACTATCTGACCGTCTTCGAGGGCTTCGCCCCTGCGGTGAACGAGCCCGCCTTGCGCGATATGCTTGAGAAGGAGAATGTCTTCTATCTGGAGGACAAAGCCAAGGTGGATGACAATCCTCCCATCAAGCTGAAAAACAACAAGTTCGTGTCGATGTTTGAGTTGCTGACCGACATGTACGGCCGTCCCAAATACGACGAGTTCGACCCGACGGTGTTCATCTCCATCTTCTTCATGCTCTTCTTTGCCTTCTGCATGGGCGACGCGGGCTATGGCCTCGTGCTCATTTTAGGCAGCCTGGCATTGAAGAAGAAACTGGGTAAGATTGCGCCATTGGGTATCACCTTGGGTATTGCCACCACCATTATTGGTGTGTTGTTCCATACCTTCTTCTCCACCGACATGTTGGAGTGGACTTGGATCCCCGATGTGGTGAAGAAGTGCATGGTGCCTAAGGAGCTGTTCGGTTTCGACGGCACGATGGTCTTGGCCATCATCGTCGGTATCGTGCATATCTGCCTCGCCATGATTGTGAAGACCTACCAGAGCACCAAGGTGAAGGGCTTTGCCAATTCCTTGGGTACTTGGGGCTGGACTTTGCTTATCGTGGGCGGCATCATCGTGGGCGGTCTCGCCCTGATGGGTGTTATGGACAAGGCAGTGACCAAGTGGGTTGTCATCATTTTAGGTGGCCTCTCCGCTTTGGGCATCTTCTTCCTCAACGACCTGCATCGCAATCCTTTGCTCAATGTGGGCTCGGGTTTGTGGGAGACCTACAACACGGCTACGGGTTTGCTTGGCGATGTGCTGAGTTACCTGCGTCTGTATGCCTTGGGCTTGGCAGGTGCCAAGCTTGGCGAGGCTTTCAATGCCATTGGTACACAGGCCTTGGGTGACGGCGGTGTCGGTTGGGTGTGGTTCATCCTCATCGTGGTCATTGGCCATGTGCTCAACATCGCTATGTGTATCTTGGGCGCTTTCGTACATCCCCTGCGACTCAACTTCCTTGAGTTCTTCAAGAATTCGGGTTATGAAGGCTCTGGCAGAAGATATAAACCACTACAATCATAAAGACGCGAGACTACGAGACTACGGGACAAGCCAATCCCCGAAGTCTCGAAGTCCCGAAGTCAAAAAGTCGATAACAACAATTAAACAAATCAACAAATAAACAATTAAACATCATGTTAGAAACAGTATTAGGTTATCTCGGTCTTGGCCTCGTATTGGCCTTGGCAGGTATCGGAAGTTCAATCGGCACTTCGACGGCGGGCAACGCTGCCGAGGGCGGTCTTAAGAAACGTCCTGAGGCATCGGGTAATTTCATGGTGTTGTCGGCACTGCCGGCTACCCAGGGTATCTATGGCTTCGTGGCTTTCTTCATGCTCCTCAACAAGATGAGAGCTGGTGAGCTGTCGGGTCTCATCGTGTTTGGTGTGGGCCTCTGCGTAGGTCTCGCCTGCATGATCTCAGCCATCCGTCAGGGACAGGTTTGCGCCAACGGTATCGTCGGCGTGAGCCAGGGTCATGATGTGTTCACCAACACGCTGATTTATGCTGCTCTGCCTGAGTTCTACGCTATCTTGGGTCTTGTGGGCGCACTGATGGTGTAATTTCGAGAGTACAACCCTTAAAAAACAAAGGCGACTCCTTATTTTGGGTCGCCTTTGGTGTGTTGCATCTCATTTTTCAGCCGTTCAATCATCCGTCGTTCTTTTTTGGTTGGGCGGCCAGCGCCGCGGTCGCGCCACTCGGCCTTGTAGGCGCGCATGAACTCGATGCGTTCGTATTCTTCCTTGGGTGTAAGGTCGTTGTAGACCTCGGGCACCTGTTTGGCAGAGACGCGGTTCTTGATGACGGTCTTCACTTCCACCACCTTGTGGAGTTGCTCAATCTGCACTTGGATGACATCGCCCACCTTCACTTCACGAGAGGGCTTCACGGGGTTGTCGTCTACCTTCACCTTGCCGCCTTTGATGGCATCTACGGCCAAACTGCGCGTCTTGAAGAGACGCGCCGCCCACAGCCATTTATCTATTCTTATAGGTTCTTCCTTGTTTTCCATTTCGTCGTTTTTGGCTTCTGGTCCTTGTCATAGTTGGCTTTTAGCTTTTAGCCGTTAGCTATTAGCCTGGCCTCACTAGGCTAAAGGCTAATAGCTAATTGCTAACAGCCAATTGCCAGAAGCCATAGGCCATAGCTTACTTCTCCTTAAAAATCAACTGAATCGGCACACCGTTGAAGTCCCAGGTCTCACGGATCTTGTTCTCCAAGAAGCGTTTGTACGACTCTTTCACATCTTTCGGAAGGTTGCAGAAGAAGATGAATTGGGGTGAGATGCTCTTCAACTGGGTGATGTACTTGATGCGCAGGAAACGTCCACGCGATGCCGTCGGCAGCGGGATGGAGTTAATGAGTTCCTGCATCTTGTCGTTCAACTCGCGCACGGGGATGCGGCGCTCGCGGTTCTCATAGACCTTGTGAGCGGTTTCCAGCACCTTATAAATGCGTTGCTTGTTGATGGCCGAGGTGAAGATGATGGGGTAGTCGGTGAAGGGTGCTGTCCTGGAGCGAATCAGCTCTTCGTAGGCTTTGTGTGTGTTGGAGTCTTTCTCCACGAGGTCCCACTTGTTGACGACCATTACCAAACCTTTCTTGTTCTTCTCGATGAGGCGCAGGATATTCATGTCTTGGGCTTCGAAGCCTTGTGTCGCGTCGAGCATGAGGATAGCCACGTCACTGTCCTCGATGGCTCGGATGGAACGCAGCACGCTGTAAAACTCGATGTCTTCCTCCACCTTGCTCTTCTTACGCAGACCGGCGGTATCGACAAGCATGAACTCCATGCCGAAGGCCTTATAGCGCGTGTAGTTGGCGTCACGGGTCGTGCCAGCGATGTCGGTGACGATATGACGATCGGTGCCAAGGAAGGCGTTGATCAATGATGATTTTCCGACATTGGGTCTTCCCACCACGGTGAACTTGGGCAGGTCGGTGTCGAAGTCGGTGGTGTCGGAGGGCAACAGTTCGCAGACTTTGTCGAGAAGCTCGCCTGTGCCCGTGCCAGTCATGGCGGACATTGGGAAAGGCTCGCCCAAGCCCAATGCATAGAACTCGCCTGCCAAGATTTCCTTATTAGGCTCATCTATTTTGTTGACAGCCAATAAGACAGGCTTCTTCTGTTGTCTTAAGATGACCGCTACATCCTCATCGAGGACATGCAGACCTTCGCGACCGTCAACGATGAAGACAATGACATCTGCCTCGTCGATGGCCAAATCCACCTGCTTGCGGATTTCTTCTTCAAAGATGTCATCCGACCCAACCACATAACCGCCCGTGTCGATGACGGTGAATTCCTTTCCGTTCCAGTCGCTCTTGCCATAGTGCCTGTCGCGTGTCACGCCACTTGTCTCTTCCACGATGGCCATGCGCTGCTTCAGCAGACGGTTAAAGAGCGTCGATTTTCCCACATTGGGTCTCCCCACAATTGCTACAATGTTTGACATAATGCTTTGAGTTTAAAATCGGGTGCAAAGGTACGAAAAATTACGCTTCATAGCCAAAACGCTTAAGCTCCGCTTCGTTGTCGCGCCAGTCCTTGTCAACTTTGACGAAAAGCTCTAGGAAGATTTTCTTTCCCGTAAACTCCTCAATGTCAGTACGAGCCTGCATGCCAAGCTTCTTGATGGCGCTGCCGCCCTTGCCGATGATGATGGCCTTCTGCGAGTCGCGGGCCACATAGATGACGCTGCGGATATGGATGCGGTGCTCGGACTCTTCGTAACTTTCCACCTCAACTTGCACGGAGTAGGGAATTTCCTGCTGGTAGTTGAGCAATATCTTCTCGCGGATGATCTCGGTGATGAAGAAACGCATTGAGCGGTCTGTAAGTTCGTCCTTGGGGAAATAAGGCGGGCATTCTGGCAGTTTCTCCAGAATCTGCTTGAAGATAAACTCCACATTGGCATTGTATTGTGCTGAAAGCGGAAACACGGTGGCGTTGGGCAAGGTCTCGCGCCATTGTTCCACGGCTTGTTCCACCTGCTCCTGCGTGGAGAGGTCGATCTTGTTGATGAGCACGAAGACAGGGATGTCGGTGGCTTTCAGCCTTTCGACGGTCTTTTCTTCAACCTTTTTGTCGGTAATATCGACGACGAAGAGGATGAGGTCGGCGTCGATGAGGGCCACATTGACGAATTGGTTCATCACCTCGTGCATCTTGTATGCCGGGTCCTTGATGATGCCGGGGGTGTCGGAGAAGACAATTTGGAAGTCGTCGCCGTTCACGATACCGAGAATACGGTGGCGGGTGGTCTGCGCTTTCGAGGTGATGATGGAGATTTTCTCGCCTACGAGCTGATTCATGAGGGTGGACTTGCCCACATTCGGGCGTCCTATAATGTTGACATAGCCTGCTTTATGCGTCATAATGAAAAATTTTTCCTGTTTTTTTGCCTTGCAAAGAAACAAAATTATTATTTTTGCAGCCGATTTCGCGAGCAAAATTTTTTGTTTCCCGAGATTTTTCGCACGATGCGGGGTAGAGCAGAGGCAGCTCGTCGGGCTCATAACCCGGAGGTCGGAGGTTCGAATCCTCCCCCCGCTACCAACAAAAAACGGTTGAGAAATCTTCCGTTTTTTTTTGTTTTTTGTAATGGTATTAGTATCTCTAACCGAACTGACCCGAATTATACTGAAACCTTTTCGGATTTTTCGGATGCGTTCGGTTAGAGATTTATTGCCTAAGTATAGTCACACCCTGAATTGTCGAGTCCTTCCCACGATAGAGGATGTCAACCCCAAAATCGGCTGCCTCAGTGTAGATGTAAAGAGGTATTATCTCGTCTAGAACGGGCTCGTAGTCGAAGTGCAGGTGAATGGCCGTGCCTGAGAGATAGTTCTCGTCGGGCTGTAAGGCATAAGCGGCATCCAAGGGCCTAATGGAGAACACGGGGTCGGCCATCACGAGGGTGCGCGGCAACTCGATGTTGAGTGTGTTGTCGGGGTGCTTGAACCAGCCTTTAATGGATTTCCAGGTGCTTTTCTTTTCGGTCGGGTCGACCTCGGGAGGTAACACAGTGATGCCGGTGCGTAAGGTCTGCTGCAACTTCTGGGGTTCCAGCGAATAGTTGCTGAGGTATTCCTCGCGGTCGCGCTGTTGCCACTGGTTAAGGTTGCTGTTGTCGCCACGGTTGGGTGCAAGGGCCTTGGCCTGCTTGTATTTCACTTCGTCGATCCAGCAGATGCGGTCGTCGGTCATGGCGATGGCGCGAATGCGGGTGATGTCATCGTAGTCTTTGTCTTGGTATTTCAACTCTACGACATCGAGGTCAGCGGTAGTGTGAGGCTCGATGACATTGAGGGTCTTGGGCACCTTCACTACATCGTATTCGTCTTTATACATGTCGGTGTAGTGGATGCAGAGGAAGACGCGCACATTTTCAAGTCGCAAATCGGAACGGTTGCTGAGGCTGACATGCACTTCGTTCTTGTCTTTCCAGAAAACCCAGCTCGAAGTGGGCTCAACGCTGACATCGATGTACGACTGTTCGATGAGCAGGCTCTTGAAAGGACCGTATAGGTTCTCCTCGCAGAACTGCATGTCGGAGAGTAGTTCATCGTAGATGCCTTGGTTGCCACGGCGGAAGAAATGGTTGAAGATCTCCTTGCGGCTCTCGTCCATGTCGCCTTGGCTGGCGTGGTAGCGCGCCTTTTGCAAATTGGGGCTGAAGAGTCCGTAGCCTTCCATGGTGGAGGCATAGAGGCGGCGCAGGTATTGTCCCTCTGGGGTCTTGGTCAGGTAGGTGCGCATGTTGTAGGCATCGAGCATGTCGGTGAGTCGCTCGGCCTGACGAGGGTATTCCACCGAGGCTTGATTGAAGCGCAGCATGGCGGTGTTTTGGTCTCCCAGCTGCTGATAGAGTAACCCTTCGAGCATGAGTGCCGGTGCGGTGCGGGTGGGGTAAAGCTCGGTGTAGCGTTTCAGCATGTCGTCGGCCTGACGCTGTTTCACGCTCATCGGCAGTTGTGGCAGTTCCTCTTCCTCGTTTTCGGGTCGCGGCTGGCCAGTCTCAATGTCGTTCATGCTGATGCTGGGCTTGGGTTGCACCTCAGAAGCACTCTCCAAAATGAGTCCCATCGACTGCAGGAGCATGGCTTCGGCATTGTCGGGGTATTTATCGAGGATGTTTTGGGTGTGCAGCAAGGCATCGTCAGCCCTACCACCATAGAGGTCTAGGTAGGCACGGTCTTTCTCGACGCATAAGGCATCATATTCTCCCATGTATTTCTTGTAGATGGGAACATAGTATTCCAGATACTTGCGGTACGACTCGCGCAGGCGGTCGAGGTCTTCGCGCACTTGAGCTTTGAGCTTGGTATCTTTCTCGTATTGCTCAAAGGCTTCGTTGAGGCTCTTTTCGACATTACCGCCCGTGGCCAAGTGGAAGAGGGCGAAAATGTCGCTGTGCATCATCATGATCAGCTCGACGAGGGAGGTGTCGTCCATCAGGCTCTCACTGCCACGGGCTACACTACGCATCAGCATCCAGATGTTGTTCAACTGCTCGTCTTGTTGTTGCAGCTTGTAGGTGTATTCCAACAGGGGAAACAGCTTGCGCTTGGCTTCCAGTACATCGGGAGCCACGCCCGAGTAGTCTTGCTTGGCCATGTAGTCGAGGAAGTCGTCGAAGCTCTCGGCATGCATCTGTGCCAGCTCCATCGCATTGATGACGCGTATGGTTTGTTCCAGATCGTAGGGCGCGTCGGATTGTAGCTGCTCTTGGCTACTGAGGGCTTCGTAGGCCTCAGCAAATTCTTCCACGGGTTGATATTGCTCGAGGTCCATCGAAAGGAGGTCGATGCCTTTGGTGGGGTGGCAACCGACGCCCGCTACAAGCAATAGAAGCATTGCGACGAGTGCCGCAATGCTTCTATATGGAACTTTTTTCTGCATGATGCGTTTTGTTCAAAATGTAGTTATTGCTTCTCTAGGCTACCACCAATGGTGCCGTCAATGGAAGTGGTGCCATTATAGATTAGGAGGTGGATCTCGCCTTCGCCGTTGCAGGTGCCGTTGAGTGTCAAAGTCTTATTTTCGAGTGTGCCTGCCACAGCGTAGGTGACATTCATTTCAAGTGGGATATTGAACCCATTCATTTCATAGTTGTAGGAGACCGTCGTGTTTACAGCCTCAAAGGTCACCTTGTTGCCTTCTACTGTGCCTTTGAGCTCCATATCTTGGTCGTTGATTTTGCAATTGCCAATCACATCGGTCATGGTTTCGCCATCTCTAAGTTCGAGAATGACGGGAACAGCCCTATCAGTGACTTCCTGTTCTACTGGATCTAAGCCTGTCACTTCGGCTTTCATGATTCCAGTGAATAGGGCATCGCCTTCGTAATGTCCGATAAACTTTGCGTTGGGTTTCTCGTTGAAGTGGATGTCAAAGTTTTTCGATGCTGTCAGCCCGTTGACATCGGTCACGGTGCCTTTGATGTTGACAGTGCCTATGGCCTCAATGGTAAAACTGTGTTCGCAGTGGTAAGGAGGCACTGGTTCGTTCTTTTGGCTGGTGCAGTCTTCGGTATAACTGTCCAAGATAGTGCCGTTTTGCGACAGTACGATTTCGATTTTGGTCAAGCTCTCACCTGTGCAGGAGAAACCGACCATAATCTCGTCACCCGAATACACTTGGGCGTTTTCGGTAAGATAGCCCTCGCCTTGTATTAAGATAATGGTGGGAGCAACAGGGTCTTTCTTGCAGCTGGCAAAGAGCATCAGGCCGATGCAGCAAGCCAGGAATAAAGTGCTTTTTTTCATGATGATAGGTGATTTTAATTATTGTTTTACCAATTTTCCATTTATTGTACCTGAGACTTCCTCAAAATTCTGTTCCACAGGTCCTTGTGGGGTGGGGAAGGTGGCTTTACCATTGCCCGTAAAGGAGCCGACGATGTTTAAGGTGTCGCTTTCAGCTTTTTTACCTTCCATCTTGAGAGCCAAATTGAAATAGTAGTTTTGGTCGGGTTTGTCGATGATGACTTGGATAGTCTCGAAGTCGGCTTTCTCTTCAGTGGCGGTGCCTGAGGTTTGGTGCGATTCGTTGTCGACCGTCACCTTGGCCGTGATGGCGTTGAATTGTTCAGCTTTTGCAATCTCCATCCCGATGTTTTCGATGGGGAAGCTCATACCATTTTGCGGTTGGTTGTTCATCGAGGTGATGGCGAGCGTGAACTGGCCGAGGTAGTTGCCGACATAATTAGGGGTGTAGTCAACAGGCTCGGGCGTAGGTTCAACGGGTTTTTTGCAGGCGGTAAAGAGGACTGCAAGGCTGCACAAGGCAATCAAAAGTGTTTTTTTCATTGTAGTAGATTTATGGTTGTTTGTTAATGTCCAAATAAGATTAAGGTGCAAAAATAAGACCAAATTGTTTTGATTAAACGAATTTTCTGCAAAAAATTGTATTTTTGGGCTTTGTTTTGCACATCATGAAGAAGAAATGGAGTGTTTTGGCAGTGCTGCTTGTCCTGATTGTTGGCATGGTTCTGCTGTATGTTTTTGGTCCAGTGGCTGGTACGATGCCGCTGTGGATGTCGATTTTGCCGCCTTTGGTAGCCATCGTGATGGCCTTATTAATAAAGGAGGTGATTTCATCGCTGTTTGTCGGTATCCTGACGGGTACCTTTCTCATGGCCTTGTATGGAGGAGCCAGCCCGGCCTCGGCCTTGGGTGGCGGGCTGCTGCGTGTGGTGGATACCTATGTTGTAGGCTCACTCTTCGATGCCGACCATGTGACAATTATCGTTTTCACCATGATGATTGGCGGTATGGTGCGCATCATCACGGCTAACGGTGGCATGCAGGGCGTGGTCAACTGGCTGTCACGACGGGCACGAGGACCACGCTCGGGTCAGCTGATGACCTTCTTCATGGATCTCTGTATCTTTTTCGACGACTATTCCAACACACTTGTGGTGGGCAATACCATGCGTCCCATCGCCGACAAGTTGAAGGTGTCGCGCGAGAAACTGGCCTATATTGTCGATTCCACCTCAGCACCTGTGGTGGCGGTTGCTTTTGTCACCACTTGGATCGGTGCGGAGTTGAGTTATATCCAGGACGGCATCAATGCCATTGGGCTTGATGCCTCGGCCTATTCGGTGTTTTTCCATTCTTTGGCCTATAGCTTTTATCCTTTCCTAACCCTTGGCTTTGTGCTGATGATTATCCTCAGTGGCCGCGACTTTGGCCCTATGCTGAAGGCGGAACGCAAGGCACGAATGACTTCGGCGATGGAGACGGAAATGGCAAACAGTGTGTCGAAACCCGCGCATATCATCGATGCCTTGATTCCATTGCTTGTGCTGATTTTTGGCACTATCATCGGGCTCGTTGCCACGGGTTATGATGCTTCAATCTGGAAAGCGACAGGTGTAGGCTTTTTCTCCAAACTCTCCACGACCATCGGCTCAGCCAATTCATACAAAGCCCTGCTTTGGGCTTCATTGGCTTCGCTGCTCACGGCAATTGTGATGACCTTGCTACGAGGTAATTTGACCTTTGCCAAGATTATGGAAGAGATGGTGGAGGGCTTTAAGTCGATGTTCAATGCAGTGCTTATCCTCACTATGGCGTGGTCCATTGCCTTGGTGACCAAAGACATGCATACAGCGGAGTTTGTCTCGCATTTGCTGGTGCAATGGTCGCTTTCGCCCATGGTAGTGCCCATGTTGACCTTTGTCTTGGCCGCCTTGATAGGCTTCTCGACAGGCACTTCTTGGGGCACGATGGCCATCCTCTATCCTTTGATTCTGCCATCATCGTGGCTATTATGTCAGGAACAAGGTCTGTCGGTGGAGGCCAGCATGCCGCTGTTTTATAATGTGGTGGCCTCAGTGTTGGCTGGCTCTGTCATGGGCGACCACTGCAGCCCGATTTCCGACACGACCATTATGAGTTCCTTGGCCTCAAGTTGCAATCACTTGCAACATGTCAAGACACAGATGCCCTACGCCCTGACAGTGGGCGGCGTGGCATTGCTGATTGGAGTGCTACCAACCGCTTTGGGTCTACCTTCTTGGGTGTCCTTTTTGGCCGCCTTTATGATTTTAGGCTTGATTGTGAGGTTGGTAGGAAAGAAAGTATGAGAAACAAAAAAACTCCACCTCTGATTGAGATGGAGTTTTTGATGATAGGTATCGCTACTCCTTATTGTGGCTTATTTCACTACAAGTTTGTTCACAGAAACACCCTTTTCGTTTTCCAAACGGATGAAATACAATCCGATAGGCAAAGCCAGTGTTGTTTGGTTTTCGATGTCGCGGGTGAGCATCTGCTGACCAAGAGCGTTCGTGACGATGAGTTTTCCAGTACCTTCAATCATGACGGCACCTGTTGAAGGGTTGGGATAGACCGAAAGCACGGCTGGTGTGTTGTCGGTCACATTGTCGTAGGTCCTGTACAGCATAACATCGTCAATATTCAGCATGAACTGATTGGAGCAGTTGAAGTGGACGATGGCCACATAGATGTCTTGCCCTTGGTAGGCTCTGAGGTCCACATCATAGCTATACCAGAAGCCGGCTGCTTTGGCGGTCATGTCGGTTTCCCACACGATGGTGAAGTCGTCTGCATTGGTGTTGCCCGTAGTCGAGACAGCAACACCAAAGTGCTCGGTCGGATGTTCTGCGTCCTGAGCGCAAGCTATAAATGTAATTTCTTCGCAGTCAAGTTTGTAAGGGCTAACCAGATAGTTTTGGGGATGCAATGCGGTTTGGGTAAGGTCGTCATACGATGCTGAGGTCACGCTGTAAGGATTCTCGGCATAGCCCCAGTTGCGGCGCATGTTCCAGCAATAGCCGTCACCGTCGGCATCAATAGAGGTCCATTGCATGATGCCGTCGTTGAAGTCGAAGAAGATATTGCCCTCTGGAGGTGTGGGAGGTGTAGGTGTGTAGTCACCCAAGGCATAGATGCCGATGAGGTTGGGGCTTTTGTCCACATCGCCGAAGAAATAGATCGAGCCGTTACATTCGCCGATGAAGGCACCGCCTGCGGAACATGCATATCCCCAGCCAGGCGTAGCGGCGAAGTCAAAGATGATATTGGGATCCATGCTGTCCGAATTGATGTTGTAGTCGAAGACATGGGCGGTGAAGCCTTCCACGGCAAAGAGGTAGAGGTGGGCTACGCCATCCTCGTCAGTAAAGTAGCCAGTGCCATGCACTGTGTGTCCGCCGAGGTTGTGTGCAGTAGCAGTTCTGATAACGGAACCGTTACGGTCAACAAGCTTGAGGTCGAGATGGAGGTTGGGACTGCTGCCTGTGGCTCTTTCGCCGACCCAGAAGGCGTCGTTTTCGGGGTCGTAGGTGCAGGTGCCCAATTCATTGAAAGCGGTGTTGATTTGTCCGACTAATGATTTGTTACGGAGATCATAGCACCAAATCGTTCCGGAATGGGCATCACAGCCGTAGACATACTGTCCGTCATAAGTCATGTCGCGCATGTAGTTGTCGGAATTATCGATTCCAGGTACATCGAATTCTTCGATGAGATTGCCGTTAAGGTCGTATTTGTAGAACATCGACAGCACCGTCGACGACTTGCCCCAAGCACTAGTGTAGATGTACTCACCGTCGTAGACCACGCCATGTTGGCGACCTGTGGAGCAAGAGAATGAGTTCACGAAATCCCACATGTCGCGTGGGGTTTGAGCTTGGATGGCACTGGGCGTTGCAAAAGCCAAAGCCAAGAAAAGGAATAAATGTTTTCTCATAGGTCTATTCTTTTGTTTGGATTATTTCAATGGATCGGTGTTGTCGCAACGCTGCCCTTCGTATTGTTGCACCTCGTCGTATTTATAGACCAACTCGATGCCCACAGTGCGGAACATCTCTTCGGTCTCGGCACCGTCGTGGTAGCGGCGCTCGCACACCACGCGCACGATGCCGCAGTTGATAATGAGCATGGCGCAGGTGCGACAAGGGGTCATGCGGCAATATAAAGTGCTGCCATCCAAGGCGATGCCACGACGGGCAGCCTGACAGATGGCGTTTTGCTCGGCATGGACGGTGCGCACGCAGTGTTGGGTGACGCTGCCATCTTCATGAATTGTTTTGCGGAAAAGGTGGCCTACATCGTCGCAGTGCGGCAGTCCGCGCGGCGAGCCCACATAGCCGGTCACTAAGATTTGTTTGTCCTTCACGATGACGCAGCCACTGCGGCCACGATTGCAGGTGGCGCGTTCGCTGACGGTGTCGGCTAGGTTGAGGAAATAGTCGTCCCACGAAGGACGCACATGCAGCTGGGTCAGCACCTTCTCCACTTGCTGGTGCAGTTGAGGGATGGAGCCATCGTTCATGAACACGAAGTCGGCCTCCTTGATGCACGCGCCGAGGTTCTGCTTGTTGGGGTCGGTGGCTGTCATCTCGCGTTCCTCGTTGGCCACAAAGGTATCGAAGTCGATGTGATCGGTCTCTGAGCCGCGCAGATAGATGCGGTCGTAGCGTATCTTACGGTCGGCATCGACGGCGAAGAGGTAGAACTCGCCCTTCTCCCGCAACGAGTGGATCTCGCCTGGAGTACGGACACTCTCGATGACGGCGTTTTTGCCTTCGGCCTTGGCACGCTCAAAGAGTTGGTCAGTGATGTAACTTGGGCAATGCGCAGCACGCAGGTCGTTACCCACCATGGTGAGTGTGTCGCGGTTTACTTCGAGGCCGCGGCGTTGGCATTCTTCTGTGATGTAGGCTCGTACTGAGTAGTGCACGAAGCCCTTTTCCTTGACGAGGTAGTCGACGATGGTGCCTTTGCCCGCACCTAGGGTGCCTGTGATTCCTATGATGATCATGGTGTATGGTGTTTGTCTGTGTAAGAGCAGGGACTTATGTCGCCTGCTTAATATCTGTCGCCCCTACGGGGCTGGCTTTAACTATTAGCTTTAAACTTGTTCTTTAATCTCATCTACCCATTTCTTTAGCTCAACGGGCTTAAAGTTTTCAATTCCCTCCAGCAGTGCTTTCGGGTCGTCGCTGACGATGAGGTTGTTGGCATGTTCGTGGTGGATGAAACCGTCGCGTGTGGCGCGGTCGAGGAAACGAACGATGTCATCGTAGTAGCCGTTCACATTGAAGAGTGCGACGGGCTTGTCGAACACGCGCAATTGGCTGAGCACCATTACCTCGAAAAACTCGTCCATCGTCCCCACACCGCCCGGCATGGCGATAAAAGCGTCGGCCATATCCTCAAGGATTTTCTTACGCTCCGCCATGGTATCTACTACAATCAGCTCGTCGATGTCGGGGCGGCCCACGCGCATATCCAACAGATGCTGTGTTATGGTACCGACAATCCTGCAATGGCGTTCCTTCATTACCTCGGCGATTATATTCATTAGGCCCACATTGCCTCCGCCGTAAAGTAGTTCACAATCGTTATCGGCCAAAACATGGCCCAATTCGGCTGCTTTCTCCTTGTAAATCGGGTCGAACCCCATGCTGCTGCCGCAAAAAATGCAGATTTTCTTCATTCGGTAAATTTTTGCAAAGGTAGTATTTTTTATTTTTGCCGTGCAAATTTCTGAAATCTTGAATCTTTGAATCTTGAGTTTTGAATCTTAAATCTTTGAATCTATGACCCGAAATATAGGCATCCTTGGAGCGATGGCGCAAGAAATTGACGAAGTGAAAGCCTTGCTGACTGAAAAAACCATCGTGAAAATTGCCAACCGTGAGTTTGTGGTGGGCAAAATCGGCACCGTGCGTTGTGTGGTGGCCTTCTCCAAATGGGGCAAGGTGGCCGCCACCATCACCGCCACCTTATTAATACAGGAGTTTGCTGTGACGGACTTGATTTTTATCGGCACAGCAGGAGCCTTGGCCGATGGATTGAAGGTAGGCGACATCGTCATTTCCAAACGCTTGGTGCAGCATGATTTGGATGCCCGCCCCATCATTTCGCGCTTCGAGTTGCCACTGCTCAACCGTGTTTATGTCGACAGCAACCCGGAATTGACCGAGTTGGCAGGCAAGGCGGTAGCCAACCTTTTGGATAAAGGCGTTGATAAAATGGTGGGCGAGGAGGCCGTCAAGGATTTCAATCTCGCACCGACCCTGTATTTCGGCGACATTGCCAGTGGCGACCAGTTCATCAACAGCAATGAGAAACGCGAGGAGATCTTGGGTTTGTTGCCCGATGTGCTCTGTGTCGAGATGGAAGGCGCGGCCGTGGCGCAGGTCTGTCTGGAATTTGGCACGCCTTTCACGGTCATCCGTACCATAAGCGACACTGCTAATCACAACGCCCGCGTCGATTTCGGCAAGTTCATCGTCGAGGTTGCGAATGCTTATTCGAGGGCGATTATAGGGGAGGTTATGAGGTTAGTGTAGTTTAGCAAGCCCTGCATGTCATTCCAGCATAGGTATGTGTGTTGGAATGGAATCTGTGCAGGGCGGCTCAAAGAAGGATAACCATATTGACGGCTCACTCTCTATAGATTCCTTCCCCAGCAAACCCCATGCAGGAATGACATAGAGTGTGAGCCTGCTTTAACTATTCACTTCCAACTCCAACCTGATAATCTCCCAAAACATCCCCATCCCGATTTCCGAAATGTCATCGGGGAAATCAAACATCGGGTCGTGAAGGGCAGGCTGTTCCGTGCCTGAACCTAAACCGAAGAAACCAATAGGACAGACGCTTCCAAACCTTCCAAAGTCCTCCGACCAGCGGAAAGGCTCGTCAAGATGACCGAGATTTAATTCAAGGTTTTTGGCGGCTTGCTCTATGGTTCTCACGCAGTTAGCATCGCTGTTGGTGGCGGCGAAGGCCTCATGCATCGAGAAGCTGAAGTCGAAGAGGTGGTCTTTGGCTTTGGCACGGCAGAACTCGATGATTTCCGTTGACATCAGTTCTAGGTTGCGGTCGTTGAAGCTGCGCAGGGTGAGCCAAATCTCGGCATGGCCAGGAGCGACACCGAAAGTCTCTTCGCCCAAGATAGCATGGGTGATGACGAAGGTGGTCAGTGGCTTCACGGCTTTCAGTTGTTCGCGTTTTTTCTCCAAATAGTGGATGAGTTGAGCTAGCAACTCCGAAGGGCTGTGGCCTGTCTCGGGTTGCGAGGCATGTGCTGTACGACCGTCGAAAACGAGCTTCAATCCAAAGGAAGCTGCCGCAAAACAACCATCTTTAACCATTATTTTACCTTTTTCGAAGCTTGGCAGATTGTGCAGCCCGTAAGCTACATCGGGTTTGATTTGTTCAAATTGCGGGTCGCTGAGGATGGCTTGCGCGCCTTGTCCGGTTTCTTCGGCAGGTTGGAAGAGCAGCACCACCTCGCCTTGGTCGGGGCGCTGTTCGCCGAGCCATTGTGCTAGTCCACAGAGGATGGTGGCGTGACCGTCATGGCCGCATTTGTGCGAAATGCCTTGGTTTTGTGAGCGGTAGGGAATGTCGTTCGGTTCGGGGATGTGTAAAGCGTCAATGTCGCCACGGATGAGGATGCGCTTGCCGGGCTTCGCACCTTTATAGATAGCCGCCAGGCCATAACCGCCGATTCTTTCGATGATCTGGTCGGGTTGGGTCTGCTTCACCCACTCGTTCAAGATTTTGTTGGTCAGGGCCTCCTGTCCCGATAGTTCAGGGTGGGCATGGAGGATATGTCTAAGTTCGATGAGGTTTTGCATGGTTTGAAATTTGGCACAAAACTACGGAAAAATGCGATGTGTTTCGGATTTAGTTTTATCTTTGCCACCAAATTTCAGAAGCGCAATGCAAACCGTACTCTATCCCCTAAAATTCAAGCCCATCTTCAAGGATAAGATTTGGGGCGGACGCAAAATCAAGGAAGTGCTTGGAATGGACTACGGTCCGTTGCCGAATTGTGGCGAGGTGTGGTTGCTTTCAGGCATCTGGGACGAACAAAGCGAAATCGCCAATGGCGACTTCGAAGGTGACGAAATCAATGACCTGGTGGAGACCTTCATGGGCGACTTGGTCGGTGAAAGCGTATTTGACAGATATGGCGAACAGTTCCCGTTGTTACTGAAGATTATCGATGCCAACGACTGGCTCTCTGTGCAAGTGCATCCCGATGACGAGTTGGCCCAAAAACGCGACTTGGGCAATGGCAAGACCGAGATGTGGTATGTGATGCAGGCCGACCAAGATGCCGAACTCGTCATGGGCTTCAACCGTGAGATGACGCGTATGGACTATGTCAATGTATTGAAAAACAATACGCTGCAATCAGTTTTGAACCATGAGCAAGTGAAGAAAGACGATGTTTTCTTTATCCCTGCAGGTCGCGTCCATGCACTTGGTCCTGGCATCATGGTGGCCGAAATCCAGCAGACGAGCGACACCACCTACCGTATCTACGACTGGGATCGTATCGATGTGGCGGGCATGCGCCGCGAGTTGCATATCCCGCAGTCGGTGGAGGCCATCGATGGCACGATGCCCGAAAACTACAAGATTGAGGTTTCCAATGTGATGAATAAGACAGTGCCCGTTGTGGATTGTCAGTATTTCGTGACCAATCTGCTTCAGTTACAGGGCGAGATGGAAAAAGACTATTCCAATCTCGATTCATTTGTGATTTTGATAGCTTTGGAGGGAAATTTCACCCTAAACTGGGAAAGTGGCGCGATATTTGTAAATGCTGGAGAATGTGTCTTGATTCCGAATGTCATCAAAAAGGTGGCTATCAGGGCCGAAAAATATTGCAAACTGCTTGAAGTATATTGCCAAATTGAAGAAAACGAATTTTAAATCTTTGAATATTAAATTTTTGAATCAATGAAAAAACTCATGACACTTTTGCTGATGGCTCTGATGGTGACGGGCCTTCATGCGCAAACGAAATCGGAACTGCCGAACATCACCTTGAAGAATTTGAAAGGCAAAGATGTGAACATTGCTAAGCTCAACAATGACGGCAAACCCATCGTTATCACTTTCTGGGCCACTTGGTGCGGACCTTGCATCAAAGAGCACAACGCCCTCAATGATGTCTACGCGGATTGGCAAGCCGAGACCGGTGTGAAGATTTATTCTGTTTCTATCGACGACTCGCGCTCTACCGCTAAGGTGAAGCCAGTTGTTGATGGTAAGGGCTGGGACTTTGAAGTGCTGCTCGACCCTAACGGCGATTTGAAGCGTGCCATGAATGTGAGCAATCCGCCCCACACCTTCTTGATTGACGGCAACGGCAAGATTGTGTATCAACACACGGGCTATTTTGAAGGCGCCGAAGACGACCTTTATGAAGAGATTCTAAAAATCGCAAAGAAGAAAAAGTGATTCATTGACGCGAGATTTCGAGACGCGAGACACGAGTCCTTGTCCCGCGTCCCGCAGTCTCGTGTCCCATGTCAAAAACATACATTTATGCGAAAACACATACTAGTTTTACTCGCACTCGCCCTGGGTTTCAGTTTCAGAGCGAGTGCTCAGTCGTTTGTTGAAGGTGGCCAGGTGAGTGGCAGCTTCCAGACTGATGCACAATACTATATGCTCGACAAGGGCATCGGTATTAACGACTTAAACGGCAAGAAATTTGGCATCAATGGCTTCGGCAAGGTGAACTACACCAATGGCAACTTCTCGGCGGGCATCCGTTTTGAGGCTTTCATGCCCGAGTTGAACGGCTTCCGTAGTGAGCTGAATGGCGTAGGCTTGGCCAATTTCTTCGCCACCTACGACAACGGCTTTATCGGCATGACTGTGGGCGACATTTACGACCAGTTCGGTAGCGGACTCGTGTTCCGTACTTACGAGGAATGGTCGTTAGGCATGGACAATGCCCTGCGCGGTGCACGCGTGGTGTTGCGCCCCACGCAAGGCGTCACATTGAAAGGAGTCTATGGTCGCCAGCGTTTCTTCTGGGCTCCGTATCTTGAACGCGACATGGGCAACGACGACTACCGTGGCATTGTGCGCGGCATGGATGCTGAATGGGACCTCAACCAGAGCATTTCCTCGCTTAACGACTCGGAGTTCAAGATGAGCCTCGGCGGTAGCTTTGTCAGCAAAAAGCAGGCCGACCAAAGCTCGTTCTACAACATTCCCGAAAATGTAAGTGCCGCTGCTGCACGCATCAACTTGGGTTATGGCAATTTCGCCTTCAGCACTGAGTATGCATACAAAATCAACGACCCGTCGGCCATCAACAACTTCATCTATAAGGAAGGCCGCGCCTTGATGTCGTCTCTGAGTTACTCGCAGCAGGGTTTTGGTGCCGTGTTGCAAGTGAAGCGCACCGACAACATGAGTTTCAAGTCGATGTACACGGGCAAACAGAATGACCTGGACATCAACTTTATTCCACCTATTAATTATACCCACACCCACAGCCTGCCGTCGATGTACACCTATTCGACCCAGCCCAACGGTGAGATGGCTGCACAGTTGCAGGTCAACTATACCATCCCCAGAGGTACCGCTCTTGGTGGTAAATATGGCACAAAACTCGCCTTTAACATGAGTCAGGTAAACGACATCGTCCGCGATTCTGTGGCTTTCGGTAACCAGATGGCTTTGAACCAAGCTGGCACTTTGGGTTATACCTCCAAGTTCTTTGCCGTTAGCGACCATCGCTTCTTCCGCGACATCAACTTTGAAGTCGACAAGAAAATCAGCAAAGACTGGCACCTCACCGCACAATACATCAACTTGTATTACGACATTGAGACCATCGAAGGTCACGCTGGTTCGCCTGTTGTGAAGGCCAATATCGGTTTCATGGATGTGACTTATAAGATCAACAAACGCCAGAGCTTGCGCCTCGAGTTGCAAGGCTTGTGGGAAAACGAAGTCCATAAAGGCTACGAGGTTGAGGAAAGCGAGAAGAAGGACTACCAAAAGCGTGGCGACTGGGCCTTTGCGCTGCTGGAATACTCTGTCAACCCGCATTGGTCGTTCTCCATCGCCGACAAGTGGAACTATGGTAACCCTGTAGAGGAATATCGCGACCATTATTTCACGGGCACGGTCACCTACATCCATGATGCCACCCGTGTCATGCTGAGCGCAGGTCGCCAAAGCGAAGGCGTGGTCTGTGTGGGTGGCGTGTGCCGTACGGTTCCTGCTTCGAGCGGCGTTTCGCTGACCGTTTCAACGAGTTTTTAATCAATGTTTAAAATTCTAAAAATCAGAGCAATGAAAAAGATTTTAAGAATATTTGCCTTGGCCTTGACTGTCATGTTGGGTTTGAATGCATGCGATGTCAAGAAGGAGCCTTACATTCAAGGTGCTGAAGACGAGAGATCTATTTTGGAATTTAGAGTGGATAGTGTTTATGGCACTGTTGACGAGGATACCAAGATAGTGAGGTTGGATTTTCCTGCCGGAACGAATGTGACCCATTTGACGCCGACGATTATCATTTCAAATTATGCCACCATCGAGCCCGAATCGGGAGTGGCTCAAGATTTCACCAACCCCGTCTATTACACAGTCACCGCCATGAGTGGTGCCACGGCGCAATATATGGTGGAGGCAGTAGTTCACGATGCCGACAATGAAAAAAACATCCTGTCGTTCCGTTTCGATGCTTTGGATGATAGCGGTGTGATCGATCAAATCGCTCGTACGATTTCCTTTGTGCTTCCTGCCGAAACGGATGTCACGCAATTGGTTCCCACCATTGAAGTGTCGGAAGGTGCTACAGTGGAACCCGCTTCGGGCGTGGCTCAAGATTTTACCAATCCCGTGACTTATACTGTGACAGCACTTAATGGCACAACAGCAGTTTATACTGTGACTGTCGTTTTGGAAGGCGGCGATGTGGAGCCTACAGGAAAGACGGTGCTGATCAAGGACTTCACTGGCGCTCGTTGCGTCAACTGCCCTGCCGCCGCTGAGCATGCCCATAACCTGCAACATCAATTGGATGAGGATCATATCTTCATCATGAGCGTTCATGCTGGATACTTGGCTCAACCTATGGGCAGTTTCCCCGATTTCCTCACCGACGAAGGCACCGAATGGTATAACAACAATAACTCCAACCCCTTGTTTACTGTCGACCATGTGGCTTTGACAGAAGGGAACACGCTCAACGAGACGCAAATCGATGCCCCTGTGACTGCTGCTTTGGAAGAAGAGCAGACATTTGAGATTGTGGTGGGACGGCAGTTTGATGAAGCCTCTCGCCAGTTGCAGGTCAGTGTCCAGGCTGTCGCATTGGTTGACTTTGACGGAGAATTCTACATTACGGCTTGTCTGGTTGAGGACCATGTCATCGGCTGGCAAACCATTCCGGGCGGTGTCGACAAGGAATATGATTTCCGTAATGTATTCCGTGGCACACTCAACGGCGCATACGGCGAGGCGTTCGAAGACCTGCATGTGGACGCCAACGACACTTTCTATTTCAACTATAGCACTGAAATCAATGCCGCCTATAACGCTGACGAGTGCTACCTCATGGTCTATGTCTACGACAAGAGTCAGGGCGACAAGATTTTGCAAACAGCGGTTAAGAAAATCAAATAATCCGACGGCCTAATGGTCTTCAACTCCATAGAGTTCCTTATCTTCCTGCCCATTGTGGTACTGCTCTTTTATGTGCTGCCACAAAAGCTGCGATGGGTGATGTTGCTGGCGGCCAGCTGCGCATTTTACATGTGGTTTGTGCCCAAGTACATCCTCATCCTGCTTGTCACCATTGTGATCGACTTTTCGGCAGGTGTACTCATGGAGAAATATGCCGACCGAGCCAAGCTGAAGAAGACCTTCCTTGTCATCAGCATCGTGAGTACGCTCATGGTGCTGATGATTTTCAAGTATCTGAATTTCCTAACGGCAAATTTGTCGCTGCTTTGTACCCAATTGGGCATCGAACGGCATTGGGTGACCCATATTATCTTGCCCATCGGCTTGTCGTTCCACACCTTCCAAAGCATGAGCTATGTGATAGAGGTGTATCGCGGCCACCAAAAGGCGGAGCACCACTTCGGTTACTATTCACTCTATGTGATGTTTTTCCCTCAACTGGTCACTGGCCCAATCGAGCGGCCAGGCAACCTTTTGCGGCAGCTTCACGAGAAGAAGGAATTCCAATACGAGAATATCTCGAAGGGCATGCGCCTGATTATTTACGGCTTCTTCATCAAGATGGTGGTGGCCGACCATTTGGGTGCTTATGTCGACAAAGTGTATGCAGAGCCTTCGGCTTACAACTCATGGAGTGTGATGCTGGCCATGGCGTTCTATAGCTTCCAGATTTACTGCGACTTCTTTGGCTATTCCACTATTGCCTTGGGTGCTGCCAAACTCATGGGCTTCGATATCAGTGACAACTTCCGTACACCCTATCTGGCCAAGAGCATCGCTGAGTTTTGGCACCGTTGGCACATCTCGCTGTCCACTTGGTTCCGTGATTATGTCTATATTCCTCTCGGTGGTAGTCGAGTCAAGTTTGGGCGTTGGGCATTCAATATCCTGGTCGTCTTCGTGCTGAGTGGCATCTGGCATGGCGCGGCGTGGACTTTCCTCTTTTGGGGCTTTGCCCATGGCTTGTTGCATATCATCGAAAAGGCCTTGCGCAACCGTTTTCCTGAAAAGGAGACGCAGTCCAAGTGGTTGGGTGTCGGTTTAAATGCCTTGCGTATTGCAAAGACCTTTGTCTTGGTTACGCTGTTTTGGGTAATGTTTCGTGCCACGGATTTTGCCAATATGAAAGACATGTTTGTGGCGGCAGTCACCAACTTTGGCGGCGGCGAGAGCCTCGGCGTGAAACCTGAGATGTGGCTCTATTTAGGTCTTTTCATCCTTTCCGACCTGCTGCTCTTCAACAGCCGTTTCGACCAATGGTGCGACAACAAACCATTAGTTTTGCGTTGGTTCATCTATGGCCTTCTCATCTTCATGACGGTGGCCTGTTCGAGTGTCAATAGTTTCCCATTCATCTATTTCCAGTTCTGACCATGAAGAAGTTCCTGATACGCATATTGATGGCTGCCGCGCTGCTTTTCGTCCTTAACTGGATCTACACCAAGTGGTTCTTCAAGAAAGATGTGGCGGAGCATTCCGATATCCTCGAGTTGGTGTGGCAGGTGGAGGCAGATAGTTGTCGTATTGTCTATTTGGGAGAGTCATCGAACATCACTAGTGGTGCGCAAGAAACTGACAAAAGGAAAATCAGTGACTATCTTGGGGACTATTTTCCCAATGTGAAGACGGGTGACATGACCAAAGAAGCCTCGCATGCGCAGACCTATTACTACCTGTTGAAAAACCTTCCGAAAAAGTCGACCGTGGAGACCGTGGTGGTGACGATGAACCTCCGTTCGTTCGATGCCCGATGGATCTATTCCAATCTCGAGACGCCGCTACGCAAGCAGTTGGTGCTGATGGAGGACTATCCACCTCTGATGAACCGTTTTCTGCTTGCTTTGAAGGCTTATCCCATAAAGAGCGAAGAGGAATTGGATTCTCTGACGCGACAACATTGGCGCGAAGACCCTTTGGTATTCCCGTACGAGTTTGAATGGAACAATGTGTATCAATGGGATTCGGCCACGGCGTGGCGTGGTCTTCATAACTACGAAGGCGAATATGACCCCAAATGGACGGAATTGGCATGCCATTACATCAAGAGTTATGGCTTTCAAATTCGTGACGACAACCCGCGTTTGAAAGACTTCGACGACATCGTCGCCTTGAGCCGCAAACGAGGTTGGCATCTTGTCTTCAATTTAATGCCGGAGAATGTGGACAAGGCTAATGAGTATGTGGGTAAGGACTTGATGTACCTGATGAAGCAGAACCACGACTATTTGATAAACCGTTACGGTCATTTGGAGGGCGTCACCGTGGTCGACAACCTCAACTTGGTGCGTGATGTTAACTTCATCGACCAGGACTGGACCACTGAGCATTACTACGAAGAGGGTCGCCGCATCATCGCTGGCAATGTGGCCGAGGCCTTGAAAGCCTATTATCCCGATGAATACCGAAGCGTTGATTGGAAATGTGACGCGGGACATTATTATTTCGGCGACGAGGTGCGCAAACTTGATGCGGCCACGCCATACGGTCCTGCGTTGACCTTGCCTGCCGATAATATTCGTGCGGATTGGGAACGCGTGAACATTGCCTTCATGATGCAGCAAGCCGACACTTTGCACGATGCACGACTTGCCGTCCAATTGCTTGTTGCCCAAGACAACGCCATGGTTAGTTATTATGATGTGAAACCTCAAATCCAGAAGATAGGAGGATGGGATTTTGCTACTTATGATTTGCCCGTCGACTCGGTTATGCGTGTTGCGCAACTGGTCAAAATCTTTGTTTACAATCCCTCTGAAGACGCTGTGCAGCTGAAGAATATGGATATTTCGTTCCGTCCGGCCTACCTGAAACCTGGCGTCAAAGGGCAATCGATAGTACAGTAAGCTGTATCCCTTCCACCTTAAACTTCACTTCCATCCCTCCGAAAGCCATGCCATAGACGCGTTCGGGGTCGTCTTGGTATTGCGGTCTGGGGTCGTGGGCCAGCACTTCGATGAGGCTTTCTCTTTGATTATCAGGTACTTTTTGAAGTAAGTTGTCAGGAAAGTCGACCTCCAAGAGGTATTCAGCAGGTGTTGAGGCAAAGCCACTGACGGCATCGGGGTGGCTATCGGTGTAGGTGATATAAGGCTTGATGTCGTAGATGGGCGTGCCATCCATGAGGTCGACTCCCGAAACATAAAGCACGGGACCGAGCTTGGGGTCGATGTCCACTTTTTCCAGCCGTACCGAAGAAAGACCGATAGGGTTGGGCCTGAACGGTGAGCGTGTGGCAAATACGCCTTTGCGCACATTGCCGCCCAAACGCGGTGGACGCACGGTGGGCGACCAAGTATCGCGCAACGCCTTCGAGAATTCCCATAACAACCAGATGTAAGAAAAGTCTTCCAAGCCGCGCACGGCTTCTGGATTGCGGTATTCGGGTTCAAACACGATACGACCTTGAAGTGAGGCGATGATGCCGCTTTGGCGCGGGATGCCGAACTTGGTCGGGAAGTCGGTGTGGATGCGTGCGATGACTTTCATGATGCAAAGGTAATGAAATCTTTGATTCAACGGAGTTAAAAATTTGTGGAACAAGCGAAAAAAAGCCTTACTTTTGCAGGCGCAAAATTACGCATTCACTATGCAAAGCAACGAGGAAATTTCCATATTGGTGCTCTATACGGGCGGCACCATCGGCATGATGCAGGACCCCGAGACGGGGGCTCTGGTGCCTTTCGATTTCGATAATATCTATACGCACTTGCCTGTACTGAAGAACTTTGGCTATCAGATTGACTTCTACAGCTTCGACCCACTTATCGACTCGTCGAACATGTCGCCTGACTTCTGGATTCGTTTGGCCACGAAGATAGGGGAGGAGTACGAGCATTACGATGGTTTTGTGGTGCTTCATGGCTCTGATACGATGGCTTATACAGCTTCGGCCTTGAGTTTCATGCTTGAAAACCTTAATAAACCTGTCGTGCTGACGGGTTCCCAGTTGCCTATGGGCATGGTGCGTAGCGATGGTCGCGAGAACTTTCTGGCTGCTGTCGAAATTGCCGCTGCCAAGGACGAAGACACGCCGATTGTCCCTGAGGTGAGCATTTTCTTCCAGAACCAGCTATTGCGCGGCAACCGTGCCACCAAGTTCAATGCCGAGAACTTCAATGCCTTTATTTCGTCGAACTATCCCAACCTCGCTGATGTGGGCATACACATTAAATATAATAAGGAGCGCATCTTGAAGCCCAACTTCAAGAAACTGAAGGTGCATACTTGCATGGACCGTCACATCGGCATTCTCAAACTCTTCCCTGGCATCTCCGAGGATTTTGTCTGTCATGTCCTGAAAACCCCAGGCTTGAAAGCGCTGGTGCTTGAGACCTTTGGATCGGGCAATGCCACCACGGCCTCATGGTTCCTCGACGCGCTCAAGCAGGCCATCGACAACGGGCTTATCATCCTTAACATCACTCAGTGCAAGGCTGGATCGGTGGAGATGGGAAGGTATGAGACCAGTCTCGATATGGCCCGTATCGGCGTCATCAGCGGCTATGACATGACCACTGAAGCCGCCGTTGCCAAACTCATGTATCTCCTCGGAACAGGCCTCTCGAAGGAGAGAATCCATGAAATACTGCAGTTTTCCATCCGTGGCGAGATGACCGTTTGAACCTATAAGTCAAGCAATTGAAAATTTGTTGCAATAAAAAATCAAATATTTTTGTTTGCCAAATGAAAAATTGTGTACTTTTGGCAACGATTTCAGATTGGGTAGAGGGGTTTGGAAAGCACTGGAGAGATGTCCGAGTGGTTTAAGGAGCACGCCTGGAAAGTGTGTGTACTCCAAAAGGGTACCGCGGGTTCGAATCCCGCTCTCTCCGCGGAAAGAAATGAATAGTTTAATCGGAACAAAGTAATTCATAATAGTAATAATTAAAACATTCAAGCTAAACTATGAAAAAATTAATTGCTTTCCTCATGGTTGCTGGCCTTATGACTTTTGGCTTCAGCAATCTCGTTGTTGCTCAAGATGAGCAAGCGCAAACCGAGCAGACGGAACAGACCGTTGCTCCTGAACAAACTGAAGTTGCTCCTGCTGCAGCAGAAACAGTCCAAGACATTACTCCTGCTGTTCAAAACGACGCTAAGCCTACGACTTTCCGTGAATCCATCAAGAAGCAATTCATCGATGGTGGTCCTGCCTTCATGGGTATCGTGTTGATCATCCTCTTGATTGGTATGGCTATTTCCATTGAAAGAATCATTTATCTGACCCTGGCTACTGCCAACTCCAAGAAACTTTTGGCTGGTATCGAAGCCAAGATGAAGAATGGCGATGTTGAAGGTGCCAAGAAGCTTTGCAAGGAAACTCGTGGTCCCGTGGCCAGCATCTTCACCCAAGGCCTCATTCGTTATCAGGATGGTCAGTCACTCGAAGAAGTCGAAAAGGCTATCGTCTCCTACGGTTCTGTCGCAGGTGGCAAGCTTGAAAGCGGTTTGAGCTGGATTGGTCTTTGCATCAGCTTGGCTCCTATGTTCGGTTTCATGGGTACTGTTATCGGTATGATCCAGGCCTTCGACGACATCGCCGCCGCTGGTGACATGAGTCCTCAGATTGTGGCCTCTGGTATGAAGGTCGCTCTGTTGACCACCGTGTTCGGTCTTATCGCCGCTATCATCCTTCAGATTTTCTTCAACTTTATCGCTGCTAAAATCGAAAGCATCGTGAATGACATGGAAGACGCTTCCATCTCCTTCATGGACATCCTCGCTAAGTACAACAATAAATAAAACAAGTATCAATCATGAACGGTAAGCTTAATATTTCAAAGTGGGTATTTCTGGCCTTGGCTTTGGTTACTGTCGCTATTGCGGTGATGTTCTACCTCGTTGTAGGTACGATTAAGCCGGAATTCGACCTCGGTAATCCCACGCCTCGCGCAGACTTATTCCTGAATTGGGGCTACATCTTGATCATACTTGGTATTGTCATTGCATTGATTTCAGTCTTCTTCACCGCCGCCGTCAAAGGTGTCAACGGTAAGACATTGTTGATTGCCGTCATTGCATTCGCTATTATTGCAGTTGTAGCTTATCTAATGTCGAGTGGCTCTTTCGCCAAACCTTATCCTGCCGGAGATATCGTATACTCGGGCAAAACACATGGATGGGTCGAACTCGGCCTCAACTTCTTCTATATCACGCTGGGTGTTGCCCTTCTTTCAATCTTGTTCTCTGTAATTTACAAGGCACTTAAAAAGTAAATCAATTCATCATGGCAAGAAAAGTTCCAGAAATCAATTCGAGTTCGCAGGCTGACATAGCATTCTTGCTGTTGTGTTTCTTCCTGATGACGACCTCGATGGATGTGGACTACGGTATTACCCGTCGTCTGCCTCCTCCTGTCGAGCAAAATGTCGAGGATGTCAAGGTCAAGGAAAGAAATGTGATGAATGTAATGGTAAACAAGAGCGACAAGTTGTTGGTCAATGGTCGTCCGATGGATATCTCCCAGTTGAAGGACGAAGCCAAGCGCTTTATGACCCCGCGTCCAAGCGACGAAACCGCTCCTGAAGTGGAAGCCAAGACCTTCGGTGAAGGCATTGGTGAAATCCTCACATCTAAGGGTGTCATTTCACTTCAGAATGACCGCGGCACCTCGTATGCTATGTATATCAGTGTGCAGAATGAGTTGGCACGCGCCTTCAATGAAATGAAGGATGAACTGGCCAAGAAGACTTGGCATAAGTCACTCGACCAACTCACTGAAGATCAAACCAAGGCTCTCAACGAGGCAGTGCCTGTGCGTGTCAGTGAGGCCGAACCCGTTGACTACAAAAAGTAAAGGAGGATAGAGATATGGCAAAATTCAGAAAAGAAGGAAAGAAGGAAGTGCCGCAAGTGAGCACCTCTTCATTGCCCGACATCGTCTACATGTTGATATTCTTCTTCATGATCACGACTACGATGCGTGACGTCGAACTGAAGGTGAAAGCATCACCCCTGCCAAAAGCTACCGAGATTCAGAAACTCGAGCATAAGGCTTTGGTGAGCTCCATCTACATCGGTGCCCCGCGCGACAGCAAACTCGGTACCGAATCGCGTATCCAATTGGATGATTCCTTCGCCACTCCCGCCGACATCGCCGACTGGATTCAGAAGGAACGTGACTCGCGTAACCCTGCCGACATCCCCCTGCTGACCACCGCTTTGAAGGTGCATAAGGATACCCGTATGGGTGTCGTCACCGACGTGAAGCAGGAACTCCGTAAGGTGGGTGCCTTCCGTATCAACTACACGACACTGAAAGGCAGTGCCTTGGAGAACTGATGTGTTTTATGTTTAACAGAAAGGGCGGTAACATAGGTTGCCGCTCTTTTTTTTGCTTATTCACTACTTTTTAAAAACTATAAATGCATAATAATCCCTATCTTTGCCGTACAATAATTGAAAATAGACTTTGTCATGAAGAAGGTTTTGTCGACGCTTATTTTGCTTGTTTTTACGAGCTTTGGTTTATGGGCACAAATCCCAAACGGTTATTATAACAACGCCAATGGAAAAACAGGTGATGAACTGAAAGTTGCCCTTCACAACATCATCAAGGGACATCATGTGGTTAGTTATAATGGCTTGATTAATGCCTTTGCCTACACCGATTGCAAGCCTAATGGAAAGATCTGGGATATCTATTCTAATATTGAGTATAGCCCGAGTACTGGATTATGTGGCGAATACGAACATGAAGGCGACTGCTGGAACCGTGAGCATACCTGGCCGCAGAGTTGGTTCAACGAGAGCACTACGCCCCGCAGCGACCTTTTCCATGTGTATCCTACCGACGGCTATGTCAATGGACAACGCAGCAACTATCCTTATGGCGAGGTCAACAATCCTATTTATACCTCGGGCAATGGTTCCAAGTTGGGACCTTGTGTCACTTCTGGCTATTCGGGTAGAGTGTTTGAACCTATTGACGAGTACAAAGGTGACATTGCACGCGGCTATTTCTACATGAGCGTACGCTATTACAGCGAGGATAGCGATTGGGGTACGAGTGGCATGACCAATAAGTCAGAGATTCTTCCTTGGGCCATGACTATGTTGCTGCGTTGGAGCGATGAAGACCCTGTGAGTGACAAGGAAATTGCTCGTAACAACGCTGTCTATGGCTATCAGAATAACCGCAATCCTTTCATTGACCATCCGGAATATGCCCACATGATTTGGGATGAGAACTGGCAAGGTGGAATGTACTATAATATCACTTGCGCCTCAGGTTTGTCGCATGGTAGCGTGTCGGCTCCCGAGAGTGCCATGGAAGGTACTACGGTCTCCATCACAGCCACACCTGAACCTGGTTATATGGTTGGCACTTATACGGTGTTTAAAACAGGTAGTCCAAGCACCACAGTCACGGTGAGCAGCAACGGTACCTTCACCATGCCTAGCTATGCCGTCACGGTCAGTGCCACATTTGTGCAGAATAACAACTATTATGACATCACTTTGGGCAATGTCAGCCATGGAACCATCAATGTTTCTGAAACAAGTGCCAAGTCGGGTACAACCATCACTTTGACAGCCACACCCAATAATGGTTATAGTCTCTATTCATGGTATGTCTTCAAGACAGGCGACATGAATACCACTGTCACTGTTAGCGGTAACAGCTTTGTCATGCCTGCTTTCAATGTAACCGTGATGGCTACTTTTGTGCAAGGCGATACCAATGGTGATTATGTGAAAGTGACCTCTGCATTAACGGATTGGAGTGGAGAGTATTTGATTGTATATGAAACTGGTAATAAGGCATTTAATGGTGGATTGACGAATTTGGATGTTGTTAGTAATACTATCCCAGTTACCATTAGTGGTAATACTATTGCTTCCAATTCCACCACCGATGCAGCTAAATTTACAATTGCTATAGTTGGTGGTGGTTATTCCATACAAGGGGCAAGTGGAAAGTATATTGGGCACGGTTCTAATAGTAATGGACTTACTTCGAGCAACACTCCTTTGGTCAATACTATTGCCTTTAATGGAGGAAATATCGACATTGTTGGTTCAGGAGGTGCCTATCTTAGGTATAATGCCAATTCTGGCCAAGAGCGTTTCCGCTACTTTAAATCAAGCACTTACACTGGTCAGCAAGCTGTTCAACTCTATAAGAAGACAGCTAATATGTCTACCCCAACCCACAGCATCCATTTCAACTCCAATGGCGGCTCTGGAGTGATGAACGACCAAACCGTAAACGAATTTGAGCCTACGGCGTTGCAAAGCAACACCTTTACAAGAGAAGGCTTCGTTTTTGAAGGATGGAACACAGCTATTGACGGCACTGGCGACTATTATGCTGACGGAGCCTCTGTCACCTTGCTCGACGACTTGACCCTTTATGCCCAATGGGAACAATTGTACACCATTACGCTTGCTGCAGTTGAAAATGGTAGCATCAGTGCCAGTGTCACGGAAGCCATTGCGGAGACCATCATCACTTTGACGGCTATGCCAGCTCCAACTTACGAACTTGACCATTGGATTGTTACTGATGTCCAAGGCAATACTGTCACCGTCAATGAAAACCAATTTGAGATGCCTGCTAGTAATGTTACGGTGAATGCAGTGTTTGTTTATGCGGGTCAACCTTTTGAACAAAAGTATTACCTTGTCACTTCCACAGACCAACTAGTTGCGGGAAGGACTTATCTCATTGTGAACACATCAGCAGGCAAGGCTTTGGGAACCACACAAAACAACAACAACCGTTCGGCGGCGCCGGTGACCATCAGCAACAATGTCATTGCAGGTATTGGCGATGATGTTTGTGAATTGGCTTTGGGAGGACAAAACGGTGCATGGACTTTCTTTGATTCCCATTGGAATACGACAGGTGGTTACCTTTATGCTGCCAGTAGCTCCGCTAATCATTTGAAAACCCAAGCTAACAATGATGCCAATGGTCAATGGACAATCAATGTTGCCTCAAATGGTACTGCCACGATTAAAGCTAATGGAGCCAACACACGCAACATCATTCGTTATAATCCCAACGGTGGCAATCCTATTTTCAGTTGCTATGCCTCAGGACAGCAGGATGTTTATCTTTTCATTCGTAGCGAAGAATTCGACCATACCGAAAGTGAAACCATCGCTAATTTGTTCTACTTCGACAAACACACCGTTCACAATGGGGCAACGCTTACGGTTACGGGAACGGCTGCTAGTAATGATGCCGGTCAATTGGTCATCGAAGATGGAGGCCAACTGGTCCATCATAATGAGGGCGTACAGGCCACTGTTAAGAAATACATTAGCGCGTATTCTGAAAATGATGGATGGTACTCGATTGCAGTTCCGTTTGCCTTGTATAATCCAGCAACGGAGTTAACTACTGCAGATTATGACCTTTATTCCTATGGTGAAGCTGAATGGATCAACTACAAGGCAAGCAACTTCTCGTTGAGTGCTGGAAATGGCTATCTCTACGCCCACAATCCTACCGTTACATTGCGTATGAGGGGCACACTCAATAGTGGGGATTTTAGCCAAACTGTCAGCTTGGATTATGAGGGTAGCCATGCCAGTTTGAAAGGCTTCAACTTGTTGGGTAATCCAACCGCACACGAAATCACCTTCTCGAAAACAGATGATGTTTCTGACGGCTACTATTATCTCGACAATAGTGAGAACTGGGTATATACCACAAGTAATATCGTACCTGTAGGTCGTGGTTTTTTGGTCAAAGCCAATGCAGAAGGGCAAACGGTGACGCTCAATCCACAAGTCGGGCAAAAAGCTGAAACAAATGATGCCTATCTTTGTTTCAGTGTAGGTAACGAGAAGGTTTGCATCAATATGGATGAAGGAGTCGGTATGCCTCTGATGGACTCAAAAATCAGCCCTTTTTCGCTCTATTTTACTCGCGACCAGCAATCTTATGTGATGCTTGTACTTGATCATGCTTTCGTCGTAGAGCTTAACTATCTAGTAAAACAAAGTGGGGAGTATACCTTAAAAATGGAAGCCCAAAGCCTTGATTTGGATTATCTTCACCTTTTGGACACGCATACTGGTACCGAAGTTGACTTGCTTGCCTCGCCTTCGTATACCTTCAAAGCACAAACTGGAGATGATGCTTCCCGTTTTCTGCTGATGTTCAAGCCTATGGACGAGTAGGACTAAAGGAATATAGGACACTAGCGTTTAGTAAAGATATTTACAATCCATATATTTACTTTTTTTCTATCTTTGCAGCTTGAAAAGCAAAAATGGAAAAACAATGATTTTCACTCCTACAAAATACCAGTTACAAACTGTAGCTACGGGTCGTGTCTTCGACGACCAAGGCTGGACTTTGGACGACAAGCAATGCGACAAGCCAAGCATGGTGCGCCCAGTATATGAGAAAAAGCAACTTGAGGTGAAAGAAGGAGCTTGCCTTGGCTTGTACCGCTATGCCGACTGGTTGCCCATCAAGACCATGCTTAAAAATCCGTCAGAGCCTATCACATATAAAAGCGAAGGCTTGGCCAAGCGTTTGGGCTTGAATAATCTATATATTATTTTTAATGGTTGGTGGCCTGAGCGCAATGCCCGCATGACCACTTGCTCCTTCAAGGAGATGGAGGCCTATTCGGTGTGCGCTCGCTTAGGCGATGACCTGAAGGACAAGGTGCTGGTCGTGGCTTCGGCAGGTAATACTGCCCGGGCTTTTGCCAAGGTGTGTTCCGACAATGGCATCAAGCTCTTGCTTTGTGTGCCTCAGGACAACATCAACGCTTTGTGGTTTGACAAGCCGCTGAATGATTGCGTAAAACTCATCACCACTGAGTCGGGCAGCGATTATTTTGATGCCATCAATCTCTCGAATGTGGTATGTGAAATGGAAGGTTATTTGGCTGAAGGCGGTGCCAAGAACATTGCCCGCCGCGATGGCATGAGCACCACGATGATGTCGGCCACAACTTTCATCGGTCGTACGCCTGACTTCTATTTCCAAGCCGTGGGAAGCGGTACGGGTGCCATTGCTGCTTGGGAAGCCAATTTGCGTTTCATCGGTGATGGTCGTTTTGGATCGAATAAAGCTCGCCTAATTGTGTCGCAAAACAAGCCTTTTATCCCGATGTATGACGCTTGGCGTGCCGATTCACGAGCCATGTTGCCATATGATGCCGACCAAGCCCGCAAAGACGCAGCCGAAATCTGTGCTCCAGTGCTCTCCAACCGCAAGCCGCCTTATAGCCTCGCTGGTGGCCTTTACGATGCATTGAAAGACACCAATGGCGACATTCTTGCGGTCAGCAACGATGAAGCCAATGCCGCAAAGGCCTTGTTTGAGGAAACTGAGGGCATCGACATCTACCATGCCGCAGCTGTGGCCACTGCATCATTACAGCAGGCGGTAGAAAAGGGAATGGTGAAAGCGGACGATGTGATTATGCTCAACATCACGGGTGGAGGAGAGAAACGCTTCCACGCAGAGCATGAGCTCTACTATTTGAAGCCTAATCATATCTTTAAGATTGACTTCACGAAGGAAGAAGTGGAGCGTGTTTTGACCGAGATGAAATAAACGCTTGCTTTTAAGTCGCTGACATCAAGACGAATGGAATTGCCCTTGGTAGCCATGCTGCTGAGGGCTTTTCCATTTAAATCAATCAATGTGACGGATTGCAGCTCATCCGCCTCGATGGTGACGAAATCGGTGGTGGGATTGGGATAGATGCTGATATTCAAATCTTTGTTCTCCTCGGTCAATGTAATATCCAAAGGCGTCACCCAAAATGTGACCATGGCCGTATTGCAGTTGCATGGAATGGTCATGTTGATGTCCAACCAAGCCACCGTTCCAGGTTCGATTTCAGGGCGTAGCGTGGCATTGACGGTTACTCTCACGGTTTCGTCGGGTTGGGTGGAGAAAGTCGTGGCGTTGATACCGTTCGAATAGAAGCTGAAGTCGGTGAAGAACTCGTTTGAGGGATGTACGGTGATGTCAACGGGGTCGTAGCCGGTGTTGTGAATGAGGAAGTGGAAGGTAGCCTGTGTGCCTGGATACATGGCCGTATCACCCGTAATGGCCTCTGCCTCGAAGGTGTATTGCTCCACCATTTCAACCTCGATGTCGTCGATGGTAAGGAAACAGCCGCCTTGGAGCTTGGTGGCACAAATGCCTATGTAGTCGCAGCCTTCCGGGATTTCTTCGACATAGGCGGAAACCTTCATATATTGTTGACTGCTGATGGTTTCGGAGTGGAATTGGTGGGTCATCGACTCGCGATCTGGGGCTGAACCTGCCCAAAGCGAGAGACTATATTGACCGTCGGAGATGGCCCAAGTGGTGAAGCGGTATTGCATGCTCGGTATCAGATACATGGGCATGAACATCCAGGCTTCGTCGCCCTCGGCAAAGGCGTACCAGTTGCCCGTATGGGGGATGCGATTGTGGTCTTTTTCAAGGTAGCCGCAAAGCCATGAGTTGTCGTCACAAATCCAACCGATGGGCGATTCGAGGTCGTGGTTGGCGTATTCGAAGCCTTCAATCAAGATGCTTCCAGCAAAAGAGCATGTTGCCGTGAGGCAAACAAGAAGAGTAAGAAGTAGTTTTTTCATATAGTTTAAATTTGGAGCAAAAATAGGAAAAAACTTGCTGAAATCGCTTGCAATACAAAAAAACTCCGTATCTTTGAACCGTTTTTGAAAGCACCCTATTATTGATATGCCTCACATCTTTGGTAATATGGTTTACTTGAACATTAAGGAACGCGATAGGTTCTGAAACTACCTTTAGGAAGAAGTTTTTCTTCCCAATACATAGTTTTCAAAAACACTCAAATTTTGAATTTTAAATCTTTAAATCTTACAATATCATGGAATTACCATTTGCAGAAGCGTGGAAAATCAAGATGGTCGAACCCATTAAGAAATCCACCCGCGAACAACGCGAGAAGTGGCTCAACGAAGCCCACCAGAATGTCTTTATGCTGAAGAGCGACTATGTCTACATCGACTTGCTGACCGACAGCGGCACCGGCGCCATGAGCGACCGTCAGTGGGCTGCTATGATGCAGGGCGACGAGAGCTACGGCGGCGCCCGCTCGTTCTATCACATGAAGGACACCATCACCGAACTCACCGGTTTCGAGTATGTCATCCCCACCCACCAAGGCCGTGCCGCCGAGAATGTGCTGTTCAGCTATCTCGTGAAGCCTGGTATGGTTGTGCCTGGCAATGCCCACTTCGACACCACCAAGGGTCACATCGAGAGCCGTAAGGCTTTCGCCATCGATGTCACTGTGCCTGAGGCTTATGATACCCAACTGGAAGTGCCTTTCAAGGGCAATGTCAGCCTCGAGAAGTTGGAGAAAGTGTTGAAAGAAAACCAAGGCAATGTGCCATTTATGGTCCTCACTGTGACCAACAACACTGTTGGCGGTCAGCCCGTAAGCATGCAGAATATCCGCGAGACTTGCGAACTTTGCCACAAATACGGTGTGCCGGTCAACATCGACAGTGCCCGTTTCATTGAGAATGCCTATTTCATCAAGACCCGTGAAAAGGGTTATGAGAACAAAACCCTCCGCGAGATTGCTCTTGAAATGTTCAGCTATGCCGACTCAATGACGATGTCTGCCAAGAAGGACGGTCTCGTCAACATGGGTGGTTTCATTGCCACCAACAAGAAAGATTGGTACGAAGGTGCCAAGTTGTTCTGCATTCCCTTTGAGGGCTTCCTGACCTATGGTGGTATGAACGGCCGCGACATGGACGCTCTGGCCGTCGGTCTGAAGGAGAACATCGAGTTCGACATGGTTGAGACCCGCATTAAGCAAGTCCACTACCTCGCTGCCAAACTCGATGAGTATGGCATTCCTTATCAGCGTCCTGCTGGCGGTCACGCCATCTTCGTTGATGCCGACAAGGTGTTGACTCAGATTCCTAAGGAAGAGTTCCCGGCCCAAACGCTGACTTGCGAACTCTATCTTGAAGCTGGCATCCGTGCCTGCGAAATCGGTTATGTTTTGGCTGATCGCGACCCGGTCACGCGTCAGAACCGTTTCGGTGGCAACGACTTCGTGCGTCTATGCATCCCACGCCGTGTTTACACCAATAACCACATGGATGTGATTGCTGCTGCACTGAAGAATGTGTACGACCGTCGCGACAGCATCAAGCGCGGTCTCGAAATCACCTGGGAAGCCGAGCTGATGCGCCACTTCACCTGCCAATTCAAGCGTTTGGGATAATGTAAATGCTTCAAGCATTGCAAGGCTGAGTTTGCGATGTGCAACGCGTGGTGGAAACAGTCTAAATGACAAATTTTTTCGGGGATACCTATTGGATAGGTGTCCCCGAATTTTTTGGAAAAACCTGTCATATATGGAAATTATGTGTATTTTTGCCACAAAATAAAATGATTAAGGAAATGAAAAAGACAGAAAACAAGAATTTCTTCATCAAATTGCTGGAAGACAAAGAGGCAATGAGGGAGTGTATTCAAAACGGAGGTGATGTGAACAAAACGGCAGAAGAGCATGGAATTAAACTCGCAACTCCCTTATGAGTTGGTTCAGGAAGGACTGACTTACTATTTTGTCAACAAAGAAGGCATTAAGTATAGAGCCTATTTTGCTGACATTTCTGCCTATTATCCCCAATTTCCCGACACATATTCTTTTAGTTTCGAGCCGGAAACTCCCAAAAAACATCCTGTTGACAATAGAATTTCTGCAACAATAGTGGAAATTTTGAGGCGTTTCTTTGAAAAAGAAGAGAATGCTATGATTATGGTATGTGACAGCGTTGATGGAAAGGAAGAAAAAAGGCGAAAACTATTTGACCGATGGTTTGAAAAACACGCTGACGATTCTATTCTAAAATATGATGCTTCTGCTCCATTGGAAGACTATAGATTGTATATTTCGATTTATTTCAAAAAGACCAATCCGAATAAATCTTTGCTGCTGCAATCCTTCTATGATTTGTTGAAAACGGATTTATATCAGATTGGTTTATAACTATTTAAGAATGAATACTCTTTCAATCATCATCAATATCATATTTGTTCTCTGCCTGACTTCTCCGGTGGTCACGCGAGCGGTGGGTTTGGTCAATGCCGACGACAAACCTGTGAAGAGGTATTTGATCCCCTTGATATTTGGTCTCAGTCAAGGCGTGATGGCCGTGGCGGGCTATTATCTCGGCAAGCTAATGAGTCACCTTTTCGTCGACGAGTTTGCTCCCTATTTGGTTTTTATGATGATGATTGTGGTGGCTGTCAAGATATTTGTTGACTCCATGAGGGTGCTGAAAGGCAAGATGCTCTATACAGTTAGGAGTGATTGGGACTTCATCCTGCTCTCTGTCATGGCAGCATTTGATGTTTTTCTAATGTCGTTGACTGGGCCTTTCTTCATACCTGTCTTGCCATTGGGCAACTGGTTCTTCTTGGCCGTGGTCGTGGCAGGCTTTTTGTGGGCTCTTATTACCGTGCGCATCACCTTTGGCCCTGGCGTGATGAAAAAAATGAGCTTCATCGAATTCGCGGCTTCGGTGTTCATGGTGGTGATAGCGATATTATACCTTTTTACTGATTTAATCTGAATAAAAATGAAACGCTTGCTTGTTTTTGTCTTCGCACTTTGTCTGGCCGTATGCGCTGTGGCTCAGCCACCAACCAACTATTACAACTCCGCCAATGGACTGACGGGCAACCAACTTAAGTCGGCCTTGCACAATATTATCAAGGGACACACATCTATCTCTTATGCCCAATTGTGGAATGCTTTCTGGAGTACCGACAACAAAGGCAATGGCATTGTATGGGACATGTATTCCGACAATCCCAATGGTACACCTCCATACATTTATTATCTTGGTGAGGATCAGTGCGGTAACTACACTAACGAAGGTTCTTGCTACAACCGCGAGCACTCTTGGCCTCAGAGTTGGTTCAACGAGCAGACAACACCGCGTACCGACTTGCACCATATCTTTCCAACCGATGGCTATGTGAATGGTCGTCGCAGCAATTATGCATACGGCGAGGTGGGCTCAGCTTCATGGACTTCGCGCAATGGATCAAAACTAGGCACCTGCAAGACACCGGGCTTTTCGGGGACAGCCTTCGAGCCTATCGACGAGTACAAGGGCGACTTGGCTCGCGCTCTTATGTATATGAGCGTGCGCTACTATACGGAAGATGCCAGTTGGGGTTCGAGCGATATGACCACCAAGAGTGAAATTAAGCCTTGGGCCATACAGTTACTGCTTCGTTGGAACGAGCAAGACCCTGTCAGTCAGAAGGAAATCAACCGTAACAACGCCATTTACAACGACTATCAGCATAACCGCAACCCCTTCGTTGACCATCCGGAATATGCCCGCATGATTTGGGATCCGAATTGGAATGCCGTGGGAGAGGAACATGCAGCTGTTTATCTTTTCCCCAATCCTATCGACCGGGGTCAAGCTTTGCATCTCAGTGGAAATGCCCAACAGTTTGATGCTGTGGCTATCTGCGACCTATGTGGGCGTACGGTGCTTAAGGCTATGGGTAATGCTGTTGGTGATTTCGCTGTAACAATTTCCTCCGATTTCAACAGAGGCTGCTACATCGTAAAATTGATGCGGAATGGCAATGTGGTGAAATACGAGAAATTATTGGTAAAATGATGTGCTGTGTAGAGACGTACGGCCGTACGTCTCTACACAGCTACATCACATCATTTTCTTGTGCCTGAAATAGATATAGAATCCTGCGGCCACCAGCGCCATGAAACCCATGATGGCCCAGAAAGCCCATGCGTATTCTTGTAAGGGCAGCGTGACATTCATGCCGTAAAGACCTGTGATGAAGGTCAAAGGCAGGATGATGGTCGATACCAAGGTCAGGATTTTCATCGTCTCGTTGGTCTTGTTGGTCTGCATCGAGTCGAAGGTCATGGAGAGGCCTTCGATCAGTTCCTCATAGTCCTCGGTCATATCCCACAGCTTTTGCAGGTAGTCGAGGATGTTGCCCCAGTAGTCTTCCATGTACTCCACATCGTCGGTGAAACCAGTCACCTTTCCTGTCTCAAAGAGGTGGAAGAGTCGCAGCTGCGGCTTGAAGATGGTGTTGATCAAGATGAGGTTCTTGCGTGTCACGCTGATGCGTTCGATAATTTTCACCTGTTTTTCCTGCAACAACTCGCGATTGATTAATTCCACATCCAATCCGACCTTGCGCAGCAGATATACCGATTCAGTCATCAGTTTCTCGAGAATGCGGTAGAGCAGGATATCGGAGTTGCGGAAGCTCATCTCCTCGCCGTTTTGGATGCGCTCTTCGTATTCCTCAAAAAGTTGCGACACGCCCCAGGGGTTCTTCTCTATGGAGATGATGTAGTCTTTGCCCCAGAAAATCTTCACCTCCTTGATTTTCACGAACTTGTTCTGACGGTCGAAGTTGGGGAAATGAAGGATAAGGAAATAATAATCGTCGTAAATATCGATTTTCGGGCGTTGGTTCACCGATTTACAGTCTTCGATGTCTAAGGGGTGGAAATGAAATCGGTCTTTCAGGAATTCAAAGTCTTCTTCTGTTGGGTTGTTGAGATGACGCCAAGTCAAGTTCCCGATTTTCAGGCTGTTAATCATAGGCCTTTCCCCCTTTCTTTAAAGTGAATACTGTGTTTACATCGGCGCAAAAATTGATTTCGCGCCGCGAAAATAAGGTTTTTTGTTGAAAATGGGAGAACAAAACTTGCAAAAAATGCAAATTTGTAGGTTTTACTTCCACTCGAAGGTGTTGATCATGTGGTCGATGTCCTTGCGGATGAAGTTGATGACGGGTTGCATCGAGTCGTTGTCGGGCTGGAAGTTGAAGTAGAGGGCACCGCGCACGAAGTTTTTCGTGCTGTCAGTGAGGTAGAACTGCATCGGGGTGGCCACGCCCTTGCCGTCCATCTCGATGAAGAGGCCGTAAACTTTATGTTCTTCGTTGACAATCAAGCTGTCGTGCATGCCATTGGCTTTTTGCAGATGTTTGGTCACCATGGTGTGGACATCTTCCAGATATTCGCTCAAGTTGCCATTCACGGGTTTGTGTGTCAGATGAATGGATCCTTTGAATTGCGGCATTTCGATGTTGACCCAGTTCTTTTCATCAGGCGAGTAACGGTCGTAAGTCAGATGGGCGTAGTTGGGGCACTCAAAGCTATACCGTTCAATGGTGTCGACATGGCTGTACGACTTTTCGGGCAAGTCGATGCGGAAATAGCCGCGCGGCTTGGGCAGGTAGGATGTCTCGTCATCGCAAGAAATGATAAAGCAAGCCAAAACCATGGTTACCAGAGGAGCTATGAACTTGTTGATTTTCATATTTGTTCTATTTGGTCGGCCCTTCGACGAGCTCAGGGACCTTTGGTTGCTGAGCCTGTCGAAGCTCCGGTTTATTCTTCGTCAAAAACAACCTTTACTTCTTTGATGCGCTTGGTGTCGGCATCGGTAATTTCCATTTGGAACTTCTCAAAATTGAACTTAAACCCGATTTCAGGGATGCGGCCTTCGATTTCGAGGATGAGTCCGGCCAAGGTGTCGGCCTCGCCCTGCATGGGCTCGAAGTAGTTTTCGTCGACGCCAAACACCTTGCAGAAGTCGACGATGCTGGTCTGAGCCTTGAAGAGATAGGAACCATCTTCAAGTTTGGTATAGTGTTCTTCCGTGTTGGCTTCGTCAAATTCGTCATTGATTTCGCCCACGATTTCCTCGATGACATCCTCCATCGTGATAAGGCCAGAGGTGCCGCCGTATTCGTCGACGACAATGGCAATGTGTATCTTCTTCTCGCGGAAGTCTTGGAACAGATCGTTGATTTTGCGGTTCTCAGGCACGAAGAAAGCAGGACGGATCAGCTTCTGCCATTCGTAGGATTGGGCGTCGAGGTAGGGGAGAAGATCTTTCACATAAAGGATACCTTCCACCTTGTCCATTGTTTCGTCATATACGGGAATCCTTGAGAACCCGCTTTTGATGACGATGGCGAGCATCTCGGTGAATTCCATGCCTTTCTCCACACCAATGATATCGACACGCGGAATCATCACACCGCTCACTTCTTTTTCGCTGAACGAGGCAATACCTTTCAGCATTTGTTTTTCTTCCATTTGGGTCGACTCTTCAGTGGCGATGTCGACCGCAGTGGAGAGGTCTTCCATCGAGATTTCGCCTTTCTTTTTCTCCAAGTGCTTGTCCATGAATGAGGTGGAGTTGACCAACAGCTTGCTCAAAGGCTTGAACAAACCAATGAGAAAACGCAGCGGTCGAGCCATGAAGCGGGCCATTTTGACGGGACGCTTGCCAGCATAGATTTTAGGCGTGATTTCGCCCACGATGAGAATCATGGAAGTGACAATCACCGCTTCCAAAAGGAAGGCTGCCACGGGATAGTTCACCATGTCGAACAGCAGCGCCATGATGTAGGTCGACAATAAGGTGATGGTGACATTGACGAAGTTGTTGCCAATCAAGATGGTGGCCAACAAGGTCTTGGGCTTCTCACGAAGCTTCAGCACGAGTTTACTTTTGGCATCGGTGTGCGATTCAAGGTCTTCTATATCAGCGGGTTGAAGTGAGAAAAAGGCTGTTTCGCTACTCGAAATCAAGGCTGAGGCGATGAGCAATAGAATAAGTACCACCAATCCTATGATGGCACCTATGGGTTGTTCAGAAAATCCTTTGTAAAAGTTGTTTGAAACAACGGTGAGAAGTCCTATGAGAGGGTCAGGGTCAGGTGTTTCCAAAATCTTTTGATTTAAATTCAGGCTGCAAAAATAGTAAAATTTTTTGAAGTGGTTTTGTTTTTTGTAAAAAGCTCAAAGCACATCTCTTTTTCGAAATCGTCCGCCTATAGATTCCATTTTCACTTTGACCTCCAATGTCATTCCTTGCAGAGGCTTGTGCGATTGGAATCTATTGGAGGGCAATTGTAGGAATGACATAGGCGGACGATTTCTATGAAATCTATTTAAAATGGCAGGTCATTACCCTCGTCTTGGGTGGGTGCTTGTGGAGTATAACCCGGTGCAGGCTCGGGAGCAGGAGCGTAAGGTTGACCATACGACGATTGTTGTACGGGACGGGCGGGAGCCATCTGCATCATCTTGTCGGCATGCACCTCAGTGACATAGCGCACGATGCCTTGTTGGTCAGTGTATTGGCGGGTTCTCAGTTTGCCTTCCACATACATCAGATCACCTTTGGCGTAGTTGCGTCGTCCTTCGGCGATGTCGTTGGCGAGGTTGCCCCATACCACGATATTGTGCCAGTCGGTTTGCTCCACCCAGTTGTTGTCGCGGTCGCGATAGCGTTCGGAGGTGGCCAAGGTGGCGGATATTTTGCGGTTGCCGTTTTCGAAGGTGGTTACATCAGGGTCTTTGCCTAGACGGCCAATAAGGATGACTTTGTTCAAGCTTGCCATTGTGTAGTGTTTTTAATTGTTTAAGTATAAGTCGATTAAGCGTGGAATAGGGAAATTGCCCAAATCCGTTTTGCGCGCCAAAAATAAATCTTTTGTTTCAATCCGCAACAATTTTTTTTCAAGTTTTAATTCGATGAATTGGGCAAGGATGGTTCTATGCGTCAGTTTGTGTGTGAAGACAGGCGATACTTTAACTATGGTAAAGGGTTTGTTTTCAATAAGTTGTTGGAATTGTTCCGTGGCAAAGACTTCTTCAATTGTCATGGGCTGCTCGCTTTCGATGCAAGGAAAGTCGTAGAGGTT
Organism: uncultured Bacteroidales bacterium; assembly: GCA_900317055.1. Lineage (GTDB taxonomy): Bacteria > Bacteroidota > Bacteroidia > Bacteroidales > F082 > Limimorpha. The sequence goes on along the minus strand of ONFF01000015.1, from coordinate 94,794 downwards.
GCGCCAGATGTCATTATCGCTTCGCTTGTGTAGGTAAATGCTATCTTTTATGTTGATAACCAGATAGTTGAAATACCTGTTTGTAACTTTCACCTTTTGCAGTTTCACAGGGCGTTGCATCACGGTTTGATGAGCAAAGGCAAGGCATTGGGCTTGTAGGGGGCAGAGCAGGCAATTAGGGTTCTTCGGCGTGCAGTGCAGGGCGCCGAACTCCATCATGGCTTGGTTGTGGAGATCAGGTCGCTCCCGGTTCAATAACTCATCGGCAAGATGCGAGAAAAGGTTTTGACCTTCATTATTATTAATAGGTGTGTTGATGTCGAAGAGGCGCGAGAGCACACGATACACATTGCCGTCGACCACGGCATGGGGCAGGTTGAAGGCAATGGAAGCAATGGCTGCTGCAGTATAGCTGCCAATGCCTTGTAGTTTTTTAAGTTGCTCGAAATCTGCAGGAAACTTACCGTCATATTGCTCAACAACCTGTTTGGCACATTTGTGCAAGTTGCGGGCGCGTGAGTAGTAGCCCAAGCCTTGCCACATCTTCAGCACTTCCTCTTCCGTAGCCTTGGCAAGGTCGGTTACTGAGGGCCAACGCTCAATGAAACGCAGGTAATAGTCCATGCCTTGGTTGACGCGGGTCTGTTGCAGGATCACCTCTGAAAGCCATACCTCGTAGGGCGTAGGATTGTGTCGCCAAGGAAGGTCGCGGTGGTTTTCGGCGTACCAATTAATTAAGGTGTCGTGTATGATGTTCATCGTTGTTTGTGGGGCGAAATTCTTTATTTATAACTCATTAGAAGAAAAAAATTGCATTAATAGGGTCTGCGTATCAAAAATGTTCGTACCTTTGCCGCAAATTTACAACAAACATTATAACTAACCATTAAATAAGGAAAAAAATGACTAAAGCAGAAATCGTTGCTGAAATCGCAAACAAGACCGGCATTGAGAAAGGTGCTGTCCAGAATGTTGTTGAGAACTTCATGGAAGTAGTGAAGAACGCCATGGCTAAGGGTGAGAATGTTTATCTGAGAGGCTTCGGCAGCTTCATCATCAAGACCAGAGCTGAAAAGACCGGCCGCAATATTGGCAAGAACATCGCCATCACCATCCCCGCCCACAAGATTCCGGCCTTTAAGCCTGCCAAGACCTTTATGAACGCTGTTAAGTAAGAAATCAACAAAAATCTTTATATTATGCCAAACGGTAAAAAACACAAGAGACACAAGATGTCGACTCACAAGCGCAAAAAACGCTTGAGAAAGGACAGACACAAGAAGAAATAAGCTCTTCTTGAGCCTAAACACGACAATAACACAGCATTGGTTTTCCCCATTGTTGTGTTATTGTTTTATCAATCAAATCGTTAACCCCAAAGTAAAAACACTATGTCTGAAGAACAACAGCAAGAGGTTGCAGTGGAAGTGAAGACAGTGACGCGCGACTTGGTCATCAATTCGCACGCTTCGGAGGTTGACATCGCTCTTCTGGAAGACAATTCGCTTGTCGAACTTCACAGAGAAAAGACCAACAACCAGTTTGCAGTTGGTGATGTTTATCTGGGTAGGGTGAAGAAGATATTGCCTGGCCTCAACGCGGCTTTCGTCGATGTGGGCTATCCCAAAGAGGCTTTTCTGCACTATCTTGACCTAGGCCTGCAGGCCAATTCGCTGATCAAGTACAAGAAGGCGGTCGTCGGTGGCGACGATGTGCCTATGGACAAGTTCAAGCTTGAGCCCGACCTGCCCAAGAACGGCAAGATTGGGGATCTGCTCAATGTAGGCGACCTGATTCCCGTGCAAATCGCTAAGGAGCCTATCCACACCAAAGGACCGAGAATTACCGCTGAGGTCTCCTTCGCGGGTCGTTATCTCGTGCTCGTCCCCTTCTCCAACCGCATTTCGGTATCCCAAAAAATCCGCAGCAGCGAGGAACGCAACCGTCTCCGCCGTCTGATTCAGAGCATCAAGCCCGCCAACTATGGCGTCATCATCCGTACTGTCGCCGAAGGCAAGAAAGTGGCCGACCTCGACGCCGATTTGCGTTCCTTGATTTCCAAGTGGGAACAGTGCATCATCGAGATGAAGAAGATGACGACTTTCGGCAGGATGGTCAGCGAGATGGACCAAACCAGTGTCATGCTGCGCGATTTGCTCAACGAGTCGTTCAACAATATCCATGTGAACGACGAGAAACTCTATGAAGAGATCCAGAAAAACATCCAGACTTTCGCACCGCAAAAAGTTGATATTGTGCAACTTTACAAAGGCAAAGAACCTATCTTTGACTATTTCAATGTTACCAAGCAAATCAAAGGCTTTTTCGGTAAGATCGTCACTATCAGAAACGGTGTCTACCTTGTCATCGAGCACACCGAGGCCATGCATGTCATCGATGTGAACAGCGGCCATCGGGTGAACAAGGAGAATTCGCAGGAAGACAACGCTTTCCAAGTCAACATTGAAGCCGCCAAGGAAATCGCGCGCCAGTTGCGTTTGCGCGACATGGGCGGCATCATCATCGTCGACTTCATCGACATGCACGAAGCCAAACATCGCAAGGATCTGTTTGACGCCTTGGTCGAAGCCATGGCCCACGACCGTGCCAAGCACACCATTCTTCCCCCGACAAAGTTCGGCCTCATCCAAATCACACGCCAGCGCGTGCGTCCCGAGACGGAGGTACAGGTGCAGGAGAAATGCCCTGTGTGCGCCGGCGAAGGCAAGATTCGCCCCGCCATCCTCTTCATCGACGAAATCGAAAACCACCTCAAGTACCTCATGGTCGACCAAAACGAGAATCATCTGACCTTGCAGGTGCATCCCTTCATCTATTCCTACCTCTGCATAGATGGCCTGTTTTCGATTCGCCGCAAATGGATGAAGAAATACGGCAAGAAATTCACGGTGCAGTCGATGCCCGAATTCCATGTTTTGCAGTACAACTTCCAAAACGCCAACGGCGACGACATCAAACTATAAGGAAGTGCTGCCAAAAAAACCTCGAAAAGCCGTCCCAAACGATAATGGGACGGCTTTTTTCGCATAAAAAAGTAAGGACATCGGCTTTTGTGGCAGAATGTTATTTTGTTGATTTACAGAATAATCTGATAAGGACATCCCAAAAAAGTAGGGACATCGCCTTCTGGTGAGCCTCGCACCTCTTGACAAATGTTTTTTTGCTATATTTTTGCAATGACGGACAAAGGACTGGGGAAACTACCCTTACACTTTACACCGTCATGGCGGAGGAACATCCGCCATCTCCCGAGCGCGAAGACATACTCCTTACGCACGAGAGATTGCGGGTCAGGCCCGCAATGACGGTTTTGGGTGAAGCTAGTAGTCCCGCGTCAAAAAGTAGAATGACTATGAAAACATACTTGAAACCACTAATCCTAATCACTGCAGTCCTCGCGCTGGCTTCTTGCGACAGCCCAACCAAGCGCATGGAACAAGCTCAAACCTTATATAATGAAGGTGTGCAACTGCGCGAGCAACGCCGCTCCGAAGAAGCCGCCGAGAAGTTCCTGCAAGGGCTGGCTCTCGTGCAGCGTTCCGACAAGACTGACGAAACCCTCCAATTGGAAGGCCAGCTCTGCGACAACCTTGGTGCCATGTACCTCAAGCACGGCCTCTTTGAGGATGCCTTCAAGAAACATCAGCAGGCACTGAACTGCTTTAAGCAGACCGCCGACTCCACAGGCATGATGAATGCCTACCGCAACAGCGGTCGGGCGGTGCGGGCACAGGAACAATACACCCAAGCCAAGCAATACTACGACTCGGCCTTCCGCGTCGCCACCTTCCTCAACGACAAAGCCATGCTCGGCGACCTTTATCTCGAAATGGGTCGCGACTATTACATGGAAACGGGCAACTTCGCCAAAGGCATCGAGAGCGTCAACCAAGCCTTGGAAATCGGCCTCAATGATAATGACACCGACATCGCCCACATGACTTTGGGCATCCTTTATTATTACTCGCGCGAAAACGAGAAGGCGAAGTCCTACTTGAACCAAGCCCTCCGCAGCGAGCGTGCCGGGCTGAAGATGTCTGTCTATCAAACGCTTTACGCCATCGCCTACAGCGAGGGCGACTACCAGCAGGCAGTGAAATACCACACGAATTTTTCAGATAATCTGGTGCAAGCCGACGCGGAGCACTCCAGTGAGACCATGCAAAGAATCAAGGCGGAATATGAGTTGAAAGCCCAACAGAGCGAGTTGGAGAGCCTACACCGCACCCGCGATCTGAAACTCTACCTGATTATCGCCTTAGCTGTCATTGCCTTGCTCGTCATCCTGCTGATTGTGAGGAAGAAAATCAGCGACCACAAACTGGAGATGGAGCACTTTGGGCGGCAGGTGGAGCGCGACCAGAACCGCATCCACGAGCTGGTGAGCGACATGGAGAACCTTATCCGCACCAACGACGAACTGCGCCGCAGCCAGCAGACCCTCCCACCGAAGGATTTGATGTCGATCCAGAAAATCTTGACGCGAAACAAGATCATGACCACTGCGCAAGCCCTCACGGAAGAAGTGAACAACGACTCGCTCAACTTCGAGCTGACCGACAACGACTGGAACGACTTCATCAGCCTCACCGACTTGGTCTTCGACGGCTTCTCGCAGCGGCTGTTGCAACTCTACCCCAAACTCAGCAAGTGGGATGTACGCATCTGCTGCCTCTCGAAAAACGGCTTTTCCAACCAAGTGATTTCCATCTTGTTGGACACCCAGACCGACTCATACTACAAACGCAAAACCCGCATAAAACAGATGAAGATGGACCTCGGGGATGATAACCGCACTTTTGAGGAAATCGTAAATGCTGTATGATTGGATCGGCCAAGGCCGAGAAATCATAGAAAAATCATTATAAAATCACTCAAAATCAATCAAATACTATTTTTAATGGATTTTCAAATCATTTTGATAGATTTCTTGCGAAGCAATAAAAAAGAAATACAAAGTAATAACAATCAAATAATAAGACCTATGAAACACCTTAGTTTTATCGCAGTGATTGCCCTGATGATGATGGGCGGGATGACCATGAAAGCACAAGACTATCATCCTATCGTCGAGGATGGAAAACAATGGAATGTGCTGTTTTCCTATCCTTGGAATCCGCCGGAGCCGCCGCACAGGTATACCGACATTTATAAAATCGAAGGTGATACGCTGGTGGATGGCGTGCCGTACAAAGTGATGTATGCGACAAGGAACGAAGACCTTACAGGTTGGAATCTCTGGGGCTTTCTCAGAGAAACCGAGGATGGGCAAGTCTTCTCTCGTAGACCTTCCACTTCTGATGAACATCTCTTATATGATTTCTCAATGGAAGTTGGAGATACCATTTGCATGTGTGACTATGGGTTTTATGAGTGTTGCATGGTCGTTGTCGAAAAGGGAGAAATCCTCGTTAATGAAGAACCAAGACAACAAATCGTGTTGGAATATCCTTTTGGTAATGGTGAACAGGAAGTATGGATTGAAGGTATTGGCAGCCTTTATGGGATAATTGATTCAGGATCACATTTTTTAGTGGGAGGGTCGACTGACCTCCTTTGTTATTATGAGGACGGTGATTTGATATGGCAAAATTCCTATCCAAGTATTAATAGTTGTTATTTCGTTTATCCTTCGCAGCATGGCGATTTGGTAATTTCGCCAACAACGCTGACCTTTGAGTCGTATTATGAATCTCAGACCATCCACCTTATTAATCAGACAGACAATCCTGTCACAATTTCAGACATTGATATTCAGCCCAACAACAATATGCTGATAGTCTACGCAACTTTTCCCCAAACTTTGCAGCCCAATCAATCTACAGAGATAGAAGTGGAATTGAATGCCATAGGTTATAAAGGCTATCAAACCATTTATATCAACATTACAACCTCGATTGGTAACAAGCAAGTCATCGTTAGGGTCAACGAGGAGGCCTGGGACGAAGGTCTGCAATACATACCTATGCAAGGGGTTACTTTCGATGAAAACACTCCTTTGACACAATCCTTCTACCTGCACAACACCAATGCCTTGCAAAGCATCACGGTTTATGAGATTCGCGAATACGGCACCAACTATCTTGAAATGGTGCCTTCGCACAGCCTGCCTTACGAAATCCCGGCTGGTGGATTTCTTGAGGTTGCGGTCACTTTGGTCAATTTCCCTGAAGAGCAAACCGTGACACACCTCTATTGTCATAGTTCCGAAGGAGAGGAAAGCGGTTATTTCTTCTTTATTGCCGGAGGCCTTTCAAACGGCGGCAATGGGGTGCATAATATTTGGAAACTCCTCAGTGTTCCTGGCTCTCTTGTGGGTGTGAATGCCCAAGGCGACCTGTTCGGCACTGATCCCGGTATTCCCGGCACCCTGCAACGCTCGCGCGATGAAGGCGAAACTTGGGAAACCGTGTTTACCGGAGGTTTTGGAGGAAATCTCGCCATCGGAAACAAAGGCAGAATGTTCCTGGTACAAGGTCGCATTGTCAACTATTCCGACGATAACGGCGACACTTGGCAGCAGACAGCACCCATTAATGAAGGCACGGGATTCAGCTATTTTCAGGACATGAGCATGTATTCACCTTCTAACGACACACTTGTTGGATGGTCATCTCCTTTCATTACTTGGACGCTTGACGGCGGTGCCACATGGGATTCGACACGCTTCGCTTTCATGGAAGACTACCAAGAAATCAGTGATGTTCTCGTCAACGAAAACGGCGATGTGTACCTCAGCATTTGGTATTACTCTGGATCAAACATGGGCGTTTACCATTCCACCCTTTCTGATATGCGCAATTGGGAACTTGTTGCTTTTGAGGGTGTTGGTATCAAAGATATGGAGTTTGACCCTGAAGGCAATGTGGTTTGTGGCGCATATTACGGAGGCGAGTTTTTGGACTTTGAGCATACACCAGGCTTTTATGCCTTTTGGGCCAATAGTGTTGGCATTGCCGAGAATGGCATTGTATACAAGACTGCTATGACCACATATAACACTGCGGTTTTGGCCTATTCATTAGACCATGGCGAGCATTTTTACAACACGGTTGAAAATCTTCCTCTATGGACAATGGCTCCCGGTGGTGAAGATGGTTTTGTCACAAAAAGCCCAGACAATCACTTGTATTTCCAAGGTAATCAACAATACTGGAAAAGCATCCCTAATGCCGACGACATTCCCAATGTGATTGCTTTCCCTTCGGAATGGTACTACGAAATCGAGAACGAGAACGGCAGCATCACCTACCAATACATGTATCAGGCGGGCGACACCATCATCAACGATGAGCAGACGCATATCCTTGTGAAAATCAACACGCTTTACGACAAGGGATTGCGCGATGAGGTGACGCGCGAGTATGTCTATGTGCGCGACGGTAAGGTGTATTGGTGGAACAAGACCTTGGAGGAGTTTACCGTGCTGTATGACTTTGGGGCCGAAGAAGGCGACAGTTGGACGATTAAAGTCGGCACGGAAAGCCTCATCATGCATGTTGATGCCGTGGAAACCGTTGAATACGAAGGCAAAACCTATAGGATGCTTCGCGTAAGCGATGTGGACGACTACTTCAGCGGCGACATCGTGTGCGGCATCGGCCACCTCACCAGTTTCTTCCCCGAAAGGCTAATGGACAACCGCGACGGCATCCTCGTGGAAGGTCTGCGCTGCTACTGGATTGAGGACGAATTGGTGTTCAAACCTGGCGACGAGGACTGCGACGCGATTTATGATGAATTGCATGGGATTGAAGAAGAAGGCCCCTCGACTTCTTCGACAGGCTCAGAAACCGTCCTTTCAGGCAACATAAACGCTGATAACCAGCAGATTAATGTGTCTTCATTGCCTCAAGGCATGTATTTCATTACCTTTGCGGGCGAGACGCGGAAATTTGTGGTGCGATAATCGCGGTCTTGTAGGGCTGTCGTACCACGGCAGCCGCACGCTGAAACGGCACAGCGGCTGCCATGGTTCTTGAGCTTGTCGAAAGACGATGTGACAGCCCTAAAGACCAAAACGGAAAAATAGAAACAGATAATCTAAAAACACAAATACCATGAAAAAATTAGTATCAATCATCATCCTTTGCTTCGGATGCATAGGCATTCTTGGGGCGCAAAACAACATTTGGAAGCCCATCAATGGCACCGGAATAATAGGTGCCGCTCCCGATGGGAGCATCTTTGCCTATGGTGAAAATGGCACATTGGCTCGTTCACAAGATGAAGGCGAGACATGGCAGATTGTATTAGGTCAGGAAACGGGTTTTATTGGTCATATTAATTCGTCATGCTTTGCGGTTAGCCCTGAAGGAAGAATCTGCGTCTTTAATGATAACCAGCAGACTGTAGTGTATTCCGACGATGGCGGCGACACATGGCAGCAAACCCCGTCAATTTCCTCATGTGCAATGCCTGATAAAGCAGGTCTTTGCGTCCCAACCAACGACATTATGGTGGTTTGGGCTGAAAACGGGGAAATCTCCTATACCCTTGACGGCGGTGTGACATGGGAAGGGTGGATTCTTGATTTTCTCGAAAACTCTGAATCCGTCAGCGATCTTTTGGTCAATGGAAATGGCGATGTGTATGTCAGCGTCGACTATTACATTATGAATATCGTCGGCATTTATCATTCTACTTTGTCAGGCATACAAAATTGGGAACTCGTTGCCTTTGAAGGTATTAGCATTAAGGATATGGCTTTCGACCCCGAGGGCAATGTGGTGGCTTGTGGCTATAATGCCGATGGAAGTAGTGTTGGTTTCCAGCATATTCCGGGCTTCTATCTGTTTGATGGAACGAGTTTGGCCATTAGCGATGAAGGAGTTGTGTACACGCCTCACTTCATGGGACTTCAGGCAGTTCTTTCTTATTCCACCGACCATGGCGAGCATTTCACCGAGATAGGAGAGCATCTTCCCCTTGTTGACATCGCTCCAGGCGGAGAAAATCCTCATCTTTTTAAAGGTCATGATAATCATCTGTATTTCGACGGAGGAGGAGAGTATTGGAAGAGCCTTCGCGATGCGAATCATATCCTAGGGAATTTCCCGCTGGAAAACACGGCATGGGTGCAGTTCTACCGTTCCATGTACGAGGACTCCACCTATTACCAGTTGGGCATTAAGGGCGATACGGTGGTGAACGAGATGGCTTACAAGAAAGTCATCAATTGCTCTCATCTGGGCTATCCCATAGAAGGCGAGTGCTTCGGCGGCATCCGTGAGGACGGGGATGGCAAATGCTATTTCATGTCGTTCGTGCATGCCATTGATGCCCCGTGGCCCTTGCATTATGATTGTGAGGCAAACACCGAATATCCCCTTTACGATTTTTCGCTCTCGATATGCGATGTGTTCCAGACGATTGGCCTAACGCCTCATGTCGTATTTGATACCACTGCAATGCAACTCAATGGCAGCACAAGGAAGGTACTTTGGTTTGACAACAACTGCGACAATGGGAATTATTATGATTACCAATGGATTGAAGGCATTGGAAGCACCCACAGCCTGTTGTATCCCATTCAGTATGAGCCTGACAACGGGCCGGAATACCGTTTGGTGGAGGTTTGGCAGGACGAGGAACTGCTATATAAGAATCCGCATTTTCTTGACTATGTCCCCTTAGTTCAAGCGGACAACAACCGCCAGAAATGGAATGTGGTTTACATGGCTTCTATGAACTATCCGAATGATTACTTTACTGAAATCCAAAGTATTAGAGATAATATTACATTGGATGGCGTGGACTATAAACTTGTTTGGACGAAAAGTAAATATGGAATCGCAAAAGCAGGCGCGGTTCGCGAAGAGGATAGAAGGGTGTATTATCGTAGAAAAATATCCCAAAACTACCAAGATGAGGTTCTGCTATATGACTTTAATCTTACGGTAGGTGACACTGTTACGGTGAACTGGATGCATCAACAACTGATAGTGCTTGAAGATTCTGAAGTGGAGGTGAATGGCACCATGAGGCGGAAATTAGGTCTTGGAAGATACGCTGTTGGTTATCCGCCAACTGAAGTTGATGAATATTGGATTGAAGGCGTGGGCAGCACTTACGGCTTCTTGAATAGCGGCTATGAAGAAATGATGGGGTCGTTTTACTATCTGTTGTGCTATCACGAGAACGGCAACTTGATTTGGGACAACGAGGAATTTGATGATTGCGTGATGAACAGCGATGGAGCACCTGCGACATTTGCTCCCCAAGGCGCGGAGTGGTATTTCGATGTGTTCAACCCATGGGGCACACATCCTGAATATCAGAGGTTTTTCGTGGATGGCGACACGATTATCCAAGGCCATCAGTGCAGCATCATCACACAGAATTTTGTTGATACTGGGCATGAAGGGGGAGAATTTGTGTACGAGGAAGACAACAAGGTGTATTGGTTCAACCCGACCACAAACGCCTTCTCGATTTTGTATGACTTTGATGCCGAAGCGGGCGAATCGTGGTACTACGAAGTAGGTGACTGTTCGCATTTGGCGACTGTCGATAGCGTTGGCAGCGTGACTTGGAACGGACACAATTACCGTACGCAGTGGGTTAGGTTTAACGATGATCTTCCGACTTATTATAGTGGGAAAATCATCGAGGGAATTGGCTATGAGAGAGGCTTGTTCCCAAGCATAGAAGTTTGCAATGGATGGGAAGTGTTTGATGCAAGTGAGATAGAATACCTTCGTTGTTATGTGAATGATGGCGAGATGCTTTATCACGAAGGGGGATATGATTGCGACTATACTAATGTCACACCGCCGAGCCATCCTGAATGGTACTATGAAATCCTGAATGAAAATGGTACTATCACTTACCAATATATGTATCAGGCAGGCGACACCATCATCAACGATGAGCAGACGCATATCCTTGTGAAAATCAACACGCTTTACGATAAGGGATTGCGTGAAGAGGTGACGCATGAGTATGTCTTTGAACTCAACGGCAAGTTGTATTGGTGGAACAAGCGCTTGGGATTGTTCACCGTGTTGTATGACTATGAAGCCGAAGTGGGCGACAGTTGGAACATTTTTGTCGGCACGGAAATCCTTACCATGCATGTGGACGCAGTTGAAGAAATCGAATACGAGGGCAGGATCTATCGGATGCTGCGTGTAAGCGATGCGGACGACATCTTCAGCGGCAATATTGTGTGTGGTATCAGCCACCTCACCAGTTTCTTCCCCGAAAGGCTGATGGACAAAGGGGACGGCGTGCGCGTGGAAGGTATGCGTTGCTATTGGAATGAGGGCGAACTGGTGTTCAAATACGGCGACGAGGACTGCGACGCAGTCATTAGCGAACTGCATGGCATTGAGGAGGACGGCCCTTCGACAGGCTCAATGACCTTTACGGTTTATCCTAATCCTACCAACGGCATTATTGCCATTCAGCATTCATCATTGACTACGTCGAATGCTTCGCATTTCAGCATTCATCATTCCGAATTCAGAATTACCAACCTCATGGGTCAAATCCTATTGACAGGCCAAATCACGGATGAAACCCAACAGATTGATGTTTCGTCATTGCCTCAAGGTATGTATTTCATTACCTTTGCAGGCGAGACGCGGAAATTTGTGGTGCGTTAATCGTGGTAAAAGATAACAATTAAAAACATACAACCATGAAAAGATTAGTATTTACATTAGCGATTTCGCTCGCCTTCGCGCTTGGAGGCATGGCGCAAAACATTTGGAAACCCATCGATGTATCAGCCGCTTTTTTAGGCGCAGCTCCCGACGGAAGCCTTTATTTCAATTGCGGTTACAGCGGGATAGGCCGCTCTCAAGACGAAGGCGAAACCTACCAAATCGTCTTGGGATACGAAACAGGCAACGACTTTTATTTCAATGAATATTGTTTCAGCGTAAGCCCGGAAGGAAGGATTTTCGTTTTCGAAGACAATCCGTTTAAGGCATGGTATTCTGATGACTACGGCGACACTTGGCAGCAGACCTCTAGCATTCCTTTGAGCGCCGGAGACAAGGCTTGGAATTTGTTTGCCTTAAACAACCAAATCCTAGTAGGCTCAACAGAATACGGGAGTGTTTTCTGGACCACCGATTGCGGTACCACATGGGGCATGAACGACAGTTCCTTTGAGGATAATAGCATCAGCGATATTTTGGTCACCGAAAGCGGCGATGTCTATGTCGGCTTGTATTATTATGGCAATGGCTTATACCATTCAACCCTTTCGGACATGCAAAACTGGGAACTTGTCGCTTTTGAAGGTTTGGGAATTCGGGATATGGAGTTCGACCCAGAAGGCAATGTGGTCTGTGCAGGCTATGGCAATGAATTTTCCGGATTTGAGTATATTCCTGGTTTTTATGCGCTGGCGGCAAATTACATTAGCATTTCTGATAACGGGATTGTCTATACAATAAACTATAACGATGATGATTATACCGAAGGTTTGTCTTATTCTCTTGATCATGGCGAGCATTTTACCGAAATAGGGGAAAGGATGTATGGGGTGCGGCCGCTTCCTAATTGTTGTGTGCCTATGAAATGGCTCATCAAAGGATTCGACAACCACCTGTATTATATTGGTGTCGACCATAATTACATGAGCTATGCCAATGCGGATGAGATCGTTAACCCAACCCCCTCTACGGAGCGCTTCGATTTCTCGGCCGTATGCGAAACAGGCCAGACGCTTTATTACATCATCACCGACGAGGAACAAAAGACCGTAAAAGTCACTTTTCCCCATGAGCCGGAAAACCCTTGGGAGAGTAACTTTTGGGAAGGTTACGAAAAGCCTCAAGGCAGCATGACTTTGCCCTCAACGGTAAATTACGAAGGTGAGACCTACACCGTGACTGCTATTGACGATTGTGCCTTTTTTGAATGTGACGGCTTGACGGGAACGCTGGTCATACCAGGCAGCATCACCGATGTTGGCGATCATTCTTTTTACGCTTGCACGGGATTGCAAGCCGTCGAATTGCAGGAAGGCGTCACCACCATCTGGCACAGAGCCTTCCAATCCTGTAGCGGCATTGCCTCAATAACCCTTCCCAATACCATAACGACAATCTTTCACGAGGCCTTTAGCGATTGCTCCTCTTTGACTTCGCTATATATCCCTGCTTCCCTCACGACTGTTTATGCGAGCGTGTTTACTCTGGAGCCCTCAATGGAGACCATCACGGTTGACGAAAACAACCCGCGTTTCTATTCCGAAAACAATGCCATCATTACCAGAGACGACAGCACACTGTTTGTGGGATGCAAAACCACCGTCATCCCCGACTATATTGTGGCTATCGGCGAGAATGCTTTTTATGGTTGCGGCGACGGTGGCGATCTTGTGATCCCCAACTCTGTTTTGACCATCGGCGACTACGCTTTCCAGTATAGCCATTTCTCCGGCACACTCACTCTTCCCGATTCGCTAACCACAATTGGTGCTTTTGCTTTTGCCAACAGCGAATTTTCTGGTTCGCTGATCATCCCTAATTCAGTGACATATATAGGGACAAGGGCTTTTGAGTATTGCCCCAACTTCACTGGTGAACTTAGAATCTCCGAGTCGTTGAGCACCATCAATCATGCCGTTTTCTCTGAATCCGCCTTTACGGGAACGTTGGTCATACCGAACTCGGTGACTTCCATTCATAATATGGCGTTTGACCATTGCTTGTTCTCCGACCTTGACTTGGGGAATGGAGTGACCCATCTCTTCGGCGCCGCTTTTTCCGATTGTGAGAATTTCACTGGCGTTTTGAAAATTCCGGCATCTGTCACCAATATTGAGAACCACGTTTTCAGAAACACTCGTTTCACCGAAATCTATTCCTACAACCCGAATCCGCCGCAGCTTGACCAATACACTTTCGCAGGCTATGGCGCCGTTTATTTCTACGATCCCAACATTCCCATCCATGTGCCGGTTGGCAGCAAAGAGGCTTATCAAAATGCACCGTATTGGAGTGAGTTCCAGAACTTTATCGAGGATATTATACGGAACGAATGGTATTACGAAATCCATAATGAGGACGGTAGCATTACTTACCAATACATGTATCAAGCCGGCGACACCATAATCAACAATGACACAGCGCATATCCTTGTGAAAATCAACACGCTTTACGACAAGGATTTGTATCAAGACATAACGCACGAATATGTCTATGAACGCGATGGCAAGTTGTATTGGTGGAACAAGATTCTTGGTGAGTTCACTGTGCTGTATGATTACGAGGCTGAAGAAGGCGATGAATGGGAAATCAAGGTGGGGACGGAAAGTATCGTGATGCATGTGGATGCCGTGGAAGATTTCGAATACGAAGGCAAGACCTATCGGATGCTTCGCGTAAGCGATGCAGACGACATCTTCAGTGGCGACATCGTGTGCGGCATCGGTCACCTGACGAGTTTCTTCCCCGAGAGGCTAATGGACAACCGCGACGGCATCCGCGTGGAAGGCTTGCGCTGCTATTGGATTGAGGATGAATTGGTGTTCAAACCCGGCGACGAGGACTGCGACGCGATTTATGAGGAATTGCATGGGATTGAGGAAGGCCATTCGACAGGCTCAGGGACCTTTACGATTTATCCTAATCCTACAAACGGCGTTTTGTTTGTAGATACGGTGTGCACACCGTCAAACCGTCCTTTCAGGCAACATAAACGCTGATAACCAGCAGATTAATGTGTCTTCATTGCCTCAAGGCATGTATTTCATTACCTTTGCGGGCGAGACGCAGAAATTTGTGGTGCGTTAATCGCGGTCTTGTAGGGCTGTCGTATTACGGCAGCCGTACATGGAATACCCAAGGCGGCTGCCATGGTTCTTGAACCTGTCGAAAGGCAGTGTGACAGCCCTACAAACCGAAACGAATAATAGGAACATCATTTTAACCTCAAAAAATCTATGAAAAACCTACGGCTATTTGCCATCCTTGCGTTCCTACTGTTGGCGGGGAAAATGACCATGGCCCAAACCGACCTCGAAGCCTTGATGGCCACACGAGGGGAATATTTCTTCTCCCTACCTTTACAACAATGTGAAGAGGCCAAGCGGCTCACCCGCCTTTGTTCCGTCGACAAACTGGAAGGCAACCGTCTGATTTGTTATGCCAACGAAGAGCAATACCGCCAACTCCTTGCCATGGGCTATCAGCCTACGCTGCTCATGCCGCCTTCCATGCAAGAACATTACGCCATGTGGGACGGCACGAACCGCGAAGCTTACGATTGGGATGCCTATCCTACCTATGAGGCCTACCAGGACATGATGAAGCGATATGCCGAGGATTTTCCTGAACGGTGCACATACTTCGATTTGGACACATTGGCGAGCGGACGCAAGCTCATGTTTTGCCGCTTCAACAACGGAGAACCTGATGGCAAGCCCAAGTTTCTTTACACTTCCACCATCCATGGCGACGAGCTGACAGGCATGATGCTCATGCTCCGCCTCATTGACGAACTTTGCACCAGCGATGATCCTAGGATCCTGAATTTGCTCGACCAGCTCGACATTTTCATCTCGCCATGCACCAACCCCGACGGCACCTATCACGGGGGCAACAACACCGTCTATGGTGCCCGTCGCAACAATGCCAACGATGCCGACCTCAACCGCAACTATCCCGACTTCGACAACGGACCTCATCCTGATGGCAAGGAGTATCAGCCTGAAACCATAATGATGATGGAGCTTGCCGAGCAATACCCCTTTACCATGGCGGCAAACTATCATGGCGGTTCAGAGGTGATGAATTATCCTTGGGACACCTACCAACCGCTGCATCCTGATGACGAATGGTGGCAATTGGTGTGTCACGAATACGCTGACTTGACTCATGAGCACGATACATTGTATATGAGTAGTTACGACAATGGTATTGTCAACGGTTATGTGTGGTATCCCATCTACGGCAGCCGTCAGGATTACATGAACTACTATCAGCAATGCCGTGAGGTGACCATCGAGTGTTCCATTCCTTATACCCCAAATCCGTCGACGATGCCCATGTATTGGACCTATAATCACGAGAGCATGTTGCGTTACATGGAGCAATGCCTCTATGGGATTCACGGCACGGTGACGGATTCGGTCTCTGGTACGCCTTTGGAGGCAGAGGTCACCATTCTCACCCACGATCATCATGGTTCTGCCGTCAGCAGCCATTTACCGGCAGGCGACTACCACCGTCCCATCAAAGGCGGCACCTATGAGGTGACGTATTCTTGCGAGGGCTATTACCCCAAGACCCTCACCTTGACGGTGGCAGACTGGGAGACCTTGGTACAGGATGTGCAACTGGTGCCGGAAGGGTATGGGGTTGAGGAAGGCGGCCTTACGATGGGTTTAGGGACTTTTACGGTTTATCCTAATCCTACAAACAACATTTTGTATGTAGAGACGCGGCGTGCCACGTCTCTACCAGACCAAATGTATCGCATCACCAATCTTATTGGCCAAACCCTGCTGACAGGTCAAATCACGGCCGAAAACCAACAAATCAATGTTTCGTCATTGCCTCAAGGCATGTATTTCATCACCGTAGGCGAAGCGACGCGGAAATTTGTGGTGCGGTAAATGCAGTTTTGAGATTTAATCATGAAAGCCCACTTTGCAATGAGGTGGGCTTTCCTATGTTGTCAGTTTTTTTATTACTTTTGCACCCAAATTGAATCAATTATGGCAAAAGACATCGTTTTAAGCGGCATTCGCCCCACCGGAAACCTTCACCTTGGCAATTACTACGGCGCCGTGCGTAGCTTCGTGAAGATGCAGGAAGACTACAACTGTTACTTCTTCATCGCCGATTGGCATTCGCTGACTACGCACCCAAAGCCTGAAAATATACAGCGTTCGGCCCGCACGATTTTGGCCGAATACCTCGCATGTGGCATTGACCCCGAAAAGGCCACCATCTACATCCAAAGTGATGTGCCAGAGACCATCGAGTTGTATCTCTACTTCAACATGAACGCCTACATCGGTGAATTGGGCCGAGTGACCACCTTCAAGGAGAAGGCCCGTCAACAGCCCGATAATGTGAATGCCGGCTTGTTCACTTATCCAACATTGATGGCTGCCGACATCCTGCAACATCGCGCCAAATGGGTGCCCGTTGGCAAGGACCAGGAGCAGAATATGGAGATGGCCCGCAAGTGCGCGCGACGCTTCAACAATATTTATCAGGTGGAGTTCTTCCCCGAACCCCAGAACTATTACTTCGGTGGCGATGCCATCAAAGTGCCGGGATTGGACGGCAGTGGCAAGATGGGCAAGAGCGACGGCAACTGCATCTACCTCTTCGAGGATGAGAAGACCATGCGCAAGAAGGTGATGCGCGCCGTCACCGACAGCGGTCCGACCGAGCCTAACAGCCCTAAGCCCGAGGTCATCCAAAACCTCTTTACGATGATGAGCATCGTTAGCGAGCCTGAGACGGTGAAATACTTCGACGAGAAGTGGAACGACTGCTCCATCCGCTACGGTGACATGAAGAAACAACTGGCAGAGGACTTGGAGAAGACCGTAGCCCCGATTCGCGAGCGCATCATCGAGTTCTCATCAGATACCGAACGCCTCGACCGCATCGCCCGTATGGGCGCCGAAAAGGCCCGTGAGAGCGCGGCGAAGACCTTGAACGAGGTGAGGAAGATTATCGGATTTAGACAGTATTAATAATTATATGAGACAGCGAGACACGAGACAAATTGAATGTCTCGTGTCTCGCGTCATATAGTGCTATGTACTTATTTCTTGAAAAATGCATCATAAATCAAATATTTGATGTATTTTTGCCATCAAAATAGCATCAATATGTCACAGGCAGCATATACCATCCGTTTGGATTCAGATCTGAAAAACCGTTTTGATACGCTTTGCGAAGGCTTCGGCATGAGTGCCTCCACCGCATTCAATATTTTTGTCCGTACCGTAGTTCGAAAGCGAAGGATACCTTTTGAGATTGAAATGTCGGAGGCGGATGTCGCCCATGAGGAAGGTCGTCGAGCGTTTTTGGAAATTCGCAAGATGGCTGAGCAAGGTGCTTTTCCCGACCTTACTTTGGATGAAATCAATGAAGAAATCCAGTTGGCGAGGGAGGGGAAATGAAGAAAAAGAAAAGGATTTTTGTGGTTGTTGACACAAATGTGGTTGTTTCAGGAATGATAACCAAGAATATGGATTCGCCAACGGTATCGGTATTGGAATCTCTGACAGAAAAATCAATTACCCCGTTGTATTGCGAAGAAATTCTAAAAGAATATGGTGATGTTTTGTGTCGTGAGAAATTTCACCTCCCGATGGAGAAAAACAAAAAGTTCATCGAGATGGTGAAATCGGATGGTGTCGCTTCCCATCGGGTGCCTTCCAAAGAAATCCTACTTGACCCGAAAGATGTTGTTTTCTACGAAGTGGCATTGTCGAAAGAAGACTCGTTTTTGGTTGCAGGAAACATTCGTCATTTTCCTCAAGTGGACTTTGTGGTCACTCCAGCTGAAATGGTTGAAATTATCAAACAAAACTCATAATCAATAGGCCAATGGGCGACTTTATAACCTACGAAAAAATTCCCGAAAGGGCGGTGCTTATCGCCGTTGCCAGCAAACAACAAGGCCGTGAGCGCACGGAAGAATACCTCGACGAGCTGGCTTTCCTGTTGGAGACGGCAGGTGGCATCCCAGTGGCTCGTTTTGTGCAGCCTTTGGACAGACCGAGCAGTGTGACCTATCTTGGTTCGGGCAAGCTCGAGGAGATTCACCAGTACATCAAAGCCGAAAACATCGAAATAGCCGTCATCGATGATGAGCTCAGTGCTACGCAAGCCCGTAATATGGAGCAAGCCTTGGAGTGCCGTGTCCTTGACCGCACAAGCCTCATCTTGGATATCTTCGCCTCCAATGCCCATACTGCCCACGCTAAGGCGCAGGTAGAACTCGCGCAATACCAATATCTTCTGCCTCGCCTGACCCGTATGTGGACGCACTTGGAGCGCCAGCGGGGTGGTATCGGTATGCGTGGTCCTGGTGAGACACAGATTGAGACCGACCGCCGCTTGATCTTGGAACGCATCGCCTTACTGAAGGAGAAGCTGAAGGATATCGACAAGCAGAAAACTGTGCAGCGCAAGAATCGCGGCAAGTTGGTGCGCGTGGCCTTGGTGGGCTATACCAATGTGGGCAAGTCGACCATCATGAACCTGTTGAGCAAGTCGGAGGTCTACACGGAGAACAAACTCTTCGCTACGCTTGATACCACGGTGCGTAAGGTAGTTGTGGATAATCTTCCGTTCCTTTTGTCTGACACTGTAGGATTTATCCGTAAGTTACCGCATCATTTGGTGGAATCGTTTAAGTCGACTTTGGATGAGGTGCGTGAGTCGGACATTCTGCTGCATGTGGTCGACATATCGCATCCCGACTTCGAGGCGCAAATGGAGGTGGTGAACCAGACTTTGGCAGAATTGGGTTGCGCCGACAAGAAGACCATCGTAATTTTCAACAAGACCGACGCCTACACTTGGGAGGAGAAAGACCCCGACGACCTGACACCACCCACCAAGCGCAATGTCTCTTACGAGGATCTGAAAAAAACCTGGATGGCAAAGATGAACGAAAACTGCATCTTTATCTCTGCCAAAAACCGCGACAACTATCAGGAATTCAGGGATTTGCTTTACAAGGAAATACGCGATATGCACGCGATTCGATATCCTTACGACAATTTCTTGTATTGATGAGGCTCTTTCGGATTTGCAATCCGAAAGCGTTGAATATCAGCATTTGCAATGCGAAATAAGAAAAGATAATGTATTTGATAGATACCCACACCCATATTTACGACCACCAGTTCAGCCTTGACCGAAAAGAGGCTATACAACGCGCCCTTGACGCGGGCGTGAAGATGATGCTTCTGCCCAATGTGGATGCCTCTACCATCGCGCCAATGCTTGAATTGCACGACCAGTATCCTGATTGTACCCGAGTGATGATGGGCCTGCAACCCGAGGAAGTAAAGGAGGACTATAAGGAAGTGCTTACCCAAATGGAAAAGGAACTGGAGCGTAGCATTTATGTCGGAGTTGGGGAGGTCGGCCTCGATTTCTATTGGGACGCGTCTTACGAGAAGGAACAATTAGATGCTTTTGAGACCCAATTGGAATGGGCCAAGCAGCTTCATCTGCCCCTCTCCATCCATTGCCGCAATGCCTTTGACAAGATGGTGAAGATCCTTGAAAAGAAACAAGACGGAGGATTGCGTGGAATTATGCATTGCTTCACAGGAACTGAGGAAGAAGCCAAAGTCTACCTTGAGTTGGGTTTCCATCTCGGCTTGGGTGGCGTGACCACTTACAAAAACTGTGGCGTAAAGGAGTATCTGTCCAATTTGCCTATCAACCGTATTGTTTTGGAAACCGATGCACCTTATTTGGCGCCCGTTCCCTGTCGCGGCAAACGCAACGAACCTTCGTTCCTTGTTCACACAGCGAAACGCATTGCAGAAATTCTTCAAATGCCATTGGAAGACTTTGCTGCTACCACAACGGCAAATGTGAAAGACTTGTTTCAACTTTGATGTCGCATTGCGTCACTGCTAGGCATTACTCTTACCCATTTACCCATTTACCCTCATGGCGGAGAAATATCCGCCATCCCCTGCGCTAAAGGGGATCCCTGTCGCGTAGGGGATTACGGGTCAAGCCCGCAATGAGGGAATATGGTGTGGTTTTGGTCGTTCTTTGTGAAAAGTAGTACAAAAAAGGTCGCCGACTTGCGCCGGCGACCTGCCATTATGAAGATAAAAAAACAACTGTTGTTCAATTAAACTATCCGCACTTGGAGTAACCACAATTGCGGCAGTGCTTGCAGCCGTCCTCGAAGACAAGCTTTTCACCACAAGTGGGGCATTTCTCTTTCTCGTCAACCATGCCATCGGGCACATATTTCTTCAAAGCGCGGGCGATGCCATTCTTCCAAGTGTTGATGCTTTCTTCCTCTACATTCAAATTCTGTACCAATTCAATCACATATTGGATGGGCATGCCGTGACGCAAGATGCCAGAGATGAGCTTGGCGTAGTTCCAGTATTCCTTGTCGAACGAGCGTGACAGACCTTGCATCATCACTTCATAGCCGTCCTTGTCAGTATAGCGGAAGTCATAACGCGATGTCTCTCCTTTGATTTTCTCCTTGATGATGACTCCCTTCTCGATGTAAGGCGGTAGGAAGAAGTCTTCGGCCTTGCCCAAGAAAATTTCGTATGGCTTTCCATGGAGTTTGCCGACAAAGGCAATCCATTTCTCGTAGTTGTTCTGGAAGCGCACCACATCGCATTCCAACTCTTTTGGGCGCGGTGGGGCCGAGTTTTCATGGATATCGTCGGGACGGCTGTTGTCTTTGGTATCTTTTGTGGTCCCAGAGCTTGTCGAATGGCCGTCTTTCTTTTCATCCTTGGAGACCAGCACGCCGTCGCGCGAGCCGTCACGATAGATGGTCATGCCTTTGCAACCGCTCTCCCAAGCGGTCATATAGATTTGGCTGACCAGTTCTTCTGTGGTTTCCTTTGGAACATTGACTGTCACGCTGATGCTGTGGTCGACCCATTTCTGCATCGAGCCTTGCATCTTCACCTTGTTCACCCAGTCAATGTCGTTGGCCGTGGCTTTGTAGTAGGGTGATTTTGCGATGACGGCGTTGAGTTTTTCATCGTCGTATTTCAACACTTCTTCGACATTGTAGCCATTTACCTCAAGCCAAGTGATGAACTTGTGGTGGAACACATTGTATTCCTCGAACGAGTTACCTGTCACATCGGTGAAGGTGACATTCACATCCTTGTCGTTGGGGTTCACTTTACGGCGGCGTTTGTAGGCCACCATGAAGACTGGTTCAATGCCTGAGGTGGTTTGGGTGCAAATGCTGACTGTACCTGTAGGGGCGATGGTCAGCATGGCGATGTTGCGGCGACCCACACGGCACATCTTTTGGTAGAGGTCTTCATCCAAAGCGCGCAGACGCTTGATGAAGGGGTTGTTCTCTTCGCGTTTTGCATCAAACATCGGGAACTTGCCGCGTTCTTCAGCCAAGTTGACTGAAGATTTGTAGGCGTTGTAGGCCAAAAGCTTTTGTATCTCTGTCGAGAAAGCAATAGCCTCATCGGAGGCATAGCGCTTGCCCAGGGCTGCAAGCATGTCGCCTTCGGCGGTGATGCCGATGCCAGTGCGACGACCTTGCAGACACTTGGCCTTGATGTTTTTCCAGAGGTTGGCTTCGGTGCGTTTCACCTCGTCGTCTTCGGGGTCGGCAGCGATTTTGGCCAGGATGCCGTCCACCTTCTCGATTTCAAGGTCGACAATGTCATCCATCATCCGCTGGGCGATGGCCACATGCTTTGAGAAAAGCTGGTGGTTGAATCTTGCCTCGGGCGTGAACGGGCGGTCGACATAACTATAAAGGTTGATGGCCAAAAGGCGGCAACTGTCGTAGGCACAAAGCGGAATCTCACCGCAGGGGTTGGTGCTCAAGGTCTTGAAACCCAGGTCGGCATAACAGTCGGGAATGGACTCGCGGATGATGGTGTCCCAGAACATCACGCCGGGCTCGGCCGACTGCCAAGCATTGTGGATGATTTTGTTCCACAAGGCGCGTGCGTCAATTTCCTTGGTGTATTTCGGGTTGGGTGAATCGATAGGATATTGCTGAACGAACGGCTTGTTCTCTTTGACGCATTGCATGAACTCATCAGTGAGACGCACCGAGATGTTGGCGTTGGTGATTCGGCCTTGAGTCATTTTTGCATCGATGAAGGCTTCCGAATCGGGGTGCTTGATGCTGATGGTCATCATCAGGGCGCCACGACGGCCGTCTTGGGCGACTTCCTTTGTGGAATTGGAAAAGCGCTCCATGAAAGGCACGACACCAGTGGAGGTGAGGGCGCAATTCTTCACGGGGCTGCCGGCAGGACGGAGGTGCGATAGGTCGTGACCAACGCCACCACGGCGTTTCATCAGCTGCACCTGCTCTTGGTCGGTCTTCATGATGCCGCCATACGAGTCAGAGTCGCCGTTGTTGCCAATGACAAAGCAGTTCGACAGCGATGAGATTTGGAAGTCGTTGCCGATGCCCGTCATGGGGCTGCCTTGAGGCACGATGTAACGGAAGTCTTTCAGCACCTCATAAATCTCCTCTTCCTTCATCGGGTTGGGGTAGCGGCGCTCGATGCGGGCAACCTCGCGTGCGATGCGGTGATGCATGTCATCAGGAGTGAGCTCGTAGATGTTGCCGTCGCTATCCTTGAGCGCGTATTTGTTTGCCCAAACATCACCAGCCAATGCGTCACCATGGAAGTATTCCTTGGCGGCAGCCTTCACTTCCTCAATGGGATAGGCATGATATTCGACCTTTGCGGCTTCATCATTTTTCGGCTCTTTTTCAACCACCTGAACCTCATCCTGACTTTCGATCTGCTCGGCCGCGAAAGTGGTGTTTTTCCGCGACTCTATGATCTTATCGTAGGGGTGAACTTCAACTTGGGGCTCTTGAGCTTCATTTAAGCCACTAAACAGGTCTCCATCCAATTCCAATTGCGTATGGTTTGATCGCATCTTTTTGGTTTTTAAACTCTTATGGGCAAAACAATGGCGTTTTTTCTGACGCTCGTTCAGTTTGCGAAATTAAGAAAGAAGCGGATATGTCGCTCTAAAAAATCGACTTTTTAAAGCGCATTTTATCAACAATGGGTGTTGATAAGTTTTTTGATTTTGATTGTCAAAAGGATATAAAAAAGTGAAATAATTTGGCACGCTGTAGAGACGCGCCATGGCGCGTCTCTACAGTTGGTTGTCATTTTTTCAGCTGTTCTATGGCAAAGGCATACGCGCCAATGGCCACTGCTGATGATGTGCCGAGCTTGGTGACGCCCACGCCGACGCACTTGGTGGGGTCGTACCAAACTTCTTGGTTGCTGAACGGCACCTTGATCATCTTACCCGACTTTTCGGTGAAGCGAATCATGTCCTGTGCATCCATTAGGTTGTAAGCTTCGGTCTCCATTCGGCTGAATGAGTGACCGTCCTTGAGGCCGGTAAAGGGCTCGTTCATCTTTTTGATTAGCATGGGCATGAAGACAGGCCAAGCTCCTGACAAACCACCGCCGATGACGATGATGCCATCGATGAGCGAAATGGCGTTGGCCAACACATCGGCCAAAGCTGTGGCCATTTCATTCCACGACTTCAAGGCTGCTTCCTTGTCGCCAGGCAGCTGTCCCATGGCTATCTTGTAGATGTCGTAGGGATGCGGCGTTTTGTCGAACTCGATGCCAGCCTCGCGTCCATACACGCGGCGTACGGCTCGGATGCTGATGCTGTCTTCGGCACTGGTGGTGGGGTAGAGCGGGTTGCGGTGACGATTGATTTCACCGCCTGCCGAGTTGTCGCCGTTGAGCAACACCTTATTAATAACTATGCCGCCGCCAAAACCTGTGCCGATGGTGACACCTAACAGGTTCTTGTAGCGTTTTGGGTTGCGTTGCTGCTCAAGCAGTTTGTTCACTTCGGGCAGCAAGCCGTTTAGGGCTTCGCCGTAGGCAAACAGGTCGCCGTCGTTGTTGATGTAGACGGGCACTTGGAATTCGTTCTCAAGCATGGCTTTCAGCGGTACTCCGCCATGGAATGTGGGCAGGTTCTCCAAGTCGCCGATGATGCCGTTGGGATAATCGGCTGGACCAGGGAAGCAGAAGCTGATGGCTGCTGCTTTGGCACCACAGCGAGTCTCACATTCATGGAAGCCCGTGATGAGTTTTTGAAGCACTTCTTCCAGCGTGGGAGCTGCCGAAGGAATGGTAAAAGGTTCGATGATTTCGTGCCAGTCTTGCACGGCCGAGAACTTGAAGCCCGTGCCACCAGCGTCAAGGATGAAGATGATAGGATTGTTATTCATGTTGTTTGGCTTTTAATGACGGATTGTAGAATTTTTCCACCCAGAGCATCCACATGAGGAAGATGATGAGATAGAAGAACAGCTTAAAAATATAGTCGTGGGCGAGGTGGAAGGTGTTGATATCGTTGCCTAAAAGATGGATGTGGATGTCTGGCCAGGCAATCTGCATGAGCATGATGCCACAGATGCGCACCACATTGGTCCATTCGATGATGACCAGACCTGCAGGGATGTACCACAACTTGTGTTTCCATGGGCCGGGGAAAAGAATCATGAGGAAGAGCCAATGCATCCATTGCTTCAGGCTGGCACATTCAGGGGCGATGACGACTCGGGCCAGACCTCCCTTGGAATCGATAGCGGTTATGAGTCGCGTGCCACTGAAGGTGGTGAGGTCAATGCGAAATATATGGTCAAGCACCCAGCAAGATTGGCTGTAGACCAGGTCGACAGACCAAAGCATCAGTTTGTAAACCAATTTTCCGACAGGCCAATAATCTAAAGCCTGCCAACCTAAATAAAGATAATGAAAGCTGATTATCAATATGATAAACAGCCCCACATTGACCGTGCTACGATTTTTCGGGTTCTTGCAATAGGCTTTGATGCTATCGAGACTCATGGAAAGAATTTTGGGGCGAAAATACAAAATATATGAATTATCCGTACCTTTGCATCTCAAAAATAACGGAAATATGGAAAATGACAGCATAGTTACTCAGGTTTCAGAGACGATACAAGACACTTCTACGCTTGCCTCAGTGACCGAAGGCATCCAAAAACTGACCACAACCCCTGTCTCGGAATGGCTTCCCGATTTGGTGAAGACTTATGTTGTCCCATTGGGGCTAAAGATAATCGCCGCCATAGTTGTGCTTCTTTTAGGCCGTTGGGTCATCAAACTGATTAAGAGATGGATGGCAAATGGATTGATGAGCCGCCATGGCGATACCACCTTGCATAGCTTCTTGTCGAATTTGGTCGCTGTGGTGCTGAATTTCTTCCTCATTATGGCCATTGTCGGCATTTTGGGCATTAATACCTCGTCATTGGTAGCCTTGCTGGCCTCTGCTGGATTGGCAGTGGGCATGTCGTTAGGTGGCACATTGCAGAATTTTGCCGGTGGTGTGCTGATTATCATGTTCCGACCTTTCAAGGTGGGCGACTTTATTTCCGCACAGGGTATGGAAGGCATAGTGAACGAAATACAAATCTTCAATACGCATCTGTTGACAACCGATAACAAAGAGGTGATATTGCCCAATGGCCCTCTTGCCACCGGTGTGATGACCGTTTTCTCGAAACAGGATACGCGTCGTGTCGACTGGGTGTTCTCCATTGCGTACGGCGATGATTACGACAAGGCAAAGACCGTGTTGCGACAGCTGTTGGACGGGGATCAGCGAGTTCTGAAGTCACCCGAACCTTTTATAGAATTAGGTAAACTCAACAGCAGTTCGGTTGATATCACGGTGCGTGCATGGGTCAATTCAGCGGATTATTGGCCGACATTTTTCAGCATGAACGAAAAGGTTTACAAGACTTTTGCCAAGGAAGGCCTGAATATTCCGTTCCCACAGATGGATGTTCATATGAAGAGTTGAACATGGAAAATCGAAGCGATTGCACTTTTTTTGACACAAATTTTTCAGAAACGCTTTGGGTAAAGAAAAAAATTGTATTTTTGCAGCCCGTTAGAAAAAAGACAAGTGTAAATAATAAAGGATAAGAGTCATGTCAAAAGTTTGTCAAATTACAGGAAAAAAGGTCATGCACGGCAACAATGTTTCTCACTCCAATAAGAAGACCAAGAGAACATTTGAACCGAATCTGAAAATCAAGAAGTTCTATGTTCCGGAATGGGATGAATGGATTGTGCTGAAGGTTTCAGCCGCTGGCATGCGTACCATCAACAAGAAGGGTATCTACCAAGCCATCTTGGATGCTTCTGCAGAGGGTAACCTTGAGCGTTGGTAATTTATTGCCAATGTGAACCATATCAGAGCTGCTGTGCCTTGCGCAGCGGCTTTTTTTGTTTAATTAGGCCAATTCCCTTCCGACAGATAATAATTCCCGATAATTTCAGTTATCCATTCATGCGAGCGAAGTTCATCCTCATAGCATTTTTGTTGTCTTCTCTGTTTGCCACGGCACAGCAGTTGCCGACGGCTACGGTCTACGGCAAGGTGATTGACGAGCAGGGTCATCCCATCGAAATGGCCAATGTGGTGGTACCCGAGCTTTTGGTGGGCTACACGACCAACTCGCGAGGCTATTATGAACTGTCGCTGTTGTCGGATTCCACTTGGACCATCCATTTCTCGTTCATCGGCTATGAGCAGAAACAAGCTACGGTGCGACTGAAACAAGGCGAAAAACGGAAGCTCGATATGGTGCTGCATTCCACCGCTACGGTGCTCCCCGATGCCGTCATCAGCGACCGTGGCACCGAGGCCTCAAGCCTGACACGCCTTGACGCTAAGCAGGCTACCATGCTCCCCACGATGGGCGGTGGAGTGGAAACCCTTATCAAGACCTTGCCGGGCGTGGTGTCGAACAACGAACTGAGCTCGCAATATCGTGTGCGTGGCGGCAATTTTGACGAGAACCTGATTTATGTGAACGGTATCGAAATCTACCGTCCTTTCCTCGTCGGGTCGGGACAACAAGAAGGATTGAGCTTTGTTAATTCGCAGTTGGTCAACAATATCGAGTTTTCGGCAGGTGGCTTTGCAGCCGAGTATGGCGACAAGATGTCGTCGGTGCTCGATGTGACTTATAAAACGCCTAAGGAAATCGCCGGCTCGTTGAGCTTGAGTCTTTTGGGCGCTGAAGCCCATGTGGAAGGCGCGACGAAAAACGAGAAATTCAGCTATTTGGTCGGGGCACGCTACAAAAACACGGCCTTGGCATTGGGTATGATGAACACCAAAGGCGATTACAAGCCTAACTTCACCGATGCACAAGCCTTGTTCAACTACAAGTTCAATGAGAAATGGGGACTGTCGTTTTTGGGGTATTACTCCAAGAACCGATATATGTTGATTCCACAAAATGCGAAAATCAACTTCGGCACCATTGACATCCCGCTTCAGCTGAATGTGTATTTCGGAGGACAGGAAATCGATGACTATGCGACGGGCTTAGGTGCCTTTACTCTGTCATACAAACCCAGCAAGGACTTGAACTTGAAGTGGATAGCTTCGGCCTATTCTGCTTACGAAACCGAGACATTTGACATTCAGGAGCAGTATTTCTTCGGGATTCGCAACACTTCTTTCGGCTCCGAAGACTTCGGCGAGGTAATTGAAAACCACGAGGTTGGTACACTCACCAAGCATGCTCGCAACGACTTTTATGCCCAGGTCTACAACCTCGACCATAAAGGTCTCTATGCCTTTGATAACTGTCTGCTGAAATGGGGCTTGCGCTTCCAACATCAGGAAATCTATGATGTGGTGGACGAATGGCAGATGATGGACTCGGCTGGTTATAGCTTGCCTCATGTTCCTGATGTGATTGGTGGCTATCCCGATGTGTTACCTGAGATCGGGATGGATTTTGTGCATAAGTCAAACAATCTGCTTTCTGTCAATAATCTTGACGGTTTTGTTCAGAACTCATGGACAATTCCTTACAAAGAAGAAGGCGAGTTTGTCATCACGGGTGGTTTGAGGACCAATTACTGGGGCTATAATAATAAGGTTTATGTCAGTCCAAGGGCTGGAATTGCCTATAAGCCTGAGAATGAGAAAAATGAGATGGTGTATCGGTTGTCAGGCGGTGTTTATAACCAAACGCCATTCTATCGTGAAATCCGAAACCGTGACGGCAGTCTTTTCAAAGATGCCAAAGCGCAACAGTCGTATCAGATTGTGGCTGGCAACGATTTCAAGTTCCGGGCCTTCAATCGACCTTTTATTCTTACCTCGGAACTGTATTTTAAATGGTTCACCCATGTTATCCCTTACGACATCGATAATGTTCGTATTCGCTACTATGCTGACCAATCTGCAAGAGCATACGCAACGGGTCTCGATTTCAAAGTGAACGGAGAGTTTGTGAAGGGCATCGACAGCTGGGCGAGCCTGTCCATCATGCAGACCAAGGAGGATATTCGCGGCGATTATTGTTTGGTGGATGCTGAGGGCAAGCGTTTGCCTTTTTATAACCACACTGATGACCAAGTGGCCGACACCCTTGCTTTGGGTTGGCATTACCGTCCCTCCAATCAGTTGGTCAACTTCTCGCTGTTCTTCCAGGATTACATTCCCAATGCCCCAACTTGGCGTGTCAACATGACGCTGACCTTTGGCATGGGTTTGCCTGTCAATGAAAACAACTCCGACTTTTATTCCACTTCAAGCCGCTATCCGGCCTATCGCCGCGTTGATATTGGCTTTAGCAAGCAACTTATCAGCGAGGCCTCCAGCTTTAGTAAAGGCAATCCGCTACGCTATGTAAGGAATATGTTCGTGAGTGTGGATGTCTTCAACTTGCTTGACATCCCGAATGTGATTTCCTACAATTGGGTGAAATACATGGACAACCAATATTATGGCGCACCAAATTATTTGACGCCTAGGTATGTCAATGTGAAGTTGGTGATGGAGTTCTGATTATTTGCACGCAGAATCCGCAGAATTCGTTGAAGCCTATCGAACGACAGCTTTGCGTCGCTTTACGCTTCATTTGATTCTGCGGATTCTGCGTGAGACAATGTTTTAGTACATCGCTGTCATCTTGATCCATTCTCGGCCTTGGGCACACATGTCCTCGACCTCTGCGACGGTCTTTGGAATCGGCCTTCCAAGGATACGGCAGCCGTCTTCGGTGATAAGCAAGTCGTCTTCGATACGGATGCCACCGAAGTCCTTGTAGGTCTCTAGCTTATCGTAGTTGATGAACTCCTTGAACTTGCCTTCGGCCTTCCACATGTCAATGAGTGTGGGGATGAAGTAGATGCCCGGCTCATCGGTGACTACAAAGCCTGGTTTCAGGGTCTTGCCGCAACGCAAGCCGCTAAAGCCCAACTTGGTGGAGCGCGGTGTGATGTCGTCATAGCCTACATAGGTCTCGCCGAGACCTTCCATGTCGTGCACATCCATGCCGAGCATGTGTCCGAGACCGTGAGGCATGAAGAGCCAGTGGGCACCGTTCATCAGGGCCTCTTCTGTGTCACCTTTCATCAAACCGACGCCTTTCAAGCCTTCAATCAGAGTGCGGCAGGCAAGGGTGTGCATCACCATATAAGGCATGTAAGGACGCGTGTTGGCGGCAACTGCTTGGTTGGCAGCAAGCACGATTTCATAAATCTCGCGCTGGCGTTGGTTGAACACGCCACCCACAGGGGTGGTGCGGGTGAAGTCAGAGGCGTAGTAGTTTTCCGTCTCGGCACCTGCGTCGCAAACCATCATGCGGCCTTCCTTCAACACATTGTGGTGGCCATGGTTGTGCAATGTTTGACCATCCACGCTGAGGATGACGGGGAATGACACAGGGCCGCCGCCTGACAGCGATAGTCCTTCCACCACACCGGCAATTTCTTGCTCGATCATACCAGGCTTACACATCTTCATGGCGGTGGTGTGCATGTAATAGGCAGTGTTGGCGGCGCGTTCCATCTCTGCGATTTCAAGCTCGCTCTTCACCTCGCGCATGGCAATGACGGCCTTGATAAGCTCAAGGCTGACATAGTCCGACACCTTATTAATATTACAGCCTAACCATTCGGCGCATTGGATCTTCGTGTCTGCACGATAGGTGGGCAGTATGTGAATCTGGCGACCTTTGGCGATAGCCTGTTGTAGGTATTCGCCAAACTTGTTAAAGTCGCGGCAATCGGTGATGCCGATGCAGTCGCCTTGTTCCTTCAGCGAGGGCAGGGGACCGCACCAAATCACATCGTCAATGGTGACCTCGACGCCGAAGAGGATTTCCTCGCCCGTCTCAAAGTCGATGACACCGACCAGATCGGGGTGGTTGAGGCCAAAGAAATAGGAGAAGTTGCTATCCTGACGGTAGATGTAGGTGTTGTCGGGATAGTTGAAGGGCGCCTCGTTGTTGGCAGGGAAGAAGGCGATGCCCTTCGAGATCATTTTTTTCAATGTGGCGCGACGGCCACTATAAATGTCTTTTGCGAACATATTGGTTTGTTTTTGTTGTTGATTCTGTATCTGTAGAGACGCAATGATTGCGTCTCAATGGAATATGGGTTTGATTTGAGACGCATTCAATGCGTCTCTACAAAAATGCAAAAATAATCATTTTTTCATTGCCGCCTCAATCTCTTCGATTTCCGTTGGCAGACCTTCAAACAAGTTGATGGGATTGCCTTCTGTGATGAGCAGGTCGTTCTCGATGCGGATGCCGATACCTTCTTCGCGGATGTAGATACCTGGTTCGCAGGTGAGTATCATGCCTGGTTCAAAAGGTTTGAACTTGTCGATGCTGTCGTGCACGTCGAGGCCGATGTGATGCGACATGCCGTGCATCAGGTATTTGCGTTCCAGAGGCTTTTCGGGGTCTTGGTTCTTCACATCTTCAGCGGTGAAGAGACCGAGCTTGATCATTTCCTGTTCCATCAGGCGGTGGGTGGTCTCGTTGATTTCGTTGATGGTGCCACCGGGACGGTAGAGCTTGGTGATTTCTTTCATCACGCGGAGCACGGCGTTGTAGCAATCAGCCTGTCGCGGAGTAAACTTGCCGTTGATTGGAATGGTGCGACTGAGGTCAGAGGAGTAGTTCTTCAGCTCACAGCCGATGTCGAAGAGCAGCAGGTCACCATCGTTGAGCAGACTTTGGTTCTTGGAGTAATGCAAGCAACATCCGTTCTTGCCTCCGGCGATGATGGGTGCGTAGGCATGGCCTGTAGCATTGTTCTGCTTGAAGATGTATTCGATTTCTGCCTGCACTTCAAATTCATACATGCCAGGTTTTACGGTATCCAAGCAGCGGCGGAAGGCTTTCGCGGTGATGTTGCAAGCTTGCTGCGTAATGGCAATCTCATCCTCTGACTTTTTCATGCGCAAGGCATTGAGAATCGGGGCGGAGCGACCATAGTTGTGCATCGGGTACAACTCTTTGACTCTTTTGACGAATCGTTTTTGAATAGTTTCTACGGCACATTCGTATTTCGGATATTCGTAGCTATTCAAAAAAATGGTGTCGCCATAGCCCGAAAAGACGATGTCGTTCAATGTAATCCAAAATGCGTCGCTGCCTTTGATGGTTTTTATGCCGGAGAGCTCGGAGGCGTGTGCATTGTCGAGCATCTCGCCTTGCCAGGTGGCTTTCACTTCATCATATGGCTCGATGAAGAGGATTTCTCGCATGGTCTCATCAGGATAGTCAGGTGCGATGATGAGATAGGCGTTCTCTTCATTGATGCCCGTGAGATAAAAAAAGTCCGATTGTTGTCTGAAAGGATAGAATTCGTCGCCATTGCGTGGCATGGCTTCGTTGGCAGTGAAAACAGCCACTGATTTTGGAGGCAATTGTGCCACAAGGTTGGCTCTGTTTCTGCTGAAAAGTCGGTTGGGAATAGTGTTATTCATTATGATAAGGTGTTGCTTTTTAGTCCTACAAAGGTAGAAATTTTCCATGATTTATACACACAATCAAAAAAAAGACTACTTTTGTCCCCAAATTGGAAATTGGCTACGCCGAAATCGAAGATTCGACGTTAGTCAATGCGGAGCATTTCAACGAATTTAAATACTAACCTAAATCTATAATCAAATGAAGAAAAGTTTACTTATCGTTGGCCTTTTGATGGCCATGTCGCTGACTGCTTCAGCACAGTACAAAGGTTTTTCCTTTGGCTTTAAGGTAGGTCCTAGCTTTGACTGGACTGGTTCAAAAACAGGTGCTGCCATTAACCAACGCACAAAGACTGGTTTTGATGTCGGTCTTGTTGCTGAGTACTATTTTGCTGAAAACTATGCCATTGTCACGGGTGTTAATGTTGACTTTGTAAATGGTCAATATAAATTCGATGACAAGCGCAACCTGAGCGCCGTTGACTCTATCACCGATTATCAGTTGGGTTCAGTTGATAGAAAGTTCAAGACCACTATCTATGAAATCCCGTTGATGCTGAAATTGGTTACCCCTGAACTTGGCAACCTTCCGCTTCGTGCTTATGCCCAAGTAGGTGGCGCTTTTGGCTACACTCAACGCGTAAAGGTAATGGATTCTTTCTCTTTGGGTGACCTTAAAGATGATGCTTACAGAGCCACTGATGGAGAGTATAACCCCTTCCATGCCTCATTGCGTATTGGTGCTGGTGCAGAATACACTTTGTTGGAAACTACCCGTGTTTTCGCTGGTATCTATTTCTCTCATGACTTCCTGAACAGCATTAGCAGAGGTGCTTTGGTGTCATCTAATTACGAGAAGTACTATGCCGGAAACAAGGACTTGGGTGAACGTGATCTCAAGTTGAATGTTTTGCAAAACCGTATCGGTCTTGAAGTTGGTGTCTTCTTCTAAACCGTTAAGTTTTATCAAACCAAAAGAGAGCGACTCATCGAGTCGCTCTCTTTCATTTAATAAATGTTGCTGTGTGAATTAGAGCAATTTGATGCCCAAAGTCACCATGAACATTCTTTGTTTGGTATTGTCGATGTTACTGAAGTCGAAGGTTTCGCCAAGAGTGGTCTCGTTAAGAGCATCAAACATCTTGCTCAGACCAAAGTTGTAGTTGATGTCGAGTGTAAAGCGATTTAACAAGTCAACACCTAGACCGGCTTGAACACCCCAAGAGATGGCTTTGGTGTCGAACTTCTGGTCGGTAGTTGTGCTTTCTATTTCGCTTTGTTGACCATCAAGGGTGTAGGTTTTGTCATATAAAGTCTGTGACTTTAGGACAAAGTTGGCGGTAGGGCCGGCTTGGGCACGCAGAGTGATGATGTCGAGGTCAATGATGTTGACACCAATCATAACAGGCACCTGAAGGTTCATTTGGTTCAATGTTAAGTTGACATTGGCACCCGTAGGAAGGTTGAACAGGTTGTCGCTTGCCACGCCAGTAACATGTCCTTCAAAGATGTTGGAGGTCTTGAAGTACAACACTTCAGGTTGCACATAGAGTCTGCCGATGGTCACGCGGCCAAAGAGACCTGCAGTGAAATGGTTGGAAAAGCTTGACTTGATGTCGGCTTTCTGATAGGAGAGTTTTGCGGTCTGGTAACCGACTTTCGGGCCGATGGCGATATCAAAGCCGCCGCCAGCGAATGCTGCGCTGCTCATCATCAACAGGGCTGCAATCAGTAAAAACGTCTTTTTCATTTTGATGTGATTTAGTGAATGATACAATCAATTTGGCGACAAAATTAAGAATCATTTTCGGATTTTAGAGGAATATCGGCAAAATAAATTATCTTTGTAGGTCTAAAATTTGTTACTATGAGAAGAATATTGTTGATTATCAGTTTGGTATCTGCTGCTTTTGTAGGTGCCAACGCTCAACCAGGGAATGTCAGGTTTGGCATCAAAATGGGGCCTACCATTGATTGGGCAAGTTCAGGCTCTACTGCAACAACTAATGACGGCATAAGGTTGGGCGGCAACTTTGGATTGGTCTGTGACTATTATCTAACGAGTAATGTCGCGGTTTCGTCGGGAGTGGATTTCAATTTCCTTCGGTTGAAGTACACCTTTGTCGACCGTAGGCGTGCCGAAGATTTTTTGGAAGAGTCTAATATTTCAGTGTCGCGTCGACTGAAGACTGCCAATATCGAGATTCCTTTGAAGTTTAAGGTCAGAATGGATGTTCTTGATGCGTTCAAGGCCTATGCTGAAGCAGGTGCTGGCCTGAGCCTCAATTGCAAGGACTATGTCAAGGATAGTTATTCATTTTATTGGACTTCCTATGAAGGACAGAGTTATGTCGATTGCACTAACCAATATCGTCCGTTGCAGCTGTCGATGGTTTTTGGTTTGGGTGCCGAGTACGAAATCAACAGGAAAATGTCGGCTTTTGTCCAATTGACTTTCGATCATGCTTTTTCCAACGCTTTTGTCAACTCATTGGAAAAGCAGACGGGCAGCATCTTGCGTAGCAATTACATTGGCATTGAGGTTGGTGTCATGCATTGATGTCCTTAATGACGATACGAATGAAAAAAGCCTGGCGGGGATTCCGTCAGGCTTTCTTGTTTTAGCTCAATAAAGATGGCTTATTCTTGCGGAGCTTCCTTAACCAGCTGGACCAACACGCGGCGGTCATATTCCGTCGGGTCAAGATGCTTCACACCACCAATAGGCTCGATGATGATTTGATCTTCTGGGAAACCTAATTCAAGAAGTTCAATCTTAATCTTGTTGCAGCGGTTTTCAGACAGGGTCTGGTTGTAGGAAGGAGTAGCAGTGGCGCTGTCGCAAGAACCTGTCAGACGAATCTTGTAGCCATTGTCCATAGCAACCTTGGCAATTTCTCTCAAGTTGACGATGTCTCTTCTTGACATCAGCTCATACGAGTCACGGTTGAAGAAGATGGAGAAAGGATAGCTTTCCATATCCTCGGTTTGGACATTGACGAACTTGACAATAGTGTCGAGTTTCTGCGGGATGATTTCCATTTCTTTGCAGCAATCAATGGGCAGGTCGTATTCTCTGCTGAAGTAGTAGGTGAGACCAATTCCCACGGAATAGTTGTTGTCGGCTCTTTTGGGACGAAGGCCTCTCTCACTAGTGAAAGCGAGGCTGTGGTCGCTTGGCATGCCGCCGGTTTCATAATACCATGAGTCAATGTGCCATTCTTGAGTCGACCATTTGAGAGCCAAACTGAGGTCGAAATGATCGCTCAGACGGAAGTTGTTGATTAAACCTGCGTTGAAAGAGAACTCAAAATTGAGACCTTTTTGATCGGCATCAACTCCTCTATGTCTGACATTATTGAGGAATGTAGGGTTGATCAAGATGCCTTCGCTAACGGAAGCAGCACCCATGCCAACATAAAGAACAGGAGTCCAAAGTCTTTCGGGATTGTAATAGCCTTGGAAGAAATCGATGGGGCTGAACAACAAATCAGTGTGCAGGTCATGATAGATGAACGAAGTAGTGTAGTAGCCGTTTTCGTCTGGATCTGTTTTGTCGTCATAAAGGAAACCAAAGATATGGTCGCGGTTGGGATACAGACCATCAATGTAACTCTTGCCGCCATTCACATCGTATGATAGACGGAAACCAAGGCTATGGGTGAGCCATTTGCCAAAGCTGAGGCCAGCTCCAAAAGAAGGCTTCCCCCACTGAACTGCAGTGTAGTTGCCATCAGGATTCATGTCAGAGCCTTGCCACCAGTCAATACTGCCTTCGGCAGAAACGAACCAGTTCTTCCATGCTTTGGTCGTTAGGTAACGAACTGAATCTACATGACCATCAGCCATCACCGAAGTTGAAAAGGCTAGAAGAGCAATCAATGTAATAAAAGACTTTTTCATCGTTTTTGTAGTTCTATTTTTAATTATTATTCTTCTCATATTATGAAATACAAATGTCCATACTATTTCGGCGGCAAAAATAGGCATTTTTTCTTTACCTCTTTAATAAATAATGAAAAAAATGCACTTTTTTATCAACAATGTTTCGAATAATTATTTTGCTGAGAGTCTTTCTAAAGTTTTCAAAACCAATTTTTTCACATAAGGATGATAGTCGGTGGCAAACTTTTCGGTTACGCGATTGGCGACGACCACGCAGATAGTCAAGCAGTTGTGCCCCATCATTTTGCCGAGCCCGTAGAGAGCCGACGACTCCATTTCAAAGTTGCACACGCGCATGCCTTGATATTCGAAAACTTCAATTTTTCGGTTGTTCTCTGGATAGGCAAGATGCATTCTTAATGTGCGGCCTTGCGGACCGTAGAATCCTGGTGCTGTGGCTGTTACACCTTGATAATAACCTTCTGCCAAACGGTCGAACAATTCTTTTGACCCTTCCACGACATAAGGCAGCGGTAGGTCTTTTGGGTAATCCATCTGTTCGATGAAGGCATCACGCATGGCGATTTCGTTCACTTCTTTGTGTTTTTCATAGAAATAAAGCAGGCCGTCCAAGCCAATCGCATAACGGGTGGCTACATAATTGTCTTCCACTTCTATTTCAGGTTGAAGTGCACCACATGTGCCGAGTCGAATCAAATTCAGCGAGCGATGTCCTTCTTTGGGCATTCTTGTCTTCAAGTCAATATTGGCCAAGGCATCAAGTTCGTTCATCACAATGTCAAGATTGTCGGTGCCCATGCCGGTAGAGAGCGCTGTGATACGCTTGCCATTGAAATAACCTGTGCGAGTGATGAGCTCACGGTTTTGGCGTTTCACCTCAATCTTGTCGAAAAACGATGCAATCAGGTCAACTCTACCAGGGTCGCCCACCATGATAACGTCATCGGCGAGTTGATCAGGATGGAGGTTCAAGTGGTATATTGCACCCTCATTATTGAGGACAAGTTGCGATGCAGGAATAGGTTGATTCATATCTTTTTCATTTTGAAGCTGCAAAGATACGAATTATTTTGAAATGTTGTTTTTTTCGTAGTGATAGCCGAAAAATGACCTATCTTTGCGCAAATTTGATTGAAGATGAAAGAAATACTCATAAAGAATATCTCGATTGGTGACGAACTGCTTATTGGTCAGGTGATTAACACCAATGCAGCTTGGCTCGGTGAACACTTGTCGGAGGCTGGTTTCCAACTGGATTCCTCATTAACAATTGGCGATTCCGAAAATGCCATCCTTAATGCTTTTGATGCCTGCATGGATGCTGACCTTGTTTTGGTCACGGGTGGACTGGGGCCTACTGCCGACGACATCACTAAACCGACGGTCTGCAAGTTCTTTGATACCGAGCTTGAGTTTTGTCAGGCTGCCTACGATAATTTGGTGTCCTTGTTCGAGCGTCGTGGCTTCAAGATGAGTGAGCGCAACCGCGGTCAGGCGATGTTGCCGAAGTCGTGCAAGTATATTCCAAACACCTACGGCACAGCACCTTGCATGTGGATAGAGAAGAATGGAGTTGCTTTTGTGTTTATGCCTGGTGTGCCTTTCGAAATGAAAGGTATCTTCACTGATGAACTATTGCCACGCATCAAAGAACGCTTCCAAGCCATTCCCTACGAAAAACGAGTTGTTATGACTACGGGCATCGGCGAGTCGTTTTTGGCCGACAAGATAAAGGATTGGGAAGATGCCTTGCCAGAGTTCCTTTCTTTGGCCTATCTGCCACAATATGGCATGGTGCGCTTGCGCTTGAGCGGCAGGCACGAGGATGCACGGTTGCTTCATGAGACATTGGACCGTGAAGTGGCAAAACTAGTAGCCTTAATTTCCGAGTACATCTTTGCCATGCAAGACCAGTCCATCGAGCGTACTGTTTTCGATTTATTAAATAGTAAAGGTATGACTTTCGCATCGGCTGAGAGTTGTACGGGTGGCAACATTGCTCATGTCATCACATTGATTCCAGGTAGTTCTGAGGTATTCAAGGGGACGGCGGTCACATACGCTACACCGATGAAAACCAAGGTGCTGGGTGTGCCAGCTGAGACGATAGTAAAGCAAGGAGTCGTAAGCCAGGAAGTAGTGGAGAGTATGGCCACAGGTGTACGCGACCTGATGGAAGCCGACTTTGGCGTGGCCACTACGGGTGTTGCGGGACCAAGTGGCGGTTCGGAAGAAAACCCTGTCGGCACAGTGTGGATCGGTGTGGCTTCTGCCAAAGGAGTTGTGTCGAAACGCTTCAACTTCGGTAAGGACCGCGAAAATGTCATCAACCGTGCTACGGTAGCAGCGTATGAGATGCTTAGGCAACAGATAATCGATTAAACCAAGCCCCGTAGGTGCGACAGATTAACAAGCAGGTGATGTAAGTCTCTGCTTTTAACACACATAAGAACATGAACAGAATACTAACCATCTTCGCCATCTGCCTGATGATGGCCTCCTGTCAAAAGAACGAGCCTGCCTATAAAGCTAAACTCGACATCAACCCCGACCCCTACGACCTCGAATTTGACCGTTACGAAGTGGTACTCTTCAGCTTGGATACCAACGATTTCCAGGTGGAGTTGATGAATGTCCAAGACCGCTACCATGTGTTCCTCGGTGGCGATCTTAACAATCCTGATGCGGTGCAATACCTAAAGGATTTCGCCACCGACCCGTTCAGCATCACACTTTATGAAAAGGTGAAGGCCGTTTTTTCCGACTTGAAACAAATTGAACCTGTGGTGGAGGATGTTTTTGCGCATTTCCATTACTATTATCCTGAAATTGAGCTGCCTAAAAAGGCTTTTACTTGCATTACAGGAGT
This sequence comes from uncultured Bacteroidales bacterium, assembly GCA_900317055.1. Taxonomy (GTDB): domain Bacteria; phylum Bacteroidota; class Bacteroidia; order Bacteroidales; family F082; genus Limimorpha. Next base: position 55,521 of record ONFF01000015.1, on the reverse strand, counting down.
TCACCCCGATGAGCCGCCTGTTCAAATCATCGATGACCAGCTGGTGATCTCCTTGGATTGGTATCTTGACGATGAAGAGTTGTATGACCAAATCGGAATGCCAAGATACATGTCGTTGCGTAGGAATGTGTCGACCTTGGCAAAGGAAGTTGCCGAACAGCTTTATATGTATTACCTCTACGAATGGCGCAAACAAGGTCAGATTGTAGGCGAGATGGTATTTTACGGTCGCCGCGATTTTTTTGTCGAGGCGATGTGTCCAGAGTTGCCCGACAGCGTTTTGCTCGGCTATTCGTCGAAACAATGGCAGTGGGCTGTGGAAAACGAAGGACAAGTGTGGGCCGATATTGTGGGCAACCGCCGACTTTATGATGCAGGTTTGGATGCCTACATGATGTTTTTCGGGGATGGGCCTTTCACTCAAGCCTACAGTAACGATGCGCCTTCGCGTTTGGGCGAGTTCTTCGGCTTGAACATTTCACGCTCTTATTTCTCGAACAATGAGGTTTCGCTCCAGGATCTGATGCAACGCAAGGATTTGCAGAATGTTTTCCAGGATTCGGGCTATAAGCCGAAGAAATAGTTTAGAGTTGAGTGTTTAGAGTTTAGAGTATGGGCAGACCTGTGTGTTTGTTCATTATTTTATATTATTGAATATCAAAAATATATCCGACAGCAAACGACAACAAACGACTACTGTCGACTACAAACGTTTAATCAACGGCTTTTTCTTGACAAGGGTTGCATCTTTGCGGCATGAAACTTTAAACACTAAGAATTATGCTAGTAAAGACATTTGGATGTGCCCTTTTCGGCATCGAAGCCATTCAGGTCACCATTGAGGTGAACATCGACAGAGGTATCAACTTCTATCTTGTCGGCCTACCCGACAATGCGGTCAAAGAAAGTCAACAACGCATTGAGGCCGCTATTATTAATCTAGGCTATTACTATCCTCACCGGAAAATCGTCATCAATATGGCGCCTGCCGACATCCGCAAGGAAGGCTCTGCCTATGACTTGCCTATTGCCATCGGTATTATGGCAGCATCGGAGCAGGTGAGTGGGGATTTGTTGGAACAGTTCATCATCATGGGCGAGCTATCGCTTGATGGCACGCTCAAACCTATTAAAGGTACTTTGCCTATTGCCATCAAAGCGAAACAAGATGGTTTCCGCGGACTCATCGTTCCAAAACCCAATGCACGTGAAGCTGCTGTGGTGGAAGGCTTGGAGGTATATGGTGTGGATAATATCCATGAGGTAGTCTCCATTTTGAATGGAGAAAACCAAATCCAACCTGTGACTATTGACATAGCGGAGTCATGGCAAGATACCAGCGGTGAATTCGATTTCAGCGATGTGAAAGGACAGGAGAACATCAAGCGTGCTTTGGAGATTGCGGCTGCTGGTGGCCATAATGTCATTCTTATTGGTCCTCCTGGCAGCGGCAAGACCATGCTGGCCAAGCGTATGCCTACCATATTGCCTCCTTTGACGATGGCTGAGGCCTTGGAAACCACAAAAATCCATTCCGTAGCTGGTTTGATTGGCCGTAATGCAGCATTGGTTAGGACGAGACCATTCCGCAGTCCCCACCACACTATCAGCGATGCCGGTTTAGTTGGTGGTGGCACTTATCCACAACCTGGCGAGATCTCACTTGCACATAATGGCGTGCTCTTTCTTGACGAGCTGCCTGAGTTCAAGCGAACTGTCTTAGAAGTAATGAGGCAACCAATGGAGGATAGGATCGTGACGATTTCAAGAGCCAAGATGACCGTTGACTTCCCTGCCAATTTCATGATGGTGGCGGCGATGAATCCCTGTCCTTGTGGCTATTACAACCATCCCGACAAGGAATGCACCTGCAAGCCGGGCATGGTACAGCAGTACCTTAACCGTATCAGCGGCCCCTTGATGGATCGGATTGACCTGCATGTAGAGGTTGTGCCAGTGGCCTATAAAGATTTGTCCGACAAGCAAATAGGAGAGTCAAGTGCGGCAGTGCGTGAGCGTGTCATCAAAGCGAGGAAGATACAAGAGGAGCGCTATGCAGAGTATCCAACCATTCACGCCAACGCCCAGATGACCACACAACTCATCCAGAAATATTGCGAGTTGGACGAAGATTGTCGCACCATCCTAAAAAATGCCATGAATCGCTTAGGACTCTCGGCCCGTGCATACGATAGGATTCTCAAAGTCTCTCGCACTATTGCCGATTTAGACAGCAGCGAAAACATTCAGACGGGACATCTCGCCGAGGCAATAAACTATCGTAGTTTGGATAGGGATAATTGGGGGAGTTGATATGGAGTATTATCATGGAAGTCTCTTGAGAATCCTCAATTTGTGCTTATAAAATAAGAGAGCGATTGAAATCGCTCTCTTTGAACTGGCAGTCGGAGTTGAACCGACAATAATCTCACCTTAATGGCGTGAAGCTACCCGTTGCGGTCATCGACCAGTATTTCATTGCTGCAAAAGTACACATTTTTCGTGAAAGAGCAAGTGTTGAATATAAATAAACTCAAAATATTTGTTTTTACTTGAATTAGTGTCAAAATGTGTAACTTTGCACACACGAACAATACATACAAACCATGTTACAAAAAGGAACAAAAGCCCCTTATTTTGAGGGCAATGACGAAAATGGCAATCTCGTCAAACTGACGGATTTTGCTGGAAAGAAACTGGTGCTTTATTTCTATCCCAAGGACAGCACGCCAGGCTGCACCGCCGAGGCCTGTGACCTGCGCGACAACTACGAGCGTTTTCTGTCGTTGGGCTATAATGTGCTGGGCGTCAGCCGTGATAGTGCCAAGTCGCACCAAAACTTCATCGCCAAATACAACCTGCCTTTCCACCTCATTGCCGACACCGATTTGACCATCTTGAAAGCTTACGAGGCTTGGGGTGAGAAAAAGATGTACGGCAAGGTGACCGAAGGCACGCTGCGCACTACTTATGTCATTGATGAAGAGGGTATTATCGTCGATGCTATCGGCAAAGTGGATACCAAGAACCATACGGCACAGATATTATAAGCTATGAGATACTTCGTTGTTGACGCTTTTACCGACCAACCCTTCGGCGGCAATCCTGCGGGCGTAGTGCTGCTCGAATCACAACAGTTCCCCGAAGAGAAATTAATGCTGCAAATCGCTGCCGAGTTGCGTTATTCGGAGACAGCTTTCATCAGGCGACACTCCGACAAGGAGTTTACCATTAGGTATTTCACCCCAAAAGCCGAGGTTGAGCTATGTGGCCATGCCACCATAGCATCATTCTATTTGTTGCACCATGAAGGTTTGGCTTCGGGAACTTGCCTTTGCCACACGCTTGCTGGTGATTTACGCATCGAAGCAGGGGAGAGGGTGATGATGCAGATGGCCATGCCATGTATTGTGGCTACTGTCGAAGAAACGGAAGAAATCTATAAGGCATTGGGCGTCAATGATTACCATCCTGTTATGCCTATACAAATTGCCTACTCGGGCCTTCCCGATTTGATGATTCCCTTGCCCGATGTGAACACTTTGCAGGCCTTGAATCCCAACATGGAGGCCATCACTGCCATCACCAAGAAATACGACGCGGTCAGTTTCCATGTCTTTGCCTTTGCCAACGACAGCTACACAGCCCATGTCCGCGACTTTGGGCCATTGTACGGCGTGCCCGAGGAATCGGCTACTGGTACCGCCAATGCGGCATTGACCTCCTATCTGCAACATAACGGATACCTTGGCGCCGAGGCGGAATGTGCCTTCATGCAAGGTGAGGCCATGGGTCGACCTTCCGTTGTTGCGACGTGTATCGACAAAGACGGTGCTATCTATGTGGGCGGCACAGCTGCGATTGTTGCGAAAGGAGAATTGTGTGTTTAGCTTATGTTGGAGCTGAAAACCATATTGTCCGGCAGAATTAGTGGAGGCGACGCCCGAGCCTTGGCTGGAGGCATCTTTAATGAGGAACTGTTACAGCTGCTCTTCGATGAAGACAAGCGTACTTCCGACAATGCCGCTTGGGTGTTGACGCACCTACCCAAAACCGCAGATGCCTGGTTGGCCGAGCATCAAAACACCTTTATTGATGAAGCCATGCGCACCACCAGCACCACGAAGCGCCGCCTTATCATGAACCTGTTGGAAAGAACTCCCTTTGAGGTCGATAGCATCCGCACCGACTTCCTTGATTTCTGTTTCAACGCCATGCTTTCCAATGAGCCCATCGGCGTGAAGTCTCTGGCCATTAAGCTGACTTATGCGCAAAGCAAATTCTATCCCGAACTGCTCGAAGAGTTCAACACGGCACTCCAAATGATGGAGCCAGAGGTGCTGCCGGCCGCGTTGAAACATATTCGAGGCAAAATGCTGAAAAAATGATCCATCGTAGGGCTCCTGAGTCCTGAGGCTCTCGAAGGATCGAAGGACCCTTTACCTAAATTGACAATACTCAAACCATGAACAATCAATTCACTATCCGTCCTGCGAAGCCCGAAGAGGCAGGCCTGGTTCTTGAATTCATCAAGAAACTCGCCGTTTACGAGAAATGCGCCGATGAAGTTGTGGCCGATGAAGCTACCATCTACCATTCCCTTTTTGTGGAGCATGCCGCCGAGGTGGTCTTTGCCGAGGAAGACGGCGCGGTCATCGGATTCGCTTTGTTTTTCCACAACTTCTCCACTTTTGTCGGGCGCAAAGGTTTGTATCTCGAAGACCTGTTCATCCTTCCCGAGAAACGCGGTCGTGGCTATGGTAAGGCCTTGTTGAAATATTTGGCAAAGATTGCCGTGGAGCGCAACTGTGGCCGCATGGAATGGATCTGCCTCGATTGGAACAAACCCGCCCTGACGGTTTACCGCAGCATCGGTGCTGTGCCCATGGATGAATGGACCGTCCAGCGCTTGGATGAAACGGCTTTGCGAAAATTCGCTTTGGAGGATTGAATATGGCTACATACCTTTATCCAACCCCAGAAGGTTTCGATGACCTTTTGATGAGCACCGACGGCAAGGCGCTGACGGGCCTATGGTTTGCAGGCTCGCGTGACGAAAACAAACATCCATTGGGCGTTGTAGAGACGCGCCATGGCTCGTCACTACCGCCCGTAATTCATGATACCTATCGTTGGTTGGACTTCTATTTCACTGGCCATCAGCCCGATTTCACACCAGCTTACCGCATGGAAGACTTGACACCATTCCGCAAGGTAGTGTTGGATATCGTGTGCGAGATACCATTTGGGCATACACTAACTTATGGCGAAATCGCAAAACGGTTGAAAATCAATTCTGCACAGGCGGTTGGTGGCGCTGTGGGTTGGAACCCCATTTGCCTCATCGTGCCCTGTCATCGCGTTATGGGTGCTAATGGTAACCTCACGGGCTATGGAGGAGGCATACACAACAAAATCGCGTTGCTGAAACTGGAAGGATGGTGGAAATAGCAAGTTGTGTCTTATTCGAAACCAAAGAATTCTTTCAGTCCTTGTTTTTCTTTTAGTTCATCTGGCGTGAAACCATAGTGTGAAGCCGCCGAAAGCGTTACCACGTTTTCAAGGAATTCGTCGTAGGACAATTCAAACCATTCTTCGGGGATGTCGGTGTGGATGGTGCCGCCGTCGTTGTGGCCGCCGCCCCACCACCAGGATTCGTCGAGTGCCGCCTCGTATGTGCCATCGTCCATCTTGACGAAGGCGTACCAGGTGGTCCATTCCCTCATCCCTTCAGGCGTTTTTTCACCTTCATAATGTGGGGCGGAATGGTCTTTGTCCGAATAGCCTGGCTGCCCTTTATTGGCATCATGCTGATACACCAGAAAACGCTCGTTGGTCTCATTAGGAATCCTTTCCAAAGTAAGGCCGTCACAATGATATATGGATCTCTTTCTGCCTTTTATCCTATTTTCAGCCGTCATCATCTTCGTGATGGCGGCGATAGGTCTCTTTGTGTCTTTGTCTTTCAACAGACCTTTTTTTTCAAGGAGGTCCTTGATGGGCTCAAGTTCATTTTTCCAACTGTTGACGTAATACCTGCAAGTGTTGTCTTCGTAAACATAATAACTGCCCACAAATAGGTCGTTGTAGGTGATTTTGTAATGATCAACAATCCAGCCCATAGTTTTAAATTGTTTAAATAATAATCCTATTTCCTTTTCGTATGTTGATGATGTTTGGCTAATACACGAGGCAAAAATAGGAAAAAGTTGTGTCATTTCCGAAATAATATTAGTTTTGCACCCAATACATTGAAGTTTAATCCAATAACACTTATCGCCATGAAAAAACTTTTTGCTCTCGCTGTTCTGCTGACGGCTTTGACTGGGGCATTTGCCCAACCTGCCCATTACATCACTTTCAACGGTACTGACCAATATATGCGTATCCCGCATCACGAAGACTTTAATATCGCTGCCGACCAAAGCTTCACGGTCACGGGATGGGTGCGCAACGAGACCTATACTAGTTACCCGCGTTATGTGTGCAAGCGCGATATGTTGGTGCAAGGTGCGGGCAGCGAACGCACGGGTTATGAGTTCTTTGGCACGGGCAGTGCGGGCCAGTCGCTGGGACTCAATACGCCCACTTCAACCTCGGGTCACGCCTTGTCGATCTATACGGGTGTCACTGTTCCGGCAGGGGAGTGGATGCATTTTGCCCTCGTTGTGGACCGCCCGAATAACGAGATTCGCATATACCAAAACGGTGAGACCAACAGCAGTTGGGTGGCAGCGGTGAACGACTGGGCCGTGACCAACACGCATGATGTGTTTATAGGGGCGGGCAACAGCGGCGGGCAGCCTGCCAACTTCTGCAACGGCTCGTTTGGCAATGTGAGGTTCTACAATATAGCACTGGAACCCGACGAGATACAAAGGGATTTAGGCGCTGATGATTTATATGATATAAGTTTTTACATGGCAGATCACTTAAGAGCCGCTTATGAATTCTCTGCAACCTGGGTCAATGACAACATTTTGCCCGACCTTTCGGGGCATGGTCACGATGCACAACTGGTTAATTTTAATTTTGGCGGTTCTGGGATATGGAATGTTACTTTGACCCAAGACACGCGTAAGACGGGGCGTGGCAATGAAAATGATGTGCTACTCAAGGCAGCGGTGGCTGTGGACGGTGCTGACGGTGGTGCCGAGGTTGAACTGCAAACCATAACCTTGAATCTTGAGGGAACAACGGATTTGAATGATATTGAAGAAATCAAGGTCTATTCTACGGGCATTGCCAATGGTTTCGATGAACGCCATCCTCAAAACGCCACTTTGCTTGGAAGTGTTGTTCCAGCCTCGGGTGACATAACCTGCAACTTGGATGGCAACCTTGTCTATGGCACCAATTACCTTTGGGTCGTGGCACATGTAGCCGACAATGCTACTGAAGGTAATTTCATTGATGCTTCACTGAAGTCGATTACGACTGCGGAGGAGACTTATGAGTTGGCTAATCCTTCGCCAGCTGGTAGCCGTGAAATCATTCTTGCACATACCTTATTATTGCAGCCAGGTGATTATAACTCAACCAATTATCGCATTCCTGCCGTCATCACGGCGAAGGATGGAAGCATCGTGGCGGTCACCGACAAACGCAAATACAACGAAGGCGACCTGCCCGAGGACATTGACATTGTCTGCAACCGCAGTACCGATGGTGGTCACACTTGGAGTGAGCCTTACACTATAGCCTTGGGTACAGGTGTCAACCATGGCTTCGGCGACTGCGCTTTAGCATGGAGCGACGACGACAATGGCCTCGTCGCGGGTTTTGTAGGTGGTCCCGGCTTGTGGTATTCCACCCCATCGAATCCGATCCGCACCTATATTTGTAAGAGTTATGACAACGGTCAGACTTGGACGGAGCCCGAAGACATCACCCACTTCATCTTTGGCGACAACTGCATTATCCCCGAACAGCGCACATGGCGCGCCTCGTTCTTCGGTTCGGGTAACGGGCTGCGCACCTCCACAGGTCGTATCATGTTTGTGGCTGCCATCCGTGAGACTACGGCACAGGTGCTTTACAACCATGCTGTTTATTCCGATGACAACGGTCAGACTTGGCATGTGTCGGGTCGTGCCTCCACCTCGGGCGATGAGGCTAAGGTTACGGAGTTGGCCGATGGCCGCATCCTGATGAGCATCCGTCACGCGGGCAACCGCTGGTACAACATTTCCGAGGACGGCGGCGAGACTTGGCAACCCACCACCTCTACTTGGTACGATATCACCGCGCCTGCCTGCAATGGCGACATGATTCGTTATACCTCCGAAAACCAAGGTCATGACAAGAACCGCTTGCTGCATTCGGTGCCATACGGCAACTCACGCACCGATGTGACGGTCTATGTGAGTTACGACGAGGGCGAGACCTGGCCGGTGAAGAAATGCATCGTGCCCTATAGCTCGGCCTATTCTTCGCTCTGTATTCTGCCCGATGGCACCATTGGACTCTATGTCGAGGAAGCCTACGCTGGCGCCTCGGGCTATTCGACGGTGTTCTACAACTTCAGCCTTGAATGGCTCACTGATGGTAACGACACTTTTGACCCGACGGGAATAGCTGAAAATCAAATACAAACGGAGTCGTTAAAGGTTTATCCTGTGCCCGCCTCCTCCTTTGTCACGATTGAAGCGGAAGGAATGAAGACCATCAATGTTTACAATGCTTTGGGACAGCTTGTCAAGTCGGTTTCTGCTGATGGGACTTCGGAAGTCTGCTTGGATGTTTCAGAGTGGGCTGCTGGTGTGTATTTGGTTGAGGTTATGGATACTAACGGTATGAAGAAAAGCGAAAGGTTCGTCAAATGACGATTTGAATTGCAGGTTCAAAGTTTTTCCGTACCTTTGCAGCCCGAATCAAAAGCCTGATTTGTATTTGCAAATAATTGAAAATCAGATAAAATAATGAGTTTAAACATTTCAAAATTGAGAAACATCGGTATCGCTGCGCATATCGATGCTGGTAAGACTACGGTTTCGGAACGCATCCTGTTCTTCACGGGCGTCAACCGTAAGGTGGGTGAAACGCATGATGGACAAGCCACCATGGACTTTATGAAACAAGAGCAGGAGCGCGGCATCACCATCGCTTCGGCAGCCATCACTGCACATTGGAACGGCTATCAGATCAACCTTATTGATACTCCTGGTCACGTCGACTTCACCGTCGAGGTGGAACGCTCGCTGCGCGTCATCGACGGCATGGTGGCTGTGTTCTGCGCCGTGGGTGGCGTGGAGCCGCAGTCGGAGACGGTGTGGAACCAAGCCGACAAATACCGCGTGCCCCGCATTGCCTTCGTCAACAAGATGGACCGCACGGGTGCCGACTTCCAAGAGGTGGTCAACCAGATGCATAAATACTTGGGCGCTAACGCCGTGCCGCTGCATCTCCCCGTCGGAGCAGAGTCCGATTTTGAGGGCATGGTTGACTTGGTGCAGATGAACTCGGTGCGCTTCATCGAGAAGGAACGCATCGTCGGTCCCATCCCGGAAAACATGATGGAGCAAGCCCAGGAAGCCCGCCGCAACCTTATCGAGAAGGTCGCCGACCTCGACGACGAGATCGCCGAGCTTTACCTCGAAGACAAAGAAATCCCGACCGACAAACTGATGGCCGCCATCCGTCAGGCCACCATCAAACTGATGATGGTGCCGGTGCTTTGCGGTGCCGCCTATAAGAATAAAGGCATCCAGCTCCTTTTGGATGCCATTGTCGACTACCTGCCTTCGCCCAACGACTTGGGTGCCGTCATCGCGCACGACCCCGCCAACGAGGAGAAGACCTACCGTCGCAACCCCTCCGAGAATGAGCCTTTCTCGGCCTTGGCCTTCAAGCTCATCAACGACCCGTATGTGGGCCAGCAGACCTTCATCCGCATCTTCAGCGGCAAGCTGACCAACGGCATGAGCGTCTACAACACCAACAAGCTGAAGAGTGAGCGCGTGGGTCGTATCTTCCGCATCAAGGCGAAGGAACGCGAGGAAATCAACGAGGCAAGTGCAGGCGAAATCGTGGCTCTCGTGGGCATGAAATACACCAAGACGGGCGACACGCTCTGCGATGAAAATCAGCCTATCTTGTTGGAATCCATCAATATACCGCCTGCGGTCATCGAGATGAAGGTCAACCTCGACGACAAGAAGAACCGCAGCAAGCTGAGTGAGGCCTTGGCCAAGCTTTGCAACGAAGACCCGTCGTTCCACGCTCACTTCGACGAGGAGACGGAAGAGACCATCATCGCGGGCATGGGTGAGTTGCATCTGGAAATCATCGTCGACCGCCTGAAGGAAGAGTTCAAGGTTCCGGTTACGGTGGGCGCGCCTTCGGTGTCGTTCCGCGAGACCATCACCGCACCGTTCGAGTGCAACTACCGCTATGTGAAGCAGACCGGCGGCAAGGGCCAGTTCGCCCACACCGTCATCCGCTTCGAGCCTAACCCGGGCGGCGGCTTCGAGTTCGTCGACATCACCAAGGGTGGCGTGATTCCAAAGGAATACATTCCCTCGGTGCAGAAGGGTCTGGCAGCGGCCATGAACAAAGGTCCTTTCGCAGGTTATCCTGTCGTGGATGTGAAGTGCGTCCTTGTGGACGGCAGTTCGCACCCCGTCGACTCCAGCGACATGGCCTTCCAGCTTTGCGCCCAGATGTGCTTCAAGCAGGCCTTCATGAAAGCCAGCCCTGTGCTGCTTGAGCCTGTGATGAAGGTAGAAATCAACACGCCCGACGACTACATCGGCAATGTGACGGGCGATGTCAACAAGCGCCGTGGTCGCATCGAGGCCATGCGTCGTTTCCGTAAGGGCTCTCAGAAGCTGGATGCCTTCGTCCCGCTGATGGAGATGTTCGGCTATGCCACCGCCTTGCGCAACCTCACCTCGGGCCGCGCCAACTACTCGATGGAGTTCCACCAGTACATGCCGACACCGAAGGACAAGCAGGAAGAGATTGTCAAGATGCGGAACGAGAAAGAGTAGTTTTTATCAAGAATTAGAGAATGTTTTGGACGTTGCCTTTCGGCAGCGTCTTTTTTTTGATTACACTTTTAGTGTTACACTTTTTGTGTAACACCTTTTGTGTAATTTGAAAATAATATATATCTTTGCAGCGTCAATATAAAAAATGCTGCTATGGATAATCCTTTTGTCATCAAAGCCTACGAGTCGAAAGACTTGTTTTGCGACCGTGAGGAAGAGTTGCAACTGATGTTGCGCAACTGTCTAAACCAGACCAATATGACTTTGATTTCGCGCCGAAGATTAGGGAAAACAGGGCTGATTTTTAGGTTGTTTGATGAAATAAAAGCGTCTTATCCTAACATTCAGACCGTGTATGTGGACATTTTTGCTTCGGACAATATTGACGGGTTCATCAAATTGTTTGCAGAGGCGGCATTAAGTGCTATTCCGGAAAAGTCAACATTTGGCAAGCGGTTGGTGAACTATATCAAGTCGTTCAGGCCACAGGTTACCTACGATACCTTGACGGGTCAGCCCCAGTTGCAAATCGCTTACCAGACGGTTCAAGAAAAGGAGTACACCTTGCGCGGATTATTCGAATTCCTTGATGGACAGAATTCGCCTATTGTCATTGCCATCGATGAGTTTCAGCAGATTAGGGAATATCCCGAGCAAAATATGGAAGCCTTGTTACGCACATATATCCAGCAATGCAAGAATCTTACTTTTATCTTTTGTGGCAGCAAAAAGCATATCATGACGGACATTTTTGCCAATGAACGGAAACCTTTCTATTCGAGTACGACTTTTGTTTCTTTGGGAAAAATCTCGGAAGAGCGTTACGCTGCTTTTATCCGCCAGTTGTTTGGCAGTGGCAAGCGAAGCATCACCGACGAAGCCCTTCAATTCGTTCTTGATTGGACACAACGGGTGACTTACTATACCCAACAGTTGTGCCATGCTATTTATTCCAACGGAAAGAAAACCATTGACTTGGCCGAAGTGAAAAGCACTTGCAATCAGTTACTGAAACAAAGCGAGACCGTTTATTTGCAGTACCGCCAAATGTTGACTGATAAGCAATGGAACTATCTCATTGCCGTAGCCAAAGAGGGGAGGGTTAGGCAGATTACTGCTGCCGATTTCCTGAAACGGTATCAGATTGGTGGCGCATCGGCTTCGCGAAAGTTGGCCGAGTCGCTTAGTGAAAAAGGATTGCTCAATGTTGAGGTCAGTCTTGAGGGAATTGACTACTCTGTGGGCGATGTTTTCTTCTCTCATTGGCTCGAAAGACTATGATTTTTATCCTTTTTTCCTAAAAATCATAGGGACAAAATTTTGTCCATGCCGAAATTACATCATTGATTACCAATGAAATAAATTCGGACAATCCAAAAAAGCATGGACAAAACCGAGAGGCTCCCCAAAAACCTCTTGACAAGCGTTTTTTCTGTATATTTTTGCATCGACGGACATGGGACTGGGGGCAATACCCTTACTCCTTTACCGTCATGGCGGAGGGACATCCGCCATCTCCTGAGCGCGAAGACGGATCCATTTCGTTCAGGAGATTGCGGGTCAAGCCCGCAATGACGGCAAGGGGTGAAAGTCTCGAAGTCCCGAGTCAAAAATAGAACGCCTATGAAAGCAACACTAAAATCACTCATCCTAACGACCCTCGCGCTCGGCGTGATGTTGTCCTCGTGTGACACTCCCGCCAAACGCCTGCAGCAGGCGCGTGCCTTATATGAAGAAGGTACCGAATTGCGCCAGCAACGCCTCTCGGAAGAGGCCACAGAGCGTTTCCTGCAAGCCCTCACGCTGATGCAAGGCTGCGAGACAACCACCGAAAATCTTCGCCTCGAAGGCCAACTCAAAGACAACCTTGGCGCGATGTACAACAAACACGGCCTCTTCGACGATGCCCTCAAGATGCACTGCGAAGCCATCGCGTGCTTCCGCCAAATCGACGACTCCACCGCTGTGATGACCACGATGCGCAACTGCGGCCGCGTGGCGAAGTCGCTGGAGCAGTTTGCCCAAGCCAAGCACTACTACGACACGGCCTTCAGCATCGCCACCTTATTAAACGATAAGGCCATGCAGAGCGACATCTACCTTGAGATGGGCCGCGACTACTACCTGCCCGTGGGCAATTATCCTGAAGCCATGACTTGCGTTCGCCGCGCTTTGGAGGGCGAGCTTGACGACAACAACACCGACATCGCCAACATGACGATGGGTGTATTATACTACTACACTGATAACTACGCCGAAGCTAAGCCTTACCTCGAAGCCGCCCTCCGCAGCGAGCGTGCCGGACTGAAGATGTCGGTGTACCAAACGCTCTACGCCATCGCCTACAACGAAGGCCATCTCGAGCAGGCCATGGAATACCAAGACCTCTTCACGCAAAATATGATGCAGGCCGACAAGGAACATGCCTCTGACAACCTACAACGCCTCAAGGCCGAGTACGAACTGAAGGCCCAAAAGAGCGAGATGGAGAGTCTGCTTCGCAACCGCAGTCTCAAACTCTGGCTCATCATTGCCGCAGCGGTGATTGCGCTGTTAGTCATCGTGCTGATAGTGAGGAAGAAGGTGAGCGACCACAAGTTGGCCGTGGAGCAGTTCCGCAGTCAGGTGGAGCGCGACCAAAATCGCATCCACGAGCTGGTGAGCGATATGGAAAACCTCATCCGCACCAACGATGACCTGCGCCGCGACCGTCAGACACTCTCGCAAAAAGACCTGCTGATGACGAGCAAGATCATGGGGCGCAACAAGGTCTACACTACGGCGCAAGCCCTTGGCGAGCAGGTGACCGCCGACACGATGAACTTCGCCCTCAGCGATGACGACTGGGCCGACTTCATCAGCCTCACCGACTTGGTGTACGACGGCTTCTCGCAGCGTCTCTTGGAACTCTATCCCAAACTCGGCAAGTGGGATGTGCGCATCTGCTGCCTCTCCAAGAACGGTTTTTCCAACCAGGTGATTTCCATCCTCTTGGATACCCAGACCGAGTCGTACTACCGCCGTAAGACCCGCATCAAGCAGATGAAGATGAACCTCACGGACGACACAAGGACATTTGAGGAAATCGTCAATGCTGTGTAAATCTTTAAATCTTTAAAATTTGAATTAAATAATTAATAATTAAATACTTACAATTATGAAAAACAATGTCAAAATCAACAGTTTCGTTATGGCCGTTGTTGCCATGATTTTCGGAATGAGTGCTCATGCTCAAACCTTGGATACGCTTGGGGTCCATGTCAGTGGAGGTTATTCCTCTCCAGAAGGGGCTTCTTCTAATATTGGCACAAACAACAGAGCCACAGGAAATAATTCTTTTGCCGCAGGGTGGTGGTGTAATGCTACTGGATTGACTTCATTTGCAATGGGTTATGCCAGTACTGCTACAAACATTAACTCGATGGCAATAGGTATGTACACGAAAAGTGAGTCAGCATACAGTATAACCATTGGCCAGGGATATAGCGGCACAAAGCCTTTACTTAACGACAAAAACGGCATTATGATGGGGTATGGAAGTAATTTGCCAACCTTGTTTATCACTGGTCAGAATGTTGAAAACCGCACAGGAAAAATCGGCATTGGCGATATGACAGACCCACAAGCCAAATTGCATATTCTTGGTGACGCACACGAAGATGTTGGAATCATCATTGAATCCAAAGCACCAGCCTATCGCAAGACTTTCATCCAACTGAGGGATGAAAGCCATAGAATCTCTGTCGGCACCAGTGGCGCGATGAGTATTACAGCAGGTGCCAAGCCGTTGAGCCTTGAAGGGTCGAGAGTTACGCTCACTGGGAAAGTCGGGGTGAACACCAACAATGATGTTCCAGGTTATGCCTTTGCCGTGGCGGGTGGCATCATCACTGACGAAGTGCTCATTCTCAACGTGGAAGACTGGCCAGACTATGTTTTCGGTCAAGACCATCAGCTGATGTCGCTCAGCGATTTGAAGGCCTATATCGACAAAAACAGCCATTTGCCCGAGGTTCCTTCGGCGCAGGATGTAGAAGTGAATGGTGTCAATGTCGTTGAGATGCAGAAGGTCTTGCTGAAGAAAATCGAGGAGCTGACGCTTTACACCGTTGAGCAGCAACGTCTTATCGAAGAACTGCAAGCAAAGATCAATCAATTGGAAAACCAATAAAACCCTAATGCCATGAAACGAATCCTAATAACGTTCAGCCTGTTGATGGTTGCCTCGCTGGTCATGGCGCAGGAAATCCATACAGGGGAGTCTTTTGAACTGAATGCACCTATCCCTTCTACGGAGAGTCATGAGTATCAAGCCACTGTGCATGTCAAGCTGCAACCAGGCTTTCAATCGCACCCCGAAGCGGGAAACTATGTCAAGATGCAGGTGTTGGAAGAGCAAGAATTGCGGGAATGGTACTACGAAATCTTGAACGATGACGGCACCGTCACCTATCAGCATTTGTTATATGCCTCCGACACCACAATCAATCACAAGGATGTGAAGATCATCATCCGCACCAACACTCTTTACGACAAGGCCAATCACCAAGAGGTGACGCGAGAATATGTTTATGAGAGCGATGGCAAGGTGTATTGGTGGAACAAGACCACGCGGCAGTTCTCGATGCTTTATGATTATGGAGCGGAAGAGGGCAGCGAGTGGGAGATCACTGTCGGCTTGGACAGCATCACCATGCATGTTGATGCTGTGGACGAGTACGAATACGAAGGCAAGATAGTGAAGATGCTGCATGTGAGCGACGACAACGAAGTGTTCAGCGGAATCATCTTCTGTGGCGTTGGTCACATGACAAGCTATTTCCCTGAAAGGCTGATGCAAAAGAAGCAGGACTATCGCGTGGTTGGCATCCGCTGCTTCTGGCGCAACGGTGAACTGGTGTTCAAATACGGAGAAAGGGACTGCGACGAGGTGTATCAGGAATACCACAATGGTATCGAGGAAAACGGCCATTCGACAGGCTCAGGAACTGCAGGAACCTTAACCGTTTATCCCAACCCGACCAATGGCATCCTCACCATTCATCATTCATCATTCCGCATTCATCATTCCGCATTTCGAATCACCAACCTCATGGGCCAAACCGTCCAAACGGGTAGCCTCAACGCTGAAACCCAACAGATTAATGTGTCGGCTTTGCCTCAGGGTATGTATTTCATCAGCGTGGACGATATGACACAGAAATTTGTGGTGAATAAATAACAATCAAAAACATACGACAATGAAAAAACTAGTATTAACAACAATCCTTCTCGCCTTCGCCCTTGGCGGCATGGCGCAGCAAGGCAGTTTCGCTCCCCAAGGCGCGGAATGGTATTTCAATCTCAGTTCCTTTATGGGCAGCCCTTACTCTTATTATCGGATGGCTGTGGAAGGCGATACCATCATTCAAGGGCACACCTGTAGTGCTATCACACGGCAATTTCTTGGCGGCAACGGCGAAAAACAATATGTCTACGAAGAAAATCGCAAGGTGTATTGGTACAACCAGTCTTTAGGCAGATTCACCACGCTTTATGACTTCGATGCAGAGGCAGGTGATAGTTGGGTTTGCGAGATTGATTCATGTGCTTTTACAGTCTATGTGTCTCATATTGATCCAGTCACTTGGGAAGGACACACTTATCGAATGCAGCATGTCTCTGCTGTTGGCGGCGGAGGGTCTGGCAAGCCTTTTTGGGGTTACATCATTGATGGGATTGGGTACGAAATGGGTTTGTTTCCAGATCCTTATGCGTGTTCCAATAGTGTATATGACGGCCAATATCCAGATTATTTGCGCTGTTATCTCGTTGATGGTGAGATACTATATCACCAAGGAGATTATGATTGCGATGAATATGGCTATTGTTGGGATGGTACTGTGGCCGAAGCTTACGCTGGCGGTGATGGCACACCTGAAAAGCCGTATCAGATTGCAACATCACAGCAATTGGCATTGTTGGCGCAACAAACCAATGAGGGCACGGGCGGTGACGCTTGTTATGTCCTTACGGCAAACATCAGTCTTGCAAGTTGTACGAACGAAGCTCCAATAGAATGGATTTCCATCGGCAAGCCTGTCATCACTACTGACCATGGCACGATGGACACGGTTTTCCGTTATTTCACTGGCCGCTTTAATGGACAAGGTTTTACTATTTTCGGATTGCATCAAGTGATTGAAAACGGTTGGTTTGAACCCGTGGGCGGATTGTTTGGCTGTACGGATAAGGCCAAAATCAGTAATGTGCGCTTGTCGGGATGCAGTATCAGTGGCAAAGGACATTATGTAGGAGGCTTGGTGGGTTATGCCGGTTTGAGCGACATTTCCAACTGTAGCATTACCCAATCTTCCATTTCGACGGAGGAATGGGGAGCTATTGGTGGCTTGGTGGGTTGCGCGGATCTGCCGTTTGGTGTACATGTCTATGTGGATGATATTGAGCCCTACTATATTAAGAACTGCTTTGTCGATGTAGCCACATGGATTGAAGGTTCAGATTGTGCTGGAGGCATTGTGGGTCAAGTCAATAAAATGGATGGTCGCATGCCTTGTGTGATGACCAATTGTAAAGTTAAGAATGATGGCTATATGGCTGTGTTTTCTGTGACAAGTGGTGGTGATGCAGGTGGTATTGTCGGTTGGTTCCGTAACGGAACGATTACAGGGTGCTTGAATCAGTTTGAGGTGACAGGCGGAGAATACAGTGTAGGCGGCATCGCAGGTGAGGCCAACAATGCCACGATTGAAAACTGCACGAACGAAGGTGAAGTGCAGGGGTCGCACAATTGTGGTGGCATCGTTGGGCGTTCGGATCCCGAAGATGGCCCAGTGTTGTTTGTTTACGACTGCACCAACGAGGGCAAAGTGACCTGCGTGGAAGCAGAGGCTTACCAGATGGTTGGCGGCATTGTGGGATCGCGTGCCACAAGAGTGATTCGTTGTGTCAACAAAGGCGATGTCAATGGATACACCAGATATGGCACGATGCTGGGTGGCATTGTGGGTGGCAATGGCGGAACAATCGCCAACTGCTACAATCTCGGAAATATTACCGCTTCCTATGAGAATGCCGGTGAGCACCTCTCGTATGTGTTTGTGGGAGGCATTGCGGGTGGCCCTGATTCACGCGTCTTCAATGTTTATAATGCTGGTAGTGTCTTCAATCCGGAATTGACGGTTCCCGCTGAGGCCCTGATTGGCTTTGGGCAAGTTGTGGGCTATGAACTCCATCCAGACAATTATTTGAACAGCTATTGGTTTGAACCAGATCTCCCAGCCAATGGCCATCCCGATTATCCTGAATTGCCAGGGTCGTCTGCCTTTACGCGTCAAAATGATTCCATTTTCCTTTTTGAACCACAATACGGCACTACTGACTTGTTGGATGCTTTGAACTTTGGCACTACAGTTGTGCTTGATTCCGTACCAGATTACCCTTACATAACCGTTTGGCTGTCAGATTTGGACAACACTAATCTTGGTTTCCCATTGTTAGGGCCTAAGAGCGTGGGTGATGAGATGCTTGAAGCCTATTGTGATGCACCTTATAATTTTTATGGTTGGCCAAGTATCGAACAAGGAACCTGTAGGACATGGATGTTGTGGCACCATCCTTTGGGTAGCAAATGGGTAAATTACGATGAGAAACCTTATGCGGGCTCCGTTTTTTGTCATATGTGGGGCATAAGGATCCCGGCTGAGGAAATCCAAGCAGGCGATGTGTTGACGCATGTGGCTTTCTATAAGGCAGGAATTCAAAACCAGGCTACCTATGACTTTGTTTTTGGTGTTGGAGGTGACACGGAACCTGACAATTTGGAGTTTCTTCCTGGTAATAATGTTCAAGTCGGGCCAGGTCCTGATGAATGGGTGATGGTGAAACTTCGTAATCCCATTGAATGCGAGGAAGGAAAGAGTCTTTGGATTCTCCTGACAGCCCCCCATGTCGGAACTATTAACGCACCTTATTGTCAGTCTTCTGGCAATTCAGATGGCCGTTGGGCATGCCTTGGTTATGGAGGCTATTGGTACGATTATCCTTCCATGGAAGGCCGTGGCGGTGATTGGATGATACGAGGTTACATTAACCATCGCTACGATGACCCATATAATGAGGATTTCGACCATTACAACCTTTACCGAGGACGGTCTTTAGAGGAATTGGAGAAAATTGCCGAGTTGGATAGGGATGCGGAGGAGTATTACGACACGTTGCAGCATCCTTTTGGCGATTATTACTATAGTCTTACGGCTTCCTACGCCGATGGCCGCGAGTCAGATCCCGAAGAGGCGTTTGGGTATTTCCATGTCGGGAATATGTCTTCGCTTGGCTCTGAGTGGTACTACGAAATCCAAAACGAGAACGGAAGCATTACCTACCAGCATCTGGAATATGCCTCAGACACGACTATCAATGACAAGGAAGTGAAAATCATCATCCGCACCAATACGCTTTACGACAAGGGCAGGGGCGAGGAAAAGACACGCGAATACATCTATGAGGATTTTGGTAAAGTGTATTGGTGGAACGAAACTCGGCAAGATTTCACTCTGCTATATGACCTTGGCGCACAAATCGGTGACGAGTGGGTGATTTGGGTGGGCACTGAAAGCATCACTATGCATGTCGACACTGTCGAACAATATGAATATGAAGGCACAACATACAGAATGTTGCACGTAAGCGATGCAAACAACCTGTTCAGTGGGGAGATTATGAGCGGCATCGGCCACCTTACCAGTTTCTTCCCCGAAAGGCTGATGTCGCGCGGCAAGAATTTCCGCGTGGAAGGCATCCGCTGCTACTGGCGTGAGGGTAATCTGGTATTCAAATACGGCGACAAGGATTGCGATGAGGTGTATCAGGAATACCACAATGGCATCGAGGAAGACGGCCCTTCGACAGGCTCAGGGACCTTCACCCTCTATCCCAACCCGACAAACAGCGTCCTCACCATTCACCATTCAGCATTCAACATTCCGAATTCATCATTCAGAATTACCAACCTCATGGGTCAAACCATCCAAACGGGCAATCTCACTGCTGAAACCCAGCAGATTGATGTGTCAGGTTTGCCGAAGGGCATGTATTTCATCAGCGTGGGCGATGTGACACAGAAATTTGTGGTGCGTTAATCGGGGGTCCTGTAGGGCTGTCACACCGTGGCAGCCGCATATGCAGCCATGACAGTAAGTGGCTGCCGTGGTACGACAGCCCTACAGACCAAAACGGAAAACAAAACAGATTGATAAACAAATAAAAACCAGATAAAATGAAAAAGTTATTCTTTACCATAGCGATTTTGGTTGGCTTCGCGATGCAAGCCTTGGCCTACGATTTTTCAAGTGTTTGCGAATCGGGGCAGACTCTGTATTATCGTATTCTCTCCAGCGGCAATACCGAAGTGGCAGTGTGTCGTCCTGACCCAGATTTTGGATGGAATGGCTATGACATACCCGAGGGCAACCTTATCATTCCCGAGTTTGTCGAATACCAAGGCGTCACTTACACTGTGATAAGTATCGACGAAGAAGTTTTTTCCTACTGTCATGGAATAACTTCTGTTATCCTTCCTAATTCCCTTACTACAATAGGCAATCAGGCTTTCAGCAATATTATGGGTTTGACGGATTTCTTGCTCCCCAATTCAGTAACCAGCATGGGAAACTATGTTTTCGAGGGAACAGATAATATTATGAATGATGTATATAATGACAAGATTTTTGCATACCATCCTAGATATGACCAATCGTCATTCGTGATTCCAGAAGGGATTGAAGAAATTGCAAGTGCTGCTTTTCGTCATTGTAACATGAGTGCGATTACTATTCCTACTTCGGTTGCAAGAATTGGGAAAGGCGCATTTTCAAGCTGCGATTTTTTGGAGTCTGTCGTCATTCCAGAGGGCGTGACAAGTATTGAAGATAATGCTTTTTCAGGATCGAAAATCCACACTATTACGCTTCCCTATTCGGTGACAAGCATCAAACAAGAGGCCTTTAAAAGCTGCGTTTTTTTGGATACTATCGTGTTGCCTAATGCTTTGCAGAGCATTGGGGAAGGTGCTTTCCGCTCTTGTGGGAGGCTGCCTTCCATCGTCATTCCAAACTCGGTTACAACCATTGGGGAGTATGCCTTTGCAAATTGCAGATCATTGACATCCTTTGCATTGCCCAATTCGGTGACGAATATGGGGCCGTATGTGTTTGAGGACTGCGACGGGCTTACAGAGCCTGTGTACAACAGCCATTATTTTGCTTATTTTCCGAAAGACTACGCTACTTCCTACACCATTCCGGATGGAGTGGAAACCATCCTTGAGCGTGTGTTCTGGGAATGCACCAACCTCGATTCCATCATCCTCCCAAACTCAGTGAAAGCCATCGGGCAACAAGCCTTCCTTAAATGTGAAAACTTGACCTATGTTTCGCTCCCCGAATCATTGGAAAGTATCGGATACGGTGCTTTTGAAGAATGCCATCACTTGACCACGATAAATCTACCTAACTCAGTAACAGATATTGGAGATAATTGCTTTTGGGATTGCGATAACTTAAGTGAGCCTCAATTTAATGACCGCTTTTTTGCCCATTTTCCGAAAAACTATGCGACAACTTATTCCATTCCTGAAGGAATTGAGGAAGTCATAGGTGGCTCTTTTGTCGGTTGTGACAGCTTGGTGTCGGTCAGTTTTCCAAATACAGTGGCAAAAATTAGGGGATATGCTATTTCAAATTGCCCCAATCTTATGGAAATCAATATAAACTCTGTCATTCCTCCTGTCATCGATTTGAACCCCTTGTATCCTTGGGAAGTTAGACCGGCGGATGCTTATGTTTATGTTCCTGTAGGCACACTTGAGACTTATTTGAATGACCAAAGTTGGTCCGGTTATTGGTGGTGCTTGGCAGAAATCGGTAATATTCTTTCTGGCAGAGAAATGTATTACGAAATCATCAATGATGACGGGAGCATTACTTATCAGCATTTGGAATATGCCTCCGACACCACCGTCAACCATAAGGATGTGAAAATCATCATCCGCACGAACACGCTCTATGACAAGGGCAGGCAGGCCGAAGTGACCCACGAATATGTCTATGAAGAAAACGGCAAGGTATATTGGTGGAACAAGGACTTGGAAGAGTTCACCGTGCTTTACGACTTCGGCGCTGAAATCGGCGAAGAATGGGAAATCAAAGTGGGGAATCAAAGCCTTGTCATGCATGTGGAAGGTGTAGAATACTATGTCTATGAAGGCACAAGCTACAAAAAAATGTTGGTAAACGATCAAAGTAACCTCTTCAGCGGCACTATTATGTGCAGCATCGGCCATTTGACGAGTTTTTTCCCAGAACGTCTAATGACACGGGACAAGAATTATCAAGTTGAAGGCTTGCGTTGTTATTGGAGAAATGGATTCTTGACATACAAATACGGCGACAGGGACTGCGACGAGGTGTATCAGGAATACCACAATGGCATCGAGGAAGACGGCCCTTCGACAGGCATAGGGACCTTCACCGTTTATCCTAACCCGACCGATGGCGCCCTCGTTGTAGAGACGGTGTGCACACCGTCTCTACCAGCGGAAACCTACCGTATCACCAACCTCATGGGTCAAACCGTCCTCACGGGCAGCCTCAACGCTGAAAACCAACAGATTGATGTAACGAATCTGCCCCAGGGCATGTATTTCATCAGCGTGGGCGATGTGACACAGAAATTTGTGGTGCGTTAATCGGGGGTCCTGTAGGGCTGTCACACCGTGGCAGCCGCATATACAGCCATGACAGTAAGCGGCTGCCGTGGTACGACAGCCCTACAGACCAAATAAATGAATAACAAACAATCATCAAAAATTACAACATATGAAAAAGACCGTTTTAACCCTGGTGTTAGCCCTTGCCTTCATTCCAGTTTTTTCGCAAGCCACTTTGAAGCATACTTTTACCAACAATAGTGGCGGCCTTCATAGCGTTTTCCAGAATTCAATTCATGAATATGTCTACGAGATTCTTCCTGAAGTTTCGTATGCCGTTTGTGAATTGGATGAGGATGAAGCCATCACAGGTTTCTCAGTGTATGATGCCGATTTCCAACTGACTAAAGAAATACCGTTCACCGTAGAGGGGAAATGGGGCATCAGATACAGCTCTTTTGGTGTGGTCATCGCCGGGAAACACCTTTTCAACAATGATGACAAGATTGAGATTTGCCTTACGCCTTGGAAGCAAGGTGGCAAAATGTACACAATGATCCTTAACGAAGACGGTGAAGTGCTGTTTATGCAGGAGGGATCGCTGATTTCCTATTTGTATAAGGCTGGCGATGAGTTGAGATTCGAGATTTCGAATAGTTACGATAATTACAACATCGAGGTTTATGCCACCCAAGGCAACTTCTCGGCCGATGAGATGATAGTCACGACCCAAAATCCCTATCCCAATCCAGCTAATACGACGGTGTCCATCCCATACACCCTTAATGGGAAGTCGGCTGAAATGCACATCTATGACTCCCGAGGTGTTTTGGTGGATACCAAGACCCTCGATCCCGATGCCGAATGGGTTGACCTGAATGTAAGTGCTTATCGTCCTGGTATCTATGTTTATGAATACAATGGTATGAGTAACAAATTTGTGGTACGATAATTGTAGCTTTTTTAATTGTCATGCAAAAATCATAGCATTATGAAAAGAATAGCATTGATTGTGAGTTTGTTATGCTGCGTGTTGTCGGCATCGGCTCAAAACACAAAGGGATGGTCGTTGATTCCCTACGCAAAAGTGGCTGGCTCCATCGATTTCCTGTATGGGCCTTATGAGAGCAAGTTTCACGGCGACTTGGGCGTGGATGCCAAATATGATTTCAACGAGCATTGGTCTTTGTTGGGCGGCATTGACTACCAATATAGGAGAACCAATTCAGACAAACCCGAGAATTGGGAAGACGGCGTGCCTGGCACTGGTTTCAACAATTATTTCCGTCTGCCTGTCCGCATCGAATTCAGTTACAAATGGTTTTATGTGAATGCCGGTCCCTATGTCGAACGTGCTGTCAATCCATGGCTTGATGCGCGGACCTACGAGCTTTTCGGCTTCGGCGGCATGTCGGAAATCGGAGGTCGAATCAAATTGACGGAAAACAGTCGGTTACGATTGGGACTGCAATTCATGATGGGCCATGATAGGATTACCTATAAGGTGGGCCATGCAGAAGAGCATTGGACATGCCTGTCATTCATCGGATTACCGTTGTCGGTAGGTTATGAAATTCATTTGTAAAACCTTAAAGCCATGAAAAACACATTGAAAATTATGCTGTTGCTGCTTGCTTTGGCAACTTTGGGTTCCTGTGTGAAAGAACCTGTGAAACGGCGCAATATTGCTCCTAAACAGAACGAGCTTATCTATAATACTACCAACTATAAGATGAGCGTCAGCCCCATTGAGTCGTGTCAAGACGAATTCGATATCGTGACAGAGTCGGAAATGGATTTCTTTGGTCCTCTGATGCGCTTTCATTTTTACGACATCCCTTGTGCGCTGCTTGGCCATACCATCGACTTGACCACGAAGTCGGACATTCCTCTTTCCTTCGATTTTGGCAACCGCTTGGAATGGCATGCCTCACCTGACGAGATATCGGGAGCTATTGCCGAAACCAATATGGATCCTCAAACATCCTATCCCGACGAATCGCCTTTTGAGAGCGGTTGGATGGAGTTTGTGGAAAAAGAGGACGGCATCACCTTTATTCTTCGTGGAGTGTTGAAAAACGGGGATACCATCCGGATGGAATTGTTTGTTCCTTTGGAGCCCGAGCAATAATTTATCCCATCTCGCGTTATTACTGCGAAATTGAAAACGAAATTTGATAAACTGTTTATTAACCTAAAAACTACCAACAATGAAGAAAGTAATCTTATCGCTCGTCATGCTGCTTATGGCAACGAGTATGTTCGCACAAGAAAAGGATGTTCCCAACCCTGCCAAGGTTCGTGTCCCCAGTGGCTACCAAGGCTTTATCGAACAAGGCAACACCTGGCATTTCGACAAGAATATGCCCAATAGCATCAGCCTGTCAACCACACACGGCTTTTATTTCAATGGACATATCTATGCCGGTATCGGCTTGGGTGTCGACTTCAACAACGATCGCGCCTTGGTGCCTTTCTACACCAATCTGCGCTATCAGTTCAACAACACCAGGGTGGTGAGCCCCATCATCAGCCTGCGTCTTGGTTCTTATGTCGGCGACGGTTTGGGCGCCTATGGCGACCTCGCTTTTGGCGTGCGTTTCGCCTCCAAGCGCGACTTTGCCGTCAGCGCTATGGTGGCTGGTACCTATTACGACAAGATCAATGAGAGTTATTATGATGGATATCATCATACCCAAGAAGCCCGACAAATCAGTCCTTCTGGCATTTCTTTGCGCATCGGCATCGAGTGGTAATAGCGACCTTTTAAACTAAAAATTAAGCCCGAGAAGTGATTCTTGGGCTTTTGTTTTTGTAATCATTGTCAAACCAAGTGTTCTCTGTTCGCGAACAGAGAACACTAAGTTGCAAACACTTGAAATATAACAAAATAAATAAGGCTGCCGCAACCCTGCGACAGCCTCATTCATCATTCCTAATTCATCATTCCGCATTCTTATTTGAACGCGTTCTCGCTCAAGCCCTTGCCACTCAAGGCCAAATCCTTCATGTAGCCAGGCACCTCCTTGCCGAGGTACTTGTCCACATACAGCTTGGCGAGGTATTGGCCGAGCATGAAGCCGTGACCACGCAAGCCGGTGAGGATACCGACCTCTGGGTCGACGATGTAACGCGGCTCGGTGTAACGACCAGCCCAGCAAGCCAAGAAGCTCACCTCGCCCAAGTTGGGGATCCACTCGGCGAAGACCTCGGAGACAATCTCCAAGAACTCCTTGCTGTTGTACTTGATGTTCTGGCGTGCCTCGTAAGCGTCGGTGTCAGGGCTGGCGCAGCCGATGATCTGGCCGGTGTGGGCCCACTGCTGTCCGTAGACGGCGCTGAAGCCCTTGTAGTGACGGCGGTCGATGATCATGTCGAGCGGGCCACCATTGGGTCCCATCATAGGCAGACGGCGCGTGATGAAGGCCTGGTGTTTCACAGGATAGAGACCGGTGTCAAGGCCCAGCATGTCGTTGAACTTCTCGGCACCCCAACCCATTGCGTTGACGAAGTGGTCGCAGGTGTACTCGATGAACTCGCCCTCGTGAGTGCGCACCAAGGTGACATAGTGACCACCCACCTTCTGCACGTGGAGTAGCTCGCAGTCCTCGAAGTAGCGACCACCTTGTTGCACACCGATCCAACGGATGTAGTCGATGACGCGACCAGGCGTGGCCTGCCAGCAGTCGCGGGTAATCAAGGCGTGGCTGTAGGTGTCCTTACTGTCGTCCCACAGCGGCGAAATCTCCTTCTTGAAGTCCTTGCGCTCAATCATGTAGGCATCGCTCCAAGCGCGTGAAGCGTCTAAGGAGTTGTAGGTGGCTTCATCGTGTACCAAGTTGACATAATGCGTCGGGTGGTAGTTGATGTTGTGCTCGGCCTGCATCTTCTTGAAGATCTCGTGGTTGTGCACGGCGATGTCGGCGATGTCGGGGTTGGAGAAGGCTGGACGGCCGCCACCGATGCAACGCCACGAAGCGCCACGGCTGTAGTTAATCATCACGGGCTTCTTGCCAGCTTCCGAGAAGTAACGGAACAAGGCACTGCCTGCGATACCGCCACCTGCAATGAACACCTCGACCTGCTCTTTCTTCACGCCGTTCATTTCGGGGAAGATGAAGGTCTCTTTGGTGTGCGGGTTGTAGAGGTCGCCGAGGCTGACTTGGTTCGACAGCGGGGCACGCGGTGTGGCGTCGCCAACCAGCTCGATGCCGTAGGAACGCAGAATCTGACGGGCGCGTGGGATACAACGTTTGCCGCGGCACGGACCCATACCCATGCGGGTGATGTGTTTCAGCTCATCCACGGAGATGGTCTTGCGGTTGCCGATGACGCGCAATACGCGGTCGAGTTTGATGTCCTCGCAGTGGCAGACGTAGGTCTCGCTCTCGCCTTCGGCCAATTTCTTGGGCGAAATCGGGGTGGTGAGTTCCTTGTTGGCGTTGTAACGGTCTTTCAGGATGAAGCCCTTGACATCGGTCAACTCGAACACTCTGCTGGCTTCGCCAGAGGGGCGTGAGGAACGTGCTTTCACGCGAGCCACATTGGTCTTGTTCGACTTCTTGAGGATTTTCTCGATGACGCCTTCGCCAATCTTTTGGCCGTCATTGTCGACGAGATAGACCTCTGCGCCTTCTTGTGCTTCGTATTCAATAGGCAGGAAGCAAGTCGACTTCTGCACATCGTAGCCGAAGATAGCTAAACCAGGGCAGCTGGAGACGCACAACATGCAGCCGATGCACTTGTTGTAGTCGATGGTCGGCGTGCTGCTGGTGGAAGGCTTGGTGATGGCACCTTGCGGGCAGCTGAACGAGCAGGGGTTGCAGGCGAAGCCATAGAGGCAGTCGGCCTGCACAAAAGCCTTCTGCATCATGCGCTCTGGCGTGGGCAGGTTGGGTTTCTCGAGGAGACGCACAGGATGCTGTTGCGAGTCGATATATTGTCTCGAAATCTCAAGGTAATCGTCATAGTTGAAGCGCACGCCGATGGCTTGGGCCACCTCGTAGGCGACTTGTTTGCCACGCAGCACGGCGCTGGTGCCTTCGCCGATGCGGATGGCGTCGCCGGCACCGTAGGTGTTGAGGCCGAAGACCTCGCGGCCTTTCACCAACAGTTGGTTGTCGGGGATAAGGCCGGTGCAGATGTTGATGATGTCGATGTCGTCGATGACTTGTTCAGTGCCAGGGATGGCCTTGAAGTTCTCGCACTTGGCGATGACGGCGCCCGTGATGCCTGTGTAGTCGGCGTTGGGGATGGCACGCACCAGGACATAGCTGGTCATGATCGGGATGCCGAGACGGCGCACACGGTTGGCCTGCACGGGGAAGCCGCCCTCGCGGGGCATGGCCTCGATGATGGCCTTGATGGTGGCACCAGCCTGCATGCCTTGGTAGGAGGTCAGGTAGCCGATGTTGCCAGCACCCACGGTGAGGACTTTCTTACCCAACAAGGTGTGCTC
Organism: uncultured Bacteroidales bacterium; assembly: GCA_900317055.1. GTDB lineage: Bacteria > Bacteroidota > Bacteroidia > Bacteroidales > F082 > Limimorpha. The sequence goes on along the minus strand of ONFF01000015.1, from coordinate 27,365 downwards.
TTGGTTCATCATCTTCTGGAACACGGCAGCGGTATAAACGCCCGGCACGTCATCGTTCTCGAAGGTAGGCATGAAAGGCACGGCACCCGTGGCGACCACGAGATGTTGTGCGTCGATGTAACCAATCTCGCCAGTGACGATGTTCTTGATGGCCACGCGACCGCCTTCCAGCAGGTCCCAAACGGTGGTATTCAGAAGGATGCCTTCATGGTTGTCGCCCGCTAGGGTCTTGGCGATGTCGAAACCACGCATGCCGCCGAATTTCTTCTCCTTCTCAAAGAAGAAGAACTGGTGGGTCTGCATATTGAACTGACCGCCGATGTTGGCGTTGTTATCGACAACGATGTTGCTGATGCCGAAGGCGTTGAGTTGCTCACGGCAGGCGAGACCTGCGGGACCAGCACCGATGATGGCGACCTGGGTCTTGTAGACCTTCACCTCGCGGGGTTGCTGCTCCTTGGGTTCGGGAAGGATGGTGTCCTCCTTGTCGATGCGGCGCACTTCCTTGACGCCATCGACTTTGGTGATGCAGATACGGCGAATCTTGCCATCGACCAGCATCTCACAGGCACCGCATTTGCCGATGCCGCAGTTGAGGCTTCGGTTGCGGCCGTCGAGCGAGTGGCTGTGGACGGGATAACCGGCTTGGTGAAGGGCGGCGGCGATGGTTTTGCCGCGCTGACCTTTGACGGTCTTGCCTTCATATTGGAATTCCACAAGGTCTTCCTGCGGGATGTCCAAGATGGGGTGTTTCTCGATTTTGTACATATAGAATGTGTTTTTGAGTCTTAAAATGCGGGCGCAAATTTAGGAAAAACAAAGAAAGGTTATTCCTTTTAACTGATTTTTTGAAAAAAATGTCAGAACAAAGGTACCTGAGCCCTCGGTTCCTGAGCTTGTCGAAGGAGTCGAAGGGCCGACTAAAAGGAACGGTGCTTCGACCCTTCGATTTGCCTCAGGGACCGCAGGCTCAGGGACCTGCATTATTAACCCAATACAAATTGCATTGTGCTTCTACTCCCTTGTTTCACCAAAATCTTCTTCCCCTTGATGAAGTCGCTTTCCAAGCCGTCTTGGTAATGGCGAATGGTGAACAGTTGCAGCCCATCGTTGTACTTGACACTAAAACCGTCTTTGAGGTTGGCTCTCAGCTGTTTCAGCTTCTGCTCGTTGCTGTCGAAACAGAACGAGAGCATCAGTGCAGAAGTCTGGATCATGTTGGCGTGGATGTTGAGGTCGGCGCAGACTTCGAAAATGGTCTTGAGATTGCGCTCGTCCATGAACGAGTAGTCGCGGGGCGAGATGGAGACCAGCGTTTGGTTGTCCTTGACGATGTAGGAGGGAATGGTTTCGTCGTTTTTCCTATGGCCGCCGTCGATGAGCGAAGGCTCGTGGTCGGGATGGAGGAACGACTGTACTTTGAGTGTTATTCCTTTGTTTTGCAACGGTTTGATGGTTTTTGGGTGGATGATGGTCGCACCGTAGAAGGCCAACTCGATGGCTTCGGAGTAGGGGATATGTGGCAGTTGAACCGTTTCGGTGAAGCGTTTCGGGTCGGCATTGAGAAGGCCGTTCACGTCCTTCCAGATGGTGACCTCTTCAGCGTCCAAGCAATTGGCAAAGATGGCTGCGGTGAAGTCGGAGCCTTCGCGCCCTAGGGTGACGCTATGTTTGCCGTCGGCCGTGCCTCCGATGAAGCCCTGCGTCAGGCATACGATACCCCGAATATGCTCGTCATTCAACTTGCTGATTCTGAGTCTTGTTTCGTCCCAATCAGGGTTGGCGGCGCGGTAGTGTGCCTCGTCCTCGGCGATGACATATTGGCGGGCGTCGAGCCAACGAGTTGGGATGTCACATTTGCTGAGGTATTCGTGTATGATGCTGGTCGAGATGAGTTCGCCGTAGCACACGGTCTGGTCATATTGGTAGTCGTAGGGCGTGTCGGTCTTTTGCAGCTTCTCCCATAGTTCAATGAAGAGTCCGGCGATGTTTTCATCAAATCGCGGGTCGGTGTTGCCATCGAACAGGCCTTGAATGATGCCGTCGTGGTAAGTGATGACTTCATGCAGGGCCTCCATGCCAAGTTGACCATCGTGTTCGCGGAAGTTGGCCAAAGTTTTTTCGAGGGCATTGGTTGTTTTGCCCATGGCAGAGACCACCAACATGATGTCCTCATCCTTGTGCTGGCTGACAATTTGTGCCAAATTGCGCACGGCATCGGCATCTTTCACCGAAGCGCCACCGAATTTATAGATTTTTTTAATCATTGCATTCTGTCTTTGAAAGTGCAAAAGTAAAAAAATAAACCCATTTCTTTGTTTCCGTTTGAAAAATGGCTACTTTTGCCCTCAACAAATCCATAAAACACACAACAATATGAGAAAAAAGCGTTTACTATTGCTGATGCTGAGCGCGATAGCCTTGGCATCAATGGCGCAGCAGCCACCCATCTCGCATCTCGAGATTAACAATGTGTTCCCGACCATCCTTGGTGACGGTACATACTTCATTCCGCAAAGAGAAATACATGTTGGTGATGAATGGGGTGATACCTATTATAACTGCACTACTTGGGAAGTCCCAGCAGGTAGTGGCAAGCAGACCATCTTCCAACATGCGCTTTGGTTCGGCGGTTTGGATGCTGCCGATGACCTGCATTTGGCAGCTTATAGGTTCGGCCAAGTCGGACAAGACTATTGGTTAGGACCACTAAGAACATCGGACGGCTCAATCGATTGGATGACCTCAGTTAAGTATCATCACATTTGGAACCTTACTCGTGAAGAGATTGACCAATTTGTCGCTAACCATGGCAATGCGGGTTATCAAGTTCCTGAAGACATCTTGACTTGGCCTGCCCATGGCGATGAAGGTTATGCCGCCAACTTGGCTCCATTCGTGGATGTGAATGGTGACGGCCGTTACAATCCGACCGATGGCGACTATCCCGACATCAAAGGTGACCAATGCTTGTTTTTCATCTTCAATGACAGTTTCAAAGAGCATACCGAATCGGCTGGTGGAAAGTTGGGTCTTGAAGTTCATGCCATGGTCTATGCTTTTAATGCACCTAACGATGAGGCATTGAACAACACCGTATTTGTGAATTACAAGTGCTTTAACCGTTCGGCCAACGATTATCATGACACTTATTTGGGTCTTTGGACAGATTGGGATGTTGGCTATGGTTGGGATGACTTTGTGGGTTGCGATGTTCAACGCAATTCCTGCTTTGCTTACAATGGTTATCCAGTGGATGGAGCGGGACAGCCTTGGGCTTACGATGACAATCCACCTGTGCAAGTGGTTACCATACTGAACGGCCCTGACGGATTAGGAATGACAGGGTTTATGTATCATAATAATAGTTCTGCAGATAATGGAGACCCCGAGACCGCTCCAGAATATTACAACTATCTGCGTGGTATTTGGAAGAACGGAACACACATGCAATATGGAGGTGATGCCTATGGAACTCCAGAGATAGGAGTTGTTGGCCCTGAATGTAATTATATGTTCCCAGGTGATTCCGACCCCGACAATATTGGCACAGGAGGCGTGGCTCCTAATGGCGGATACAACACCAACGGCAAGTATTGGACAGAAGAGGAGTGTGGAAATGCACCTTCCGATCGCCGAGGCCTTGCCATGGTTGGCCCGTTTAGTTTCACAGCTGGCGGTGTGAAAGAGTTGGACTACGCCATGATTACAGTATGGAAAAACAACAGCCAGACCGCTATGGAGCGCAAAGGCGAGTTCATCGACCATGTCAGAGCTTTGTTCAACAACGGATTTGCGAAATAATACAATGAGTAACCCTTTAATAATGAACGATATGAAAAAGATATATATCATGATGATGCTCGTATTGACGGGCACAATGGCCTTGGCCCAAACCAGCGTTTGGCACGGCGGCAGAGCCGTTTGGACGCGTGGCTCTGGAACAGAAAACGACCCTTTTCTAATCGAATCAGCCGACAATTTGGCCTATTTGGCGTATGTGGTCAACAAATACTATGATACTGAGGGCCTGTATTTCCGTCTGACTACCGACATTGACTTGAATGGCAGCGAGGACTTGCAATGGATACCTATTGGAGTGGGAGATAAGCGGTTCAATTTCAGCGAAGATGGTTGTGAAAGAGGGTGGCCATCTTACGGCAATTTCTATGATGGTGCTTACCCCATCTTCCGTGGCCATTTTGATGGTGGCGAACACAGTATTTCCAATATATACATCAATGATGAAAACCGATCATATCTTGGCCTGTTTGGAAACGTTCGTGGTGGAAACGAAGAGAAGACCGCTGTCATTGAGAACGTGTTTGTCATTAGTGGCTATATTAGAGGAAATGGAAGTTGCGGAGGTATTGTTGGAACAACGGCAGATTCTGTCTTAGTCTCTCGTTGTTGGAGTGGAGTAGTATTGGAATGTGGTGGAGGCATGCGAAATGGTGTTGGTGGCATCGTTGGTCAAAATCAAAACCCGTCTCGTACACTCCACATACAAAACTGCTACAATATTGGAAGTGTGAGTGCTTACATTGCAGGTGGTATCCTTGGTGGTGGTGGCGCCGAGATTGAGGAATGTTACAACAAAGGCGATATCACTGGAACTTTTGCGGGAGGTGTTTTTGGAGGAGACTCACAGGCTCGAATAATCATTAACAACTGCTATAATACAGGCAATGTAGACGCCGATGGTGTGGTGCCAGGTTCTTATCCAGCAGGTCCAGCAGCTGGTGGCATAGCTGGAGCTGCACTTATGGGTAATCAGACTGTAATCATGACAAATTGTTACAATGTTGGAAATGTTTCCAGTACAAAAAACATTGGATGTATCATGGCCTATGCTCGTGATGGGGTATTTGAGAACAACTATTACATCAACACCTGCGATGCTGGTGGCGAAGGCACGCCTCAAACGGAAGACTATATGCGCACTCAGGCATTTGTGGATTGTCTGAATGGGGGTAACCGTGAGCCAATATGGGCTATGGATGTAAACCATACCAATGATGGCTTTCCTATTCTTACATCAATTGATCTCACTGTTCCTGAAATCACGGATGCATCATTCAATGTCTATCCCAATCCCGCCCAAGGCCGCTTCACAGTGGAAGGCACGGGTCGGATGACGGTGAGCAATCTGCTCGGCCAGGTCGTACTGGTCAAGGAAATCAACGGCCAGACGACTGTCGCATTGCCGCGTGGCATGTATTTCGTGAAATTGGGCAACGAAACGCAAAAAATCGTTGTGGAATAGTTTTTTCTTGGCACGCTGAATACGCAGAACTATGGGAATTTGGAATTTATTGACGCTTTGCCCCAACGCGCTTTGCTTCATTGCGAGGTACGAAGCAATCCAGTAGTTCTTTTGTCTGGATTGCTTCACTTCGTTCGCAATGACGCAAAGCGATGTGTAGTATGCGTCCGGCAGGCTTCAGTGTATTCTGCGATTTCTGCGTGAAACAAATAAATGAATCCTTCTACAGAAACCGTAGGAGGATTTTTGCTTTTCCTGCAATAAATTTATTAAATAGGAGTTATTTACCCGAAAAACGGCTATTTTTGCACGCTTTTTGACGAGGGGTCAAGGCCCCTGAGCCCGTCGAAGGGCCGACAGATAGAAAGACGGTGCTTCGACAGGCTCAGCAACCTGCTTTAATTGAACAAACTAAACAACTGACACAATGATAGAAACTGACATTCGTGAACTGAACGAAAAAATCCAACATGAGAGTCAATTCCTCGACCTCATCAACCTCGAAATGAACAAGGTCATCGTCGGACAGAAACAGATGACGGAACGCCTGTTGATAGGTCTGCTGGCTAACGGTCACATCCTTCTCGAAGGTGTGCCGGGTCTGGCCAAGACCTTGGCCATCAAGTCGATGGCTAGTGCCATCGATGCCGACTTTGCCCGTATTCAATTCACTCCTGACCTGTTGCCTGCCGACCTCATCGGTACGCTGATCTACAGCCAGAAGAAGGAGGAGTTCGTGGTGCGTCGCGGTCCCATTTTCGCCAATTTCGTGTTGGCAGATGAAATCAACCGTTCTCCCGCCAAAGTGCAGAGTGCCCTGCTCGAAGCCATGCAGGAGCATCAGGTGACCATCGGCGATGAGACCTTTAAGTTGCCGGATCCTTTCCTTGTCATGGCTACCCAAAACCCCATCGAGCAGGAAGGTACCTATCCGCTGCCCGAGGCCCAGGTGGACCGTTTCATGTTGAAGGTGGTCATCAACTACCCCAAGAAGGAAGAGGAGAAACTGATTCTGCGCCAGCAGATTGCTAGCACTGGTGCGAAAATCAATGCCGTGGTGAAGCCTGAGGACATCATCCGTGCCCGCGAGGTGTGCCGCGAAATCTATCTCGACGAGAAGATTGAGAACTACATCACCGACATTGTCTTCGCCTCACGTTATCCCTCTGACTACAAGCTGAAGAAGTTTGCAAATATGATTAGCTATGGCGGTTCGCCGCGTGCCACCATCAACTTGGCTCTGGCGGCTAAGGCCTATGCCTTCATCAAGCATCGTGGTTATGTCATCCCCGAGGACATCCGTGCCGTGGCTCCCGATGTGTTGCGCCACCGTATTGGCTTGACCTATGAGGCTGAAGCTGAGAATATTACTACCGAAGAAATCATCAACGAAATCCTAAATACCATCGAGGTGCCGTAATGCCTAGTCCCGTAGGGACGATAGACAAAACGGCGAACGGGGTGTAAACCCCATGCCGAAAAAAGAAAAAATGATGGTTTAAAATATGGAATCAACAGAAATATTCAAAAAGGTAAGAAAGATCGAGATCAAGACGCGAGGCCTCTCGAACCACATCTTCTCGGGGCAGTACCACAGCGCCTTCAAGGGGCGTGGTATGACCTTCAGTGAGGTGCGCGAGTACGAGTACGGCGACGACATCCGCAATATCGACTGGAACGTCACCGCCCGCTTCAACAAGCCTTTCGTCAAGATTTTTGAGGAAGAGCGTGAGATGACGGTGATGCTGCTCATCGATGTGTCGGGTTCCAACGACTTCGGCTCACAGAGCCAGTCGAAGCGTGACCTGACTGCCGAATTGGCAGCTGTCTTGGCGTTTTCTGCCATCCAGAATAACGACAAGGTGGGCGTGATTTTCTTCAGCAGCAAGATCGAGAAGTTCATCCCGCCGAAGAAAGGCAGTTCCCATATCCTTCGTATCATCCGCGAGATCGTCGACTTCAAGCCGACGGAACGCGGCACCGACATTGGCGAGGGCCTGCGTTTCCTGACTTCGGCCATCAAGCGTCGCACCACGGCCTTCCTTATTTCCGACTTCATGACGGACAAGAGCTTCGAGAAAGAGATGCAGATTTGTGCCAACAAGCACGATCTCGTCGCCTTGCGCATCACCGACCGCCGCGAAATGGACATTCCCAAGGTAGGTCTGGTGAAGTTCCGCGACTCGGAGACGGGAAAGGAACGCTGGGTCGACACCTCGAGTCGCGCTTGGCACAACGCCTACCAACAGATGATACAGTACAAATCGGCGGAGTTGAACCGTGAGTTTACAAAACATGGTATCGACAACTCGCTGATTTACACCGATGAAGACTATGTAAGACCTTTGATGCAACTCTTTAAGAAAAGGGAGGCAAGAAGATGAAGAAATATGTTTTGTTTGTGCTAACCCTATTAATTTGGGCTGTAGAGACGCAATGCTTTGCGTCTCCACAAATCCAAATAGGGAATAACCTACCCCAAGATGTGGAGGTGGAAGGCAAGGTGGAAAGCACAGATGTGCAGGTGGGAAAGCCTTTTACCCTTGACTTGAGCCTCAAGGTGCCCTACGGCTGGTTTGTGGAATGGAACGACTTCGCCACCGACACGCTCTCGGAGCAGCTCGACATCATCAAGCGCAGTGAGGTGGAACGCACCGCCGATGCCGACAGTAATGTTATCGTGAAGCAGCAGCTTACGCTGATGACATTCGACACGGGACAAGTGCAGGTGCCGCCTATAGCATTGAAATATGCCAGTTCGTTTGACGACCCGAACCGCTTGAATGCCTATACAGACCCCATCCGTCTTTATTCGTCGACAATGAAGGTCGATACCACCATGGCTTATAAACCTATCGTGGAACCCATCGACGCACCAGTGAAATTTAAGGAGGTGTTCCCGTGGATTCTCGGTGCGTTGCTGCTGGTCTTACTGGTCATTGGCATTTGGTATTGGAGTAAGCATCGCAAGCCCAAGGTTGATGTCAATGGCAATATTGTGCATGGACCTGTTATCCCGCCTTATGACAAGGCCGTTGGCGACTTGAAGAAGTTGCGTGAAGAAAAGATCTGGCAATCGGGTAAGGTGAAGGAGTATTTCTCCTCACTTACAGATATCGCCCGCGAGTACATCGAAGGTCAGTTTGGTGTGAATGCCATCGAAATGACTACCGATGACATCTTGGAGGAAGTCAGGCCATTACATTTCCCGAAGGAGACCTATGACAAACTGAAAGATACTATGGAGATTGCCGACTTGGTGAAGTTCGCCAAGTATTCGGCTTCGACTCTCGAGAGCGATACCGCCTTGAATAGTATGACGGACTTTGTCAACGAGAGTTATGCACAATATCAAGCCACAATGTCACCATCTGCGTCCTTGCAGATGGAAGGTGCTGACCACGAGACGCAGTCAGCGACAATGAAGGAGGAGGTGACAAATGTTTGAAAACATTGAATTTGCGAATCCCAAGTTGCTGTGGCTATTGCTTTTGGTGCCGTTGGCCATCATTTGGTATGTCCTGCGCCACAAGAAACAGGAAGCTTCGGTGACTTTCTCCGATTTGAAGGGGATGGTCAAGTTGCCGAGGACATGGAAGGCTTGGTTCCGTCACTTGCTCTTTGGTTTGAAGATAGCGGCCTTGGCTTTGCTGATTGTAGCTTTGGCGCGCCCGCAGAGCTCATCCACCAATTCGACCTCGAACATCGAAGGCATCGACATCGTGATGGCTATGGATGTCTCAGGTTCTATGCTGGCCCGTGACCTTAAGCCCGACCGTTTGACCGCCGCCAAGGAAGTCGCCTCCGACTTTGTGAAGGATCGTCCCGGCGACCGCATGGGACTTGTCATTTTCTCTGGTGAGACATTTACTCAGGTGCCATTGACCACCGATCACGGAGTGATGCTCAACATGTTGGCAGAGATGAAAAACGGCCTCATTGAAGACGGCACCGCCATCGGCGACGGATTGGCTACTGCCATCAGCCGACTGAAAGACAGTGAAGCCATTTCCAAGGTCATCATCCTGCTGACTGACGGTATGAACAATGCCGGTTCTGTTGACCCGTATACGGCTGCTGAAATCGCCAAGCTTTATGGCATCCGTGTCTACACCATCGGCGTGGGCACATACGGCATGGCCCCTTATCCTGCGAAGACTCCTTTCGGCACAACCGTTATGCAGCAGATTAAGGTTGAAATCGACGAGAAGCTGTTGACCACCATCGCCAATTCGACAGGAGGCAAGTACTTCCGCGCCACCAACAACAAAAAATTGGACGAAATCTATCAGGAAATCGACAAGCTGGAGCGCTCCAAGATTGAGGTGACAGAGTTCCGCCGCCTCCACGAGGAGTTCTATCCTTTGGTGGCTTGGGCTTTGGCACTGCTTTTGCTCGAGTTCCTCTTGCGCAAAACTATTTTCAGGACTTTAACGGACTAAGACTATGGAAAACGTATTGCGATTCGAACATCCCGAGTACCTCTACTGGTTGTTAATCATCCCGGTATTGGTCATCATCTATATTCTGTTCCGCTTGGGTCAGAAACGTCGTTTCGAGCGTTTCGCCCATATCGAGATGCGTGAACAGTTGGTGCCGAGTTATTCTTCCCGCCGTTCCACTTTCAAGTTCATCATTTTCTTGCTGGTCATCGCATGCTCTATCTTAGCTTTGGCCAACTTACAGAGTGGTAGTAAGATGGAGGAGGTGAAGCGCGAGGGCATCGACCTTTACATTGCCATTGATGTGTCCAACTCGATGAATGCGGAGGACATCGTCCCGAGCCGAATGGAACGCTCCAAGCAGGCCATCAACAAGCTCATCAGTGAGATGCGCGGCGACCGTCTTGGTATCATCGTCTTTGCCGACAGGGCATATGTCCAGCTGCCCATTACCACCGACTATTCGGCGGCGAAGATGTTCCTCTCAACCGTCAACACGAGCCTTGTGGCCTCGCAGGGAACGGCCATTGCTGAGGCTGTCAATTTGGCACTCAAGTCGTTTCCTGATGAAGCGCACAGCCGTGCCATCATCATTATCTCCGACGGTGAAGACCACGAGAATGATGCCGCATTGAAAGCAGCGCAAGAGGCAGCCAAGCAAGGCGTGCACATCTATACCATCGGCATGGGTCTTCCCGAAGGCGCCCCGATTCCGGTGTACAACCAATATGGTCATCAGACGGGTTACCGAAAAGACCAAAACGGCAATACCATTATCACCCGCTTGGATGAGCAGATGCTGCAAAAGATTGCCTCCGCAGGCAACGGACTCTATGTCCGTGCTAGCAATTCAAATGTGGGTCTGAGCAAAATATATGAAGATATCAGCAAGCTGGATAAGACGGAAATCGATGCCAAGGTCTTCACCGACTATGAGGACCAGTTCCAATGGTTTGTTGGTGCCGCCATCGTCCTTTTGCTGGTTGAGGTTTTCATTTCGTCGGGCAAGAAAGCCTGGGAGAAGAAGTTTAATATTTTTGAGAAGAAAGATGAATAAGCTTGTTAAATATTTGACAATCATAATTTTACTATCTTCTGCTTTGGCAGTTTCGGCGCAGAACGACGAGAAGACTATCCGCAAGGGTAACCGACAATACAAGAAGGCGAATTATGCTGAAGCCATTGCCAAATACAAGGAGGTTATTGAGTTGAGTCCGAACAACACCAAGGCTCGTTTCAATTTGGGTGACGCCTATTACGGCCTGCAACAATACGACAGTGCCTACACCGCCTTCGAAAAAGTGGTGGAGATGTCGCCTGATGCCAAGCTGAAGTCGGATGCTGTTTTCAACATGGGCAACTGCCTTTTGGCTCAAAACAGGTATTACGATGCCTTTAATATTTATAAGGTGTCGCTGAAGTTGAACCCCGAGAATGAAAACGCCTTGTACAACCTAGAGTATTGCCGCGCTCATCTGGTGAAGAGCAAGATTTGGGTGGTGCAGCCCGAACACGGACTGGTCGAGGTCAAGGAAAAAGAGGCTTTCAATGGCCAACGCATTACAATGACATCGAAACCTGATGCGGATTACGCCTTGTCACAGTACTTTGTGGTGCGGGCCGACAATCAGCAGGTTACGGTGGATGTGAGCGGTAGCAGCTTTGTTATGCCCAAGTTTGATGTGTTGGTCTCAGCGGAGTTCAAACAAGCCCATAAGATCGAAATCGATAAGAACATCAAGAACGGTACAGTGAAGGCTGACCGCAATAAAGCCGTCGAAGGCCAACAGGTAACCCTTGAGGCACAAGGCGAAAACGACTTTGTGCTCGACAAGTTTATCGTGTATCGTACGGGCAACCGCAACGACACGGTGCCAGTCAATAAGACTACCTTCCAAATGCCTAACTTTGATGTCACGGTGACCGCTACCTTCCGCAATGCATTGAAAGTCAGTGTTGATAGCGTGGCCAATGGCACCATTCAGGTGACTGACAGCTTGGTCAAACCTGGACAAAATGTGGGCATTATCGTGAAACCTGACAAGGGCTACCAGTTGGGCGACCTGCGCGTGGTCAGTGACAGGGATGCCAGCGAATCGGCTCCTGTATCCGACGACAACATGTTCCAGATGCTTGACACCGATGTGACGGTGAAGGCCGATTTTGTGGAAGCCACTGATTACTATAAGGTGGAGGCTGATTCTGCTATTGAAGGTGGTCATGTGCTCCTTGACCAGACCGAGGCAACACGCCGTGAAACAGTGAAGTTGGATAATGCCCCTGAACCAGGCTATCAATTCAAGGAATATGTCATCCATCAGGTGGGCGATACCGCAGCGAAGGTGCAGCCGTTGGGTAACTTCTTCACTATGCCCGACTTCGATGTGGAGGTTTCTGCCGTCTTCGAGAAGAGTGAAGGGGAGAATCAAGACCAGCAACAACAGCAACAGGACCAGCAGCAAGACCAACAAGACCAAGAGCAACAGCAGGATCAACAGAACCAAGACCAGCAACAGCAGCAACAAAACCAACAGCAGCAAAATCAGCAAATGTCGAAGGAAGATGCCCAGCGCATGCTTGATGCTCTTGAAAACCAAGAAAAGAAGACCATGGAGAAGGTCAACGAACAAAAAGTCCGTCAACAACCTAAGAAGAAAAGCGATAAAGATTGGTAATTATGAATAAACGAATCATTTTGTTATTGATGCTATGCCCCTTGTGGCTTTGGGCGCAAGACACACCCACTTTGACTGTCTCAGCCAAGAAACAGGTCTTCGTGGGTGAGCGTTTCCAAGTGGTGTTTGAGTCCAATGCAGAGGGACGGAATTTTCAGGCACCCTCGTTTGAAGGCTTCAACGTGGTGGGTGGCCCGTTCACCTCAACTAGTTCAAGCATTCAGGTGGTCAATGGCTCGATATCACGTACTACACGCAATTCCTATACATTTGCTTTGCAGGCTATTCAGGAAGGCACTTTCCGTATCGGTTCTGCCTCGCTGACGGTTAGCGGAGATAAAGTCAGTAGCGATCCTTTCGAAATCAAAGTGTTGCCCGATGATGGCAGCCATGCTTATTCGGGTGGTGGTGGCTCATCATCCAATCAGGGACAGTCTCAACAAAACACCAACGACCCGCAAGTCAGCGGTAAGGATTTGTTCTTGAGATGTATTCCGTCCAAAAAGTCGGTGTATGTCGGAGAACAGGTTGTGTTGACCTACAAGCTCTATACTAAGGTGCCGGTGTCGTCGGTCTCACTCTCCAAAGTGCCTTCGTATGCTGGCTTCTGGACCAAGGATATCTCCGATAACAGTGGGACATTGAAGCAGTCGAGCGAATATGTCAATGGCATCGAGTACACGACTGCTGAAATCCAGAAAATGATTATCGTGCCGCAGCGTTCAGGCAAGTTCACCATCGACCCGATGACGATGGAATGTGTCGCCCAAATCCGTACCCAACGCAACAACAGCCGTAGTATGGACCCCTTCGAGGCTTTCTTCAACGATCCTTTCTTCAACCGCAATATCACCAATGTACAGAAGGAGCTTTCATCGCAATCTTTCAGTATTGAAGCTAAAAATCTTCCCGAGAATGCCAAACCTGCCACTTTTGCAGGTGCTGTGGGCAATTATAAGTTCACCTCATCCATCGATAAGACGGAGCTGAGTACCAACGAAGCAGTCACCCTCACATTGTCCGTATCGGGATCAGGCAATATCGAGTTACTGCAAATGCCTGAACCGGTCTTTCCGCCCGATTTTGAGGTGTACGACCCGAAAATTACAATCTCGACCGATGTCAACTCACAAGGTATGACGGGAACGAAAAAGGCTGAGTATTTGGCCATTCCGCGTCGGGCAGGCAATTTCTCCATCCCACCTGTCGAGTTTTCGTACTTTAATCCTGGCTCGGATTCATACCAAACCTTGTATTCTGAACCTTACGAGCTTTCTGTAGTGAAAGGCAAGGAAACGGAGGGAGACGGTGGTGTGTATGCTTCCAATCAGGAAGACATCAAGTATTTGGGTAGCGATGTGCGTCACATCATGAACGACGGTGCGCATTTGAAGCCCAAACATACCACCTTCTTTGCTTCGCCTACCTATTTTTCCATTCTGTTGGGTCTGTTGGTGGTATTCGTTGTCTTGCTCTTCGTTTTGAAGAAACGCGCCGAGATGGCCAAGGACACGGCGGCCAACCGTAATCGTAAGGCCGACAAGGTGGCTCGTGGCCGCTTGAAGAATGCCTATCAACACTTGAAAGCCAAAGATCAGGATAAGTTCTATGTAGAGATGTCGCAAGCTTTGTGGGGTTACATTGCCGACAAGCTAGGCATCGAGCGATCTAAGTTGTCGATGGATACGGTGAGTGAGACGATGAAGGAAAAGAATGTGCCTGATGAACTGACGCAACAATTTGTTGACACACTCAACAGCTGCGAGTTTGCCCGTTTCGCTCCTGGCAATGCCGAGGAGAAGATGGACGACCTCTATCAGCGCGGCATCGATGTTATCTCGAAAGCGGAAAAAGTCTTGTAATCAATGAAAGGAGAAACAACAATGAAAAGATACACCTTATTAATATATATGCTTGCCATCATGGGCTGGGCTTTTGGCCAAAATACCGCAGACGAATGGTTCAACCAAGCCAATGCAGCCTATAACTCAGGCAATTACGAAACTGCAGTGGAGTTTTACGAGAAGATCCTTGCCACGGATATGGAGTCGGTTCCGGTTTATTACAACATGGGTAACGCCTATTATAAGATGCGTGAATATCCTATGGCTATTTATTCATACGAGAAGGCTTTGAAACTCGACCCATCGAACGAAGAGGTGCGAACTAACCTAGAGATTGCCAACCTCGCCATTGTCGACAAGATAGAACCTGTTCCCCAGTCGTTCATCGAACGCTGGTGGCGTAGCTTGAGGGCGATGTGCTCGAGCGACCGATGGGCATGGTGGTCGGTGGCAGCATTTGCATTGTTGCTAGTTTGCTTGTTCATGTTTCTGCGTTCGCGACGCGTCGGGATGCGCAAATTGGGATTCTTTATGGGCATCATTTTCCTTATCGTCTTTGCCTTTTCGGTGGTCTTTGCAGCCCAACTCAAGCACGCCGCAAACACCCAAGATCAAGCCATTGTCATGACTCCTACGGTGACCGTGAAGAGCTCGCCAAGCGATGACGGTGTCGACTTGTTCGTTTTGCACGAAGGAACTAAAGTGTCCGTTTTGGAGTCCTCAAACGGCTGGAACAAGATCCGAATCGCCAATGGCAGTGTTGGATGGCTTGAAATGGATAAAATGCTTTCTTTCTGACCTTTTCGGGGCATAAAATGAATTTTTTTGAGAAAAAAATGAATTTTTTTTCCTCAAAATGTATTTTCTTTGAAAGAATGTCCTATATTTGCAGACCATATTTAAAGTGAAAAAGTGTCAAAACACATGTAAAAGAAAGAATTAATTAAAATTTCGTGATATGAAAAAGAGATTTTTACCTTTCAGTTTACTTCTGGTAATCATGATCTTAGGTCAGTCAGTGATTGCTGACCAAGGTGGGCACTATGTCCCTCGCAAGCAAATCAACAATGCGGAAAGCTATATGGGTAGTCTCCGCGCCAACCAAAAGACGGGCTTAATCGATCCTGCCGATATGCTTAAGGCTATGCAGGCTCCAGCAACGAGAAATGCCTCCAACGACCCGCTCTATTGGATTAACATGGGCCCTGACAACATGGGTGGTCAGACCACAGCAATCGTTTACGACAATCGCGGTACCGGTATTGTTTACATCGGTTCCAAAGGTGGTGGCGTGTACAAGTCCTACAACTATGGTCACACCTGGCATCATGTAGGTGACCTAAATCTGATGGTCAGCTGCATGGTTCAGGATGCCAATGGTGTCATCTATGTTGGTACTGGTGATGGCGAAGCCGCTGCTGCACACAATGGCCTTGACCAGCAAAACTATGACAATAGTTTTGTGGGCACTGGAGTTTACACACTCGTTAACGATGTGTTCGAAAAAGTCGTAGCTCCCACTGAAGATGCTTGGATGTTCGTCAACGACCTTGCTGTCGCTGGTGATAAGGTGTTGGCAGCCACCAACGAAGGCTTGATGTGCTCAAACGATGGTGGACGCAACTGGACTACTGCCGTTGAAGGTAAAGCAGTTTCCGTAAAGGTCGGTAGTGACAATACTATTGTTGCTGCTGTTGACGGTCATGTCTATGTTGGCCGTGACATTAATCATCTGGAGGATCATTCTGGTACAACCAACGCTCTGCAAGGCGATAGTCTTCTGCCTCAAGGTGAGGATGGTGGAATGATTGACCTTGCCATCGCTGCATCTGATGCGAACACCATCTATGTCAGTTTAATCGGCACGAATGGCATTCACACTGGCGTTTATGTCTCCACTAACAAGGGCGAAACCTGGCGTGTGGCTTTCCCTGCCGTGACTACAAATCCTGCTCAAGGCCATAACATCTATGATGGCGCTGGCCTCTACAATCATGGTATCGTTGTTGATCCTGAAGATGCCAATCTCCTCTATGTGCTTGGTTACAACCTCTGGTCATTGAGGGCCACGGAAAACAATGGTTACTATCTTGCCACTCAGTTGACGAGTCAGTCATACTACTATCTGTCAAGTTACATTCATGTCGGTATCCATGCCATGGTCTTCAACCCCAAGAATAGCCAAGAATGCTATGTGGGCACCGATGGTGGTATCTATAAGGCTACGGGCAGATTCTCTTTCAGCAACTGCAACCGCAACTACATCACCACCCGTATGTTCAGTATCGGTATCTCTGGTAAGGATACTCGCGTTATGGCTGCTGGTCTCGACCATGGCACAGTGTATATTCCTGGCGATGCCAATGGCAATTCTCTTGAAACAGGTTATTGGATCAATCCTAGAACCGATGCCAACATGGGTATGTATACGGATGGTGCAGATGCTGGTTCTTGCACATTCTCCACGGTCAATTCCAATACGATTTTTGTGAGCTATCATCGTAGAGACGAAGGAGATCATAAGGTGCCGTGGATTGCTCGTTCCGAAACTGTTGGTGAAGACTGGGTGTCATCCAACTTCACTTCCGCTCTTTCTGCCGCCACGGGTTCAACCTCTTATCGCGTACCTTTCGTGCTGCATGAAAACTACAATAACCAACTGAACCCTGAGACTGCTTGGTATTTCAATGAGACAGGACAAGTTCAGAATGCTGGTACCACCGTTCAGGTTATTAGTAACAATAAGTATCCTTTCGATTATACGCTGACTGCTCCTCTTGCTGCTGGTGACTCCATCGAAGTACACGATCCTATCACCTCTTATTTCTTCCTCGCTTATACCGATGGCTTCTTTATGACACGCACCCCGTTGCAGTTTGACAAGGAGGCTAAATGGTACCTGCTTGCTGATAAGAGCAATAATGGTGGCGTTTTCAAAGGCGATCCCTTGTGCATGGATATTACGGCTGATGGTGACAATGCATTTGTTGGCTTCAAAGATGGTAAGTTCTTCCGCATTTCTGGCTTGAACAGCGTCGTCGATGAGCACACAGGCAGCATCACCGATTCACTGTATGCCGCTACCGTTACCCAAATCATACTGCCTATCGATGGTCAGTGTGTTACTTCTGTTGCAGTTGATCCTCGCGACAACAATAAGGTCTTTATCACCTGTGGTAACTATGGCAACGAGGCTTACGTGTTCTACAGCACCAACGCTATGGCCGAAGAACCCACTTTCGTCTCCAAGCAAGGCAACCTGCCTAAGATGCCCGTCTACTCTTCAGTCATTGATATGACCACTGGCGATGTCATCATTGGTACTGAACGCGGTATCTACAGAACGAAGGACCTCAGCGCTTGGACTTTCGACAGCCAGGCCATGGGAGAGATTCCGGTTTTGGAACTCAAGCAACAACGTGCCTATAGAGAAGATGCCGTTTCTGTGAACCACACCGAAGAAGGCGACTTCGTGACAGAATATCCTGGCGTGAAGAATACAGGCATCATCTATGCCGCCACCTATGGTAGAGGTGTTTTCCGCTGTGAAAACTATAAGAAGGATTTCGCTGGTGTCTCTGAGAATTCGGACGACATCAACATCAATCTGAACATGTATCCCAACCCGGTCAGCAGCCAAGCCACCCTCAGCTTCGACCTCAAGGAAAGCTGCAATGTCAGTTACCAAGTGTTCGACATGACGGGCCGCATGGTGATGAACCAGAACATGGGTCGCATGAGCGAAGGCGAACAGCAAATCAACGTCAATGCCGAGAACCTCAGCTCAGGTTCCTACATCCTGCGTCTCAACCAGGGTGCCAAGAACAACAGCGTGAAGTTCATGGTGTACTAATGTTGTTCGTAGAGACGTTGCGCACAACGTCTTTTCAAACAATCACAAAAAAGAAAGACAATCTGTAAAGGTTGTCTTTCTTTTTGTATTTTTGCGCTATCATTTTGATTTCTATGAACAGCAAAAGAATCAATAAGGTGTTAGTTGCCAATCGAGGCGAAATTGCAGTGCGCGTCATAAAGACATTGCGGAAACTGCATATCACCTCTGTCGCGATTTTTGCCGACAACGATGCCAATGCCTTATATCGCCGCATGGCTGACGAGGCTTATCCTTTGGGCAATGGAACTTTGAAAGACACCTATCTCAATGTCCGTAAAATCATTGATGCGGCTTTGGATTCGGGTGCCGATGCCATTCATCCTGGATACGGTTTTCTCTCCGAGAGTCCCGAACTGGCCGAAGCTTGTGAAGCCAACAACTTGATTTTTATTGGCCCTGATGCTAATTCAATGCGATTGATGGGCAACAAGATAGAAGCCCGGAAAATTGCCGTCAAGCATGGTATTCCTGTCACCTTTGGCATGATGGGTAGCCATGAAGAAATTCTTCAGATGGCCGATTCTTTGCCTTATCCTGTTCTTATCAAGGCGGCAGCCGGTGGTGGTGGTAAAGGCATGCACATTGTTTGGGAAAAGCAAGATTTGAAATCCGAGTTGGAACGCGCCTCACGTGAGGCTGAGAAGTATTTTGGCGACGGCACGGTCTTCATTGAACAGTATATCGAAACCCCGCGTCATATCGAAGTGCAGGTTTTGGCCGACCATCACGGCAACATCATTCATTTGCATGAACGCGAATGCACCATACAACGCCGCTACCAGAAAATCATTGAGGAATCACCGTCGCCTACGCTGACTGAGGAAAAACGCCAGCAGATTTGTGAGACCGCAGTCAAGCTTTGCAAAGCGATTGGTTACCATAATGCGGGTACGGTGGAGTTTTTGGTCGACAAGGACTTGAGTTTCTATTTCTTGGAGATGAACACCCGCATTCAAGTGGAGCATCCTGTCACTGAAATGCGTACGGGCATCGACATTGTTGAAGAACAAATTCGCATCGCGAGAGGGAAAGAGATGGGCTGGACGCAAGAGGCCATCCAGCCTCAAGGTCATGCCATCGAATTGCGTATCTATGCTGAAGACCCGGCCAATGGTTTTCTGCCTACGCCAGGCAAGGTGACGGCATACCATGAACCCCAAGTGCGTGGCGCTCGCGTCGACAGCAGTATTGATGGGCCTTGCGCGATATCAGAAGCCTATGACCCGATGATTGCCAAGTTGACTTGTCATGCGAAAGACCGTCAGAGTGCCATCGAAACCGCCCGTCGTGCCTTGAAGGAATTCATTATCCAAGGTTTGACTACCAACAAGGCCTATCTTTGGGAAGTGATAAAAAACGAGGATTTTATTGAGAATAAGATAGATACATCGTTTTGTGCCACACATCAGGATGGTTTGATCAAAGCATTGGAGGATAGCCGAAACGCCCAAAATGTGAATGACATCGTGGCCGCTTTCTTGATGTATGACTTCTGCAAAAAGCATGTCGAACATCAACCTGAAAATGTTTGGGAGGAAATCGGCTATTGGCGTTACCACATGCAACTCATCGTAGATGTGGAAGGTAAAAAGATACCAGTCAATATCAGCGACGCTGAGGCTGGCAGGATTAATGGAACGGTAGGGGAGACACCTTTCGCGGTAGAGTTTATCCAGTACGAAAACCGACAGCTCAAGGTTATGCTCAATGGGCGCACCGAGACCGTGTATTGTTCGGTGAACAATGAACAGAAGACCATCATCAATTTCCATGGCCTCAATTTCAATTGCTATCGTACCGACCAACTGAACGACACCTTGGACTATGCATGCAAGGAGTCGGTGAATGACAAATCGAAATTGGTGTCGCCTATGCCTGGCAAGGTTGTGAAAATCAATGTTAAGGAAGGCGATGAGGTGAAGGAGGGAATGATAATGATGGTGGTGGAAGCAATGAAGATGGAAAACAATATCGTTGCTGCAGGAAAGGCCAAGGTGAAACGGATTTTTGTTGAAGAAGGCCAAATGGTTGACAATAAAATGCAGTTAATTGAGTTGGAATAATAATTCAGTAATCAGCTGTTAGCCCTCAGCTATCAGTATTGGTGTTATAAAGCTGAAGGCTGATAGCTGAAAGCTAACAAATAACAAACACATGAATTTCGACCTCACAAAAGAACAGGAAGCCCTCCGCCAGCGTGTGCGCGACTTCGCCGAACAGGAAGTGAAACCCGTCGCCCGCGAAAACGACGAAGACCAGCATTTCGATGTTGGCTTGACCCTTAAGATGGCCGAACAAGGTCTCTTGGGCATGACCGTCCCGAAGGAATACGGTGGTCAAGGGCTTGACAATCTGAGTTATATTATCGCTGTGGAGGAACTTGCCCGCGTGGACGGCTCCACCGCAGCTACCATTGCTGCCGACAATTCTTTGGGTATCGGCCCTATTAAAGACTACGGCACAGAGGAACAGAAACGCAAGTATTTGCCTCAGCTATGTAAAGATCGCCTTTGGGGTTTCGGCCTGACCGAGGAAGACGCAGGTAGCGACTCAAGAGGCACCAAGACGACCGCCAAGTTTGACGGCACGTTTTGGCATCTCAATGGTTCTAAGATTTTTATCACCAACAGTGCGACACCCATCAGCCTGGGTACTACTGTGCAGGCTGTTTCGGGAGAAAAAGATGGCAAACCGGAGTTTACGGCTTTGTTGGTCGAGAACAAACGGGAAGGCTTCACCCAGACGCCTATGCACGACAAAATGATGTGGCGTGCCTCCAACACGGGTAAACTCATCTTCAATGATGTGAAACTTCCCGAGGATTGTATTTTGGGCCAACCTGGAGAAGGTTCCCATATTATGCTTGCCACGCTTGATTCAGGCCGCTTGTCGATAGCTGCCATGGGTCTGGGTTGTGCACAAGGTGCCTACGAGATGGCCTTGGCATATTCCAAGAAGCGTGTGCAGTTTGGTAAGCCTGTATGCAAGTTCCAGGCCGTGAGTTTCAAGTTGGCCGACATGGCCATGAAGATTGAAGCTGCACGAGGACTGCTCTATCATGCTTGCTGGCTCAAAGACCAGCACCGTCCTTTCGGCAAGGAGGCGGCGATGGCGAAGTTGTATTGCTCCGAAGTGGCAGCTGAGGTCTGCGACAAAGCCGTTCAAGTGATGGGCGGTCATGGCCTGCTGAAGGAGTTCGATATGGAACGCTTCTATCGCGACCAGCGCATCCTGCAAATCGGCGAAGGCACCTCCGAAATCCTCCGCTTGGTGATTTCGAGGGCAATTGGATGTTAGTAAGCGCTAGCCTTCCATGTCATTCCAACATGGGGATGTGCGTTGGAAGGGAATCTATGGGAGGCGGTACAATGAGGTAATAACCTTTGTTTGACGGCTCTTGAAACCATAGATCCCATGCCATTGGCCACCCATCGCTGGGATGACATGGCTTCAAGAGCCTGCAACAATCTCGTTAGGGTAACATACCTTTCGTGACTTGCACTACCGCAAATTGAAATAGACATTGACTTCATTTCCTAAAGGAATCCCAAATAGAAGAATTATTAGTTTAATTTAAATCATACATTATGAAAATCAAGTACTTTGCATTAGTCGCTATGGTAGCCGTTGCATTTACCGCTTGCGACAACAAGAAACCAGAACCGGTTCAAGAGCCTGTTCAAGAACAAACTCACCTGTCAGACAAGTACGCCGAGTACACTCTGACAACCAAAATCGATCACCTCAGCGACAACGAGAAACAAATGTTGCCGCTGCTCTTCGAAGCCGCCGACATCATGGACGGCCTCTTCTGGAACGAGAACTATGGTGACAAGGATGAACTGATGGCCAAAATCGGTGACAATGCCGACATCAAGAAGCTGGCCACTATCGCCTACGGTCCTTGGGATGGCCTTGATGGCAACAAACCTTTCGTTGAAGGCATTGGTGCAAAACCTGCTGGTGCCCAATTCTATCCTGCCGACATGACAGAGGAGGAGTGGAATGCCTTCGACGACCCGAACAAGACCAGCCAATACACCATGATCGTCCGCGACGAGAATGGCGCATTGAAATGCGTGTGGTATCACGACTATTTCGCTGAACAAATTGAGAAGGCCGCTACCTTGCTCGATAAAGCCTCTGAACTGGCTGGCGACAAGGAGTTTGCCACCTATCTGAAACTCCGCGCTCAGGCTCTCCGTACCGATGATTACCTTGAGAGCGACATGCAGTGGATGGATGTGCGCAACAACAACATCGACATGGTGATTGGCCCTATCGAAAACTACACTGATGCCCGCTACGGCATCAAGGCCTCACACGAAGCCTTTATCCTTGTCAAGGACCAAGAGTGGACCAAGCAACTGGCTCGTTATGCCTCATTTGTGCCTAAATTGCAGAAGCAGTTGCCTGTGCCAGCACAGTACAAGAAAGAAGTGCCTGGCTCTGATGTTGACTTGGCTGCTTATGATGTGGTTTATTACGCTGGTGACTGCAACGCCAACAGCAAGACCATTGCCATCAACCTGCCCAATGATGAGCGCGTGCAGCTGCAACGCGGTACCCGCAAACTCCAGCTTAAGAACGCTATGCAGGCCAAGTTCGACAAGATCCTTGACCCCATCTCCAAGGAATTGATGACCCCCGAGTCGCTGGAACACATCAAGTTTGATGCCTTCTTTGCCAATGTGATGTTCCACGAGACTGCCCACGGCATGGGCATCAAGAACACTATCACGGGTAAAGGCACCGTCCGCGAGGCTCTGGGTAACCAGTACAATGCCCTTGAGGAAGCTAAAGCTGACGTATTGGGTCTCTATCTCGTGACCAAACTGGCTGAGATGGGCGAGTACACCAACACCACGATGGAAGACAACTACACCACCTTCATGGCGGGCATCTTCCGCTCGGTGCGTTTCGGTGCCGCCAGTGCCCACGGCAAAGCCAACATGCTTACCTTCAATTACTTCCAGAATGAAGGCGCATTTGTTCGTAACGAGCAAGGCAAGTATGCCATCGATTTCGAAAAGATGAAAGTGGCTGTTGAGAAACTGGCTGGCGACATCCTTCAACACCAAGGCAATGGCGACTATGAAGCCACCAAGGCTTGGATGGGTGAGATGACTGTCATCAAGCCCGAATTGCAGGCCGACCTCGACCGTGTGAATGAAGCCGGTATCCCCACCGACATCTATTTCAATATGGGACCGCAGGTGTTGTTGAAGTAAACATTGTCACACACATTAATCCATCAGAGACGGTGCGTTGCGCCGTCTCTTTTTTTTGCACGAAAGCTTCAAAAAAAGTTATCAACAATGTTGATAAAACGTTGATAAAAAAACGAAAAAAGCGGATTTCTCTGCCATTATACTATCCAATTAATCCCTATATTTGCGCTCGTTAAATTGCATAATTGTGGGCAATTGTAAAATACAAACAATCAATTAAATATCAATCCATTAAACATTCAACACAATGAAAAAGAGATTTACAATCCTGGCAGCGGCTTTCGCGCTGCTAGCGTTCCTCGCCATTCCGATGGGGATGAGGGGACAAACAAGAACAGAAGTCACTTATGACTTTTCTGAAATTCCTGATTTTAATCAATGGGGATCGTCTTATTCACAACATGTTGTTGAGTATGATGATGCTACAGTTACTTTTGCTGCTGCAAACAGAAACACTCAAACGATTACTGACATTCCTGTAACTAAAGGACAACCGGTTTCCTTGGTGCTCAATGATTTAACAAATAACATCACTTCGGCTACTTTTGTTTGCCGTCAGTGGGGAACCAAAGCCCAAACTATCACTTTGCATTACAGCACTGATGGTGGATCCAACTTCACCTCAACAAATGTTACTTCCAACAATTTTACTATTTCCAGCTCTTCTTTGCCTGAAGGAACAAATGCTGTCAGAATTACCTTTAGTAGTTCTTCAAATCAGGTGGGTATTGAAAGCGCCACTATTAATTTCTCAGCCAGCACTTCAACGGCCGTTGCTACTCAAGTCGCTATTGATGATGCGGGCATCACCAACACCGATGTTTACACCACCACAGAGGCTGGTTCGTTGAGTGCAACGGTGAGTACGGCTGATGGTCAAGCCATCGCAGGTGCTATTGTCACTTGGTCATCCAGCGATGAAAATGTTGCTACTATCGATTCAAATGGTGAGGTGACACTTGTTGCCGCAGGTACTACTACTATCACCGCCGCCTATGCCGGTGTTGGAGGACAATATCTTCCTTCTTCAACCACTTATTCGTTTGTTGTTACCGATAGCACTCCTTTCACAGGTGGTGATGTGACATTTGTTGCTGCTGTAGATAAGGATTTGAATAATGTTTCCGCTGGAGCAGGCTCTATTACCAAGGATGGCGTGACCTTTACTTGTGACAATGGTATCCTTGGCAATGGTTCTGAATACCGACTCTACAAGAATTCCAACACTACTTTCAGCACTCAAAATGGCACAATTACTAGTATTGTGTTTACTTGTACATCAGGTAACCCTGCAAGTGGTTTTGGTGATATGGCAGGCTTTACTACCGATGGAAACAATGGCACATGGACAGGTAGCGCTCAAGAGGTTTCATTCACAGCCTCAGGAGCTCAAGTTCGTGCCACTCAAATTGTCGTTACCGTTGATTTGAACGCAACTCCTGACCCCGTCATAACTGCTGATAATGTAAGCATTGACTATACTGCCACTTCTGGTGATATAACTTATACCATCGGCAACACAGTGGAAGGTGCAACATTGGAGACGGTAGTTGCCACGGGTGCCACTATTAGCAACTTTGTGCTTGGCGCAGTTGGTGCCAACTCCATCCCTTTCACCTGCGATGCCAATAACACAACCACAGTTCGTACTGCCACCGTTACGCTGAATTATGTGAAGAATAACGAAATCTTAGCCACCGAGGATGTCACGGTTACTCAAGCGGGTGTATCTGAAAGTTATACAACCATTCCTGCTTTGTTTGCTGCCGCTACAGATACTGAAACAAATGTTTTGGTTACCTTTAACAATTGGGTGGTTTCTGGTGTTACCTCCAATGGCAAGAACGTGTTTGTCACCGATAACAACGGCAACGGTTTTGTCATTTTTGATAATAACGGAGGCTTGGATCAAGTCTATTCGGCAGGTAGCATCCTTTCGGGTGCTGCCGTGTCTTGCACCTTGAAGAAATACAATGGCTTTGCAGAACTTCTCAATGTGACGGCCACAGACCTGACGATTACGGAAGGAGGTACTGTCACAACAACCAGCATTGCTATGGCTGACCTTGCGGGTGTCAACACGGGTGCTTTGGTCTATTTTGATGGCCTGACTTGTAGCGTGAACAATAACAAGTATTATCTTACAGATGGCACGACTACCCTTCAAGTTTACAATTCGCTATATGCTTTCGAACCCCTTGAAAATGGTAAGATCTACAACATCACAGGTGTGTATCAGCAATATAACAACACTAAGGAGATACTTCCTCGCAGTGCCAATGATATTGAGGAAGTTGCTGAGCCTTCTATTGCCGTTTCTACTGCTACTGTTAATGTACCCGCTGTAGGTGCTGAAGGCACTATTGGGGTGACGTATCAAAACATTGACGAGATTGTTGCAAATATCTATTTCTGTGATGCCGAAGGAGAAGCTGTTTCCTACGACTGGATTGATGCTGAAGTTAACGATGAAGATAACATTGCCTATACCGTAAGTGCCAACAATGGTGAAGCTCGCACGGCTTATTTAAAGGTGTATTCTGGCAACATCTATTCCAACCTTGTCACTATCAACCAAGCAGCATACGTGGCTCCTACCTATGCTGAATTGCCCTTCGAATTCAACCTAGGTATAGCAGCCATTGAAGAAACTGACGGTCTCTACCAGGAAGGTTTGGGCAGTGATTATAACAGCGCTCCCTATCTGAAATTTAATGACACTGGCGACTGGTTGCTGCTTCAGTTCAACGAGCGTCCTGGCACTCTCACTTTCAAAATCAAGAACAACAGTTTCTCAGGCGGCACCTTCACTGTGCAGACTTCTGAGGACGGCGTAACTTATACCGATTTGGCTGTCTACACTGAAATTATTGGTACTCAAGATGAAGAGTTCCCCAACTTGGGCGAAAATGTCCGCTACATCAAGTGGATTTATACCAATAAAGCATCCGGCAATGTCGGTTTGGGTAATATTGCGCTTAACGGATACACTGAGCCCGAGTCTTCTATTACGCTTGACACTTATAACATTGAAGTGGCTGCTGAAGGTGGTGAAGGCAGTGTCAATGTGACCTACCAGAACTTTTCGGGTAGCTACTGTGATGTGTATTTCTATGCTGCAGATGGTGTAACCAATGCCACTTACGACTGGATTACTGCTGAACTCGATTCCGATTACAATGTTCATTATGTCGTCCAAGCCAATACAGGTGAAGCTCGCATAGCTTATTTCAAGGTTGGAGACGGGGCTGTGCTTGATGATGTTGACCTAAAGAGCAGAGATGGGGCGTTGGTTCCACCAGCAGTGTATGTCTATTCCGATTTGGTCACTGTTACACAGGCTGCCTATGTGCCTCCATTCGAGCCTGCCACCTATACTTTGGCTACGACTATCGAGTCAGGCAAGACCTATATCATTGTCGGCCAAGGTGATGGTAATTATTATGCTATGGGTCAACAGAATAACAACAACCGTGCTGCTGTAGGAATTGCTGTTAATGGTACAACAGCTACTGTGTCAAGTGAAGAGGTTTACGAGTTCACTATAAGTAGTCTTGCCGCTGATGGATTCTACTCCATCTATGATGCAAGAACGCCTGGCTATCTCTACGCTGCAGCTTCTGGTTCAAATCATTTGAAGACAGAATCTGAACTTGATAGCGATCATAATGGCGAATGGGAAATTACTTTCGATACCGATAATATTGCCAGTATTGTTGCATCTCAAAGTAGCAACCGTAATGTGATGCAATATAACAGCAGTGCCAATCTGTTCTCGTGCTATAGTTCAGCTTCTCAACACCCTGTTTATCTCTATGTGAAGGAAGAAACTTCTCAGACTGTCACTCAGACCATCGAACTGGCCGCAGGCACGAACTGGGTGTCGACCTATGTCGAAATCACCAAAGAAGATCTGCAAAACGCCCTCGTTGCCGCTTTGTCTGACCCGGCCGGTACTGTCATCAAGTCACAGAATGGCAACTCCACTTACAGAGGTGGCCGCTGGAGAGAC